>JASMDC010000016.1 GCA_030753015.1 Candidatus Undinarchaeales archaeon | reverse complement strand
CTTCTTGGGCTCATACAGATGACAATATGGTTCGGTGGTGCAGCTTTTGCACTGGCATCGACAACGGTCCAGATCACCGCATCGACCATCGCCCTGTCACTGCTATTCTTCCTCCTCGGCTACCTGTTCTACGGCATGGTGCTGGCAGGCCTCGGTGCGATGGGCTCATCGCTTCGCGAGTCGCAGTACATCAGCATGACGGTTTCGTGGTTCGCCCTTGTGCCTTTCATCCTCTTACCAGCAATTCAGGAGAACGTGGCTCTCGCACGTCTATTGGCCCTCTTCCCATTCTTCACTCCCATGGTGATGATCATCCGGATATTCTCGCACGCACCCTCTATTGGTGAGGTCTTCTTCTTCTCCCTGGTCCTGGTGATCTCTACGATAATTGCGTCGCGTGTTTTCGGTCGTATCTTCCGTGCGACCATCCTCATGTACGGGACACGACCGACCCTTCGTCAGCTGTGGCGAACGCTCACCGTTTGATGAGTCATGAGTACAGGATGACCACAGGGCAATGGTCGGAGCCCATGACCTCTGGAAGTATGAAGGCATCCTGGACCTTGGGCAGGAGCTTCTGGGACACACATACATAATCAATGCGCCATCCGATGTTCCTAGCACGGGAATTGAACCTGTACGACCACCATGTATAGTGCCCTGGATCCTTCGTGAAGTGTCGGAAGGTGTCCACGAACCCGGCCTCGAGGATCGCGGTGAAGTCGCGACGCTCTTCATCGGAGAATCCCGGGTTCTCATGATTGCGGTCCGGGTTGGCCAGGTCGATCTCCTCGTGGGCGACGTTCAGGTCACCGGTGATGATGACCGGCTTCATGGAATCGAGGTGCTTGACGAAGTCGAGGAAGTCCCGGTCCCATTCGATCCGGTATGGCAGGCGCTTGAGCCCGTGTTGGGCGTTCGGTGTGTACACGCACACGAGGAAGTGGTCGGAGAACTCGAGCGTGATGAGACGTCCCTCGGTGTCGTGCTCCTCCTTCCCCATGCCGTAGAGAACGGCCAAGGGCTTGATACGCGTGAACACCGCCGTTCCTGAATAGCCTTTCTTCTGGGCACTGTTCCAGTACTGCTCGTATCCGGGGAGGTCCAGGTTGACGTCCTCCGACCGGGCTTTGGTCTCCTGGACACAGATGATGTCGGGGCCGACCTCGGAGATTGCCTCGATGAATCCCTTGCGGATGGCCGCGCGGATGCCATTGACGTTCCAGGAGAGGAGCTTCATAGGTCACGGTCGCGCAAGATGTTTTAAGAGTGTTGCGTGGACGTAGTCGGGGCGCTCTAGCAGCTCTCCTTCCGGGCGATGCGCTCGTACCCGCCGTCTCCGACCGGTTCCACGAGCATCGGGTCGAGCGTGACGGTCCCTAGATCGTTGGTTCCCTCGGTAACGGTGAGAACCTCCCCATGGGGGAGGACCTTCCATCCTGGCCTTCCATCCCGGTCCATGGAGGGTACGTAGAGTGCCAGATATCGTCCCGGTACGACACCCTCGATGGTGAACTGCCCGTTCTCGTCAACAATGGATGTGAGGGATTCGCTCATCCTTGGATTGAGGGGCGATAGGACGATCTCGATGAAGGTGGGTGGCTTTCCGTCGACGTAGCCGAGAGGGACGGTCCCCCTATCGTCCACACGTCGAGAATTGATACAGAACACTCGGTTGCGCATCGCGACAGTTCCCTTTACTGTGCCGTGGTCGAGGATAGAGATGTCACGTGAGAACGTAGCCAGGATGTTCACTCGCTCCACGTACCGCGCCTTCCCTGCAGGATCCGTTGACTCGGCGACAAGGGTATGGATATTGCACGGAGCGTTGTCGACGTGGAGCTGGTCAGATCCCTCTGTAGGGTAGACATAGGGACAGGAGTCGATATACACAGTGCCGGAGCGGACCTTAGTCCCCGACGAGTCGGCCATCCCGATATCGAGCGTGCACGAGCCCTGGCAGACATGAGATATCTCTTCCGGATCGGAGACGCTCTCGTCTATCCCCTTGATGTCATCCTCACGGAGGAACGGTCGCATATAGAACACGAACTCGAGGGGCTTTACCTCGACGCTCCCTTCGCCACCGACGACCTTTGTGCTCTTCATGAGGTCCCTAATGCGCATCTCAACAGGGAATGTCACATTGTACACAACGGAAAAACGCTTGAAGCATGATTGCGATGCGATAATGGTCGGTACAGCGATTTCCTCTACAACATCGGTGCTCTCCTTATCAGTTCCCTTGTTAGCCAAGAGCGTGAAATTGAGGGCCTGACGGTCCACCTCGGCGGTCCAGGCAACGAGGTCGTTTGCAGGTTGTTTACTGCGTACCGTATCGAGCTCCAGTGCGACGGCTAGCTGTGCGTTCTGGCGGAATGGCTGGACCATCTCCGACCGGTGGACCTTCTTGGCCACACCGCAGGATGTGAGGCCTCGCATGCCCATGTTCGGCCCCCAGATGCGGGAGTCCTGTGTGATAGTCATGAGCAGGTTGTCCTCGATCTCACGTCGTTCGATGTACGCGTCTATGTACGCGACAGCACGGTCTCGTAATGTCTTCAGTCGTAGAGGCACGTTCTTATCGAACTTGATCGCGGTCGTGACCGTCACGCCCTTATCGTCGAGCACGATCAGCGGGAGCGCGAGTGTCGTGCGGATGCTCTCATTGTAGAGCTCGACAGTAGCGTTCGGTTCCCCCATGGTGATGTGGTTGAGGGATAGTGTGCGCTTGAGTTTGTCCCGTTCCTCCGCTACTCGACGGGACACCTCCTCGGACATCATGATCTGCATGACCTCGACGGTAGGCACGTTCACTTTCTTACCCCTGTCGAAGAGATAGGGTACGCCTCGCGGGTGGCCAAGGGGCGCGTTCTCCTCGGTGAAACCCGCATGTAATGCCATCTCCTCGGCGGACTGATGGATGGCCCTCTCGAGGATGGACGATATCGCCTGTTCAATCTTGACCTGCTCTTCCTTGACCGTTTCGGCCTGCCGGCGGTCGTCCGCCAGATCACGGTCCTGCTGGCCTCGTGTAAAGAACATATAGAGCGTGCCGATGATGAGGACCGAAAGGGCGATCAGCGCTATCATAGAGAGCTGACCGCGATGTTGGCGGTTGATAATAGTCCTTCTCATAAGCAACCCGCCTCCTCAAGGTTGTTCCAGTCGCCCGGATTCCCCTCCAGATAGATGAGGAACCTGTCAGTTGCCGTCTCATCAGAGGTAGCAGCAGTCACTTCGATGGGGACGGGGGTGTCCGGGGGTGGAACATCAGGGCAGAGGTCCACTTGGCCGAGCTTCAACTGTATACCTTCGGCAGTGCTGATCATGTCGACCAGATTCTCGGGCGGCAGTTGCTTATCATGGATCTTGACCGTGAACGAATCCGGGGTGAGAGTGTCGCCACCCCTGAGCTGCATGAACACGTCCATCGTGAAGCCCATGGCCACGAGAGCGTAGAAGAGCGGTTCGTCCGTAGTACCAGGGCTAACTTTGACTATCTGGAGGTCAAGGGGTACCCGGTCCACGATGGAGAACGCATCGACGGCCTGACCCTCGCGACCGAGACGGGAAACCCGGACGGTGAGCGTTCCCGAGCCCGCGGTCTGGATGCTCCGGAACGTGCCCACGACCTCCCATAAACCTGAAATGGGTTGGTACTTGGCGGCTTCAGCCACTGCATTCAGTTCACCGGCGAGCATCTCGAACGACTCTTGAGGAAGGTCGTCGACATCGTTCCCCTGCGCATCTTGAACACGTACCATAGCCTTCACGGACACACCGGTCCGTAGCTGCTTGGCGCTTACTGATGTGGGATTTACGTTCTTGATGACGAGGTCAAGCTTGGAAAGGTGCTCCGGATACCACACGTAGAAGGGACTGCGGGCGAGCTGCATGGCCTCGCGGTATGTTACGAGAAGGAAGGCGTCGTACCGACCGGGTGCGAGATCGGGGGCGAACTTTGCAGTGAACTCCCAGCCTTTCTCCTCATCGAGGTATCTGGCGCTCACGTCGGAACCCTCCACGTCCCCGATAAGGGCCCGGACCTCGAGCGCGTCCTGCACGTCCTCCCTTAGGAAACTGCCCTCGGATTTCAGGTGACCATACCACGTGAGACGGATACCGTCGCGCAGCTCGTCGGCCCGCACGTGGTCCATTGGCGGATCCTCGATCCTGAGCACGAGCTCGACCTTCCGGCAACCATCAGGTGTGCAGGTCTCGCCGAAAGTGCAGGAGGAGATGGGTCGTGACGTGTGGTCCAGACAGACGCATGAGCTAGCGCACATCTCGCCCACTTGGAGGCAGTCCATCGTGTTCAGGCCTCGCTTGGCGAGGCACTGGCCGTCCTCGTGCACTATGATATATGGGCTCTTGGTGAGCTCGGTATCGACGCACTGGCCTCCTGAACAGCGCTGGCCGTACTCACACACAGCTGCAGCGTTATCGTCCGTATCAAAGCAAACGCACAGTGGAAGAGAGGATGTCGTGGGGAAGCACCGGTCCTCGCTACCGATGCAGGGGAGTGTGTGCTGGCTCACCCGCATGACTCCCTCATGACAGAGCTCATAGCGCTGTGTGCGCTGAATGGGTTGCCACTCCATGACGGAGAACACCTTGGAGGAGACGCCCTTGATCCTACCGTCCTCGACCTGTTTCACATCCATCCGGACGGGTCCTGGTGGTGTGGAGGCGGGGACCGGGACGGATATCACCGTGTCACATCCGGGAGTGTCCTGCTCGGCGATACGTACCCCGTTCTTATCGTAGAGCTCGGTACGTGTGAAATCACACGTGGCTGATGGATCGGGGTGGATGTACACCTCGTTACCTGGCATCACTTGCTCAGGCTCGATAAGAGGTTCCTCTCCACCAAGATATCCGGAGCCCATGAAGTTGACCAGGACGCCGGCCGAGCCCTCTACGCCACTCGCACTGGCCTTTACCTGCACCATGTGGTCGCCCGGTACCCAGGATGTCGAAGTCCCGACCACCACGTCAGTACATCCGCGGTAGAAGCCATCAGTAACCTTGAAACCCCCCATGTTCTGGACGGACACGTCACACGCGTCAAGGCTTCTATCGGCGGTGACCTCTAGAGTGAAGATCTTACCCAGAAAGACCTGAGGCTTGTTCACCGTGACGGTGAGCGAGAGGGAAGGATCTGAGAGCCTGATGCGAGATCTGGCCAGGGAGAGCTTCCCCAACCGATAGGATACTACCAATAGTTCGTATTCTCCAGGTTCCAGGAACGCGGATGTGGCCAAGGCCGTGGGGCGGCAGAGGACCGATAGCTGCTTTGCCACGACGACATCGTCCTTCACGAGCGCGGCCGCGCACAGCTCGCCCTCCAATTTGGGGATGGCGATGAACTGGCCGAGCATAAAAGAGTCCTGTTCCGGTGAGAATGCGAGCGAACCCGGCTCACCAACAAGGGAGAAGGATGAGGAATAAGTGGATTCTCCCACGTTCTCCAGCACGGTCCTGTGCGTCGGATACACTACATCGAGCTGGCGAGAGAGCACCCGATAGCCTCGTGTGAACGCGAATTGTTTGGGTTTGTGCTCAAAGAGCACATCGAGCTTGAGCCTGTCCCCGAGGAAGGTGAGATCCTTGAAGGTGAACTGTGGCTGATCGAAAACCGTGAAAGACACCTCGCTCCGTCCACCCTCCTTATCGGAGATGCGTACCTCGCAGTTGAGGAAGGTCGTGTCACCGCCAGTAGCGAACTGCTTACGGCACAACTGGCGTAGGGTGTCCTCGTTGATACGCCGCTCGCGGAGGTAGGAGGATGGGATAGTGAGAGCGATACGGCTCTTGGCGTACTTGAAACCACGGATATCGACCTCCTCCACCACCTCGTCCACGGTCGGAAGAGCTGTGACCAGTACCGCCAACAGGATGGCGATAAGCATGATGGGAACGATGTAGGAGATACGTGACAAGCTACAAACCCCTTCGGTAAGGGTGCATGCGAGGTATATAAAGGTTTGGTTGCCGTAAGCTGCCTTTCGCTAGTCGAGCTCTACCACGTGCCTGACCTTCTGCTTGAGCCGGATATGCTCGTCCGTCCCACGCTTGGCCAGGTCCATTGCCTTGGTAAAGTAGAACCGTGCCTTCTCCCTCTGATCCCGGTCCTCTGTGTCGATGCCGAGGAACTGGTTGCCCAAATGTTCGTAACGGTTGATAAGGAAATCTTGTGCCTCTTTGTTCTTCGGTTGGAGTGTAAGGACCTTCTCAAAGGTCTCCTGGGCCTGCTCTTCGCGCTTGGTCCGTGAGAATAGATTGGCCATGGCCACCAGGGCTGGTACATTGTCGCCCACAGTGCCGGACGCACTGTCATAGGCGTCCAAGGCCTTGTCGTCGAACCCGTCCTGTTCATAGAGCTCGCCTGCGTGCAGCCAGGCGTCCAAACGTGAATGGTCGACCTCAGCGAGCCGGACGTAGTGCTCGATGGCCTTATGAGCGAGTCCTTCGGCCTTGTAGCTCACGGCCAGACCCTCCAGGGCGATGGTGTTGAACGGGTCCGTTGACAACACACGGTTGTAATATCGCTTGGAGTGTACAGGGTCGCCAGTATCGTCATAGGCCTTCCCGGCATTGAGCATGGCCTGCACGTTACTCTCGTCCTTCTGGAGCACCATCCCGTACCACGCAAGGGCGCTCGCTGGATCCCCTGCAAGATAGAGGGCGTTACCCACCCGGAGCTGCATCTCAGTATCGAGCTCGCCCGCTCGTGATGCATAGGTGCGAGCGGAGTTGGCCATGGTCACAACAGTGGCCTGATCGAGGCCCATTGAGGATGCATCATGGATGCTCGATGGGAGAGGTGATAGGGCCTTGGAGAGCGACTCCAACGGTGTGGGACCTGAAGGGGGGAGCTGGACCTGCTCGGGAACCGCGGTCTCTGCTGCATGCTGGGAGATGTACCCTGTCATGTCATACACTCCCTGGGGCGGCGTGGGATCCTGGGGGAGCTCCAATCCCGGTCCCACATCCTCGCCTCCGGCAACGAGGCGATAGAGCATTATGGAGGACAGGAAGAGAATGACCACGAACACTGCAGCGATGAGCATCCAGGGAGGGTCCTCACGTAGGACGATGGGTGCGGCGCTCACAACCTGACCAGGCATCACCTGATTCGGCTCCTCGGTAGCAACGGCCGCGACGGTCGCGCTGTAGTCGGTCCGGTCTATATCGGTGGCCATCTGGATGGCACGGTCGGCCAGCTCCATGGCATCCTTGTATGATCCTTGATTGATCATGCTCTCGACCTGCCTTACCGTGAGATTGAGCTTCTCCCTCTTGTACTGGCTGTCCACATGCTCGATGATAGCACGGAGCACCTCGAGCTTATCCTGGGCCTCTTGGAGCTGTGGGTCGGGCGGCGGTGTTGGCGTGGGTGTAGGTGCCACCGATGCGGTAACATCGGGACCTGGAGTAGGCGTTGCAGTGGCGTTCGGTGTCGGCGCGGGTGTCGCTGTAGCGTTCGGTGTCGGCGCAGGTGTGGTGGTAGCGTTGGGAGTCGGTGCTGGCGTCGTCGTAGCGTTCGGAGTCGGCGTAGCGGTGGCGTTGGGCGTGGCCTCCGGTGTGGGGATGGGTGTCGGTGTGGGCGTTGCCGCGACGTAAGCGACGAGGTAGGCGAACGAGCATCCAAAGTTCTCAAGCTTATCCCTGCAGCAGATGCGAACGGTATGGTTCGCGGGATCGAGCTCCAGCTCCCAGCCGACCGTGCCGTTCCTTGCATCCCGCCACTTCTTCGAAACGCCGTCGATGTCCAGCCCACAGTCGCGCGGTCCTGCATAGGGATCTGTAATGTTCAAGTTAAGTGCGAAGGTCCCGGACGGGATGGTCATGTCTCTGATGTTGGTCGTGGGGGGATCTGTGTCCCGAACGATGGTGATGCGGCCCTCGCCAGTCTTCCCGTCGATATCAGAGCACGTTATTAACGCGTTGTGCTCACCGCTCTCCGGTAGGTCTGCCCTGACCTTTGCGAGCCCGGTCCGCTGCCATTCCTCGAGGTCCAGGTCCATGGTCTCGTCCTCGAGGTCGGCTCCTGCAGGCGTTGTCATTCGTAGTGTGCAGCTGTCGATGTGGTAGTTCGAGCTCACGTTGGCGTACATCCAGATTCGATTGCGCTCCGTCGGATCGACGGATTCGATGGAGACGTTCACTTCTGCAGGGGCCTCGGTGTAGGTAAAGGTGATCAGCATTGATGCGGTATTGTCAGTCGCATTGATCCAGATGTCGCGTTCACCGCTCCCCGTCACGGGTGCATGGAACGTGCATGTGCATGGGGGGTCGGTGCATGTGCAAGTCTTTTCGAGCGCCCCGCGGGACTGGAGAGTGTCCTTTCGTGTGACGCGTACCTGGGCGACAAGGTTCGAGAAAGCGCCGGTATCACGTTCGATGGTGAGGTTGATCGCCTTGCCGTCGAAGAGCGCTGAGCTTGCCGTCTGGACACCGGATGCGGACACAAGGTAGAAGGGTTCGGACACGGCCTCCACGTCGCCTACAGCGAACCGGGTGGGTGAAGTGGCGATGTAGCGTACCCTCACAGGGAGCGTGCAGTCCCAGTGCCTCTCATGTGTGACGTTGTCGTTCTCAACCTGATGGAGCCTGGAGCGGTCAGGGCTACTGATAAGGAGAAGGGCACGTTCGGGCGTCGGGTCCATGGTGAGGTTCACGGCGAGCGTGGGCTCTGCCACCGAGGTGAGACAGATCGCCTTGGCAGGTTCCGAGGAAGGTAGCACAGCATATGGGCCGACGAAATTATGATAGATGGATTCGCTCCCCGCTCGCATCCCGACCTGGATGGTCGCGGGTACACTGTCCCGCACTCCCGGGAGCCAGGCGGCCATGGTCTTCCCAGTGGAAGAAAGGAGCGGAGTAGTCTCATTGACGTTGAGCGTGACGGCGGCGGCCGTGCATCCTCCCTCCACGGGTTCGAGCGTGACGTTGCGCACGACCCGTCCCTGACCTGCATCGTAGTCGAGGATTACTGTGTCCTTGACACCTTCACCGAAGTCAAGCGAGATTGTCACGTTGGGACAGGACGGGGTGGCTATGAGCGTGATCCCCTCGATGACCGATCCTTGCCCCGGGAGCATCATGGCACGTGTACCGGCGAGGACCAGTCGAGTGCTGTAGTCAATGAAATGACAAAGGTCGCCTTCGATCGTGCACAGCTCGGGCGAGGCGCCCGGGATGGGGAGCACGACGCCATCTGCATCGAAGGTGATGACGGTGGCCTCGTCGCCTACGTTATAGAGCTTAGGATTGCTCACAGTGAGCGTTGCGAGGACGGGCGCAAGCATCAGTGCGAGCGCTAGTAGCACCGCCGTCCATCTACGCATAGGGACTCATTAGACACGCGTGCTTTTTACGTTTTTGTGCAGAGCTCGCCGGACCGCAAGCCAGCTACCATACCGGCCCCTTAATGAACTCGCGCACAACGTTGGTCGCGTACGCCCCCTTGGTCAGGAAGAACTTGAGGGTCACAGTGCGCTCATCGGGATCTAGCTCGCTGGAGAGATCCTCGTACCGGACTATCGCGGCCCGGCGCGTACCCTCCGACGACGAGATGCAGGATGAGAACAGTGAGAGGTCGGTCCCTTCCTCCTCGATGACCTTGCGCTCCAGTTCTCCGGGCTCACCGGTGGCGAGGGTAGTCTTGGATCCCGGTAATGGGAGCGAGACGGATGCCTTTCCTGCATGACAGATCCGGGTGAGCCTGTCGATGTTCTCATCGTCCACTGGAATCGTCTTCCATCCGATGAGGAGGATATCGCCTTTGACCGGTTCGTCCAAGGGCATGCCCTGCTCGATTCGCAGGGAGAGGATACGATTGAACAAAAGGCCTTGATATGCATGTATCAGTAGGCGAAGGAGCTTCTTGGGGATGACCCTGAACGCTGCTGCCGGGGGACGTCCGCGGGAGAGCTCACGTAGCATGGCCCGTTCGTACGTGAGGCCGTAGGGGAATCTCTCGAGCGCGCCCTCAAAGTCGCGGTCCTTTGCCAGTTCTGCCCGTGCTTCCCGGGACCGGGGGGCCTCGTTGGGATGGTCGGCCCATAGGAACTCGGCAAGCGCTCCTTCTAGGTCACCCTTCACGAGGGCTTTCCCCACCAAGTGGTTGTTGGGGCGGGAGGCGCCGAACCTTTGGATGCCAAGGTAGTTGGGCGCAACTCCTCCGAGCTGTTCTTCTATAGTGTCGAGGCGTTCACCAAGCCCCTCCGGCTCGGGGATATCGCGTAGGACGATGGTGAACCGGTTACCCCTGAGCATACCGAGCTTGATCTTGCGCCGTGTCCGATATACATCGACCACCTTGATACCGGGGATGCTGAGGGCGAGGAGCTTGTCCGGTTCGACACCCATGAGCGAGACCTTCTGCTCAGTCACTGCCTGACGGTCCTTGTTCCCCGCGAACCCGAAGGCTTGCATCGCGACCCCGAGTTCCCGTCCCAGTCGGATGAGGGCGCCCATCGTGTCCCAACGTCGTTTGCGTAGAGTGAACACCACGTGCGGGCCCTCGGGATCGGCCGGGATGTCGGACACCTCGGAGACCATGAAGTCCTCGGGCTGTGTCTTGATGCTCCCTCCGATACCGGGGACTGAGGAGCGGTAGCAGCGGATACCGACGCGACGTTCGAGCTCGGGAGGATCAATGGCCGAATTGGGCATAGTACGACTCTCGGTCCTCATTAAACAACTTAATAAAGGGGACCCACTCGTTGGCCATGGACGACCGGCTCCTCCTAAAGCTGGCTGCAACGACCTTCTTTGTAGGACTGTGTGCAGTGGTACTGCTCGATGGCCCCCGTGACATCGCCATCGCGGATCTTCCGGATGCTGGTCCTGTGCGCCTGCATGGTGTCGTGACCTCGGTCCGTGAGCGGGGTTCGGGCTTCCTATTCGTCCTACGGGATACGACCGGTGAAGCGGCCGTTGTGGCCGAGTACGGAGGATGCATGATCTCCACGGGCGTGGTCGTGACCTTGGAAGGTCGAGTCCGGATCAGGGGAAAGCAGAAGGAAGTGGTCGCAGGTGATGTGCGGTGCTCTGGGCCATAGCCTTAGGGCTTGCCCTGGGAACGGTCACAGGGCTCGTTCCAGGGATCCATGTGAACCTTGTCTCGCTCATGGTGAACGACCGGCTCGCAGGTGATTCTGCCGTACCTGTGCTCGTGGCCATGGCCACCGTCCACACGTTCCTCGATTTCATCCCCTCTGTGCTCCTCGGCATCCCCGACGAGGCTACGGCGCTATCAGTGCTACCGGCCCACAAGTACGCGCTCGAGGGGCGGGCTGTCGAAGCATACTTCCTCACCGTTGTGGGCGGTTTCAGTGCCCTCCTACTCTCACTGTTGCTCCTCCCTGTGTTCTTCATGGTGGTACCAGCGTTCTATGCCAGACCCTGGATCGCGACCGTACTGGTCGTGGGCACGATCCTCGTTCTGATCCTCACGGAGCAGAACCGACGAGGTGCGTTAGCTGTCCTGCTCCTCGCTGCGTTCCTCGGGCAGGTCGCAAGTGACGTCCCGGAGTCTCTATTCCCCATGCTTTCCGGGATGTTCGGGGTGTCGACACTTCTCCTCTCGCTGGTCGATGCGGGGGGCATGCCCCACCAGGAGACGAGCGGGGGGGTGAGCGTTGGTTGGGGAGATGTCACCCGCGGTACTGTTGCAGGTACCCTTTCCGGTGCGCTCGTCGGGATGGTCCCAGGAGTAGGTAACTCCCAAGCCTGTCTTGTCTCGTCACTGCTCGTGGGCGGGAACGACCGGACCCTCCTCGTCTCTATGGGGGCTGTGAACACCGCCAACTTCATCTTCAACATGGTCACGCTCTCGCTCGTCGGGAAGGCACGCTCGGGAGTGGCCATCGCTGTTCAGGAGGCCGCTGCCGGGGCTGACGTGTTCCGCACTTCGTTGGTGTCGATGGTGCTCGCGGCGTCCCTTGCTGCAGCGGTCTCGCTTACCATATTCTCCCAGTTCGTGCGTATAGTGGGGAGGCTCGATTACCGGATCCTCACTCTTTCGATAGTCTCTCTGGTCACACTCGCAGTTGCATGGAGGTGCGGTCCTGCAGGGCTTGCACTTCTGGCAGCATCGACGGCACTTGGTGTCGTACCGCCGACGATCGGCGTCAAGCGGTCGCTCTGTATGGGGTGCATAATGGTGCCGGTGGCCGTATCACTGCTCGGCCGAGGGATTTATTAACAATGCTGACATGAGATGCTGCGATGAGCGAGGTTGGAGCGATAACGGACAAGATTGTGGCCCGCATCCGCGCCGGTGCCGTGGTCGTATACCCCACCGATACAGTGTACGGTATCGGCTGCGTTCTGGACGATGACGCGGTGGAGAGGGTGTACGAGGCCAAGGGACGCGAAGAGGGCAAGCCCATGTCCATAGCTGTCCACCGAGTGGAGGACATCGCACGCTATGCAATGCTCGTGAACGTCGATACCCTCGAGGGCCTGCTCCCCGGTGCCGTCACGGTAGTGCTGCCGCGTACCGACATCGTCCCGGACCGGGTGACCGCAGGAGGGACCACGATTGCTGTCCGGGTCCCTGACCATCCTCTTGCTCTCGAACTGGTCCGGCGGGCAGGCCCTCTCGTCGCCACATCAGCGAACAAGTCAGGGATGTCCGCAGCGACCACGTGCGAGGAAGCGCGGCGGCAACTGGGCTCGGCGGTAGATATTTATATCGATGGCGGCCCCTGTGGGGAGAACCTACCCTCCACCGTCGTGGACCTGGTCAACGGGACCATCCTCAGGGAGGGCGCAGCTGCATCGGAGGTCCGGGAATGGATGAAACGACACTGGAAAGGTACGTCAGGGCCGGAGTGATAGCACGGAAGGCACTGGACGCAGCGGCCGGACGCGTGGTCGAGGGCGTCAAGCTGGCGGATGTGGTCGCGGAGGCAGAGGGGATCATCAAGGACTCCGGTGCCGGTGTAGCCTTCCCGATGAACATCTCGATCGACGCCATCGCCGCTCACTACACGCCGATCCCTGACGATCCGAAGGTGTTCGAGCGTGGACAGGTCGTCAAGCTCGACCTGGGTGCACATGTCGACGGTTGCATTGCTGACACCGCGACGACGGTCGAGGTGGGCACTAATGATAACACTCCGATGGTCAACGCCTCTCGGGAAGCGCTCCGGGCCGCCATCGAACTGGTCCAGCCGGGGGTCCGCCTCGAGCACGTCGGTAAGGTCATCGAGGATACCATCCGTGATGCAGGCTTCTCACCGATCATCAACCTCACGGGGCACACAATGCGTTCATGGGAGCTCCATGCAGGCAAGTCCGTGTACAATGTCAGACGCTCTGGGAGCGCCGTGCTCGAGAAAGGCGAGGTCGTCGCCATCGAACCCTTCGCGACCAATGGCGAGGGCCGGGTCGGGGACAGCAGTTTATCGGACATCTACCGCATCGTCGGCCCGGGAAAGGTCCGTATGCGTACTGCCCGCCAGATCTTGGACACCGTGCTAAAAGAGTACCGGACCTTGCCGTTCGCACGGCGAATGCTCGTGAAGAGGTTCGGTCTTGCGCAGACAACGATAGCTCTCAAGCAATTGGTGGTATCACGCGCGCTCCATAACTATTCGATCCTCAAGGAGCATGGGAACGGTATCGTGACGCAGGCGGAACACACGGTCGTCGTGCTCGACGATCCGATCGTCACGACCGCATAAGCCGGGAGTGCCGTCCCTATTCATCGGACCCTTTGTCCTTGATATGGATCGCTTCTGCGGCCAGACGTGTGCCGAGGACCGCATTTCGCACGGACGAGACATAGTGTGCCATCTTGCCCGAGTTCAGCCTTTCGCCCTCGTCGTCCCGGAGGTGGTCGAGCACGCGCATGATGCCCGTCGCACCGCCACCGTAGCTGTTGGCGACGGACGTGATTGCACCCAGCTCCATCTCGATGGCGTCGTATCCCTGTTCGAGGAGCTGGTCCACATGCTCCGGCGTCTCCTCTCGGATGAACCCGCTGGCGTCGTATACCCGGCCGTAGTTGAGCTTTATATCGAGCTGGTTGGACGCGTCCAGTAGCGCGCGGTTGAGCTCTTGGCTCACATGCGTATCGGACTGGTAGATGTCGGGGATCGGTGACTGGGTCCCGACCTCGCCCTCGGTGTAGAACAGCTCGCCGGGTTTCACCTGATCACTGATACCTCCGGCCGAGCCGATGTAGTAGAAATTACGCGCACCGCCCCTGCAGAGCGCGTCCGTGAGGATCGCGGTCTCCTCCTGGCCCCGGGGAGCCGCCACGAGGCCCATTCGAGTGCCCTTGTAGTTGATGATCTTGTGGGTCTTGGTGAAGGACTTCTCAACCTTGGCGCCGCTAGGGATGTTGTACGAGGCCTGGAAGACCATGATGTAGTCCTGGGGGATATCTATGTCGTCCAGGGGCGATCCCGAGGATCCGCTCGATGACGTGGCCTCCCGCTTGTTATCGATGTACGTGGCCAACTTCTCGGCGCCGTTGAGGCAGGCGTCCTGCCAGCTCGTCGGGAGATAGCGTGTGAACGCACAGAGGAGGGTCGTGCTCATACCGCCGCCATTCTTGGGGCTGCCATAGAGCCCTTCCTTCTTGATGTAGCCGGCGAGAGCCGAGTCCCTTTCGACAGGATCCTTTATGCCTGCGAAGTACCCCGCATATGTGAGGTCGCCCGCATCCATTGTCGGTTCCCGGTCGAGATCGTACATGGTAATCGCCTATGTTACTACTTTTGTGTGACTGTCGGCGGGCCTGGCCGCTATTTAAATGTTCCCTAGGGCGTTCGACGTGTCAAAATGGTGCACAGAGGGGGCTACTCCTGCCGGTCGTCACCCAATCCTTCGAGCTTGTGCCACTGACGTACCAGGAAATGGGGTATAATGCCGCCATATCGGCCTGCCATGAAGACGGACTTGTTGAAAAGACTCTCCTTTTCCCGAGTTCTGTACGGTTCACATCTACCCTCCCTGATCGCGTCGAGCACATCGTCGATGGAGCCGACTTCCTTCGGGAGCAGTGTCATCCCCAGGCCGAGACCCCAGGGCTCGTGGGCATCGGAACCTCCTGTGGACGGGTAGCCGAGAGCGTCAACAAGTTCCTCTCCCCGTTTGTTACCGTTCACAGGCAGGGTCAAGCGGGCATTGTAGGCCTCGATCGCGTCGAAAGGAATGGATCCCTCACCGTCATAGGATTCGAGCAGTCCATCTGCCACGGAACCGTACACATAGGGGTGGGCGAGAACGGCCACACCGCCCTTGTCATGGATATCGTCCACGGTCTCCGCCCATGAACGCCCCGGCTCGATGGGTTCGTACACACCCAGAGCGAGAACGTGCCCCTGTGTCGTCGACACTTCCATTCCCGGTACAACGATGAACCCTGGGTACTTCTCGGCCTCCTTTGCTGCACGCTCGTAACCGTCGAGGTTGTCGTGGTCAGTGATGGCGATACCGGACAATCCACGAAGATAAGCTTCTCGGACTACCGCCTCGGGGCTCCTGAGACCGTCCGAGCAGTACGTATGAGAGTGGAGCTCGAAGACCGAGTACTCATCCCTGAGTGATTCTGTCTCCTGTCGGACCATCTCACGGAACATGGGACCTCACTATCGCATCGATCAGCAAGGATCGCCGCGGATCTTCTCCTTGAGAGCGTTCCGCTCACGCCGAAGCCTTTGGAGCCTGTCGTTCACATCGATTAGGTCGTCGACGGACATCCCTTGGAAGAGGAGACCCTCGTCCTGGTACGGGACGAGTATCTCTCGATGCTTCTTTGCATAGTCGAGATTGAAGACGGACTCTTCCAGGATGCTCTCGACATAGCGTGGGCCGTGTTTGAGAGCGCGTCCGAGGTTCGCGATCGTGAAATCACCAGAGCCTCGTTTCTCGATGCTCCGATAGACGTTGAGGAAGGGTGTGACGATCTTACGGCCGAAGCCCTTCATTATAGGATTGTGGAAGATGCTACCTCCCCTATGGCCGGTGTACTCATAGAGCGGATTCTCTCCCTCTTCGACCTTGCGTACCACACCCTCCTCCTCAAGTCGGTCAAGGGCCGGTTGGTACGAATCCCGGATGCTGTCGAGCATCGAGGGGAGATTACCCCGTTCACGCACACGCTCCAAACGCTCGGTGAGCACGGGTAGGGCGAGCACGTGCTGGACGAGCTTCGTGTCGGCCACATCATTGCGATGGAAGTACACGGGAGTGTCCGATTCGACGTCACGCGCGAGGTAGGCGATGTCATCGAGTATGTCACAGGTAAGATCGTGCTTGTTCTCAGCGTCAACCTGGGCGATGTATTCGCTCCCGATGGGGGCATCGTACCTGAACACCGTCGTGTTGATGTGCTCCGAGGTCTTGGCAAGAGAATCCTTGAGATTGCGCTCGAATCGTTCGGGTGTATGGGCGATGACGTGGAGCTCGGTGTCGTCCACGTAGCTAATCTCCATACCGACGTCCTGCTCGTAGCCCTCATTGAGGACAACAAAGCAGTCGAGGTCTGAGCCGTATTTCTCGTACCCATTGACCCTTGAGCCGTAGAACATCACGGCCTTGATGGCCTCGTCCCCGTAACGGTCCCGTATCTCCCCGACCGCATCGTCCAGGATCATGACGTTCACCGACGCCATGAGTTGGGGCTCGACCATGTACATTGTCATTATCGTCACCTAGATCGTATTGAGGAAGAGGTTCCTGAGGGTTTTATCGCCCAGGTCGTCACGTACCTGCTGCTGCATGGCCGCGATCTCGGGGTCGTCCGTCTCCTCGAACTGGAGGTAGAGTTTCTGGTTCTTGGAATATGTGTTGTAGACGCGACGGGCAGCGTCGGCTGCGAGAAGACCACCGATGATGGGATTGCCCGTGAGGGCGAGGATGCCCGCTCCCTGGAGCTCCACGACCCCGAGCAACGCTTCGTTCATATAGCTGTGCTCGTGCACCTCGGTCTGCCCGTGGACCTGTCCGTCGGCCGTGTCGAACTTGATCTGCATCTCCTTTATCTTGGCGCCCTCGAAATCGACGATCTCCTTTATGTCATCGATCGAGCACACGGTGGGCGATGAGTAGGTGGATGTGTGGTGATCGTAGTGTCCTACATCGTTGTGGTCCGCGTCCTTGTCGATCACGTTGACGTAACCGCTGCTCGCGTCCTTGACAATGACGCTTGTGCGATCGGCGTACTCGATCTCGAACATGTACGATGTGATGGCGAGCTCTCCATGGCCGTTCTCGAGGAAATAGTCGCGGATGCTGTCCACATTGTCGCGGACCTTCTCTCCCTCGAACGCCTTCTTCTTGAAGAGGAATCCCCGGGTGACGCCGTAGATCATTGTAAGGTCGTCCACCTTGTAGGTGGCGTCCGCTACCAAGTCGGTGCCTTCTTGCTCAATGGCTGGATCAAGGTCGTACATAAGGTTCACTCAATGTAACCGTGGTCATCAGCATAGGCTATGGCGGCAAAGGCCAGTCCGCCCGCACCGGCGAGCGCAGCGCCGACCAGCACGATGCGACAGTAATGGTTGGGTTTCATATCGTAGACCTCTGCGGTCGATTCCACGCCATCCGCATGGCCGTAATCGATCGTTTCAAGGTCGTTAAGATACATCCGCCCCATCACCTGTTGCTATTCGATGGTGACGACTCCATGGCGGGCTCCTTTTATACATTCCCTTGTGCGTTTACGTTAATCTGAGGGGCCGTCGTCCTGTTCCCATTACTATGATCCGGAACGAACTGGGGCACGCGCGAGTAGTTGAAGAAGAGTCGGCCCGCTGCTCCCAAATAGATTTAAAGCAGACCA
Organism: Candidatus Undinarchaeales archaeon; assembly: GCA_030753015.1. Taxonomy (GTDB): domain Archaea; phylum SpSt-1190; class SpSt-1190; order JASMDC01; family JASMDC01; genus JASMDC01. The sequence goes on along the minus strand of JASMDC010000016.1, from coordinate 56,957 downwards.
TCCAATCGGACATAAATGCCGTTTCTCAAGTTCATCGACCGATGCGAGAAGGAGGATATCATGGCCTCCACTGCCAATGGTGTCACGGTGCTAGCCGAGCTCCTCAAATGCCGCGGGTGGGAGGTCGAGAAATACGTGGGCACGGTCGATTCCAGTGTTCTCGAGGAGCCGGACGTCATCATCGTCGCGTATCCGACAGAATCGTACAGTGGCGACGAGATCGAGGCCATGCTGAAATTCGTCAATGAGGGAGGGGGTATCTTCCTCGTCGGAGAATGGGGGAACGTCCACGAGAACGCCGATACCCTCAACACGATCGCGCATAACTTCAGTATCGCCTTCAACGGTGACCGCATCTGTGATCCGACTTACTACATTCGCAAGGGTCTCAAGGGAAAGGTGTTCGATGTTCCTGTTTTCAATCTCAGGCCGCACGCTATCACGGAGGGTGTAAAATCCTTCCGTATCGTCTCCGCCTGCTCGCTCACGGCACCCTATGACAACATAATCGCATGGGGGAGCCAGGAGTCCTTTTCAGACCTCGACTTCGATAGCGAGCTGGACGCCTTCGAGACTGGCCAGTACGTCCCAGTGTTCGCCGTGGCCACCTATGGCAATGGACGCGTCGCTGCCGTGGGCGACCTCTCCTGGCTCTCGAACGAGTACATCATCAACATGGGGAACGCCCAGCTGGCGCTCAACACCCTGAAGTGGCTGATCAAGCGACTGTGAGCCCCATGGGTGAGGATCCGCTGCTAGCGCGCATCGAGGGCTGGTGTGCCGACGAATCGATCACGGTCGAGAGGTTCGAGGACGATGCCGTTGCATGGGGTCTCCATTTACGATACCCGCCCTCCAATCCGAAGAGGATCGACGTGCTCCGTCCGAAGGACCGCTCGGGTGTCCTGATCCTTTTCACCGGGGTGCATTTTGCACAAGGTCAGGTGGACGTCCTCAATGCAATGAACGCCTCGACGCGTCAGGACCTGGTATGGGACCTGTACATGTTCCTCGTTTCCAGAGGTGTGTTCTCTTCCTTTCATCGAACAGAGGGCATACTCACACGGATACAGTTCCAGCGTGAGCTCTTCTTCGATGACCTAGACCGGCCATCGTTCCTTGAGGCCATGCGGGACAGCTATTCGATCCTGATGTGGCTCATTTCCGCGGTCCAACGTGCATGCGGAGCAGAGCGAGGTCGCAAGGTAGGCAACACTCCCTCGGACGAAGAGCTACCGATGTTCCGGTAAGTGGAGCCGTTCGTCCCAGATTGCAGATAGGACCTCATGCATTCAAAGCGGAGCAAGGATTGGCATGGATATAGCTTCCCTGCGAGAATAGAGGCGCCAGATTCGACAGAATATGGTCAAAAAAGCGGAAACGTATTAATAGGAGCAAGGACACTACATGGTCGTGCTTTCGAACATAGCACAGATCATGGACCCGCGTGACGGGGATTTCGACTGGTCCGATGAACACGGCAAGCCAGCAACGCTCATCAAGACATGCGAGCGATGCGGCAAGGTCATCAAGGGGAGAGATCGCTACTGCAAGGAGTGCAGTGAGGACCCTATGATGGCGACCTTCGACTGAGCCGACGTCCCAGGTCGGAACTGGCCTGCCCCTATACACGGGGCCGAGCCACATCCTTTTATCTCTATTCTGTATTGCTCTCTGCAGTGCTAACGAGGTGACCTTGATGACACAGAACAAGGAGAACGCCGCATCGGCCGCTCTGGAGGAGGTACGGGACGGGATGGTGCTCGGGATTGGGACGGGTTCGACGACCGCGTTCTTTCTTGAACGCCTTGCCGAAAGGGCCCGCGATGAGAATCTGGAGTTGTGCGGGGTGCCCACCTCGATACAGTCGGCGCATCTTGCCACTCAACTGGGTATCCGTCTCGTAGCGCTCAATGAAGTGGACGTCGTGGACCTGGCAGTTGACGGGTGTGACGAGTTCGACGCCAACCTCGACCTCATCAAGGGGCGAGGTGGGGCCATGGTCCGGGAGAAGGTCGTTGACTATGCCGCAAAGCGCCTGGTCATCCTTGCCGATGGTCCAAAGCGCGTCAAGCAATTGGGTGAGCAGGTGCCCGTACCGATCGAAGTGCTCCCTTTTGCTTGGGCGGCAGTTGCCCGGGAGATCGATGAGCTGGGGGGCCAGTGGGACCTGCGTGAAGGTACGGCGAAGGACGGGCCTGTTGTCACCGACAATGGTAATCTCATCCTCGACACGAGGTTCGGCCTGATAGATGATCCTGAAGCACTGGAGCGTAGACTTGCTATCATTCCCGGGGTTATCGGGAGCGGGCTGTTCACCGGCCATGTGGATATCGTGTACTGCGGTACGAACGATGGTGTTGACGTGATAACGCGGTAAGGCGACGCTCAAAGATAGCTTTTTAAGACTTGATGGTACCCCGCCCAAACGCCGGGGTAACTCAGTTGGTTAGAGTGCCAGACTCATAAGGCCCGGAGGGCCTAAGTCATTACCCTGTGGGCACTGAGCCATCTGGAAGCCGCGTGTTCGAGTCACGCCCCCGGCATACATTATCGCCTAGAGATAGTTGGACCGGTCCCGGGGTGGGGGGGAGGGAGGCTCTGCCCCCCTCCCGTCTTATCCCGTTCCTCTTTCCTTACCGTGCGTCGCAGGTGCACCCGCAGTGCTCGGTCGTCAGCCGACAGGTGTTCGGATCCACATGGAGCTCGCACACCGGCAGGCACTCACGGCACTCGACGTTCAGCTGGCAGGACGCGAAGATAAGGTTCGTCTTGATGTCCTGCCTGTCGCCCGACATCTGCCCGGCGTCCTGGACCTTCAGCGAGCCATAGGGGAAGAGGTACTCGCTCACGGACTCTTCGTTCCATACAGTGCCATCATCAGCCTTGGCCAGCAGGAAGATCCTGTAGGTGCTGCCCATGGCGGCCACGAACGGCTGGGTCTGGATCGTCCGCTTGGCGCCACGCTCGGCCAGGTTCGCGATGACCGTGGTGTGTGCCTCGGCCACCTCGCTGCCATCGTCCTTCATCACCAGCAGTTCGATGTTCCCGTCGAACGAGAACGGAACGATGTTCTGGACCTCCAAGGTCGCGATGACCTGTGTGTCCTCGAACCGGGCGTTCACGGCCTTGCCCTCCATGTCCTTGAAGAGGGCGTCCACCACACGGAGCTTCAGGGCCTTGACCTCCAGGTACGCTGACGGGTAGGACATCTCTATCGTTGTCTTGTCCGTCTCGCACTTGGTGGTCATGACCTTACCTGAGCAGGATGCGGTACCCGCACCTTGCTCCATCAGGATATCTCGTAGCACGACCGTGCCATCGGGGGCCTTGACCTCGACCCCGATGCGGATGATAACGTCCATCTGTCGAGTGGTAACCTCATAGGCCTCGGCAGCGAGCACGAGGTCTCTTACCGGTTCCGTAATAGTATACGTCGCCCGGGATCCCTCGATCTCGATTTGCTCGACCGCTAGGAACACGCTCACGTTGAGCGGGAACCATTCGGAGGTTATCTTCAACTTACCATCAGCGGTAACGCCGGGGTAGGCCGACGTGGTGCTCTCTCCGTTCACTTCGAAGTAGGCGTCGGTGAGCTCTAGAGAACCCATCTCGATGAAGTTCACGAGCTCGCCCTCTGCAGAGTAGATGGCCTTGTTGCTCTTTGTGACCACGGCGTAGGGCTGCACGGACTTGCCCGTGTAGCTCTCGTCAAGGACCATCGCATTGGTCCTGTACCTGAAGGTCTCACCGGGTCGCAGGAGTGCGATTTCCCTGGTCGTTACGGGTGACACCTTCTCCTCGCACACACAGTCACAGGTGTAGCCGGTCGGACATTCGGGGCAGTCGCAGTCCTCGACGGTCTTGAGCTTGACCTCGACGGCACCGCTGAAGGTGAACTCACCCGCGTTGTCGATGATGACATCGATCTGCGTCTCCTCTCCGATATAGAACGTGTTGGAGTAGTCATCGCCGCGCATCATGCGCAGGGTGACATGGAGTTCTGGTGACAGCGCCTTTTCGACCCGCAGACAGGACTCGTCCATGCCGCAGGCGACGACCTTGTCGTTGAGGACAGGATTCTCGTTGCAGCTCTTCAGGCAGTCCTTCTGCAGGTTGCTCTCGATGTACTCGGCCATGCAGTCGGTCTCGCAGGTGATGTCCACCTCGCGGGCGGCCTCTTCGCACCGGGCAGCCAGCCGCTCGTTGTCCTTGAGCTTGCGCAGGCACTCCTCCCTGATGGGGCTTGTGACCTTTGCGCATTTGCCGTTCAGACAGGAGCCGATGCCATCCTTGCATGCCGCGCCGTCGACCTTGCCGACGCACTCGTTCGCACCCGAGGTGACCTTGAAGCACTGGCCTTCTATGCACGCGCCCCGTCCGACACCGCACGAGGTGCCTTCGGGCATGCCGTCGCACTCATCGCCAGGAATGATCTCGAGGCACCGATACTCCTCGCACATGCCGTTTCCATTGTCACACGAGGTGGCATCGCTCTTGTCGCGGCACTCATCGGGCGATACTACCTCGACACAGTTATTGGCCTCGCATATACCTGCGCCCGCTGCGCACGGGAGACCGTCCTCCTTTGAACCACACTCGGTGTTGTCCTCGATTATATCGACACATTCGCCCTCATTGCAGGCGCCAGCGCCATCGTTGCAGGACTCGCCGTTCGTCTTGTCGTAGCACTGCGGCGGGGGCAGGATGATATCGACACACTTGCTCTCGGTGCAGACGCCACCGTTGTTATTGCACGGCTCGCCATCTACAAGGGACTCGCACTCGTCGTTGTTGGGGATCTTCTCGACGCACTTTCCGTCGGTGCAGATGCCCATGCCGTTCTTGCAGGTGTCGCCGTTCGCAGCACCCGTGCAGTTCCCGCTGGGGATGACGTCGACACACTTACCTTCCTTGCAGATATCATTGCCGCCGTTGCAGGGAGTACCGTCCTCCTTCTTGAGAGGCACCGTGGGGTCGAAGCATTCGTCCACGGGATCTAGCACATCAACGCACCGGTGGTCGACGCACACGTCCTTGCCGCCGTTGCAGCTAGCACCGTCCTCTCTGTCGGCACACTCGTCGGGATCGGTGAGCTCTGTGCATCGTCCTTCGTTGCAGGCGCCATTGCCGTCATCACAGGACTCGCCGTCCTCCTTGTCGGCGCACTCGTCGTCGTCGGGATCGAGTATATCGGCGCACACTCCGTCCTTGCAGATGCCATTGCCGCCCTGGCACTCGGTGCCATCGGGGCGGGTGGCGCAGGAGTCGGTGGAGCACGATAGCGAGATCGGCTCCTCCTTGAACCCGTACTTGCAGCAGTAACCCGTCTCGGAAGTGATGGTCTGGCACTTGTCGAAGCTCACGGTAGTTGTGATGCTCGCTGGAGCGATACACATGCTGAAGTCCTGGTCGTCGCCCGATTGGGACGACGGGTCCACGATACGGAACTTGCGGTCTATGCACTTCTTGTGACCGGATGCGCATGAGGTCCCTTCGACCTTGGTGCAGTAGCAGGCCTCGACCTTGTAGCTGCCGGCCTCCATGTCCTCGATGTCATCGTCCAGGACACCCTTTTGGTCCCAGTAGATACTCTCCTTCGAGGAGACGCCCTTGCACCCGGTCGGAGCCTCCTGCATGACCTGGTCGACGTTCTTCCAGCCGCCGGAGCTCTTGTAGATCTTCCACCACTCCTCGCACACGAACACCTGTGACTCGGTGGGATTCTTGAGCTCGAAGACGATGTTCGTATCCAGGCTGTGCGTGGAACTGCCGTCGATATATGGTTCGTCCGTGTTGGCAGGCTCCTCGATGCTCAGGTCGACCTCGAACATTGCACGGCAGCAGCCGAGGTACTTCGAGTTCGACGGTTCCTGGACGTTCTGGTTGCACTTCTGACTCGTGAGCCTCCACTCGTTGCCCCGCTCGCAAACACAGTTGCCGGTCTGGGCATGGCAGTGCGAGTTCTCGGCATCCGCGCAGGTCTTGCAGACCTCGTTGCACACGGCGGGATTATCGGGATCTGTATCAAGATCGTCGATCTCGGTCTTGCACTTGGTAGCGCCGGGCCAGCATAAGAGAGTATCGGATCCCTCGCGCTCGCAGCACTTACCCTCGTTCTCGGTGTTCCGCAGGCAGGCATCGCCCAGTTCCTTGTCCTCGCAGGTCATGTCGCCCCAGTCCTCGGGGCACTCGTCGACCTGGGTGTTGCAGTAGAGCTCGCCGTCCTTGGTGCAGCACAGACCCTTGTTGTCGTCCTCGCCGTACTTGCAGAAGTCGCCGCTCTCCTTCTCCTCGCAGATCTCGCGAGCTTCGGGATCTTCAGCTTCCTCGTCCTTCTTTTCCTCCTCCTCTTCCTCAGGAGTTTCCTCGGCTGGGGGTTCCTCCTTCCGACACGCGGTGCGCGAGCAGGTGAACACCTGGACGAGGTCCACCTTGGCGACCGTGGCACCGCCCCACATCTTGCAGCAGGTGCCGCCGCTACCAGGGTAGCTGGAGTAGCGGTACTGGTCGTTGTTATTATAGTTGCGCCAGCCGCCGCCCTGTTGTTGATTGCCACTGCTGTAGCCGCCTTGATAGCCACCGCCGGAGCCGCCGAAGGGATCGCACGGCTGGCCCTCGTACCGGCAACTGTCGTGCTGCTGGTACTGTGAGCCGCAGTTCTTGAAGATATTGACTCTCTGCCCCAACTTCTGCCACTCCTTACCGGAGCTCCCTATCACGTTACTGTTCTGCTCGCAGTACGGGATGTGGTTGGTACCTAGAATACCCATGCCAGCGCAGCAGATGCCCTGCCCGTTGTTGCAGGAATCGCCGACGTTCTTGCCATAGCACGTATCGGTGACGCTGCACTGTACGGTCGGGATGCAGTAGTTCTTGTTACTAATGGTGCAGCACTTGGAGATGCCCTGCGTGCCCTGCTGAGCGCACTCACTCCCGTCGGGGCGGCCATTGCACAACGGAGACTCCTGGCCGCAGTTGCCCTCGCCTGGGATGCACTGGCCCCAGCAGCACCTGCCTTCGACCTCTGTGCCGCCGCACTTGTGGCCCTGGGACTCGGGGAGCTGGTCCTGTTTGCTCCACTTGCACTTCAGGTCATAGGGGTGGCAGGCCGTGGCGTCGGTGCATTCCTTGAAGCAGCAGATGCCGCCGCGGCATGAATCACCGTCGCTCTTGCTCTTGCACTCCTCGAGCGCGTCAACGGATTGGATCGAGTAGTCGAAACACCCATCGATCTTGTTGAAGAGAGCCTCGGGATCCATGACCGTCTTGTCGGCGAGGTTCTTCGCAGCACCCTTGATCGGCTCGTCCCATGCATCGGCGTTTTTATTGTCACGCGAGTCGAAGTCCTCCGCAGAAGACGTTCCCTTGATTGTGCAGTCCTTACCTGTTATCCCGCTCATCCAGACGCTCCATTGGCTGCATTCATCGCCCTGGTTCTTGCATTTGCCGATCACTTGCGGGAGCACGAAGCATCCTTTGCACATAGCCATCGCGGTCTTGGTATTCGTCTCAAGCTTCTTCTTCTCATCCTTGATGTCCTGCATATCCGTGCATTTGGAGCCCACGGTCGTGCAGACGTCCTTGTTATCTTCGAAGACCTTCCAGGCGTACCCATCATACATGGGGGCGTCGCCCGTCTTTGTAGGACCGAGCGCGAAATCGGCAGGGATGAAGACCTTATAGTCGAACTTCTGTGCGCTCTCGATGTCATCCATGAATCCCTTTTCGGCCTGGAACATCTGCAGGAGGGCCTTGACTTGGGCCTGGAATTTCTTGAGCCCTATGCCATAGTTCTCCTGGTCCGTCCGGAGCGCGTGGATGGCCTTCATCTCGTAGACGATGACCACGTCGTTCTGAGCGGAAGGCTTGGTCTCCCCCTTCTTGGAGGCGCCCTTGTATTTATAGGAGTCGATGATGTCATCGTTGGACTTCGGCTTGGCCTCTGACGTGAACTCCTCGGCATCCGGTACGAAGGTACTGTCGGCGTTGCATCCCTGGGTCTTCTTCATGATATTCGTGATCTGTTGCAGGGTGCCGTTCTTGCCCGCGTACCTGTAGTGGAAGTTCTCGACGAAGTCGATCATGTCGTCGATCATCTTCTCCATGGCGCACGGACTGAGGTCTCCCTTGTTGTCGTTGAGCACTTTGGACCCGGAGAGCGTGCACACGTCCTTGAGCTGAGCGGCCTGCGTCTGACAGTCGAGCAGCGCGGATTCGAGGACCGCCGCGTTCTCGGAGATGCCGACCTCGATGACGGCTCCCTTAGCGTCCCAGTCCTGGCACCTTGACTTCTTGTCTTGTCCTTCATACTGACAGAAGAAGCCTTGGTTATCGCCCGTGTTGTAGGTACAGTAGGTGTACTTCTTGAGCGACTCCGCCTTGATCTCTTTCCTCTTCTCGGGCTTGTAGTCGTCGCAACCCGGCTCTTCCTTGTTCTCGGGGTAGCCGTAGCACTCGATGACGTTGGCGGCGTACCCATTGCTATCCTTCTCGTAATTGCCGCCTTTTTCCCAGTCACAGTCCGAGAGCTCCTTCTGGCAGTCGAACTTCTCCTTGTACTTGCAGAGCATTCCCCTGTTCTCGTTCTTCTTGGTGAGGGCTTTGCACCACTTCATCTTCTTGTTGTCGGCGATCTTGCCTTTATCATCGCTATCGGGATCGTCCCAGACCGTGTCGGTGCAATCCTGATCAGGATACAGTCCCTTGTCAACGATGTCCGGGATATCCTTGCAAGCGCTTGTCGGTGAGCTTGTGCCCGCTGTTGCGCATTCTTTGGGCTTGCCGCCCGCTCCATCCACATTGCATTCAACATAGTCGGATTCGCCACCATCGCACATCTCGTCCTTGAGCGCATCATGCTTGAGGGCTGTGATACCAAGGTCATAGGACCTCACCTTCTTGATCTGGACCTCGTCCCTTCTGCATTGCCATGTACCAGAGAGGGTTATCCCATTACCGTTCTTTTTGGAGCCGCAGGGTCCTTCCGGGGGATTGATCTTCTTCTCCGAGCAATCCGCATCGTCGAACCCGCCGGCCTTCACGTCCTTGCCAGCGCAGCACGACATGACGACGCAGACTCCGCATGCCTTGGCCTGCTCGATCGCTTTCTTATGAACACCGGCCTTCTCACCGTCGAACGCGCACTTACGGGCCTCATCGCCCAGGCAGACGTTCTCGGCTGCGGTATCACAGAGCTTCGGGCCGAAGTCATCCTTCCCGGCCGCAGCGATCTGATCGATCGAGTACTGCAGCTTCATGATGGTCGCACGCTCTTTGACGTCGGCGTTACCGCAGTTCGGGTATTCAGCACCCTTGAAGGTATTGAACGCCTTGTTGCATTCATCGCACTGGTCCTTGAAGGCGTCCTTGAGGATCTTGAGATAATCGAGCAGGCCCGAGACCTGGCCTTTCTTCCCGAAGTAGAACGCGTCGATGTTGTTGAAGGCCGTGCGCATCTTCTTCATGTGATCGCACAGGTTGAGGACGGGGTCCTTCTTGCGGTTGTAGTCGCTCTCTCCGATATTTGAACAGTCGATCGACGCTGGATTGAGCTGGGCGGGCGTGGTCGCGCCGTCCACCTTGATCAGCTCGGGGTCCCCCTTCTTCTGGGCCGTGGCCGACGATTCGACGGTGCGTGTGTACGCCTTTTCGTTCTTGTCCTTGCCGTCCTTGCATTCCTTCCTCGCGATGGTCAGGAACGACTTTGTGCCATCCTTTGTCTCCTGGCAGCAGACGCTCTCTTCTTGCTTGCATTTCGTCGTGTCGGACTCCTCGGTCGCACCGTCCTTGCACGCGCCTTCTATGGAATAGGTATTTTCCTTCTTGCAGCACTTGTTAAGGCCGGCGTCGAGCAGTTCGCTCTTGGTCTTATCGAGCTCGTCTTTCATGCTCGCACAAGTGGCCTTTTTATCCTCGGGGATCGGCTCCTTGCATTCCGTATCGTACTTTCCTTTGAGCTCTTTGTATGCAGTGTCCACCTTCCCTTTGGCGTTGGCTACAGCCTCCTGCTCTTTCGTGCATTTTTCCGCCTCCTGCCCGGGGTACTTCTTCCTGCACGCTTCGAGGGCATTATTTGCTTCAGTGTATTTGTTTGCATCTTTGCGTGTATTTTCGGCACTATCGTCGAAGTTAGCAGCTGCGTTCGTCTGGTCCTGGTTATTGGTAGCTGCGTCCTTGGCGGACTTCGAGCATTTTTTATCAGGGAACATTAAGGACTTCACTGCTTTATCGGTCACCCTTGTAAGGAGGCATCGGGCCTCATAGTGGTTTTCTCCATCGACAGCGCACTCGCCGAGCTTGATCGCTAGGGTCTTACCTTCCTTTTGATAGGGGCAGGTATTCTTTGCAAGATTCATCGCGGCCGTGCATTCAGTTTGCTTGGAGAATCCGTGTGGAACAACCTTATCGGTACATCCTGATTGGCACGCGTAACTTATCGTCGAACCTGAAGCAACCTTGCAGATGTGGAAGACCTGCTCACTGCTCGTACCAGTACCTGTTCCCGTGCCGGTACCAGTGCCGGTACCCGTTCCCGTGCCGGTGCCAGTACCGGTACCAGTGCCTGTTCCCGTACCGGTGTTCTTCGGCACACACTTTCCACCGGAGCAGCCCGTACCCTGAGGACAACACTTGTCGACACACGCTGTAATCTTCCCGTCCGCCTCGCAATTCCGTCCGGCCTTCTTGCCATCGTTCTCAATGATGCATGACTTGCTTCCGGTATAGCCGGACATCGAGCACTTACGGAACTTGACCTGGGTACACTTCACCTCATCGCCGCCGAAACCAGCGTTGGTGGGTTGGACGAGGGAGTAGTAGACATGGGAGACATAGCGACAGTTGTCGCACCTGGAATCCTGGTCGTAGACATTTTCGCCGATGATGTCACTCTTGCACCTTGTTATGATCTTGTTTACTACCGATGGATGGGATCCTTCTTGGATGTCATTGCCATCTTTCGTGCCTTTTGGATACGTGGAGAAACAATCCCGCATGCTATCGGAATCTGAGTCTGTTGAGGTGATCTTCGCTCCGTTACAATAATAGCGGATATTTGCGGTCGTGGAATAGTCATTTTGGAAACGAGCATTTACGCTAGTTCCCATCGCCGCCAGCAAGAATACGCAGATCAATGCCATAAAAATGGTTCTGTGCAATCGTTCGTTCACCATATGAATAGACCTTCCTCAGGACATGACAACGTGTAGTGTCCTTCTAAGGCGGAACCTCTGCCCATATATAAAGGGCCCCGTGACGGTTTTATAAAGGGCCTACCCTGAAATGGCCAGTATTTCCACTATGCGGTCCGAACGGGCCTATATTACGGTTCCGGACCGTTCCGAGACTTGTGATCGGCATTTTCTATCGGAGCGGGGCAAGGATTGGCGTATTTACGAGTGTTTATCGTCGATTCGCCCTTCGTCAGTTGTCGATAGCGCCCTTGTGGTGTCCTTTTTCGGCAGGCCGGATAATGATATCATTTCACCGGTCAAAGGACCATCGGTCCGTAAGTAATGCAAGGGTGCCCCGATGTCACTTTTTTAATACTACACCACAAGAATAAGCCCAGTATGGCCTTTGGTGAGATCGAGGAGGAAGAAGAAGAGACGACGACCCAGCTGACCGACGGCGAGGAGCTCGGGAAGCCGTCACAGGTCACACGCGTGAGGTCGGGGGTCCCTGGCCTCGACGACCTGCTCCAGGGGGGTATCCCACGCAACAACCTTGTTCTCATCACAGGTTCGTGCGGGAACGGGAAGTCGACGATCGGGATGCAGTTCCTCTGCCATGGGGCCCAGTACGAAGAAGAACCCGGTATCTACCTTACTCTCGAGGAGCCACCCAAACAGATCATAGAGAATGCCTGTCACTTCGGCTGGGACGTTCGCGGTCTAATCAAGGACAAGAAGCTCAATGTCGTCGAGCCCGAGCTCTACAAGTGGGAATCTCTGGTCACCACCATCGAGGATTCGGTGATGGAGATCGGGGCCAAGCGGCTCGTCCTCGACTCTGCGACCATCCTTGGGATGTACTTCAACGACCAGTACAAGATCCGTCGTTCCTTCATGGACCTGTCGCGCATCCTGCGAAGGGTCAACTGCACGACCTTCATGATCTCGGAAAGGGAGGAGGGGGCCAACAAGTACTCGGTCTACGGTGTCGAGGAGTTCGTCGTCGACGGTGTCATCGTCCTCTACTTCATCAAGGAGAAGAACATGTTCATGCGGGCACTGGCCGTGCGTAAGATGCGCTCGACGAACCACAGCACGAAGATCTATCCGTTCAAGATAGCGGCCCCCGGGGGCATCAAGGTCTATCCCTCGGCGGAGATCTTCGGTGACGTGTGAGCGTGATGATGGCTACTTTACCGGGCTCAGGACACTTGCTCGCGACCATAGATACAGTGCATGTACCACGTTTCACAGGTCACTTATTAAGGATTATTAACATTCATGAGTTACACAAGATTGACGTAGCGATGTTCGACGAATGACGTGTTACTACTCGCAAGTAAGACCAGTTTTACCAAACTTTTATAAATCAGGTTCGGACTTGTCTGTCCCAAGCGTAATGCTGAAAGGAGTGTGCATTAAAATGCAGACCATTAAGAAAGGAATCAAGCGCATGGCCGCCCTCGCGGGCAGCGCTCTAATGCTGGGATCTACCATTGCGGCTCCCGCCCTCTCTGCGAACCTCTCGGACTTCCCCGGGATGTTTATCAAGGACGGCGAGCTCAAGTCCACTATTGTGGTCGGTAAGGTCGCAGCCCCCGCCGACGTCGTGGGTGCCGTGAATATCGCGGCCGCCATGGCCCAGGCGACGCACAAGAAGGCCACCATCTCCGGCGGAGGTGCTGGTACCGCGGTACTGACCAAGACGGATGTCGCTGGTCTTATCCACGACTTCGCTCTTGCCGCTGACGGTAAGGGTACCGACGATGAGAAGGTGGACATCGCCTTCGCCGACTTCAAGGAAGGTTTCCTTGAGGAGACGACGAACCTTATCGAGGGTCTCCACGACTACCACGGCCTGCCTATGCTTCAGGATGTTTATGTGAGCCCGGCCGGTGAGCCTGATGACTCGTTCCGTGTGTTCGACATCATCACCTTGGACACCACGAAGCTCGGTAGCGCTGGTAACATGGGATTCACCATCGACAAGGAGGTGCTGAGGTTCTCTATTGCCGCGAGCACCCTTAAGTACAAGGTGTTCATCGAGGCGCCTACGGACGCCGACTATGGCGCAGGCTCCACAGAGGGAGACGACAACATCGACGACTACGCCAACTTCACGCTCTCCGGAAAGGGAGATGCGACCAACGGCGGTCTCGGTGTGGACAACTACCTCCCCGTGAAGATCTTCGGGCACGACGTGCGCCTGTCGGACTTCGACGCCATTGACAACGACGACAACGCTGCGACCCCGAAGTTCGTTATCCTTATGGGTGACAAGAAGGTCATCCACAAGGGCAAGACAACCGAGTACAAGGGTTACAAGATCACCCTGAACGACGTTGCCTCTGGCTCCAACACTGCGTTCTTCGAGATCGTGGACCCCTCCGGGCAGACACACATGTTCTCGCCCAACTACGACGACGTGCACAAGACCACGCCTGCCACCATCAGCAAGAAGATCAGTGAGTTCACCATCGAGATCAGGCCTGACACCTGGAACTCGCTCTCCACCGCTGAGGTCTGGATGGGCTTTGGTGACATCGAGCGCACCGTCACTGACGGCAAGAAGTGGAAGGACAACGCTAACAAGGAGACCGACTGGGAGCTCGAGAACATCTGCTGTGAGGTCAGCTCGACTGCCATTAAGGGTACATCTGGTTGTTCCTCCTACGGCTCCGAGGGTCTCGGGACCGACGACGCCCGTACCTGTATCATTGAGTACAAGTACAGCAAGGACAAGAAGGGCTCAAGCAAGGGTCTGGCCAAGGACGAGTTCATCAGCTCGCCAGACGACAAGTGGAGGCTCCAGTTCCACGGTATCAATGTGGACGAGAGCGCCATGGGTGACTTCAAGGTCATCTGGGCCACCTCGGTCAACTCTCCCTTCGACAAGAAGGGCGAGGACTTCGAGTACATGAACGGATACCGCCTCGTTCCGCCGGAAGGTGCGACCTTCCTGCTGGACAACAAGAAGCCTGTCGCCGAGATCTTCGTCGGCATATCTCAGGACGCTTTGACCACAAGTGAGCACGGTCTCGACTGTGACGATGTCGGTCAGTTCAGCAAGAACGACTCCTGGACCGAGGCTTCCGAGGCTAACCCGCCACGACCGGACTACATGTGTACGTTCATCAACTACAAGGAGAACGCTGATGACGACGACTACAAGTTCTACAAGCTGCTCAGCGGCTTCACTGGAACTGCGTACATGACGTCCAACTCGAACCTTGGCGCTGTCACGAACGACGGTGCTGCCGGATCCGACGGACCCGCTGTGAGGCTTCTGGCCAAGATGTACTACGGTACTGCGATCTACCAGCTCGGTATTACGCAGATCGAGTCCAAGGGATCAGCCCTTGTGACTGACGAATTGGCTCAGGACGAGGGTACGCTCTACATCGCCAGTGAGGAGGAGGGCTCCGCGAAGATTCAGTTCCTCGTGGGTTTCGACTTCGCGCACACGGCCGGCAAGGACGAGACCTCTATAGAGGAGGTCAACCTCTACAAGACCACCGGCGGTATCGGCGACACGCTCGGTACCCAGAAGGAGGACCAGATTGGTAACTACGGTATCATCGCCAAGTCCCCCGAGGACGCTCTCGAGGCTGGCGACGTGATCCTGAAGATGGCCAAGAAGGACATCCGAGGTCTTGTGTCGATAAACTCCGGTGTTACTGAGGACGTCCAAGAGCTCAAGAAGGGCGACCAGGTGGGCGAGTACACCGTTAAGGACATCATTCCCGATGTCCCCAGCGGCGACTACTACACCTACAGCAACATTGCTGTGCCCGTGGCCCTGCTTGACTCCGAGGTCTCGGACCCGACCTCTGCCATGTACGGGGACTTCGTCCTCGTGGGCGGGCCTTCGGCCAACGCCCTTGTGCAGGAGCTCGGCTTCACCAAGTGGGACTTCTGTGACGACGCTGACCAGGCGCTCCCCTGTGACGCTCCGATCGCCCTGATCGAGCTCAAGGAGGATGCCTTCACCGTCGGCAAGAAGGCTATCGTGGCAGCTGGCTGGGAGGCTGAGCACACCCGTGCGGCGTGCTACATCCTTCAGCACTACTACGACTACGAGGACAAGCTAACTGGAACCAGCCTGAAGTTCAAGACGGCTGCGTCCGTGGCTCTGCCCATCGAGGCCGCAGACATCTCCTTCGCGTAAGACAGGAGATTAAGGATTCCCTCCGCGCTTCGGCGCGGGGGGAATTCTTTTCCTTTTTTTTGTTTTCTTCAGTAAATAGGGATGCTGCTACCGCTAGCTATAGATTAAAAGGATGAGCGCGCCCTAGATGTCAATGAGCAATTGGAGGTCTGTTGCGGCGCTCATTATCATGTCGTTAGTGCTTTCAGCAGGCGATATAACTGTTAATTATCGTGTGACAACGGAACTTCCGGGAGAGCAATTTGAGTTCTCCACAGATGGTTCTGTAGTATCGGGTAGCTCCCTGGCAGTACAAGAATGTGAAATGGGAACGTGTAGACTTCAGGTGGGCGTTGAAGCGGGAGATGTATCGCTCACCCGTGGGATGGAATTGGCTACAACTGACGGAACGAACAATCAGATCCTTGAACTTCCTAGTCATGAGACCGGTTCGTGTGATGTCGTAGTTGGGAATGAAGCTGTGGACGATGATTTGCTATTAGCATTATTTGATGATATGAATTGCTACTCCTTTTCAAAGCAAGAACTACTCTATGAATTCATTCTGGAACATGAACCCAGAGATGGTGTGGCCAAAGTGGCTGTCAAGTGTT
The DNA here is from genome assembly GCA_030753015.1 of Candidatus Undinarchaeales archaeon. GTDB lineage: Archaea > SpSt-1190 > SpSt-1190 > JASMDC01 > JASMDC01 > JASMDC01. The sequence continues at coordinate 41,022 of JASMDC010000016.1, read as the reverse complement.
GGTGGACATCAAATGAGTTCCCCATCAATGGGAAAGTCACATTCACTATTCAGAGAGGAACTGATGATCATACTACAGATACTGTAGATTGTATCGATGGTGAAGCTGTATTCAATTTTCCATCAAAGGTATTAAGAAAGGGGATAAATTCAATAATGATTGATCCTTCCGACAATAGTGACAATAGCTTCTGTCAAGTGCATCTGGACCCTTCAAAGGGTCCTAGATTCTATTTACCAATCCTAAAGCCCGAAGAATACGGAGTCGTAGGGAGCCTTAGCTACATTGTATCTATAACCATACCAATTCATCTACTTTCAACAGAAAACACAATCACAACAGACTCTCTTACTACACTTAACAACAGAGCATCATCGAGAGATTTTTCATTCGGTTGTACGGAGTTGGGTGGCATTCGAACATCTTCATCATTCTCACTAGGTAGTCTGACTTCCGGCACAGCATCAATTTTCTATACACCAATAATCGATAGCTGTGGAAATGATGCCAACGCGGCTCTCTTGAACATACCCAGCATGCCATCAGGAAAAGCATGGTTGAACAATGAAATGTTGCATGAAGGCGAACTTAATGGAACGTCTCTCGCTTTTCCTGAAGGCTCCGCGTTTAATAGTATCACCATAGAAGGTGATCCGGGATCAACTATCGGTTATTACCCTAGCGCACAAACAGCTGCCTCAGTACCATTCGTCCCCTCATTCTTCTCGGCGCATATAACTGGTACAGATGGAGTGACCGATCCGTACGACGCGTTGTCAAAGGGACTCGTTTTCAACGAGATACCAAGCGCTCTTAGTTACGGTTGGTGCATCGGCGTCACCGGGATCAGCGAATGCCCACCGTCATCGGGATTCACAAAGACCTATTCTGCAAGCGAGCTCGATGGCCGCAAGCTTTCCGTCACATCTCACGGTGGAAATGTGTCCATGGATGTATCATGCTCACTTACCTCGACACCCACGTCCTTCACTGTGAACGAACTGACGCTCGTACCCGGACAACACATAATCCCCTACGAATCCTCGCTCAAGATCACTGCCGACCGCGCCGGGACCGCGGACGTATCGGTCACCCTCCTGGGCAACCGCACAGAAACGGTCCCCATGAAGGTCTCATATGACGCGGTGGCCAATGTAATGCGCTATTCGCTGACCATCGAGCTCAAAGAGGGGGACGATGGCGCCTGGGTGACCGCGGACCTAGGCCTTGATCCCTCAAAGGTCAGAGCAGATACATCCACTGTAACCTGCGGCGCAACGACCCGTACGTTGAACTACACGGGCACCACACTGACCATCTCTCCCGAGGATGTCGGGGCCTGTCTGTCCGTCGGTGGAGTAGAGGTCTCCATAGTCACGACTGAATGCCTCGCTGGCGACTGCCCTTCATGCACCGAACTGATAGATGGGGACTCATGCCGTGTCGTCCATGCGGACAGCATCCTTGCCGGCACATGCTGCGGCGGGTCCTGCCTCACCGAGGGCGCGCCCGATGATCCGTGCGGCGCGGGGCAATGCGCTGGTACGCTTGCATGCAACGCGACCAAGGCATCATTGTACTGCGCTTCGTCCGTGGCAGGATGCTGCGAGGGCGATGTCCCCGGCACCTGTGACGCGGATGGTGTTTGTCAGATATCGCCCGGTGGAGCATGCGCCCCGAAATGCCTGGGGGAGAAGAGCGACAAGTTCGTCACCTTCACGTGCAGGGCGGGTGCGTGCGAGGAGGCCGAGTGGAGCGATTGCAGTGCGAAGGGGCACTCGTGCATGCCAGCAAAGGGCTGCGTGTCCTGCACGAAGGATGATGACTGCGGTGGGCTGTGCGACTATAACTCCGTGGGCGGGTTCTACTCCCATGTGACCTATTCCTGTGAGAACGAGGCGTGCGTCCCCCATGGTATCCCCTGCGGAGGTTCGATCCCGTTCTGCTCGACGGCAGCCGGGTGCCGAGGCTGTGACAACGCCACGGAGTGCCGCTCCATGTTCGGAAAGAGCTTCGTCTGCCGCAATAGAGTGTGCGATGATACCAAGGGAGACGGTGTCTGCGAGAACGCTCTGGACGAGTACTGTGACAGCTCGGACGATTGCACCTGTTCCACCGATGAGGGCGAGGTGTGCAATCCCCAGGACCCGAGAGCTGACTACCGGGGATGCTTTGCGGTGAGCTGCAACGACACCTACTGTGACATGACCGTCCAGGACATCTTCCTTGGGAAGGATCTGACATTCGACGAGTGCGCTAGGGGTTGCAAGGGATGCACACTAGAGTTGTGCGGGCAGGACGATACCTGCACCCCTGCGTCCGGTGAGCGGTGCGACACGTCAGCCGACTGTGCTTGCGCCCTGGACGAGGTCTGCATGCCCGGCGATCCGCGCTCGACCGACGGCAGCGGATGCGTCAAACCGACCTGCGACGACAGCGTCTGCGACATGAACCTCACCGACGCCGCTACCAAGAAGAACGTACTACTGAACGAGTGCGTTCTCGGGTGCGACGGATGCAACGCAATGGTATGCTCTGCTGATCCCGGGTGCAACATCCTCTCGGGTGAGGACTGTACCATCTCGCTAGACTGCCGGTGCGGTGAGGGTGAGGTGTGCGGTCCTTTCGATCCGCGTGCGAACGACGCCGGGTGCTACGTCCGCCGGTGCGGTGACGGTGTGTGCGACATATCCCAGGGAGAATGCACCGCCGGCTGCATGGACTGCAACATCACGACCTGTCTGCAGGACATTGAGTGCAACGTCCCTGTGGGAGAGAACTGCGAGAACACCGCCGGGCAGTGCGCATGTCCTGCAGGCTGGGAGTGCCGGCCCGACCACGAGGAGGCCACCGAGACGGGGTGCTACAACGAGAAGTGCGGCAACGGCGTGTGCGAGCCTGGCGAGGGCGAGTGCGCCGGTAGATGCCTGGACTGCGGCGAGGGCGACTGTGTCGGTGACGGTGAGTGCTCGGTGTTCCACCGGGAGACCTGTGCCTCGGCACCCGGGGACTGCTCGTGCACGACCGGTCTGATCTGTGGACCGGAGCGCGAGGGGGCCGATCTCGTCGGCTGCGTGGCGCCCTTCTGCGGGGACGACGCGTGCGAGGCGGGTGAGGACAGCGTCACCTGCTGCGACGACTGTGGGTGCGACGACGGGTTCGCCTGCACGGGAAGAAGGTGCGGTCCCGTGTGCGACGACGGGATGATCGTTGCAGGGGAGACGGTAGAGACCTGCTGCGAGGACATCGGGTGCCCCGACGGCTACACATGCACCGAGGACGGATGCGTCTCAAGGTGCGGTGATGGCGTGTGCACTGATGACGAGGGTTGGGAGGACTGCTGTATCGACTGCGGTTGCCTCGGTAGCTACGAGTGCCCGGCGGGTGTATGCATCCCAATCTGCGGCGATGGTGTTTGCACGAGCTACGAGAGCGGCGACGCATGCTGCGTGGACTGTGGATGCACAGAGGGCCAACGGTGCAAACGGGACACCTTGAAGTGCGTTCCCGCGTGCGGTGACGGGACGTGCGAGCAGAGCGATAAATTGAACGAGTGCGCCATCTGTCGCCAGGACTGCACCGTCGACCAGTGCGCGAAGAACGGGCGGTGCGACACCGAGGTGGGCGAGCACTGCTCCAACTCACCGGACTGCTCGTGCGATGTCAGTATCAAGCTGGGAGAGGATAATGAGGTCGTCACGCTCTCACAGAGAGAGGGCGGCAAGGGTGAAGAGAGCGTCTCCATCTTCGTGGGCAACGTGGGGGAGGCCGACGAGTACGTCTCGATCTCGGTCGAGGGGCCTGCGGGAGTGGTCGCGGCCACCGACCTGCCGCGCGTGCTCCTCAAACCGGACACGCCCTTCCCCTACAGCTTCACTGTCCGGGCCAAGGAACCGGGCAATCACACCGTGACGGTCCGTATTAAGCGAGAGCAGGGGCCCGAGGTGGTGCGTACCTTGGTCGTCGAGGTCGAGGCCAGGTCCATGCTCGACACGATGCTCTGGATGTCAACCTTCAAGGACCTCTTGGAGATCCTGTTCCTCCCAATCGTGCTCGTGGGGACCCTGTACAAGGGTCTGGACCTGTACAAGCGTCGGAAGGAGGAGAAACGGCTCACCGACCAGTACGGGAGTGTCCCGCAGCAGACGGCGCCAGGCCAGCAGGCCGCCATGGGACGGTACGGCCATGGCCAGTACTACGGTGAAGGTTATCAGCAACAGGGCCGTAGTGGCTGGCAGCGCTAGAACCGGCCGTCATCGGGCAACAGCCGGACCTCGGGTGTGACCCTGATCCCCTCGGCGGTCCTTTCGATGAGCACCACGCCGTAGCGCCGGTCACGGAGGCTGCCGGCGTTTATGACCACGGTGTCCGCCTCCTTGCCGATCCGGACCGATGTGCCCGTTTCGACGTCCTTGAGGCCTTTCTTCGTGATGTGGAACGCCGTCCAACCGAACGACTCGTGGATGTGGCCACAGGTGACCAGCATCGGCCGACGCTCAGCGATGAACTGCCGCAGGGCGGTGGAGCCCACGTGTCGGGCGACGAAAGGAACGTAGTCATGGACCTCGTGTGGGGGTACATGGGACACTACCACCAGTGGTGCATCGTTCGGTACCTTCTCCAGCCCACCGGTGAGTAATCCGGCGAGGTCCTCCTCCGTGTGCTCAGCGGGGAAGAAACCGATAGGATTGCTACCGCCCAGGCCCAGAAACCAGAGCCCACGGATGCTGCGTGCGGTCCCGTGAAGATACCGTGGGACGGTCTCGACGAGGTCGGGTGGATCGTGGTTCCCGTGGACAACGACGACACTGCGATCACTGGGAATGGACGCGAGGACGTCCTCGAGCGTTGATCGGTCACCGAAGTTCGTGAAGTCGCCACCTATGTCGAGCACGTTGGCGCCCTCGGCCCCGGCCAGCTCAAGCACCTGTCTTAATCGGTCGATGTAGCCATGCACGTCCCGGATGACGAAGATGAGTGTGTGTTCGTACACCTTGCCGGTACTCTTTCCGGACCTAGTACGTTTCCGACGCTTGGAGGACGTGCGTTCGCGCGACATCTCGGTATGACTGGCGAGCCTGCTGCGCTTTTAAGGCTTTTCATCCTCGAGGGGCTCGCCTATGAGGTACGTGGGCGTCGAGCCGGTGACACGGACCACCGTCCAGGTACCGAGCGTACCGTAAGGGACGGCCACGAGACGGTAGCTGTCGGTCCGAGCGAGCATACCTCCTTTCCTGCCTTCTTCACGCACGAGAGCCCGTACAGTGGTCCCTACTCTGCCCTTGTTCGCCTCACGTTGCATCTGTTGGAACAGCTCGGCGGTACGGCGTGAACGACTCTTGAGGATGCGACCATGAAGCGCTCTGAGCTCTGCTGCGGGCGTGCCTCTACGAGGGCTGAAACGAGTGATGTTGACGATATCGGGTCGTGCGAGGCGGAGCAGGTCGAGCGTGTCATCGAAGTCGTCCTCGCTCTCGGTCGGATAGCCCACGATGACGTCGGTGGCGAGCAGGATGTCGGGGACGGTCTCCCGGCATCTCCTGACGATGTCGAGATACCCTTCACGGGTGTACCTGCGGCCCATATGGGCGAGTACCCGGTCGCTCCCGGACTGTACTGGGAGGTGTAGGAAACGGTAGACCTTGGTCCCGCTCATGCACTTGAGGATATCCTCGAGCTGTGAGGCGATGAGATCGGGATTGCACATGCCGATGCGGATGCGGAACTCGCCATCGATGGCCGCGATGTCTGCAATAAGGCTCGCTAGAGAGTCGTCTGTGTCGGCACCATAGGCGGCCGTGTCCTGCGCGGTGATCCAGAGCTCACGGCATCCTGCCTCAACGGCGCGACGGGCCTCCTCGACAAGTCCATCGTGCGGGAAACTGAAGAGCGGTCCACGGGCGATCCGGGTCTGGCAATAGGTGCAGGCGCCCAGGCATCCCTCGGCGATGGGGATGCGTGCCGTGATGCCGGGTGTCCGACGTTTGCCGAGCCCCGCCTTGTCCAAGCGACGATGCTCCAGCGCACGCGAAGGGGACGAAGTACCCAGTGAGGCGAGGGCTGCAGGTACCAGGTCGAGCTCACGGGGACCTACAAGGGCAGCGTCCGGCCGTACGGCAAGGACCGCCTCGGAGTCCGCTTTGGGAAGGCACCCGGTGACGACGACTGGGACCGGGATGGCAGCAAGACGCTTGAGCACCTTTCGCTCGGTAGCGGACTTGACGCAGCACGTGTTCACGACGACGGCATCCGCGGACGCAAGGTCCACGAGCTTGTGACCTGCCTCCTCAAGAAGACGTGCGATCATCTCGCTGTCCGCCTGATTGACAGTGCACCCGAATGTCTCGATGGCGACGCGCATGGCTTGCTCACGAAAGTTCGTTGAAGGTGTCGTCGGTGCTCGGTCCCTTGGTGAGTGGAGCGAGTGCCTCCCTTACATCATGGGCGGCGTAGCCGGCGTGTGCGAGCGCCTCCTGGATCTCGCGTTCCGAGAAGCCTTCCTCCCTGCGAGAAGCGATGTAGCGACGGATCCGATCCACCTGGCCTTCGTCTGACATGGCCTTGGACACGACGTCCGGTTGATAGCCTCGCTGCTCGAGGGAGTGCAGGATCGCCTCGTCGGAGAAACCCTCCTCACGCCGGGCGAGCACGTACTGCATGGCCTCGTCGAGGCCGCTATTGCTCTTCTTTTTCGGCTTGCGTTTGGGGCGGCTTTCCTCATTACGTACATCGCCGAGGACGAGGTCGACCACGTCCGTTTCGTACTCCCGTTCCAGGAGGCGGTCGGCGATCGTGTCGAAGGACGCTCCCCGCTTGCGGGCCTGTACAGCGTATCGCTTGATGGCGTCAACCTCTGCACGACGCTCCTCTTCCTCAGATGAGAGTATCTCGTCACCGCATGCTGTGCAGAAGCTCGAGCGGGCGGGTATGTGCGCACCGCAATGTGGGCACGTGGTCCGCCTGAGAAGCCTGTACACAAGGAAAAGGACGATGAACCCGAGCAGTCCCGCACCGACGGTCGTGAGCCGCGAGTTGTCGAGCGTACAGCTGTACTGCTCACACCATTCGAAGGTACCGCAGTCGAGGTGCGAGCAGCAGGGACGCTTGTGGTCCTTTCGTGAGTAGCACACTCCACCGCAGATGCGTCCGTCGCATACCGCACATTGACCGTTCTCGCAGAGGGAGTTGCCCAGGCAATCGGCTGAATTACAGCACTCTTGGTTAGGACGCCATTCCTCACCGTCCCAGTCCGAACAGCACCGGCCGAGCCCGGAGTAGCATCGGGTACCGCACTTCATACCCTCGCACTCTCCGGAAGAGCGGATGGGGAATATCACATCATCGCTGTCGATGACGAGGGATGGCACACCTTCGACCGTAGCTTCGCCGAACAGACACTCCTTACAGGTGGCGTCCATGATCTTGGCCGATGACCTGTCGAACCGGCCATCGGGCCCGAAGCTCGCCATGACTGCCACATGGTTGAAGGTGAGCGAGTTCCCTTCCATCAGTTCCCGTATCGTGAAGTCCGTGCCTGAACGGTCTAGGTCCATGAGCACCAATCTAGCATCGAGCCCGATCGTACGGAGCATCGAGATAAGAAGGATGGACATGTCCTCACAGTCGCCAAGCTTCGTCTCGAGCGTCTGACGGGGACTCTCCGGGAAGTCCTGTCCGGGAGCGAAGCGGTCCCTCTTGTAGTTGATCGTGTCCCGCACATAGTAGAAGAGCTCCTCGGCCTGGCGCTCGATACTGGATGAGTTGGCGTTGGTAGCGATGGTCGTGGCGAGCTCGCGGACGGCGGGCTCGTCGACATGGACGAGGTACTGCTGCTTGAAGTACTCCTGTAGCGTCGCGCATGAGATAAGACCGAGCTTGACCAGATAGCCCCCGGTCATCCTTGTGCCGTAGAGCCGGAGAAGTCCCGGACCGTCCTCCGTTGCGACATCGTCCTCCGAAGCCACCGTATGGGTGAGAAGGGTCCATGTGGAGCAAGGTGTGTTCTCGAACCGAAGGTCGAAGGTATCGGCGCTCTTGAGATAGGGCTTCACGAACTGGAACGAAGGGTCGAGGTCCGTGACGAGCGGGTCAAGGAGCACACGGTACCTGAACACCAGGCTCTCCTCTTCCGTCGTGAGTAGGAGGAACCTATCACCAGTATCGTTCTCTTCCACGACCGTCCCGTCACCGACGCTAAGGAGCCTGCCCGTGACCCTCGTGGGATCACGACGTCGGCAACCGTCGAGTGTGCGGAAGGAGTGTACGGGCGCAGTGGGACAAGAGTAGGCCTCGAGCGTGACGAGCGAGGATGTGTTGGCGGGCAGCGCAGTTGGATCGAGTACAAGGTCGGGTCCCTCTGAGATGAGGGACGGGACCGTGAACGCGACCTTTTTGCCGGCCGATCCATGGACGGTGACTACTTCCCTCACATCCAGATATTCGCCTTCCTGAGCGATGATGACGCCTGTCTCGACGGGCTCAGGATCAACGACGTCGATCTCGGTCGCTGAAATGAGCATCGATAGGAGAAGCATGATGAAGAGCGCTTCTCTCCTGTACATCGCAAGTGATGCAGAGGTTAGAGCTTTAATCCTTTTTGGCGTCCTCTTCCGGTTCGTTCATCTTCTCGAGCTGGTGCTCGATCGCATCGAGGCGAGCGCAGAGGTCGCCGTTTGAGCGCTCCGACTGCGTGATCATTGACGAGAAACCAAGGGAGATCACCGCAATAGCGGCGATGATCCCGATGAGGATGAGGATGAGCGCGTTGGAGTAGAGCTCGGTTATGAAGGATTCAACGTCAGTACCGGAGAACGAGAGGAAGCTCGACGCTATCACAGCGGCGAATATGAGCATTGCGCTCACGGCGATACTGTAGAGGTAGGAGAGTTTAGTCCGTGTTGCCATGCCACCACCAACCGTAGGAGTTGTTACTCCTTCTTGTCCTTCTTCGGTTTATCCTTCTTTTCCGGTGCCTCGCTCTTGGCCTTGATCTCCTTGATGTTCTCCGCGGTCCGGGCCGTTGTCCGGGCGATCGCGAGAAGACCATCGACGAGCTCGGTCTCCACGTTCTCCATGATCTGGAGGAGGGAGGCGAATCCGAGAGCCACTGCAGCCAGCGAAACGAAGTCGAAGATGAACGAGATGATGAACTGGTTCGTCTGCAGGTTCACGATGAACTTCTCAGGGTCCAGCTCGAGGAGCGGGACGTAGAACGAAGCGATGACGAAGGCCAGTACAAGGATACCGCTCACGACAACGCTGTAGAGTATCGATAATTTAACGGTCTCAGCCATTGCATACCACCGATACAAGTATCCGGGGGTATATTTTATAAAATGAACCTAAGACCGCGTCTTCCGTACCTAGGAAAGGTCAGAGAGCTCTTTCTCGGCCCGTTCCCGCATCTTATTGTGGAGTTCCGGGCTCAGTTTCCCCTTCGCCAGCTGTGTGTCGAGTTTGTCTAGCTTGGCTTGCAGCTCCGATACGCGGGGATCAGTGTATCCTCGGGTAGCGCGCGGAGAAGGCCTTCCTCCCTCGTTTCCGTAGCCGTCGAAGCCCAGGTCTGCGAAGAGGTCCTCGTCGGGATCCTTAGTGGCCGCATCCTCCTCTGCTGATGAGGGCGCTTTCCCTTCAGGCTTTTCACCTTCTTCGAGCTCATCTACATCCTTGAGGAGTTCATCCTCATCCTCTGTAACCTCTGATTCGAACTCGCCGAGCATCTCGTCAGTGCTGAGATCGCGCTCACCCTCTTCGGATTCAGGCTGGCCCTCTTTCTCGAGTTCCTGGTCTTCTCCACCGGCACCATCGCCGAACTCCTCCTCGAACTCGTCCATATCAATGATGTCCTCGTCATCGATCGCGGCCTCTTCGCTCGGTGTTCCCTCGTCCTCGAGCGTGGGTAGGAGACCCGGTTCTGGTGGGGGTTCCGCGTCATCCGATCGCTTATTGAAGAAGTAGAGGAAGCTACCGCAACCCACGACTACGAGGAGCACGAGCACGCTCTCAGGGACTGAGAACTTGCGTGATGCCTCCTCCTTATCCCGCTCCTCTTCAAGGCGGCCCTTTAACTGGTTGTCAGAGAGCTCGAACCAGAACCCACCACGACACTCACCGGTCGTTCCGATCCAGCTCTCACCGTACCCGTCCGCGTCCTTGTCGTCGCCACAGCACTTCCCATCACGCCAGATACCGCCAAGGGAGATGCAATCATCAGGTTTCTTGTCGCCGTTCTGGACCGTCGGTTTGCAGGTATAGATGCATACTCCGTTCTTGCAACTGTAGCACTGCTTGCACAACGGCAGCCATGTCCCGTACAGGCATCGCCCCCAACGCCCGCACCAGCTCTCGTCATCGACGCAGCATCGGTCCTCGTTCCATGAGCCCTTCTTGCACTGAGAGCAATAGAACTCGCTGTCCGTTCCGGGGACCCAGTTCGCTGAGATGCATGCACCCTCGCTGGAGCACCAGCTCTCCCCGGGATCGTCACCGCAACACTTCTCGTCCTTCCACGTACCTCCTGAGCAGATGCATGTGGAACGGTCCTTGTCCGGATCGGCGACCTTATCGATGCACTCGCCGAGAAGGCAGCAGCCTGATTCGCAGTGGTTGTGCTCGGTGCAGCCCGAGCATGTGGTGTTCAAGGTGATACGGTCCCATGCCCCGCATTCCCATGTGGCGCACGCCTCGTATCCACCATGGCCCGGCACATCCATCTCGGTACAGTTCCAGGCATCACAGGAGGTCCCATGACGGGAGACGCAGTCAAGCTTGGAACAGGATTGATATCCGATAGAGTAAGTGCAGGTCCACGAAAAGCATCGGTCACCGTCCCAGACAGTGCAATCGAACCGAGAGCATGCTTGTCGTGAGTTGGGGCGCCTGTTGGGCGGGGCCTCGATGTCCACGGGAAAGGGCGCGACTGTGCATCTCCATACCCTGCAGGTACCGTCGATGATCCGTTCGCACCGGTACTCGCTGCATGTATCGCGGTCGTTTGTCGATGGGAGGTCGGTGTCGGTGCAATCCCAATCGACACATCGTCCATCCTTGGACTCCGTGCAGTTGAACGAAGCACAGGTCTGGTCGTCCGAGCCGGGAACATCAACGGTGAGGCACTCCCATCGTGCGCATACCCGATCGTTCATCTTCGTGCAGGCCCACTCTGAACATGTGAGGTAATCGTTGGTTGCAGGGAGCTTGGTCGAAGCGCAATTCCATACGATACAGAGCTCCTTACCACAGGTCGGCTGTTCCGTGAACGGTGCGACGGGAAAGTCGTTGTCCCCGTAATTGGGTGCGACCGACAGGACGCACGCGACCATGACGACTACCATGAGCAAACGAGCTCTATGTAACATTCTCAGATACCGCCAAATGTCGGAATACTTAAGTGATTGCTCTTCCGTCTCCCGTTCTTGCTTGATGGTGACAGAGATGCCTTACCTTACTGAGAGTACGGAATTGATCGACAGTGAATATCGCAGCATTGTGGACAAGAGCCTGAAAAATCAGATCTACACGATGTTCATCGAGGACTATCAGTTCCCGAGGGCCATCTGCCGTGGACTGACCCGAGACATCCTCACCTACCTCGACGTGTACATGGGCGGGCAGCGAAGTGGAGAGCAGATCGTATTCCATGCAGTCTCCAAGGATGTCCCTGCCGGCGTGAAGATCACGGACGCGAGGCTCGTAGCCGTCCACCTCACCGTTCTGGACCTCGAAGCTGACGCAGCGACCGCTTCGCGATCGCAGGGTGACCTCCTTAAATCTCGTATCAAGCGACTCGCGAACGAGGCATTCGAGCAGGGTGGCCTGTTGACGCAGGCAGACCTCGCGCTCATCCTTGGTGAGAGCACACGCACCATTGGGCGTCACATCAGGGAGATACAGAAGACAGAGTGCATCACGGTCCCCACCCGCGGCACCATGAGGGATATGGGTTCCGGTACCAGCCACAAGGCCAAGATCGTGGAGCTCCACCTCCAGGATTACGAGTACTCCGAGATAGAGCTCAGGACAAAGCACTCCCCGACCTCGATCATGCGATATATCAAGGATTTCTCCCGTGTGGTCATTCTCCATCGTGGCGGCCACACGCTCCGCGAGATCCGCATCATCACGGGTAACTCGGATCGGGTGGTGCGCGACTACCTCGAGCTGTACGAGAGGTATTCGGAGGACGAGGAGATGAAAGAGAAGATCGACAGGATCGCTGCCTCGGAGTTTGGGGGGGAAAAATGGAGTCCCTCCGACACTCCCGATCCTGAGGGGAAGTCCACCTTTACCGTTCCGGGGCGATCACATGGGTAAGGTCTCCGAGGCCGTGAGGTTGAAGGTAGAGTATGGCCTCCACCAGGCTGTTGTGAATCTTCTGAACGAGGACTATCCGTTCGTGTCCGGGAGCAAGGTGCAGGATATGTTCGCCTCGGATATCGTGGGAGTTTTCAAGAAGCAACTCAAGGACATGGAGCCGGGGATGCCGGGCCAATTCTCATGGCTCGCTGCCAGTGTGGGGGACAAGCCGTACTACGGACAGAACGCCAGGAACACGCGGTGCGTGCCTGTGATGCTCACGCTTGTATCGAAGGAGGACATAGACGCGCTCTTGGCCGGTGCCTCGATCTACGAGGTCCGGGAGAGGTGCATCGTTCGCTTCTTCAAGGACGCCTTCGACCAAGGCGGCCTCCTCACGCAGAACGATGTTGCGGCCATCCTGAAGATCTCAAGATTCACCGTCGGCAACTATGTCAGGAGCTACATGAAGCGCGAGGGCAAGATCGTCCCGACGCGTGGCATCATTCATGACCTTGGTCGGTCGACCACACACAAGAGCATCATCGTCCGCCTCCACCTCGACGGATATCAGACGCCCGACATCTCAAAGAGAACGGATCACACCATCGAGTCGTGTGATCGGTACATCAAGGATTACAAACGTGTGAGGCTGCTCGCACGGAAGGGGATGACACTCAAGGAGATCGCCAGGACACTTGAGATGAGCCGACCCCTCGTCCGCGACTACCTGAAGCTCTACGAGGAGTACGAGAATGGGGGGATAAACGAATGATGACCATCGACCAACGAAATGCTTTTATCAGCTGCGACACTACTGGATACTTGCCCGGAGACAAACTCGGACGGCAGGGGCTCATCCAACTTCATGAAAGTTGTGGTGGCTCCTGCTTGTCCAATATCATTCAAGAAGAGGACACGGCGCCGATGTCACTGAAAATGAAAGAAGATAACCTATGTGACAAATGGCGGTTTAGGAGAATGGGAGAACATCACCATCCCTTTTAAAACTTGGGCCGGTGGCGGACCCGTCCTCGCCTATCTGGATGGGCGCCTACCCTAGTTTTTTAACGTTCACCGAATCCCGTGTGCACATGGGAGAGCGGTACGACCTCATCGTCATAGGACTTGGCCCGGCTGGGATGGCTGCGGGTATCTACGCAGCACGCCGTCGCATGAAGACCCTCGTCATCGGTAGGGCGCCTGGCGGAACAGCAGCGACTGCCCATCTCATCGAGAACTATCCGGGAGTCCTCGCCACTACAGGTCTAGAGCTCATGGAGACCATGGAGAAACAGCTGCGCGGGTTCGAGGTCGGAGTCGAGGTGGACGAGGTGCTCAAGGCGACACGGTCCGATGATGGCTTCACCGTCCGGTGCGCTTCGGGTGTGGAGCACAGTTCGACATCTTTAGTACTGGCCACGGGTACCGAGGTCCAGCGTCTAGGTGTACCCGGTGAGAAGGAAATGAGTGGGCGGGGCGTTTCCTACTGTGCGACCTGTGACGGTCCGCTCTTCCGCGACCGGACCGTTGCCGTCGCTGGCGATGGGAACCGTGCGGTCGATGCTGCTCTTCTCCTTTCTGAGGTCGCCTCTCATGTGATCCTCATCTCTTCAGGGGCCATCTCCGCTGACGAGTCCCTCGTGGCACGACTGGACAAAGAGAAGGTCGAGGTGCTCGAGGGTAGCAGGATCACCTCCATCAAGGGAGATCCTCTCGTCGAAGCAGTGAGCATAGAGGACGCTGACGGCACTCGCGAGCTGGCAGTGGAAGGCGTGTTCGTCGAGGTCGGCTCCATGCCCGCTACCGAGATCGCCTCTTCACTGGGAGCAGATACGGACCGCTCCTTCGTCGTCGTCGACGATAACCAGAGCACCAACGTGCAAGGGCTCTATGCTGCAGGGGATGTAACGGGTCGCTGGGCACAAGTGGTGATGGCCTGCGCACAGGGGGCTGTCGCAGCGACAAAGGCATGTGGCTACATCCGAAAGTGTTCGAGGGAAGGACGATGAGCGAGCATGTCCTCGTCACCGGTGGAGCGGGCTTCATAGGCTCTCACCTCGTGGACTCCTTGGTCTCAGGTGGGCACACTGTACGCGTTCTCGATACTCTGGACGAACAGGTCCATGGTGGAAAGAAGCCGGATTACCTAAATCCGGGGGCCGAGTACATAATCGGTGACGTGTGCGAGCCAGATGATGTACGTGCATCACTGGGCGGCGTCTCGGTCGTCTTCCACTTTGCGTCAGCGGTCGGTGTAGGGCAGTCGATGTACCGTATAGGACACTATGTACGGTCCAACTCATTGGGTACGGCCGTGCTCATGAATGAGATCGTCAACCGTGAGACTGACGTGCGCAAGGTCATCGTCGCTTCGTCGATGGCGACGTACGGCGAGGGAGCGTACTCGTGCGACAGGTGTGGGACCGTCAGACCACCGCTCCGTGGAAAGGAGCAGATGCGTCTCAAGCAATGGGAACCTGTATGTCCATCTTGTGGTGGTGCTTGTCGCCCGATACCCACACCTGAGGACGCGCAGCAGCATCCTAACTCGGTGTACGCTCTAGGCAAGCGTGACCAAGAGCATATGGTGCTCATGCTCGGAAGGACCTATGGTTTCGGAGCTACGGCCCTTCGGTTCTTCAACGTGTACGGTCCTCGACAGTCGCTCTCGAATCCTTATACAGGAGTGTGCGCGATATTCTCCTCACGTATCAAGAACGGGAATCCTGTCGTTATCTTCGAGGACGGCCTCCAGACACGTGACTTCATCTCCGTTCACGATGTGGTCCGCGCAAATCTCCTGTGCATGGAGCGCCCCGAAGCCAACGGGAAGGTGTTCAACGTTGGTAGCGGTACGCCCGTGACCATTAAAGAGATCGCTAGCACCCTCGCAGAACTCTATGGTTCGGACGTGAGGCCACGGATCACAGAGGAGTTCCGAAAGGGGGACGTCCGCCACTGCTACGCGGATATGTCGCGTATTCGGTCCCTCGGTTTCGAGCCTTCCATTGGGCTTGCTGACGGTATGCGCGACCTCGTCGGCTGGGGTGCTGATGTCGAAGCGAAAGACGGTTTCGACCAGGCCGAGCGTGAGCTTGAGGAGAAGGGTCTTATTTAGAGTGATCGAGCTAGAATGAAGGAGAATATGACAATGAAGGTACTCGTCACCGGCGGCATGGGATTCATCGGTTCCCACGTGGCTGAGTTCTATGCTAAGAGGGGAGCAGAGGTGGTCTGCGTGGACAACCTATCCCGAGCCGAGCTCCTCAAGCGCCAGAGCGTAGTGAATCCGATCTACAATCATGATTATCTCGAGCGTAACTTCCCATCGGTCAAGCTCATCAAGCAGGACGTCCGTGATTTCGGAGCACTGCTTCCGCTCATGCAGGACGTGGACCTCATCGTCCATACTGCGGCACAGACGGCAGTGACGACTTCTGTCACCGATCCCGGGCAGGACTTCACTGTCAACGCCCAGGGCACATTCAACGTGCTTGAAGCAGCGCGTCGTTCGGACTCCAATCCTGCTATTGTCTACTGCTCCACCAACAAGGTGTACGGGGACAACGTCAATACTGTCCCGGTTAGTGAGGAGGACACACGATACCGCTTCGCCGACCGAGCCGGGATAACCGAGGTGTTCTCTATCGACCGATGCGAGCATACGCCCTACGGCTGCTCGAAGCTCACCGGCGACCTCTATGTCCAGGATTATGGCCACCTCTACGGACTACGCACAGGCGTGTTCCGCATGTCGTGCATCTACGGGACACGACAGCTCGGAGTGGCTGACCAGGGATGGGTGATGTGGTTCACCTTGGCAACGCTCAGTGGACAGCCCCTGACGATCTTTGGAGACGGGAAGCAGGTGCGTGACGTTCTGTATGTCACCGATCTCGTGGAGGCGTATGATGCGTTCTACAACAGTACGCTCCGCCAGGGAGTCTTCAATACCGGAGGAGGGCCAGACAATACGCTATCTTTGCTTGAGCTTCTAGACATCCTCAAGGAGCTCACCGGGATACAGAGCGAGCTGTCGTTCGCTGACTGGCGTCCTTCGGACCAGAAGGTGTACATCTCTGACCTCTCCCGTATCAGGGACACCCTCGGATGGACTCCGAAGATTGGACCACGGGAAGGGATGGAACGAATCGTGGAATGGGCTCGGACCCTCTCGATGGGGGAGTGACGCTCAGCGTTTAATGTAGACCGCTGGTCCGTTCCGACCGATGAACTCGCCGTCCCTAGCCACGATCTTCCCCCGGACGACCGTGGCCACGGGCAGGCCCCGAACGGTCATCCCCTCGTACGGTGTCCATCCGACGCGGTAGTGGAGGTCGTCGGCGGTGATGCGCTTGGTGGCCTTGAGGTCGACGATTGTGAGGTCCGCGTCGGTCCCCACCTGGAGCGAGCCCTTGTTCGGGTAGAGACCGAACACCTTCGCAGCGTTTGTTGATAGCACCTCGCACGCCCGTCTGAGGGTGAGGCGACCCTCGTTCACGCCCAAAGAGAGCACGAGAGGCACCATTGTCTCGATACCGGGGACACCCGATGGCGCTTCCCAGATACCCGCTTCCTTTTCCTTGCGGAAGCAGGAGAAGTGGTCGGTCGCCACCATATCGAGAGTGCCATCGGCAAGTGCCGTCCACAGCGCATGGACATCGTCCACTCCACGCAGCGGTGGATTCATCTTGAGGAATGGACCCTGCTCATGCATGGCATCGCGAGTGAACACGAGGTGATGTGTGCACACCTCGCCGGTGACCGCGTGATCCGAACGCCAACGAGCGACCTCCTGTGCACCCTCGCGTGTAGAGACGTGCACGACGTGGAGCTTAGTGTCCGTGTGACTGGCGAACCGGCACATACGGGCCACAGCCTCCTCCTCTGCGATGTTGGGTCGACCGAGGCTGTGAAGCACAGGGTCGTCACCCTCCTTCATACGCAGTTCGGTCTCATTGTCAATGATCTCCCCGTTCTCGCAGTGGAAGAGAGCGGTGCAATCGTGGCGCTCGACCTCCCTGAGGAACTCGAGCACCTGTCCGTCATTGAGCTTGTAAGGAGGGCTGAGGAATCCCTTGAAAGAAGTGATACCCTCTCGTACCATGTCACCGATGGAACTGATGGCATCTGGTGTCATATTCCCCGCATGAAGGGCGAAGTCGATGTTCGCCAGGTCCTTGCCGGCCGCGATCTTCTCGCGGATCGCAGCAGACTCTAGGAGCGGAGTGTCCGTGGGCATCTCGATGATCGTGGTCAGACCTCCGCAGGCTGCAGCCACCGTGGCCGAGCCGAAGTCCTCCCTGTCTATGAACGGAGGTAAGGGATCATGAACGTGGACATGGGGGTCGATCATCCCGGGAAACACCAGCATACCCTTGGCATTGAGGACCTCATCAGGACTATCGGAGATGCTACGCGCGATCCTTTCTATGCGACCGTCAGTGATACCGATATCGCCCTCAAAAACCGAGAGGGGAGTTACTAGACGCCCTCCCTTGACGATAAGGTCCATCCTATCACTCTTCCTCATTGAGGAGCATAGCAGCGATGACCTTGCGATAACCCTTGATGATGTGGACCTTGTCCCTTATTGTTTGCACGGTGTCCATGTCCACGACCGAGACTGGATGGTGCGGTATATAGGCGAATGATTCGTCAGCTCGCTTGAAGCTCTTGACGACGAGGAACCGCTTCTCCAAGGGCTTGTAGATGACTATATCGTTAGCACCATCAGCACAGATGGTGTCGAGGTCCTCGGCAAGAGCGGCCTGTTCGGAATCGTCGTTCGTTCGCTTGAGGAACAATCGGTTGTTGTTCGCTTCGATAATACCCAGGAGCAAAATGAGCACGGTGCTATCATGGTCCAGTACGTATCGAGGTTCGGTACCTTCGTTCGATACCATGGTGACCATCCTCAGCTCGTAGAAGAGCTCAAGGTAACGTCTGACTGTCGTTGAGGGGAGAGCAGTGACCAGGAGGTCGGATCGTGTGGCGCCCCGGTCACCGACACCGTCCAGCGTCATGAGAAGCTGAAGGGTGGTCTCGTTCAGGAGGTCGAGGATGTCCTGGGCCATGGCCGAAGAGACCGCGGTTAGCGTAATAAAGCTTTGCCTCGGAGGCGGCATCGTGTCCATCAAGGACGAATCAGCGCCCTCGAACCTCCTCCTTGGATGCAGTGGGTGGAGCTACCGTGAGTGGAACGGCCCTTTCTATCCTCAGGGGACGGATCCGACACGTATGCTTCCATTGTACGCTCGGGTGTTCCCCACGGTCGAGGTGAACTCGACCTTCTATCGACTGCCGGCAGCTTCCATGGTAACACGCTGGTGTGATCGTGCTCCGGACGGCTTCCGATACGCCGCCAAGTTACATCAAAGCATTACACACGAGCATAGGCTGGAAGGATGCGAAGGTCTCCTTGAGGAGTACATGGCCCGGATGGGACCGTTGGAGGATGCAGGATTATTGGCAGCTGTGCTCGTCCAGCTCCCGCCTTCCTTCACACGAAAATCCATCGATACGCTGGCCACGTTCCTCGACCTCATCCCGCCCAGTCCACGGTTCGCTGTAGAGTTCCGCCATAAGAGCTGGTACGATGAAAGCAGGCTCCACCCCGATGTCAGGGAGGTTCTCGTCAGTCGGAACACCGCGGTTTGTGTTGTGGACGAGCCGGGGCTAAGGACAGCACCCGAGGTGACATCCGATCTTGCCTATGTGCGGTGGCATGGCCTGAATCCTCGTCACTGGTACACCTACCATTACTCACCCGATGAGCTGGCGACGTGGGTCGATCCCATTCGAGCACTGTGCTCAGAGGCCGAGGTCGTTCTTGGGTACTTCAACAATCATCCGCGTGGGAGCGCTCCGGCCAACTGCCGACAGTTCGCGTCATTGTTGGATATCGGTCTTGGATCTATACCAAAGGGTCAGAAGACGCTAACTAGCTTTACATGCAAGTGATCGGTCAGCGGAAAGGGAAGCTATAAGAACCGACGGCCAAGCGGTACGGTCCAGTGGGACGGTATAATGTTTACGTTTCATCAGGAGCCGTCAACAAGGCACTTGAAGAAACGGCCCGGGCAGTGAACGAGCTCAACGAACGAAAAGGACTTCATCTGGGCCTCGAGATATCGTCCGTTCACGTTGACGAGGTCCGCGACCACATCAACGAGTACAAGGAACAGTTCGATGAGCAAGGACTTGACGTGGGCAGCATACACGCCCCCATGTGGAACAACCTCTCTTCGGAGGACCAGACGCTGGTCGACAAAGGTCTGCGCGAGACACATGAAGCCATAGACCTGGCGAACGAACTCGGGGCACGGACAGTCATCGTTCATCCCGGCTATGAGTTCTGCGATCCGGAATGGGAGGAGGCGTTCGGCATCACTGACAGAGGACGTCTGGACATTGCTTATCGATCCGTGTGCGAGGTCGCGTCCTACGCTGCTGAGAAAGGAGTGATCGTGGCCTTCGAGAACCTCAACTTCATAGGTAGCACCGATATGGAGCGTCTACTCGCGCTCGTGGAACGTGACCGATCCACGAATCCTGACCTGTCCTACGCACGTATGACGCTCGATCTGGGGCACTTCAACATCCGAGGAAGGAATGTAGAGAGCCTCATCGAACGGTATGGAGAAGAAATCGTGCACACGCACCTGCACTACAACGATGGTGATACGGACGCTCACGCACCCCTTGGACCCGAAACGTCTCACGGGGCAGTGAAGGATTATCGAAGTGCTATCGAGGAGCTCGGCAGGCTCCCGGATACTACACATACACTTGAGATCCATCTCAAGGGTTCGTACGATGAGTGTGCAGAAGAGCTCGAGCGTTCGGTCGATTACCTGAACGATGCGGGTTACTTCTGATCCTGGGCCGGACTACCGCATCAAGCGAGCGTTCCGGTAGGATGCCTGTATCTGGGACTTGGCATCGCGCGGGACAGATGGCATGTGGCCGGGCAGCATGACCTCTGCGTCCAGCTTCGACAGTCGATTCAATGAATCGATCAGCTGTTTGGTGTTGCCTCCATCGAGGTCGGTCCTACCGAAGGAACCGCCCGGGAAAACGGTGTCACCCGATACAAGAAGTCCTGCATTCTCTTCGAAAAGGCAAATCGATCCAGGGCTATGCCCGGGCGTATGGAGCACCTTGAACCTGAGCCCGCCGACCCTCACCACCTTATGCTCGGTGAGCTCGATGACCTCGACTGATTGCGCAGGTCCTTCAAGCATCCCGAAGAGGTCGGGGACTGATCCCTCGCGTAAGAAGTCCGCCTCGTCCTCATGGCAGAGCACATCGGTGTCCAGCGCGTCCCGAAGTGCGCTCACTCCACCGGCGTGGTCCGCGTGCGTATGGGTGATTAGGATGGCTGTGACATTACCGGGGCGCACACCCACCTCGTCCAGTGCTCGCATGATGCGGTCGTGGTAACGCCCCGTACCTGCATCGATGATGAGATGATGTCCCTCGTCATGGACGACATGCACGTTCGAGTCGAATCCTTGGCCCACTATGGTAAGGCAATGGTCGTCCACTCTCATGTATAGGGAGAATTGTACGCAATCTGATAAACCTTGCCGACGGGAGCTCAGTCCACACGGACAACAGCACCCGCTCGTCTCGAATCGCCACCACCAGTGTTCCCCGTGGTCATATGGACACCTCCGAAGAAGAGGTTCATCTCCTTCCAGGAACTTACTTCGAACCGTTTACTGAGGGCCTTGATGGTCGTGTCGGGGAAGCCGGGTTCCATTTGGAGGATGTCCCTGTGGTAGTGGACCCGTGGGGCCTCCACGGAACTTGCGGCGTCAAGCCCGAACACGACGTGGTTGAGGATGACCTGGGCGATGGCGCTGATGATGCGTTCCGAGCCGCCGCTCCCAAGGACCGCGACCACATTACCATCGCGGAGGACGATGGATGGTGACATGGATGACGGAAGCCTTTTACCCACCGGATGTGACTGGCATCCTTCAGGATTGAGGTCACCCTCACCGAGCATGTTGTTGTACTGGATGCCGGTACCGGGGATGACGGTGCCTGCGTTCTCACCGTTGGAGGAGGTGAGGCTTATCGCGGTTCCATGCGCATCTGTGACAGAAAGATGGGTCGTGTTACCGAGCATGGGGGAGTTGTTCGTGACGGGTGTCGCATTGGTAAAACGATCGATGCTCTCGGCCGCGAGCACCCGTTCGACCAAGCCCTCGTCGTGGATATGCCCGTCCATCATCTCCCGCCGCATGGCGACCGACGCGATCTGCGCATTGGCGAAATAGGTGATGTACTCGGGGCCAAGGCGCTCAAGGGACGTCAGGTCGTGTCGTTCGATGCTCTTGAGGATGAACGCGATGAGGAGACCACCGATTGATGGTGGCGGATTGGATATGAGCTGCTGGTCCAGGAACGAGGCGGAGAGGGGTTCTGTATAAAGGGGAGTATAGTGTTCAACGTCCTTGGACGTGATGAGCCCGGGAGCATGTTCCATGTGGTCGAGGATTCTCCCGAAGAACTCGTCCTCAAGGGTCCTTCGCCAGTCACCGTGCGTGAAAAGTTCGAGGAAACGCCCCGTGTCCGGATTGACGAAGAGCTCTCCAGCGGACTTCGGGCTACCGTCCGAGAAGAACAACTTCCTGCTCTCGGGGGTGAGGACGAGGATGTTCGAGAGGAGCTTGATGAACGAGGCCTGATGCGGGGTGAGCGTGATCCCGTGCTTTGCCAGTTCGATCGCTGGAGCGAGGACATCGCACAGCGGAAGAGTACCTCCCCTTTCGTGGAGGTGGAGGAGCCCGGGGAGCACCCCGGGAAGCGTTGCCGAGCCGATGCCCGCGTGGTAGTGCTCCAAGCTCCCACCGAAGTCGACGGTGACATCCTCAAATCCTTCCATGGAGATGCCATCCCCTCCAAGTCCGGGCATATCGACAAAGAAGTCAAGCATCCAATCCTCGCTAGTAGGACCGTCGTGGACGATGGCGAAGCCACCACCGCCGAGGCTTGTAAGGGTGGGCTCCGTAATGCAGCTGGCGGTGCATGCGGCGACAGCGGCATCGAAGGTATTCCCTCCGTTCTTGAGAATCCGAGCACCGACCTCGCTTGTGATCTGATGGCCGGAGCTGATAACGCCTTTCATGGCCTGATCCTACCTAGAACGAAGGTCGTCCTATACCTTTTAAGCCTTTTTCGGTGGGCCCCGGCCCGACATCGTCATCGAGCAGGCGCCATAGGTAATACGCAACGAGTCCTGAGGTCACTGCCAGTGCCTCTTGGAGAAAGGCAAGGAAACGCTCAGTATGTGAACCCACGCCTAGAACCTCGTTCTTTGTCAGGAGGAAGGTCCCCAGCACCCACCCGAGCACGAGCATACGTCCTCGCGGGTGAGCGTAACGAGTATCCAGTGCGAGAAGGTACGCTCCCACGATCCCGAACGCGAACACGAACTCACCGGTCCCGAGGTAGTCACTGATCCCCAGCGATTTACCGAACTCCTTGAACTTGGCCGGTGCGAGCACATCGAGAGAGAACGTGCCTGCCTGGAGCCGGTGCCACAATAGGTACGGTCCTCCGACAAGCAGAGCGATACCTATCAACATGAAGAGCTCACGTCCGCTCACGGGACGACGGAGAAAGAGAATGGAGCGCATGATCACGACACCGTAGAGAAGGGCGGCCATTCCCAGGGTGAAGCAGACAGATGCCATGGACTGTGGATGGATCATTCCAACCATGAATCCGAAGAGGGCCATAAGGGGATAGGAAAGGGTGAATGCGTAGATTATGAGCGGGATGAAGAAGAGCCCGAGCATCTGAGGGAGCGGTCGGACCACGTAGATCTGGAGCTCGGGTGCCGTGAGGAACATGAGCGCCACGGCCAGCCCACCTGCCGGTCGGCCTGTCAACCGTTTTCCGACCGAATAGAACACCAGGGGGAATATAAGTGAGAATAGGATCATGAAGATCTGTGCAGTAGGTACGATATCTTGTGAAAGGACGATACCCATCACGCCTATGAGAACGCGGAAGCCCGGCACATAGTAGTTACGGGAGAGCCCTCCGTACTCAAGTGCAAGGGGCACACGTTCACCGTGCTCCATGATGAAGCGTGAGAACGCGAGCTGGTACATAGTGTTACCATAGTTGGGGAGTATGAACTGGGTTACTCCCTGGTAGTTCATCCATATGCTACCGAGAAGGATGAGAGGTATGAGGGAACGGGCTATAGCGTCCTCTAGGGAGACATCCTTCCTATCGCTATTGAGAAGCGTCCGTAGGAGGAGCAGGATGGTCGCTATAAGGAGGGCTTCAACGAGCAAGGATTCGGCAGTCATGTCAAAAAACTGCTCCAATGTGCCCTTGAGGGATCCGAAATTAACCCGGAGATGATCGAAAATGTCAGCGGGCCTCATATTTGGTCGCCCCCTTCACCAGGAACGATAAACCATGGTACGAGATCGCGTCCCTCCTTGAACGGCCAGGCGTCCTCATCGACACCGATAACACGGAAGATCTCTACTTCGTCACGTGCATAGACACGTTGGAAAAACTGAGGATCCGAGAATTTCTTCCGATCGACACATTCCTCTCCTTCCTTGGCGGGGGGGCAGTGGGACTTCCACCCGAATCCACAATGGATGGCCCGGTCATTCGGTGGAACTACGATGTAGGCCATTTGACGTTTCTTGGCCAGTTCCCAGGCATTCTTTGCATCATGAGTAGTGAAGATATGCTGGCAGTCCCACATCCATTTATCCGATTCGTTCACGAGGAACCAATCACCACCCACACCGTTACGCACACCTGCGACGGCCATGTACATCTCACCGCCGAATATGTCACCGTTGACGATGGTGTTCTCAGGAAGATGCTCACCCATCCATCGTGCCGCGTCGATCTCGGCCGGCTTGACGACGGCACCGAGCCATGGCCTGCTCTTGTTGTACGCGTCCCTCATACCGTAGAACACTGCAAGATAGAGCACGATCGTCACAAGTAAGACCTTGATAGCAAGACGGACCTCTCTCCCTTGCATCGACGCGAACCGGTTCACCAAACTATAAAAAGTGATTGGGGAAGGTGGAGGTCCATGGACCGTCCTCAATCCCTCGATGACATCGAAGAGATCGTCGCCCAACGGTTCGCTCAGGATGCGACCGGGCATGACCTCCATCACCTGAGGCGCGTGACATCGCTCGCGCTAAGGTTGGCCGAGGAGGAGGGCGCGGACATAAGGATAGTGGGGGCAGCAGCGCTCCTTCACGACCTCCACCGGCTCATGGAACTCGAGAGCGGGCACTACCATTCTGCTAAGGAATCGCTCCCATTGGCACGCAGTATCCTGGAGCAAGTGGGATTCCCGATAGAGCATGTTGATGACGTGCTGTACTGCATCGCACATCACGAGGACTATTCGTTCACGAAACGGGGGATCCGGTCCTCGCTCCCCATCGAAGCGATCATCATCCAGGATGCTGACAACCTCGACGCCATGGGTGCTATTGGTGTAGCTCGGTGCTTCATGTTCAGCGGTGCTCACGATACGCCCATGGGTGAGCCCGGGGACCGTGGCAGGGCCGGGCCCTACGATCCTACTCAACAGGATGGCTCAGCAGTGGCCCATTTCCATGAGAAGCTCCTCAAGTTGAAGGACGATATCCGCACACGATCCGCTCAGCGACTAGCGCTCGAACGACATAACTACATGGGATCATTTCTCGAACGCCTCTCCAAGGAATGGTCGGGGGAGCTCTGAAGCGCTCACCATCCATTTTTATTGTTAATCCACGAGTCCGTTCTGTGCTCGTCGATGTGCTGTTCCTTGCATTCGTGATGGTCGTTGGATTCGGACCAGTCTCGCGGTTGGACGGTCTGACTTCGGAGGCCCGTGGCTGCCTCGCCTTCGTGCTCGGAGTACTTGTTGTTGGTCCGGTCATCTACATCGTCGCCCTTGTGAACGAGGGACTCGCACCCGGTTTGTCCTTCCTTACCGTGTCCGTGCTCGCCCTTATCTCCCTACGCTTTTCGCGATGGACGAATGACGCTCCGTCATACCCGTTATCCTACCGTGTCTCTCTCTTTGTCGTGCTCGCACCGCTATATTTTATCTCGTCAAGGGTGTTCCTCAGTCAGGGATCCGGAGGTCTCCATTCAATTCATCCAGTCTGGGGTGACCTTCCCATCCATTTAGCGTTCATTACGTCGATCGCCCACGGAGCGAACCTGCCGCCCGTATACCCCATTATGCCTTCGGTACCGGCCCACTATCCATTCATGATCGATTTTGTCTCAGCAGTGCTCGTGAATCTCGGAGCCTCCCTACGGTCTGCCGTTCTTTTGCCGAACATCCTCCTCTATGCATGTCTTGCCACCTTGGTCTATGCCTTGGTACGTGAGGCTCTCGGTGAGAACAGAGCCGCAGACCTTGCCCCGCCCGTGTTCTTCTTCGCGGGAGGTCTCCAGTTCCTTCACGCCATCATGTTCAAGACCTTCTCGGATGGTGAGCTCGGTCAAGCGGGCTACCATCTTCATAATACGACCTGGGCGTTCCTCCTTCCGCAGCGTACGACTCTCATCGGTCTCTCAGTATTCTCAGCGGTCCTCCTCCTCTTGGTGCGGGGGATTTCTCTGACCCGGTACAATCGTCGACGACACTTTGCGCTTGCAGGATTGATGGCCGGACTCCTCCCGCTCTTCCATGCACACTCATTCCTCTCCATATCCGTGGTCGCCGTCGGATTCGCATTGATCCATGTGCGGGACCGCAGCGGGATGGAGGATGCTCTGTTGTTCGTCTTGCCAGTCATTCTACTAGCGACACCTCAGGTAGTCTCTATGTCAGGTCAGTTCTCACAGGAGGGTTTTATTCGTCAGCAATGGTGGTGGATGGTCGACGAAGGGGCTACGGCCAATGATGTCATCTGGTTCTGGTGCAAGAACCTCGGAGTCATCCTCTTGACGTATCTCATCGGTCTCTATCATCTTCCGCGTAAAGCGCTCATCCTTGTTGTCGCGACAGCACCGCTGTTGCTCATCACCAACGTCGTTATCCTCCAACCATGGGAATGGGATAATTCCAAGCTAGTGCTCTGTTGGCTTATTGGATCTCTCCCTGCCATCTGTGCGGGAGCTGAGCGCCCGATGCGATGGAGCCCCTTGGGGGGTCTTATTCTAATTCCATTGTTCGCCTCGAGCGTACTCTTCCTCACACCGATGTTCGGGAGTACATCCCTCCTTTTCTCTGATGATGCCATTGCGGTAGCTGAGTGGGTCCGGGATAACACTCCACCAGATGCCGTGTTCTGCGCCGACGCGGGCTTCAAAGGGCATATCCACCACAATAATGCCATTACTTCGCTGGCTGGCCGACGAACGTTCATTGGCTACAATGGGTGGCTCTCCAGTCATGGTCTTGATTATGATCAGGAGTGGCGAGATACCAAGAGCATGCTCGCAGGGGACTGTGATATCCTCAACCGGTACAATGTAGATTATGCCTACCTTCGGCCGCAGGATGGCACCCCCGCTCCCGTGTTCGAAGAAGTCTACCAACAGAACGGCTACCGTGTGTTCGCTGTCCTGTGTCCTCGTTCCACGATTCCGGGAAAGCCGTAACCTTTATAATGCAACAAAGAGTCCTACACGTACAGGATGAAGACCCTGTACATGCATAAGCAGGCCGCTGCTAAGATGCTTGAAGAAGCTGATAAAATGCGGCGTAAAGTGCGGTGCGGGATTGTCGTTGGGAAGGAGACCGAGAACCGGATCATCATCAATGATATAATCAACATTCGGAACACTGCCGATCAGTGGCATCATCATCTCATCCCGGAGAAAGAGGGCACTGAGCGTGCAATCCAAATGGCCGAGCAACGTGAGCTGGACGTCGTCGGTGAATATCACACTCACCGCAAGCTCTGTAAGATAACCACAACTGACCGGGTGCTGCTGAAGAACAAGAGAAAAGCTCTATGGTTCATAGTGACCCCTGATGCGCTCAAGGCCTTCGATTGCCATGTTATCGGAGAGGAAGTCATGACACCCGAGGTACCAATCTACTTCATCTCCAAGAAAGCGGTTCCTCAAGGTACGAAGAAGGAAGAGGCCCCTGCTAAGGAAGTGGCGCCCAAGAAGAAAGCGGAGAGTAAGAAGACGTCCTCTACAGAGAAGAAGCCGGTCGAGAAACCTTCGAAGAAGGGCGGATGAATTGGTCCATAGAATACGGGTTTATAAATATTGAATGCAATCGTGGTCATGTTCATGGTGCTCCCAGCCAATATGATAACTCAAAGCGACAGTCTCTTCCTATTCACTCTTACGCTCCTTCTTGGTATGTTCAGCTGGGTCGTCGTCATCGTCTATTACTATCAGGTATGGAAGGAGTACTATGGACGGTACTTCTGGATAACCCTCGGGGCAGGATGCATGCTCGTCATCCCTGTCTTCGCCTATCTCAATATCCTATATGCTGAGGATGCATTCCTCGGGACCGTCTTTGCCTTCCTTGCCCTTGTGTCATACATGCTCGGTGCCCTGTTCTTCCTCAAGGGCGGATTCGGCCTTAAGGCCGATATCGCTGAGAAGGACGATAATGATGAGAACGAAGAGGGTAAACGGGAAAAGAACACACCGTAATGACCGCGATAAGGAATGAGGGGCGTAGTAAAGAGTAATGTTTTTATGGGTCCGAGACCTTAATTATACTGCGAGGGGTTCCCTTGGGGGAGGCGTGACGAGATGAACTATCACGTTATACTACAAGGCGCCATCGTGGTGCGGGGTGTTGATGGAGAGGAGGAGACCATCAACAAGGCGCTTTCGCTTACATCGAGGCTTCTGAACAAGAGTGCCAGCTTCGTGGAGGTGTCCATTGAGGGCGAGCCTGTTATCGTCGCTAATACGGGACTAGTAGCTATCAATTTCTCACTGAAGGTTTTCAATGCGATGAGCGAGGACCATGCCGTCAAGATTGCTAAGAAGGTCGTTGGGCAGAACCTACCATCAACCCCTCTCGTGCTAAAAGAGGTCAATGATATAGAGTGAATCTTTAGGTTGCCTGGTGGGGCAAGGATGCAATTTATAAAGGAAAATGTATCTGCAAATGAAATGCGGCGTGCTGTCAAGCTCATCAATCCCAACTCGATCTTCTTCTGGATGAACAAGAGTACCTATTCAACACTCAGAAACGACTTTGACAGTTTCGCTGAACGACTGGACCAGACCGTCACTCTCCTAAGACCACTCTTCTCTCACTACTTCGAGGGAAAGAGTATAGACAATGAAATGGACCGTATCCTAGCGATCGAGAAGGAAGTTGACCGACTCTTCAACCGTATCCATGATGATATTAGATCGTTAGATGACGTCGCCGCCAACGAGAAGGAAGATCTCCTGCGCCTTCTGTTCAAGATGGAGGAGGTTGTGGATTACGTAGAGTTCGTCGCGAGACTCCTCAAGGTGGGAAAGAACGTACACTTCCCTCCAGAAGTCCAAGAAAAGATCATAAGCATGGTCGAAGTGCTCACACAAACGACCGATACGCTCTACTTGGAGCTCAAGGAGCATGAGCAACTTTCGACCATGGAGGAGTTGAGCAAGAAGGTCTCAGGTTTCGAGGAACTGATCGATGAGCTCTATATTGAGTTCATTGAGGCGCTCATGCTCCATGATGAGCTCTCAGTCCCAGATTACACTTTCATCAAGGACATCGGTACCGTCCTCGAGGACATGTCCGACGCCTTGGACGAGGTCGAGGTTAACCAGCGTGTGAGCATATTCTCTCGTGATTAGGGCTCTATCTACTCGACCGGTTGGCATATGGGATCATAGTCTTGCCTAAGGAGAATGTGGCATCGCCATCGTTCATCATTGCGTTCCGGGAGCTCCTTCACGTAATGTACGCCTCTGCTCTCTCGCCTCATTATTGCTGCCGTCGTGATTAGACGTGCAGCCTCCACTATGTTTCTCAGTTCGAGGAGAGGTACGTTCACACCTTCTTTCAGCAGGGACTGCACGCGTTCATTCAAATCGTTCAGCGTCTTTATCGTCCTCTTCATCCCGGGTACGGACCTCACGATTCCAACGTTCCGCCACATCATGGAGCGGACACTTCGACGAATCCGCCGTACATCCGCTCGTTCAGGAGATATTGGACGCTTGGGGACCTCTGTTTCATGAGATTGGGTCTTGCGCATGTCCTCGGTAACGACGCTCACCGCACGAGCGCTATAAACCAGACATTCTAGGAGGGAGTTCGACGCGAGCCTGTTCGCTCCGTGAACGCCTGTACACGCGGTCTCACCAAGGGCATAGAGCCCTTCTAGTGAAGTACGCCCATGATCGTCGACACGTACTCCACCACAACAGTAATGCGCGGCAGGTGAGACGGGTATCGGCTCCCTGTCCATTCGTACGCCGTACCACCATAATTGGTCGAAGATTGAGGCGAAGCGTTCCCTGATGAACCTTGAGGGACGTTTGGAGATATCGAGGTAGACAGGGCCGGACTTACGCTCGCCAAGGATGGCACGTGCAACGACATCTCGTGGAGCGAGGTCTTTGGATGGATGGTACCTGTGCATGAAACGCTCGCCCTTGGAATTGATGAGCACTCCCCCCTCACCACGTACCGCTTCTGAAATGAGAAAGTGTGGTTTGTACCTTTTATCAAGTGTTGTGGGGTGGAACTGGACGAACTCCATATCCTGCATCACAGCACCAGCGCGGTACGCCATGGCAATGCCGTCCCCGGAGGCAATGCGTGGGTTCGTGGTGTTGACATATACCTGGCCGAGACCACCGGTCGCGAGCACGACCGCTTTGGCAAAGAAAGCCTCAACATTTCCGTTCTCGCGATCGAGGCACATGACGCCGATACAGCGTCCTCTATCAACGATGAGGTCCATCGCGACCATCGACTCAAAAGCAGTGACGTTCTCGGTCCTCCGCTCGTTGAACACAAGTGCCCTTTCGACGGCTTTCCCCGTTGCATCACGCGCAAACACGATGCGGCGTGCGGAATGACCGCCTTCCAAACCAAGGGAGAAGTGACCATGGTCCCGGTTGAAGCCCACGCCCATCTCGACAAGGCGACGTATGTGGATTGGTCCCTCCTCGACGAGGTGATTGACGTTCGAGACGTCGCAGAGACCGGCACCCGCTTCAAGAGTATCCTTAATGTGGAGATCTGGACTGTCGGTCGCTGTATCTATTACTGCAGCGATCCCACCCTGAGCGTAGTTGGTGTTGGACTCCATCAATTCCTTCTTGGTGATGATTCCCACAGAGCCATGCTCTGCAGCATGAAGAGAAAAGTACAGGCCTGCCACGCCCGAGCCGATCACTACAATGTCGAAACTCTTCATTAATCACAGCCCTTGTTCAGCTGATGTATGTCAAGAGCTCGTGGTGAGTGAGTGAGAGCACCCATAGAGACCACGTCGACACCGGTTGCAGCATGCTTGAGGAGGTTAGACTCGTTGATGTTACCGCTCCCTTCGAGCAGGACGCTCTCTCTAAGACCTTCATCCTCGAGCTCGGTGATTATTGCGATCGCATCATCTGGCAAGAAGTTGTCCAACATGATTACACAGGGTATCGTGTTAGCACCATTCTGCAGCGTATTAATACATCTCGCCGCCTCAAGGACCTCTTTCCTGGTGGTCGTCTCGATCTCGATGAAGCGCACCCGCTCACGTGCTCTCCATGCACGGTGGAGGGCTTCTGTGATGGGCTTCTGGACACCCTGGGAAACCAGCTCTGCAAGGTGGTTCTCCTTGATGAGGATCGCGTCCCCCAGCCCGAGACGATGGCTCACTCCTCCACCCATTACTACAGCGCGCTTGTCGAGCATCGGCCATGGAGTCTTCCTTGTAGCGGCGATTGCACAGTCGATATCCGCCCCATTCACCAAGTCGATGAGGTGGGCTGTGCGTGTCGCGATACCCGACATGCGTTGAACGAGGTTGAGTTGCGTCCGTTCAGTCTTGAGGAGGAGCTCGGCAGGACCCTCGAGCGACATTAAGGTGTCTCCTGGATTGACACGCCCTCCATCGTCGACACGGGTCTCCACGTCCACACCGACCTCGCGAAGGAACCACGACGCTTCGCGGATACCTGCTACGACCCCTTCCTCTCGCGATGTGACGAGAGCTCTGCCTGTCCGGGCGAGGCCCCCGAGCACGCTGTTGACAGTTATGTCCCCACCACCGACATCGGATGTATAGGTATCGAACGTGAACACCCGGGCCCAGCGCTCGTAGGCGGGATTCTCAAGTGAGAGGTTTTTTGTCGCTGCATATGCCCTCATGAGCAGGTCACGTCGGCCGGACACGGATTCATCCCACCTGGAGCATGCGCTCAAGGGCCATACGCGCACCGTCCGCCACGTCCTCGGGGACGATTACTCGGTTTTGCATGGAGGTAAGAGCGTCATACACCTTCTTCAGCGAGTTCTGTTTCATCTGAGCGCATATACCCCCCACCGCGTAGTAACGTCGGTTGGGCTCCTCGAGCTGAAGCCGGTTCACCATCCCACGCTCGGTCACGATGATGAACTCGGATGCATCGGATTCACGGACAAACCGCAGCATGCCGCTCGTACTCTCCACGGAGTTCGCGAGTGACCAGACGGCAGGAGGACATTCCGGGTGCACGAGCACAGATGCATCGGGATGAAGGGACTTTGCTTTTCTCACCTCGTCTTCCAGGATACGGTTGTGGACGTAGCAGTGGCCCGGCCAGGGTATGATTCGTTTGGAGCTCTTCGTGGCCGTATAGACTGCAAGATTACAATCAGGAAGGAGAATCGCTTCTTCCTCATCAAGCGAGTCGACAACTCTTACAGCATTGGCAGAGGTGCAGCAGATATCACTGGCAGCCTTTACTGCTGCTGAGGTGTTGACATATGCCACAACGGCAGCGTCGCTATGTAAGGACCTCATCCGGTGAACCTGAGGGACTGTTGCCATGGCGGCCATGGGACAACGTGCATGTCGTTCCGGGATGAGCACGGTCAGCTCTGGATTGAGGACAGCAGCCGATTCTGCCATGAAATCGACACCACAGAAGACAATCGTTTCGGCTTTGGTCCGCTGAGCAAGACGGCAGAGCTCGAGAGAGTCACCGATGTGATCGGATACCTGGTATATCTCGATGGGTTGGTAGTTATGGACGAGTATGATAGCATCCTTCTCCTTTTTCAGAAGATTGATACTGTCAACGAGCTCCACGTCCGTGGTGACCGTCTTCGACATCTAAAGCACATCCGCATAGTGAAGGTATTCTTCCGTCGAGCTTGTCAGTGAAATCACTTACTGCTCTTTCCAGCGAGCACGGCGGTGGCTTCCTCGACCTCTTTGGCGCTCTTGGCGATCTGAACGAGGCCGTCAACGAGCTCGCGTTCAGCGCACTCCCATACTTGTAGCATGGAGGAGAATCCAAGGGCGATGGCAGAGAGAATCGTTAATCTGAACACTAGCTTGATAGAGAATCCTGTCACGTCCATCGTGGAACTGAAGAGGCCAATGTCCAACGACGTGATGGTCGGAACATAACCTGCGACTATCACGAAGGACATGATAAGGATGCCGACCACAGAGAAGGTGTATACAACAGAGAACTGCATCTCCCTGCTCACATCGGTTATGACGTGGCGTTTCTTCCGGTAGATGATGCCGAAGATTCCCATTTGCTCCCGTGTCCTTTGACTGGTTTGTAGTCGAGCCTTAAAAAGTACAATCGGGAATCGTGAGACTTATTATCATACCTTCCAAGTTTAGCCTTTGTACCGACCTCACTCCTGAGGTGCTGGTGTCGTGCAGACCTTCGGACGGTCTTTTCTCCTATCTGCAAGATCGCCCTCCGTCACAGGAGAGAACGTCGGATCGACGTCTATGAGAAGCTCCTCCATCGAGATGTGACGGGGTGAAATGTGCGCATAGAACACGGTGTTCTCAGGGAAACTGTGCCAATGGTCCTCGTCCGTCAGCAGTTCCGTGGCAATGGTGACCGAGAAACCGGCATCCCTTGGACCACAGCACGTGCAGGTCAGCTCGGAGTCCATGAGGTAGTTGAGGGGATGTCCAAATCGGGTACCCCATAATACCTTTCCGTTGGTAAGGAGGATATTGAGCCGTGAATTATAGGATGCTCCTGCCTTGTGAGAGAGTCCGTTCACAAGAGATAAGGTTTTGCGTAGGGCTTTTACTACGTCCCTTTCATCGGGATACGGATCCTTGAGGTCCATACCCTGACGCTCCATCTCGGAGAGAAGGAGATGGAACACATGTTCGGAGTCCGTCGAACCCTTGATGTTCTTTCGGATGTGGGCAGGGATAAGGGCCAATATGGCCTCTTGCACTTTGGAAAAGACCTCGACTGTCCCGTTATGGGCGAAAGCCCAATTACCGAACCTATAGGGATGAGTGTTCTCTGCGGTGACGTTCCCAACGCTCGCGAGCCGAATATGGGAAATGATCGTCGTCGCCATGATGGACTCGACAAGCTGTGTGAATTCTTTGCTGCATGACGCCTGGATCGGCTCCTTACTTACCTGGAGCTGTCCTTCGCTGTCATTGTACGCGATACCCCAGCCATCAGCATTATGAGCGCTCTGACGGACGATAGCGTTATTAGCGTCGATGAGCGAGCATTTGAGGTGTGCAGGCTGGATTCCGATATAGGCGTAGAGTCGGCACATCTTAAAGCACCACGAGCGCGATGAGGGCGATGAACGCACCCGTAATCATACGACCGGTGTAAGTGTAGACGTTAGCAGAGTCGCGAGCCCCTTCGATCTTGAGGAGTTCGATATAGGGCTGAGGGGCTCTGCGGTACCAGCCGGTCACTGTTACCTTCCTGTCCACGAAAGCATTTGCACGACCGAGCCCGAACAGGAAATCGAGCATATGGAAGGGTTGGTGGTAGTCGAGGAATATGAATCCCGTACTGTCCTGAAGCACGAGGTCCTCAGATGCCACATATCCAGGGATACCGCGACCGATGATACGTCCCTTGACCGTAACAGGACGTCCCAGGACGGGCGAGGCAGACTCATCGTACACAAGGTCCTCAACCGAGGCAGGATCGAATCCGTCGGGGTAGGAGAGCCGTGTCTTGACCAAGTAACCCAGGGCAAAACCCAGCACTGCAAGTTTAAGGAGGCCCATCGGCGGTTCCAATGAACCGTACACGATTGCTGCCGGGATACCTATGAGACATAGTACGTGTAACTGTCCAACGGCGATTTCATACAGGAAGTGGGACCAGCGATCGCCGAATGAACTGGATGAGAGGTTGTCGAGAGATTCGAAGTAGTCGAAGTCATAAGTGCTGCTCATACCCCTTGCTTTTGCCGCTTCTTCCATGGCTTTCACTCTCCGGGCGGTGAGCGGATGTGTCGAGAATAGCTCGAAATAGGCCCCCCAGGGATTTACTAGGTCCCAGCGCATGGCCTTCAGCGCATCCATCCAGGACACCGCACCGACACCCTTCGCTGAGGCGGCCAGTGCTCGAGCATAGGTATGGTCTGCAAGACCGAGGGCCCGTCCAGCCTCGATACGGAAGCTGCCTGCATCATCCTTAGTCCCCACGAGACCGTAAGATATCTTGATAAGGGCCGAGGCGAGCGCATCGGGATTTTGCGTCTGCTCTGCCGAGAAATCGTCCGCGTAGTATTCCCGGACACGGCTCAGGAATAGCGCTAGGTTCTGGCTGAGAACATACACCAGGTAGGACACTGCGGCGATGGCAAGGAAGTATGGCGCGCCCCTGTTCTCCCTGCTGTCTCCGCGTCCACGGGCCATGTAGAGCGAGTGCCTGAAGATGATGTAGAGGATGATCGGTATGGTAGAGGCGATCATCATGACCACAAAATCGTTGTGAGCGATGTGACCGAGCTCGTGGGCGACCACAGCAGTGGTCTCTTTTTCGTCGAGCATGTCCAACAAGCCTCGTGTCATCACGAGATGAGCGTCACCCTTATGACGGCCGAACGCGAACGCATTAGGATTACCGTCATCGATGATTCCGATCGCAGGAACGGGCATGCCCTGTTCTTCACAGGTACGCTTGACGAACTCGGCGAGCTCTGGATCGAGGCCTTCGAGCCCAACCCAACGGATATGGTACACCCATTTGAGGAACACAGGGCCAAGGTACCATTGAAGCAGAATGATCACCAATGCCCCAACTACTGCGAATCCGATACCGAGCCCGTAGAGCTCGACGAAGACCATGAGAACAGCGAACAGGAGGCCGAACATCAGGGAGAGGACCATGACAGAGCGCTCACGAAGACCCATAGAACATCACCTATTGAGGGGGATGGGGTGGAGGAAGGTTAAAAAATATACCGGGCTGGTGGTCCGACGACCGAAGGACATTGTTTTCCTCGTCCTGTCATTGACGCGCGATCACAGCGTAGGATCGGAACTATTGAGCTCGATCATATCACGTTCCAGGAGTCTAACCTCCTTCTTCTCAAGGGCTTCAGGATCGAGGTCGACGATCATGGTGGATTCGCTCATCATTATCTTGTCGTTGATGAATCCCACATACTTCAGCACGTCCTGGAAGGAGTTGAGACTGATGAGGTACTCGATTCCATCTAGGAGGACGACTCCATTCTCGGCCTTCTTCAGGAAGGAGGATACCAAAGAGAGCAGGTTCACAAGCGCTGTGGGTTCGAGGCACTTGACTTCCGGATCCTTTATGTTGCTGAGCCAGATGATCGGGGTAGTCCTAAGGTTCCACGCATCACGTACCTTCGATGGGTGAACGCGGGTGATGCACAGACCTTCAGCACCCTTGGCTACCTGTCGAGCGAATTCCCTGAATGATATTTCGGGCTTCCGCTCTTCGATGAAATAGACCGTCTTATGGTCGAGAGTGACTGCTGTCTCAGGTTCATCAGTGGCCACCTTAATTCTTTCGGTGACCGGCGTTACATCGATCTCGTGATAATACATGGTCAGCGGCCGAAGGGCGTTCCGGTCGCCGGAGCTGACGTAGCGCTCGGCAGGTGTGGAGACACCGAGCATATCCCTTAGGGTGTCGAGCTCCTTGCTCATCCGCCGATGGTCCGTGATGTCCTCGACGACAGCGACGAGTGCCTTCCGTCCTCCCCGGAGCCTGTTCTCTGAGTGACGGATGCGATAGTAACGTCCGTCCGATCCAGGGCTCTCGATAACATCATCACCTTTTTCCAGGTCCAAGGGACATTCGGGATGCGGTATACCTAGAGCATGGTATAGCACATAACACTTCTTTCCTCGGAGCTCTCCGAAACGGTCCCGGAGGAACGTGTTAGCGTAGATAATGACATGGTCCGGATCTATGACCGTTACTCCAATAGGGAGAGCATCGATGAATCGACGGAGGATGTCCTGTCGCTTCATGACCTTTTTATCGGGTCCCCCTTCTGGAAGGATCGCTCTTGGGATCTTGTCGATGGTCACGGACGATCACAGGACTCGGGATGAATCCTGTTCAAGAGAACAGGGAATCGTACTTGCCCTCTGAGATCTCGCGCTGGGCCTCACGAGGGTCCTTCCCCTCGACAGTTATACCCATGGTCAGAGCCGTCCCGACGATCTCCTTTGTGGCGCCTTTGAGATCGTTGGCGAGCAAGGCTGGGGCCTTCTCCTTCGCGACCTCAATGGCCAGTTTCATACTCAGATCGCCAGCTGTCTCGTTCTTGTGGTCGCCGGCACCCTTCTGGATGCCCATCTTCTTCTTGATGAGTTCAGTAGCTTTAGTCGTCATAGGTAGGCTCCTCCCGTACTTCCGGCCGCTCCATGAGCCTGACGGATTCAACCTTGATCGTGACTGGGATGGGCACCGCAGCCTGCACGAGCTCGACGGTGACGTCCTGTTTGATCTTGTCGACGCGCGTTACCTTGGCCTTCTCACCCTTGAACGGTCCCGATACGAGCTCGATGAGATCCCCTTTCTCGATATTGATGACTGTGGGCGTTGCTGTCAGGAAGTGCTTGACCTCCTCGAACGAGATAGGGGCACGGACGACCCCGCGGGCATATTGGATTCCCTTGACGGCATCCTCCACTTGGGAGAGTTCATCCGCTTCGATGACAACGTATCCTTTCAGCTGCTTTGGGGCGATGACGGACTTCACACCGATGGTGAGCCTCTTGGCCCTGGCGACGACACGGTCGAGCACCATCTCCTCGCGGCCGGCGGTTGTCCGTACGGCAAACAGTTCGGTCATAATGAACACCTAGTTCCTATTGTATTGGCAAGAGTGTGAATGCGGTCATGATAATAAGGCCAATTGTACCTATGAGCACGATCCCCAGCCCTGTTACCTTGACGACGCCCATGAACTCTTGCTTGTCAGGCTTTTTAGTTATGAGAAGCACACGGTAGTACTCCCGCAGCTTCTTGCGGATGTCTTTTGAGATCTGTTGTGGTTCAGGAATCATGGGCCTTCCCTTTTGGAGTGATGAACTCGATACCGAGCTCCGACTTCATCTCCTCGTTCTTTTTGGCCTGGAAGGTCCGCTCCGGTGCGAAGATCTGAGGTGAGCTCACGCCGGTGACGATGAGCATAACACGAACGGTCTGCTGCATCTCCTTTGCCAGCTGAGCACCCCAGATTATCCTTGCATCCGGTGCGAGCTTCTGGGAGATTGCGGACACAACATCCTTCGCTTCTGTCAGAGTGAGATCTGGTCCGCCAGAGACATTGACGAGCGCACCCTTGGCGCCTGTGATATCGACGTCAAGGAGCGGATTGTTGATCGCCTTTTCGACAGCCTCCAGGGCACGGTTCTCAGTGTCCGATTCACCAAGACCGATCATCGCAAGACCACCCTCGTTCATTACTGCTTTGATATCAGCGAAGTCGAGGTTCACGAGACCCGGCCTGGTCACAAGCTCAGCAATCCCTTTAACGGCGTTGACGAGTATCTCGTCGGCAACCTTGAACGATGTGTTGATCGGGACGTTGGGGACTATCTCGAGGAGCTTGTCATTGGGGATGAGGATGAGCGTATCGACGACGCTCTGAAGCTTGTCCAGTCCGCTGCGGGCGTTCTCGTACCGCTTTGCACCTTCCATCTCGAACGGCATGGTGACGACGGCCACGGTGAGCGCACCGAGCTTCTTTGCAACTTCTGCGATGACAGGTCCGGAGCCCGTGCCCGTGCCCCCGCCGAGACCGCAGGTCAGGAACACCATGTCGGCACCGTGAAGGGCGTCCTTGATGTCCTGCTCGTTCTCTCTGGCCGCTTCCTCGCCCTTAGAAGGGTCGGAGCCGGCACCGAGGCCATTGGTGATATCCTTGCCAAGAAGAATCTTCTTGTCCGCATCAGAGTACAGGAGGTCCTGTGCATCGGTGTTCACGATGATGGTCTCAGCACCTTCTATTCCGACCTCCATCAGCCGAGTGATGGTGTTGTTCCCAGCTCCGCCAGCACCGATGACCTTGATCGTTGCCTTCTGATGGCGGAGGAGTTCCTCTAGTTCGGCATCGATGGTCCTGGTGTGATGGACCTCTTCGTGCATGGGGCCGTCTCCCACTTCGATGATCCTCGTCATTATCAGTTTCCTCCCTATACTAGCGCGTCCAACGACATGTCCAAATTATTTATTATTACTCTTACGAAACACGTCAAGGAACCGGACCTCGTCCTTCTTGACGTACTCCATGATCTCAGTAGCAATTTTCTGCTTGTAGGAGCGCGGGAATACTGAAGGCTCCTCAGGGACAATGATAGAGACGTCCTTCTTTCCGACAGTGACGTTGAAGTCCTCAACCGGGAGGTCGAGGTTGATCTTGAGGACAGACTGAACCATTTCCTCTTCCTTCTTCACCTTGTCGCGTACGTCCACCTCGTATACGAGGGTCTTGCCGGCAAGCGGGTGATTGAAGTCAACGACCACACGACCACCGCTCACAGTAGCGACGACACCGCTATCATTGTTTAGATGGACGCTCATGCCGGGGTAAGGATTGATCCGTTGTTTCTTGAACTCCCGCATTGGAACGAGCTTCCGCCGCTTGGGATCTCGAGCCCCGAATGCTTGGTCGGGGGGGAGCTCGACGGTCATCGAGCCTCCTACCTTCGACCCAATGAGCGCGTCTTCAAGACCTTTGATGAGGTGCCCTGCACCGATGATGACCGTGCGGGGGCCATAGCTCCCCTGGGGATCGAACACGTTCTCCTGTCGGGCCTGCTCCTCGGACGTAAGGTCAAAGACCTTGCCTGTCTCCTTTATCCGGCCGACATAGTCCAAGAGTATGAAATCGCCCTTTTCGATCTTTCCTGCCATGGTAGTACCACCTCCTATTGGGACAAGGAGCCCCAAAAGGAGAATGACGCTGGAAACCCCTGTTTTTAAAAAAGTATCCCTTCGCGCAAGCCGCCGTCGTATGTTTTATCCATACGAGCTGAGCGATTCGACGAGGTTGGTGAAGTTGTTCACGATTATCTCACCATGGGTGTTGTCCGCTCCATGCTCGTGCATGAGGTTGGTCACCTCTGGGTGGAACTGGACACACCAGATGGGTCGCTCTTTATGGACCATCGCTTCCACAGGACAGTCGGTGGATTGTGCGAGCACCTGGAATCCTGACGGAACACGCACGACCTCGTCCTCATGCCATTCGAACACGAGGATTTTTCCAGGGAGACCCTTGAACAGTGGATGGTCCTCCAATACCTCGACCTCGGTAGGACCTACAGCCTCGCTGTACCCTTTCCCCTTCGCAGTAAGTCCACC
Source organism: Candidatus Undinarchaeales archaeon (assembly GCA_030753015.1). Taxonomy (GTDB): domain Archaea; phylum SpSt-1190; class SpSt-1190; order JASMDC01; family JASMDC01; genus JASMDC01. Next base: position 981 of record JASMDC010000016.1, on the reverse strand, counting down.
GAAAGCTTCGGCCACGAGCTGGTGCCCAAAACAGATACCGAGTACAGGACGGTTGGCACTGCTCAGGAGGTCGAGCTCACGGATCACCCATTCCTCATTCCTGATATCACTAAGATAATAATCGGAACCACAGAGCATGAGGCCTGATACGTCATCGTTACTGGGCAGCTCCCCGATATCGGCACGGTAGGTCCGATGTGGGATGCCTCGTTTATCGAGGAGCCGGCGTACCTCCTCGATACAGACCGTACCGGGGTGATGCTGTAGCAACGCCACTGGGAGCATGAGCGCGGGGACGGTGGCTCAGGTTTATACGTGTTCCGAGCCCGGTCAATTCGGGACTTGAATACGTTAATAAATCATGAGACCGCAGCCATGTTAAATGGTCATCTCCAATATGCAGGGGGACGCCGTTGACCTCGAGGGGCTCATGGGCCTTTTCTTCCGTGGACATTACAAGGCAATCGCCATCAGGTCCCTGCAGACACTCCAGCAGAGAAGGATGACCACCAAGGAACTCGCTGAAGTGATCGGTGAGTCCCGCACATCGGTTAGTGACGTCGTCAAGCGCATGGAGCGCCTAGGGATATTACAGCGGGAATGGCGATACTCACCATGGTCGGTCTCCTCTCAGCTAGGTCGACGGTTCAACCGGTGCTATAACTTCTGGAAACGTTTCCATTCCGAGTCCAAATGACCTATCAAGGACTTGGCTTGCGGTTCCGCGTCCTTGTGTCCTTGGTGCTGGGGAAGTCATCGTCAACGGCGTCCTCATCACGACCGCGATGCGCGAAATAGGAGTAGATCCCATCGGTACCTCGGCCTATCGCTCCCGAAGCCTTAGCGCGTTCCATCTTGCGTCGGAACTCCTTGTTCTCGAAGAGCATGGACTCTGAGACTTGATACTTCTTCAGCTCCTTCTCTGATAGCGTACCTCCTTCGTGCTCCTTGTGATAGGCGCCCGATGCACAGAACGAGCAC
>JASMDC010000015.1 GCA_030753015.1 Candidatus Undinarchaeales archaeon | reverse complement strand
TGGTAACAGCGTCGAAGCGGGAAGCCCCTCTATTCGGAGAGGGGTAGTTCACATAATCAGCGAGCCCGGTAGACGAAGTACCGGTCCTCACCGCACCGCTCCACATTCGTTATGGGGGACACATCACGCCCGTAGAGGACGTTCGGGACAACGGACACGATATCATCGCGTGTACCCTGCTCGCCCGGTGCCAGGATCCGCAGGTCCGGTTCATCCTTTCGCTCAAGGTCCATCAATGTTGCGACGATCACGGCCGGGCCGGACCCGATGGGTCCCTGGACGTCCAGTCCCGAGCCGTCGAACCCCCCGGCATGGTATCGGGACGGATCGAGCGCCGTGTAGAACGCTGCATGGATGGGACCCTCCTGGACGTTGCGGGTGAGCACTACCTGCTCTTCTGTCCGTGCCTCCAATACAGCGGTCCTGATAGCCTCTCCGAGGCCGGCGCGCCAGTTGTAGAGCGAGATCTCCTCGCAGGGATACTCGATCATGTAGCTCTGTATCTCGACGGCCGCGGAGAGAACGATGCCGAAGCAGAGTAGGGCGATGACGGACCGGTCCTTGCGTGCGAGAGCGAGCCCCCGGGCGGACAGGATGTGCACCAGGGGCAGGACGACGATCAACCGCTGATGACTGGTGACCTGGTCCGTTAGCGAGGCGGGTAATGGTGCCAGCAGGAGCCAGACGACAAGGAGGGCCGCCGGGGGCGAGCGACGGGAGACGCGCGCCGTCGCCCAGATGCCAGCGAGAGCAAGGAGTGCATGCACGGGGAGGAGCGCACGGTGGAACGGGGGGATGCCCATGGCATCGCTGTCCACCTGGCGGAAGAGCGGCCCCGAGAGGGTATAGTAGAGGTAGTTGCTTGCTGCGCCTACTACGGGGAGCAGCTGTCCGGGGAGCCCGGAAAGACCCGGATAGGTGCGCACGAGGTTGTCACGCGCCTGCGGTCCGAACACGGAGACCTGCCAGAACCGTGCCTCTGCGGTCCCGGGATCGGTGACCTGGAACGCGACCTGGGGGAGTACGAGGAGGGCAAAGACGGCCACCGCGGGCACCAGCGCGCGGGACCGGGCGATACGACGCCGATGGCGCCAAAGGGCCGTCACGACAAGGAACGGTGCGACGACCTTGCCCACGGCATAGGCGTAGAACAGGAGGGCTCCTGGCACTGCGGCGTACACGAGGTGACGGCTCCGTAGCTTGACGAGATGGAGGTGGTAGAGCATCGTCGTCAGCAGGAAAGGCACGACGATGGCGTCCGGTGACGAACGGGATAGGTGGATATGCATCGGACTGAGGGCGAGGAAGATGGCGACGACGTCTGCCGGCCATGTGCCCCAGACGACGGCCACGAAGGCGTAGGCAGAGGCGATGCCGAGCACACCGTACATCACCCCGGCGAGCCGGACGGCCTTCTCCTCTAGACCGTGCAGCATGACGAAGGGGACCACCGAGTACCCGGTTACCGCCGGTTTGTAGTCGCCCCATGAGCGAAATGTCAGTGGATAGGGGACGCCGTACGAATCTCGACCGGTAAGCAGCACCGAGTACGCATCGTACCCCTCGTACACATGGTCATAGTTGAACCCCGGCGGGACCGCATCGAGCCAGGCGGTGCGGAGGATGGCGGCCACAACGAGGATGGCCAGGACACGCGCCCGCGGCGGGAGCCTCATGACGTGAGGTGCGCGCTCAATACATAAAAAGGCCATGGCGGTGCCCCGGCCTATCGGTCCCGGCCCCCCCGAGCGTAACTTTATATAGGAAACGAACCGCCCACAGCCAGCAATGGGCTACGACCACCCCAAGGTTCAACAGATTCACGACCAGACCGTGATGTTTGCCCGGTCGGTCTATTCGGTCTTTATCCTTGGTATGATGACCCAGCTCATGGCCACCTCGCGCGGTCTTGCTGACGCCCTCTACATGGGCTTCACCTACATGCGATGGCTCGACGACATATGTGACGAGTCACCAATGCCCATGGAGGAGAAGCTCGCTCTGCTCGAGGAGAACATCTCCCGGCTCCGTCGCTGGAAGACCGAGGACCTCGACGAGGTCGCCCTCTTCACCCTTCGCGTCGAGGAGCGGTGCGCGTACTTCTTCGTGAAGGACTCGATCCAGGTTCTGAAGGCACGCGGGATGAGGGACAAGCGCATCGACGAGTATCTGGAGAACTTCTTCGAGATGATCACGTCCATCGAGGTGGACACCAAGAACCACGGCCGGATCATCCCATCCCAGGAGTTCTACGAGCACGTCTACTACAAGCGCGCCGGCGTCGGGTTCATGACCTCGCCCTACCTCACGCTCAACGAACCCTCGGACAACCTCATCAAGGCCTTCGAGTACTTCGGCTACCTCTGGCAGGTGAACAACGACAACATCGGCATCGCCAAGGACCTGAACTGCGACATGTACAACATCACCAAGGAGGAGGTCGAGAAGCACAAGATCGACTTCGACAGCTTCCGGGGTGACTACAACCAGCTGGTCCTGTACCTTGGTCGTGAGACCACCTTCTTCGAGGACCGGGTGAACCTCCTCAAGCGCTGGGGCCGCATCGTGAAAGAGAACATCAGCGATCTGCCATTCTTCCAGCGCATCCTGGCGCGGCGTGCGGTGAACCTCATGACGCCCGACGACTTCAAGCCGGGATCGACCCACTACGATCTGCTGATCGCCATCTACTCGTTCGACAAGGACAAGTACCAATACATGGCCTGGATATCCACCATCTTCATGCCCGAGTGGTTCGAGCTATTCCTGCTCCGTCACGTGATAGGGGTCGGACCGACCAATACTACCACCGCTGACGCCGTCACCACGGCCTGAGCGGGCCCTATCGGGGACGCATCGTCCACTTCCTCGGGAACCTCGCAGCACGCAACAGCTGCACGTGCACCCGGGTGACGAGGGATATCTCGCTGCCCCCCGAGTGGACGCGATCCTTCCGCAGGTGCTCGAGCACGTCATCGACGCTCTCTGCCGACGGGACCTCGGTCCACCCCGCCCCCACCTGTGCTGTGACATGTGCGTCGCTTCCACCGGTGCCCATTAGACCGAGCCGGTGTGCGTTGGCCCGGGCCTGCTGGTTGCCCGCGGGGAAGAGGGACGCGTTGAACACCTCGAGCCCGTCGAGGGATAGTCGCTCTACGAGTTCACCCAGTCCGTGCTTGTTGCGAAAGATGCCGGTGAAAGGATGAGGTGCTACGGCCACGCCGCCCTGGTCATGGATGGAGTCGATGACCTCCTCGGGCGTTCCCGAGGGGACCTCGGTGACACCGTAAGCGAGGATCTCGCCAGCGGAGGTCATGACCTCGACACCGGGGATAAGAAGGCAAGGAGCGTTCACAGGTCGCCTGTGGGCCGCCAGCGTGCCATGGTCGGTGATGGCGATGCCGGCTAGCCCATGGGCCACAGCAGCTCGAAGGAGAGCGCGTGGATCGTCGACGCCGTCACGGCTGTGACAGGAGTGCGTGTGGAGATCGAGCCGTGCCATCCCGGTGTCCGGGATGGTGCGTCGAGGTTAAATACCCTATGTCCAGGAGCTGATGGCCTCTTCCATATGGTCGATGTATGAGTTGATCTCCTCCGCTACGAAGGAGTTGTCGACCATGTCCAGACGATCGCCGCAATCCGGGCAGCTGAACTCCATCTCGAACGCGTTCTCGAACGGTACACGAGTGCATCCTGTATCACAGGAGAACAGGTTCTCGTGCGTCTCGTGCATCAGCTTCTCCCGGAGTATATTGATAGTCTGTCGCCGTCGCTCCACCAGGATATGTGACAGCTTGGCCTCGTTCAGTCTCCAGTAGTACATGAGCTTCTCGGTCTTCTCGTCCTTGCGCTTCTCGAAGCCCACGACGTTCCTGTCGTACAGACGATAGAGGATGCCCCTTGCCTTGTTCCAGGACAGTCCCATAACCTGCGCCAGATTATAATCGGAGATCTCGCCCTTGGTCCGCAGGATGCGTACCACGTCCAAGGATTTCAGTCCTCCAATTCCCGTCAGTACTTCCACCAGCATAGGATCTGCAAATATCTCCACAATAAAACCTCCGTCACTACTTTCCAGTTGTACATTCTATTGTCGGAAGTTGTATATAAAGGTTTCGTTTATTTACCATTCTGGAGTAGTAACTACTTCCTTAGGATCCCCTTGCCAGCAAGTATACCCGTCGCTGCGGCCCCGACGATGCCCCTCGACACCCCAGCGCCGTCGCCTGCGACGAACATTCCCTTGAGTGTGGTCTCCATGGACGGACCGACCTTCATGCGCATGGCGTGGAACTTGACCTCCGGCGCGTATAGCAGGGTCGCATCCGAGGCCACACCCGGAATGGTGTGGTCGAGCATGTCGAGCCCTTCCGTGATACCGGTCACGATACGGCTGGGGAGGGCCATGGATATGTCGCCCGGCGTCACCGAGTGGAGCGTGGGGCGGACGTAGCTGCGCTCGATTCGGCCGACGCTGGAGCGGCGTCCCTTGCGCAGGTCGCCCAGGCGCTGGAGGATGGGCTTGCCCCCCCCGATGGTGGAGGCGAGCTTCGCAATTGAGCTGCCGTACGCGATGGTGTTCTCCATAGGTTCTGTGAGCCCGATGCGGGTGAGGAAGGCGAAGTTGGTGTTCTGCGAGTGACGGTCGCGCATGGAGTGGCCGTTGACGAGCACGAAGTCATCATGGCGCTCCTCCACGACGAATCCACCAGGGCAGGTGCAGAACGTGCGCACGAAGTCGTCGTACGTGCCCGTGCGGATATGGAACTTCGGATCCCAGTTGATCTCGGTGACGTCGTGCATGATGACCTCGGGCACCTCGACACGGACGCCGACATCTATGGGATTGTAGGTGACATCGATACCGAGCGTTCGTGCCTGGTTGTCGAGCCACTTGGCACCGACGCGTCCGGTGGCGATGAGGAGGTTCTCGCACTTGATCGTCGAGCTGTCGATCCTGATGCCCTTCACGCGACCCTTCTCCGCGACGATGTCGGATGCCTCGTTCTTGAGAAGGAAGTCGATCCCGTCGGCCTTGAGCTCGTTCATGAGGTTGGTGATGACCGATGGCAGGTGGTCCGAACCGATGTGGCGCTGCTTGATTGGGATGAACCGGATGCCGTTCTTTGCCGCATGCTTGGCGAGCCGGCGGGTGGCGGCCTTGTCGAAGCAGAGCTCGTCGGGCGCACCGTGTCGGATGAACACCTGGTCCACCTCGTCGATGAGCGCGTATGCCTCCTCGTCGTTCTTGGTGAACTCGGTGAGGTCGCCCCCGATGCGGGGATCGAGGTTGAGCTTCCCGTCGGAGAAAAGCCCGGACCCGCCCACTCCGTACATGAGGTCGCAGGAGGCGCAGTTGTGACAGAAGCCCTTGTCGACCTCGGGGCAGTGACGTTTGTTCGGTTCCTTACCCTTGTCGACGACCAGAATCTTGAGGCCTTTTCCGGCAAGGGTGTGAGCGGCCAGGAGTCCGCCAGGACCTGCACCCACTATCACCACGTCGTATGAGCGTGTCACGGGCCTTCCGTCCCCTCTAAACATTTATTAATGTGCCGGGGGCGGCGCGACCTTCCGCACCCCGCAGAAAGGTTTAAGACCGTTGACCCCGAGGCCCTTGGATGACGATGTCGGGACCTCGGTTCCTGCTCGTTCTGGTGGGGGCGACGGCGATGCTGTTCGTCCTCGACAGGATCACCGGGATGGACCCGGCGTTCTACCAGAGCGTGCTCTTCCTATTCGTCCTGACGGCGTCGTCGGCATACATATTCCTTGGAGGCGAACGTGATGAAGGAGAAGACGAAGGTACTACTGATCATCTGCGACGGGCTGGGCGGACGTCCGGTGGAGTCGATGGGGGGCCTGACACCCCTGGAGGTCGCACGGACGCCGAACCTTGACCGGCTGGCAGCGAACGGTATCAGCGGTCTGATGGACACCATCCGCCCCGGTGTGGTGCCGGGCAGCGACGTGGCCCATCTGGCCATCCTCGGGTACGATCCCTACGAGGTGTACACGGGGCGCGGTCCTTTCGAAGCCGCCGGTGTGGGCATCGAGCTCAAGGCCGGTGACATCGCGTTCCGCTGCAACTTCGCCTCCGTCGACGATGCTGGGATCGTGACCGACCGCCGCGCGGGGCGGATCAAGGACGCCTCCCCATTCGATGACGTGATCAGCGCGATAGAGCTCGACGATGCCAAGGTGCTCTTCAAGGCTGGTACCGAGCACCGGGGCGCACTGGTGCTCAGGGGCGAGGGGCTCTCTGCAGCAGTTGGCCCGCTGGATCCCAAGAAGGAGGGGAAGCCGCTGAAGGAGTGCAAGCCGCTGGATGACACACCGGAGGCCGCCAGGACGGCACGCATCCTCAACCAGTTCTCGGCCAAGGCGCGCGAGGCGCTCGAGGCCCATCCTCTCAACGAGCAGCGTCGTGCCGATGGCAAGCTGCCCGCCAACGCCATCCTCATCCGCGGCGCGGGTGTCGTACCGCACATCCCTGACTTCGAGGAGCGGTTCGAGCTCAAGGCCGCCTGTATCTCGGGCGCTGCCTTCTACGCCGGTATCGCCCGGTCCATGGGCATGGACATCGTGACAGTCGACGGCGCCACCGGCGGTCTGGACACGGACGTCGGGGTCAAGATCACGGGAGCCTGCGAGCTTCTGGACAAGGGCTATGACATGGTGTTCGTGCACGTCAAGGCGACCGACAACCTCGGCCACGACGGGAAGGCCATCGAGAAGGCCGCCATGATCGAACGCATCGACGACGCGCTGGAGGCCATGCCACCCGAGGGGACCCTTCTTGTGCTTACCGGCGATCACTCGACGCCGTGCGAGATGAAAAACCACTCCGCCGATCCCGTACCCATACTCATGAGCGGTCCGGGCGTGCGCACCGACGCGGTCGACACGTTCGGTGAGAGGCCTGCCATGACCGGTGGTCTGGGCCGAATCAGAGGCATCGAAGTGGTCCCGACCTTCCTGGGCATCACGGGACGTGCCAAGAAGTACGGTGCATGAGGCAAGATAGCATGCGCATCCTCTACCTCAGCGACATCCACGGCAACCTCCTCCTCCTACGCCGCGCACTGGAGATCGCAAAGGAGAAGAAGGCCGACCTGGTGGTGCTCGGCGGCGACCTGTGCTGCCGGCTCGACCTCCACATAGTGGTCTCCGAGGGCGACGCCCACGTGCACTTCGACGAGGAGCTGGAGGACGGTGAGGAGATCGAGGACCCGCACGAGGTGGAGCGGTCCCTGTGGGAGCAGGGAATCCCTTGCATGGTCGTCGACGTGGACGAGCTGGAGGCACTGCAGGAGGAGCTGGCCGATCCCGAGCTGGGAGGAGAGTTCTACGACGGCCTCCAGATGCAGTCGCTGCGCCTGGTGGCCGAGGCGATCAATGCATCGCCCGTCCCTGTAGTATGCATCCCCGGTAACGACGATCCCGACGGTACGGACGCCATGCTCAAGAAGCTGAAGGTCAAAAGCCTCCACGGCCGGACCAAGCGTGTGAAGGGGTACACCTTCGTGGGGTTCGGAGGGATCAACTTCACGCCGCTGCGCACGACGAACCTCGAGTTCGAGGAGCCGGAGCTTAGAAAACGGATCGTCTCTGCAGCCAAGAAGGCCAAGCCGCCGATCGTGCTCGTCGTCCACGCTCCGCCGCTGAACACCAACCTCGACGAGGTACCCTCGGGACGGCATGTGGGGAGCTCGGGAGTGCGGGCCGCCATCAAGGAATTGAAGCCCGTGCTCTCCCTCCATGGCCATATCCACGAGTCGGTGGGGATGGACCGCATCGGACCGACGATGTGCGTGAGCACCGGCAGCTTCTTCGAGGACGACCTGCTCTCGGCCGCCATCATCGAGCTTGCGGGCAAGGACGTGAGCGTCAAGTTCCTGTCCGAGGAATGCGAACCTGCGAAATGATCCTGTCGACGGATGCGTGCGGTGAATCCCAACCTTTTTTAAAAGAAGAACCTCTTTGAGTTGGAGGGAGTAGGAATGTCAGGAAGCGTCATCATCATCGACAGGTGCGGGGACATCTCGATCACGGCGTCCGAGCCGGGAGGTATCTCAGTATTGGTCGAGGCCCTACAGAGCAGGGATATCGAGGTCCGGATATTCCGGGACAAGGAGTTCATCCAGACCGACCTCGACTGCGACTGCGTGTTCATCGCCTACCCCACAGTGTCCTTCAATGACACCGAGATCACCGCGCTCCACCGCTACGTCAACAACGGTGGCGGGCTCTTCCTCATCGGCGAGTGGGGGAACACGTCCAACAACACCAGCATCCTCAACACCATCGCGGACAAGTACTCGGTCACCTTCAATCCGGACCGCATCTGCGATCCGCAGTACTTCATCCGGGACGGTTTCCAGTCGAAGATCTACGATGTGAAGGTGTTCAACCTGCGCCAACACCCCATCACGCGCGGTGTGCGCGAGTTCCGCATCGTGGCCGCATGCTCGCTCAACGCCCCGTACGACAACGTCGTCGCGTGGGCTTCCAAGGCCTCCTTCGGCGACCTCGACTTCGACTCGGAGCAGGATGCCTACGAGGCGGGACAGTACCTCCCTGTCATGGCCGCCGTGGAGTACGGCCGGGGCCGTGTGGCGTTCATCGGCGACCTGTCGTTCATGTCCAACCAGCACATCCTGAACATGAACAACGGCCAGCTCGTCATCAACGTCATCCTCTATCTGATGCACCGTCTCTAGGCTGGCCGGGATGGAGCTCCTCCTCCTTGGCACGGGCAACGCTTTCACGCCACATGGCAGACTGTGGTCGGGAGCGCTCCTCGACGGCCGTCTCCTCCTCGACTGCCCGGCCACGGCGCTCGCACGTCTGCGTGAGCACGGTGTGGACCCCGGCGGGATCGAGGGGATCGTGCTCTCCCATGCGCACTTCGACCATATCGCAGGATTGCCCTTCCTCCTCCTCGAGTACCGTTTCCGGGTGCCGCGGGACGGCCCGCTCGCGGTCGCCTGCCATCCGGGGACATGGGGTGCGGTGCAGCGCCTCATCGATCTGGCGTACCCGGGGACCTTTCCTCCCGATCTGCTCGAAGGGCTCTTGCTGCATCAACCGGACCTGACCGGCACCGTTGCGGGCATCGGGTTCCACCGCATGCCAGTGCACCACACGTCGCATCTGCCCTGCTGTGGGTACCGGCTGTCGTGCGGCGGGAAAACGCTCGCCTACACGGGGGACACGGGTCCCGGACCCGAGCTCGACGCCCTTCTTGATGGTGCGGACGTGGCGCTCATCGAGGTGGGCGAGAGCCGACCGGTGGGCGGGCACTGCAGCCCTGCCATCATCCGGGAGCTGGCCGGGCGTTTCGACAGCACGCGCTTCCTGCTCACCCACGTGCACGAGGACGACGGCGCGCTGGGGTCCCTGGAGGACCTGTCCAACGTCCACCTGCTCAGTGACGGGGAGCGTGTGGAGCTCTAGACATTGCCCGTGGCCAGGTCGCTGGCGATGGTGCGGGCACGAGTGGCCAGTTCTGCAGAGATGGTGCCCTCGGCCACGGCCGCGCTCAGCTCCTCCTCGTTGACGATCTCGCGCTCGCCCTCCTTCTCCACCACGGCGATTCCGAAGCTGACGTAGGACACGCCCTCGGGCCGGAGCTCGATGGGCGTGCAGATCGTGTGGTTGCGGAACATCTCGTTCCCCTCGGGATCGAAGTAGATGGTGGGGAACGTCCATGCGCCCTGACGTATCTCTACGAGCGCGGTGTCGCCCACATGCGTCGGTCCCAAGAGCATGAGGTCGGTGCCGTCGAACGAGCGCACGTCCACCTCCCACGCCCGGCGCTTGCCGGTGACGGTGAGCTCCTCCACATCGATGGTGGCTCCCGGTCGCAGCCCGCGCAGCGCACGTCCGAGGATGGCGGCAGCACCCGCCTCTCCCCGCTCGCCCAGCTCCTCGATGACCTCGATGGCGAACCCGGCCTCGGGTCCGAGGGAGGAGAGGAAGTGGTGGTGTGGGATCGTGGGCACTGAAGCTGACCGCAGCTCGTCCAGCACCTCCATGGCCTCGTAGGGGAATAGCACCTTGAGGAAGTCGTGGGGCGAGTAGAGGATACCCACCTCGTCGTCACCTTCCATGAGCTGTTCGAGCCGCTCCAGAAACTCCCGCCGCTCGATCACTTCCCGCTCGAGGCTCTTGACGTTGGCGTTCTGTGCCTCGATCTTCCAGTGGATGCCCCAGCTCGTGGAACGGAGGGTCTCGGCCAGCTGGATGAGCACGTCCGACCGCTCGGGATCCATGCCATCGGCCGTGGTGATGTCCGTCACCGAAGAGAACACCAGGTTCCTGGAGGGGACCGAGATGGTCTGGCTGATGATGGGGCGGAGCGGGGGGCGTGGTACGTCCACGACCTGGACGACGGGGCGGTCGCCCTGCTCGAAGGACTGATGGGTGAACTTGAAAGGAAGGTAGCCCTCGCACACGTCCATGTCGATGATGGCGCCCTCGTTGAGGAGGTGGAGCACCTCTCCACGGTAGATGTTGCCGATCTCAACATAGTCGGTGGGGACGAGCGCGCCAAGACGGTCGCGGATCGCGTTCGCCACCGCGTCCCGGTCCGGCCCCGCCACGGACACTCCGCGGTGGCTGGGAAGATGGTGCACCGTGGTGTCGTCCGGGCCCTGGGGCCCTCCGGTCACGGGCGCGAACCCGGCCTCCGCAAGGAGCTTAATCAGCGGCGTCGAAAAGGCGCCGCTGAGCCTGATCCGCGGGATGTTCTTCCCTTTGTTCTTCGTCTTCCCTTTGCTCGGGCTCATGATGCATTTCCTCCCTGGTCCGTTCCTCGTGGTCCCCACTGGCCTGGTGCCGCCCTTTTGAGGTGAGCTCCAGATAGTCGCCGTCCCACCTCAGACGATGGGAGCGGACGAGGTTCTCGACGAGACGTCGTGCCTGGAACGGCTCGCCCACGACCCGGTTCTCCACAAGGAAATCCGCTGCCATGTCGCCGCGCACCCTGCCTGCCTGCGAGAACGCCTCCAGCGCCCGGACCGTCCTGTCCGGCCGTCGTCGTCCGGCACCCAGCTCTTCGACGACCTGCTCGATGTGCTTGTCCTCCTCCTCCACTTTGATGCTGATCGCCCTGAAGGAGGGACGGAGCTTGAGCACGATGAGGTCGGAGAGGTCCTGGATGAAGGTCTCGAGATGGAGCGCGCGCCGTTCCCGCGACGAGAGAGCCCTGTCGAGCGCCTCTGCAGCGGAGCGGAGCATGCGGTCCTCGCGTTCCTGCTCAGAAAGGTCTCCGTCCAGCACGATACCCCGCTGGAGCATGGCGTGAGAGGATATAAAAAGCTATCCCCACACCCCTCGCACACGGGTGTCCGTTATGCCAGACGATGCTATCGAACTTCGGGTCGGAGAGATACCCACGACCATGCAGCAGGACGTGGGAAGGGGTATGGTCCGCCTCGACTCGAGCACCATGAGCACGCTCGGGATCAGCCCCGGGGCCGTCGTGGAGGTAGAGGGCAAGCGGGCGACCGCAGCGATCGCGGACCGCGCATACCCCAGCGACGTCGGCATGCGCATCGTCCGCATGGACGGGCTCACCCGGCGGAACGCCGGCACCACCATCGGCGACACCATCAAGGTGCGCGCGGCCGACTTCAAGGAGGCGGAGCACATCAGCATCGCGCCCACCCAGGAGGGCGTCACCGTGCGCATGCCCGGCGAGGTCGTGGGAAAGACCCTCATCGGACGGTCCGCCGTCAAGGGCGACGTCATCGAGCTGCGCTCGCTGGCAGCCCCCCACCCGTCCCATCCCTTCGACGAGTTCTACGAGTTCCTCTCCGACGAGCTTGCGTTCGGCAGGCTCGGCATGGGCCAGTCACGCTTCATGGTCGTGAGCACCTCGCCTAAGGGCGTCGTACGCATCACCGAGTCCACCAAGATCGAGGTGCACCCCGAGGCCGTTGAGGTCGAGAGCGAGCGCATTCCCGAGGTGACCTACGAGGACATCGGTGGCCTCTCCACAGAAGTCCGCCGGGTCCGCGAGATGATCGAGCTCCCGCTCAAGCACCCCGAGCTCTTCGAGCGGTTGGGGATCGACCCGCCCACGGGCGTGCTCCTCTACGGCCCCCCGGGCACGGGAAAGACCCTGCTCGCAAAGGCCGTGGCCAACGAGTCCAACGCCAACTTCGTATCGATCAACGGCCCCGAGATCATGTCCAAGTACGTGGGCGAGGCAGAAAAGCGCCTGCGTGAGCTGTTCGAGGAGGCGCAGAAGAACGCGCCCTCCATCATCTTCATCGACGAGATCGACGCCATCGCCCCCAAGCGCGAGGACGTCGTCGGCGGCGTGGAGAGCCGTGTGGTGGCCCAGATGCTCGCCTCCATGGACGGTATCAACTCCCGGGGCCAGGTCATCGTCATCGCGGCCACCAACCGCGAGACCGCCATAGAACCGGCGCTCCGCCGGGCGGGCAGGTTCGATCGCGAGATCGAGATCGGCGTTCCCGACCGCAAGGGCCGCAAGGAGGTCCTGCAGATCCACACCCGTAACATGCCGCTCGCAGAGGACGTGAGCCTCGACGAGATCGCCGACGCGGCCCACGGCTTTGTCGGTAGCGACCTCCAGGGATTGAGCAAGGAAGCGGCCATGAGCGCTCTGCGACGCCTCCTCCCTCTAATCAACATCGACGACGATGAGCGCCTGTCCAACGAGGTGCTGGAAAAGCTCATCGTGAACCGGCAGGACTACGTCGAGGGCCTCAAGGTGGTCCGGCCGTCGGCCATGCGCGAGGTGCTGGTCGAGGTACCGAACATCACGTGGGACGACATCGGCGGCTGCGCTGACATCAAGCAGGAGCTGGTCGAGGCCGTGGAATGGCCGCTAAAGAACAAGGCCGCGTTCGACCGATTGGGCATCAGACCGCCCACGGGCATCCTCCTCTACGGACCGCCGGGCACCGGAAAGACCCTGCTCGCAAAGGCCGTGTCCAACGAGAGCGAGGCCAACTTCATCTCGGTCAAGGGCCCCGAGGTCCTCTCCAAGTGGCTGGGCGAATCCGAGAAGGCCATCCGGGAGATCTTCCGCAAGGCTCGCCAGGTAGCGCCCACGGTGGTGTTCTTCGACGAGCTGGACGCCATCGCGTCCTCCCGCGGGGGAGAGGGCTCGCACAAGGCCGAGGAACGGGTCGTCAACCAGATGCTCACCGAGATCGACGGGCTGGAGGACCTCCAGGACGTGGTCATCATCGGCGCCACGAACCGACCGGACATCATCGACCGCGGGCTCATGCGCGCGGGCCGGTTCGACCGCCACATCCTTGTTGGCGCTCCCGACGAGGCAGCGCGTCTCGAGATCCTGAAGGTGCACACCAAGAACATGCCGCTGGCAAAGGACGTGAACCTCAAGAAGCTGGCCAAGGAGACCGAGAACTGCGTTGGCAGCGACCTGGAGGCCATCTGTCGCGAGTCGGCCATCTTTGCCCTCCGCAAGGACATGGAGGCCAAGCAGGTCTCCCTGGCGGAGTTCGAGAAGGCCCGCGAGAAGGTGCACCCCTCTCTTACCAAGGAGGTCAAGAAGTTCTACGAGCTCGTACAGAAGGCGCTCGCTGCTCCCCAGATCAAGGAGGAGCCAGCAGAAGACCTCTTCTACATGCGGTGAGGGACGGCTGCTATGACCGCGCGCCTGACGGTGCTGTACGACAACCGGCTCGCGCCAGGTGCTTCGACCTCGCTGCGCTGCGGCTGGGGCTTTTCCTGCCTCGCAGAGGTGCCCGGCGGAAAGGTACTGTTCGACGCTGGCTTCGACGGCGGACTTCTCCTGCACAACATGGCAGAGCTGAGAGTGGATATCCGGTCGGTCGATGCCGTGGTGCTCTCGCACCCGCACTGGGACCATCTGGGGGGTCTCGCACGCTTCCTCGAGGCCAGGGGGGATGTGCCGCTGTACGTTCCCGAGGGCATCCCCCGACACCTGCGCATCGAGCTGTCCAACCGCGCCGACGTTTCGGTGACGGGGACCGAGGACGGCAGCAGGGTGGTGCCGGGCGTGCGCACGACACCGGCTCTGGGCGGTGAACTGAAAGAGCAGGCGCTGGTCGTCGACGCCGGGACCGGCGTTCTGGCAGTCACCGGGTGCTGTCATCCCGGCTTTGCCCCGGTGCTGGATGCAGCGAGCCTACACGGCCGGGTCAGGGGCATCCTGGGCGGGATGCATGACGCAAAGGACCCCGGGCAGCTGGAAAACCTCTCTCTGGTGGCCCCGTGCCACTGCACTCGGGAGCCGGACCGGTTCCCCGAGCTGTTCCCCCGCACCTTCCGCCAGGTGGGCGTCGGGAGCGTCGTGAACGTTGAAAGTAAGCCCCAAAAGGCCTGATTTTAAGGCCTTTTTTGCGCTCAGCACGTATTTATGGCATCCACGCCTGAATCAATTGCAGGATGACGGACACCCGGTACGTGCTGACGGGCCTCGGGATCCTGATCATTTGTGCGATCATCTCCATCAACTACTTGGACGGAACGGGGTACGGGAATCCAGACGGCCCCGGGAATATCGATGAGAACGTCGAGCGTATCGGCGGCAGGTACGACCTGGAGCTTGTCACCGAGGAGGTCGGCCACGGCACGGCCGCGCGAGAGATCACCCTTATGCGGTACACCAGGGGCAACCGCACCATCATCCCCGACCAGACGCTCCCGCGCTCCATGCGGCCCGGCCTCGACTGGCTGCACAGGAACACGCCGCCGGACGCGCACGTCCTTTCATGGTGGGACTACGGTCATGCCATCCGCGCCTACGGCGAGCGCGAGCCGGTGATCGACGCACCCTCGAGGGAGCTGTTGCCGGTGACGGTATCCAAGTACCTGGGGATGCCCGCAGACGACATCATCTGCCCCGACTGCGTGCCCCACGCGCTCGTCCGGGACGTGGCAGATGCACTGCTCGCCTACGATCCCGCCGATACACGAACGGTGATGAAGGTCCACGGCGCAGGGTACCTGTACGTCCATGCCGAGGACGCTGCCAAGGCCGACGCCATCTTCATCGCAGCAGGCCGTGAACCGGGGCCCGTCAAGGGGACGGTCCTGGGGGATGCCTTCGTCGGGGCGCGTATCGATGGGTTCTGGCTTGTCTACTCGGACCCCGTCACGCACATCTACGAGCTGGCGTGAGCGTCCGTCACCCCCGGGCAAACCTTAAATACCGGGATCCAGCGCGCGGTCAGTAAGGACGGTAATCTTATGGGATACTGCGCGCTCACCGAGTACGGCGGCGAGGCCGTCAACATGATCCACGGCGACGGGTACGCCGACTTCACCATGGACGCAGGCAAGTTCCTTGGCCTGTTCGGCAAGGGCATGGACGAGCAGGAGATCAACAAGGGCTACCGTGACGCCGAGTTCGCTCTCGAGCTGGCCAACAAGGACCTGGGCCTCGACCTGGAGGTCGGCCACGACGAGCGCGATCCCATCTACATGAACTTCAAGTTCGAGCCGGCCGATCCCCCGGACGACCATTACATCCACACGGTCGCTCATGGCACCATCCGGTACGAGCGCGGCGGCACCTTCAGTTCTGACAAGGTGAACGTGTCGGTCGAGTTCCGGAGCTCGAAGATGGACGAGGTGGCGTTCCACGACCTGGCGGCAGCGCTGGAGGACCGCGGGTTCGAGAACGTGACGACGCCGATCACGGTGTACGGCAGCTTCTCGTAGCGACTGCTCACCGCCCGCCTGCGGCCAGCCGCCCCAGCTCCTTTCCGGTCAGCCTGTACACGGTCCACTCGTCCATCGCCTGCGCTCCCAGAGACCCGTAGAAGTCGATGGCAGGCCGGTTGACGTCGAGGACCCACCACTCCAATCGCCCGCACCCCCGCTCGACGGCAAGGTCGGCAAGATGGGCGAGCAGCTGTTTCCCGCACCCCTTCCCTCGATGCTCGGGCCGGACGTACAGGTCCTCGATGTAGATGCCGTGCCGTCCCAGGAACGTCGAGTAGTTATGGAAGAAGAGGGCGAACCCGACGGGCGCACCGTCGTGCTCGGCGATGACTACCTCGGCCTCCTCCCAGCTCATCGGGTCAGGTCTTATCGCCAGCACTCCGTCCTCGGGCATGCACAGGTACTCGGCATGGGCGCCCATGGCAGCGCCGGGGGTCCCGAAGACCTTGTCACCGACCGCGAACCGCGTGACGTCCTTGCCGACGGCCTCGATCACTCCGGCCACCTCGTTCCCAAGTATCTTGATCCGAGGTGTTCTTATCCCCAGGAACAACCGCACAGGGATCTTGAAATCTCTGGGCGCGAACGTGAGGTTCCGGACGTTGCAGTCGCCCGTCGTCACTGCCGTCGCATGCACCTTGATCGAGACCTCGTTGTCCCCGGGGACCGGTCTGGGGACCTCTGTGAGCTCAAGCTCGTCGGCAGGTCCGTATCTTGTGTGCAGGATGGCTTTCATGATCATCCGTCCAGAGTCGATGGTCCGTTCTTTTAACAATATCCCAAACGGTCATCTGGCGTTCAGGGCCTGTCAGAAAAAAGAACGGGTCCAGGTCCCGACCGGCGCACCATCCCTTCTCTCGGTGTTCGCTCAAGGAAAATACGGTGGGTGGCAAAGGGTTCGATCCACATCCCGTAGGCAGGTCCTATCGATGAACAGGGGGATATGGGATACTGGAGACGCCCCTCGTTATCTTGCTCAACAGCAGGGAATCTTGTAGGATCGGCATCCCTTCTATCGATCCGCAGCCTTCGCTGGTGGGATTATATGCAAGGATGGGGGAAAGCAGTTGTGGAGACACTGGTGTTCAATCCAGCGAAGGCCGGCAATGTCCCCACAACAGGTCCGTTAGGACAATGGATGGCGAGACCTCACGAACCTATAAAGGTTGTGTCCCCGACCGGCGCACCATTCTCATGTTGATCGTATGCTAACGGGTCCTTAGCGAGCATTCACAGTTTGAATTCCGGGGCACTGTCATACATCTTTCGATATAGTTGTGAAAAAAGGCTGATATATTCGTGAGCTTGTTCTGTAGTGGTGTACGATCTCTTCTTCTCGAGGGTCTCGATCGAAAGGAACTTCTTGTCCGTGAGGAACTGGATATGCTGCTGCCCGATCTTTGAGTTCAGATCGCAACGATTGATAATACTGGTGAACGATCTGGGTTCACGGCAGAAGACCAGGATCTCCCAATAGATCTCGTAATTGGTACGTCGCCCTTTCACGTTAGCTGGCCTCCAACAGTTCGGTGAGCGCTTCCTGGATGTTATCTTCTTCCTTTAGTCGGACGACCCAGATCCCGGAATACCGTTCGAAGTATCTTGCGATGAGAAGACTTCCGATCCCAACGCTAAATACCGCTATGGCACCTGCAAGCTGGAACATGCCTTCATTGACCATGCCGGATGCAAGCAGTGTCCTTCCCGAATCCAGCAGGCTCAGAGATCCGGAAACAAGGAAAAGGATCCCGACTATCCGTCCAAGAACGGTCATTCTGTCGATGACCGGCTGGTTCTTTCGATAATGAGCTATCATTTGAACAAGAACACCCGTGACCTGTTCCTGATCGTCATGTTGTGTGATCTTTTCCCAGTCCGAGTCGATCTTTTCGACACCTTCGAGGATCTCGGCGGTCTTTACCAGCCAATACAGTCCAGCAATTGCTGCAGCAAGGCCCGCACCGATCAATAATAGGGACATCAGTTCGATCTCTCCTGACCTGGAAAAGGCCATGAGCCGCGTGACACCTGTAGATATCCCGAAGGCCAGGATCAATGCAGCGATCACAAGATTAACGACGGCCAGGCCGAAAAAGGTGTGTATCTCGTTCTTGCATCTTGCAGATAGTTCATCCGTTTTGTTCACCCATGTGAGCTATGTCGCTTGTTGGCTATTAAGTGCCATGAAACTAAATTACGTACCTATGATCCCTTGTCATCATCCACCACGGTCATAACGACACTTCCCTTCTTGTGCCCTTTCTCGACATACTTGAAGGCCTCTGCGGTCCGATCTTTTAAGGATGTCCCAAAAGGTCATCTGGCGTTCTGTGCCTGTTCGTACACGAGAACGGGTCCCGACCGGCGCACCTGTCTCTTGCGAAACGTCTCTGGTACCTTCCGTCCTAGGCAGTGCTGTCGTCCAGCAGCCGCTTGTCCCCTTCGAGTTTGGAGATGCGGGATATCTCCTGCATGACCTCGAGGCATCCGCGATAGGTGCCCTTACCGTCGCGCACGGCGAAGTACCGGATGTAGAGGAACTTTCCGTGGAGATGGATCCAGAACTCGGCGACGTCCCGCGTCCCGGCCCTGAACTCGTCCAGGATGCGAGTGACTGCGTGGACGCTCTTGGGCGGGTGGCAGTTCTGCACCTTTCGCCCGATGACCCCTGCCGACCGGGGGAAGATCCGCTCTGGAGTGTCCGAGTAGTACAGCACCTCGTCGTTCTCGCTCACGAAGGTCACGTCGAAGGGAAGGTGCTTGAGCAGGAGGTTGAGCTGCTCGTGGGTGAGCGCCCCGGTGTCCATGGAGAGGGCCGAGGTCCCTTCAGAAGAGACCGCTACCTCGGTCCCCTCGGGTGGCCAGGGGGCCGCAGGTGTCACCCATGCGTACCCGATCTCCTCCTCGCCCTGCCGCACGCGCACCCAGTCCTCCTCCGTCAGGGCTTCCAGCGCAGCCGGGTAGAGGATGTGCTCCTCCTTGTAGACCATGTCGCCGATGGTCCCAACAAGGTCCCGGAGGAGGGTGGCGGCGCTTGCGACGTCCTCGCCATCCAGTGCCTCCCGCACCTGTTTCACCAGCGCCCTGATATCGTCGTGGATGGCCCACATGACCTGCGAGGGCCCCGTGATACCGTGGCGCTCGAGGGCGGGGAAGAGCTGGTTCTCCTTTCGGGTGTAGTGGATGTCGATCTTGGCCAGCTCGTCGAGAAGGCCCTTGACCTCGGGTAGCGCGTCCTCCAGGCCCTCCAATCGATCTACGATCTTGCGCATGATGTCGGCACTTGCCTGGTTCTCCTGCATGTAGGTGTGGACCGGGTGGCCTGGCGGGGTGGATGGTGGCTTCTTCATCTCGAGCGAGCTCTTGAACACCTCCACGTGGACGTCGCACAGGCGCTTGATCTCCTCTGCGGGCATGCCATCGGCGATGAGCGCCTGCTCCACGGCCGAGATCTCAGCAGGGCCCACGCCCTTGATGAGGGAGGCGAACCGGACCTTAAGCTCCTCGATGTCGGCGCCCGCGTGGATGTCGCGGATGATGCCCTTGAGGACCTCCTTGCGTCGCGCAAGCTCCTCTTCGGTCGGGGCGGACGCGTCGCCCTCGACGTGTCGGGCGATCTCGCTCTCGATGGCGGTGACAAGCTCGTCCACCTCCAGTCCTCCCATCTTGGCGGCCATCTCTACGGTGGCCACCTTTCCCATAGTGGCTCGCATGGTGGGGCTGCGCAAGGCCTCGTACCGGGGAGAGAGGGTGGGCAGGAAGTCGACAAGGAAGGGATGCTCCTCGATGAGGTCGCCGATCTTGGTGGACGGGGATACCATGGTAATCACGCTCTGTACGGTGGATCGAACCAAGTCAATAAAAGTATATCTCCGACAGGTCCGCTCGGGCGATATCTGTTCCGATCATAGTCCATACGCTTGTTCTACGTGCGTATGCACAGGATGAGTGCCCCTGATGCGCGCTCGGGTCCCTACCGGCGCACTTTTGTTATGAATCTACTCCGCAGAAGCACGTCCCTGCAGCACGTCGCCTACGTCCATGATCTCGAGGTCGCTCCCGCACTCGACCTTTTTCTTGTCCGGGACGAACAGGATCCTGCGCTTCGCTTCGACGCGTGACAGGGTATCCTCGGCCTTGCGCACGTCCTTGGATGAGACCTTGTCCTTCCACTTGACCTCCACGGCCACTTCGGGCGTCTTGAACCGCAGCAGGTAGGCGTCGATGTCAAAATCCTTCTCCCGGACGACGGACTCCACCAGCCCGAAGTGCTCGGCCAAGAGCTCGCGCACCGCTCCCTCGATGATGCGCGGATAGAGCTCGGCGATGATGCGGGAGATCACCTCGGGTCCAGCCTCGATCTCGGAGAGGTTGTACTTCTCGTCAGCGTAGAAGTAGAGATAGACCAGCGGCGAGGTATGCATGTAGACGTAACGCCGCTTGTTGTACACCTTCAACCGCTTCAGGAGGCCGAACGACACGAGATTGTTGAGGTACTGCTGGAGGAGGCTGGGATCGTCCTTCTTGATCAGTCCGTGCGAGAAGAGGAAGCTCGATATCTCGCTCGATACGCACTTCCCGCCGGCTATAGCACGCAGGACGCCCTCGTAGACCGCTGAGAGGGAGCGGTCCTCCTCTGTGAATATCTCGCCGATGAGCGCCGGTACGAGGTACTTCGTGCTCGTCATCACCCTCGTGAACGTGGATACAGCTCCCTCGCCAGGTGTGTAATGGTCGATGGTTATGGGCTCGCGCAGGAGCACGGCAGTCTCGACGAGCTCCTTCTTGGAGAGACCATCACCGTGCAGGGAGCTCAGCACGTCGAAGAGTCGCAGGAGCGGCATTTGGAACTCGGCGACCACACCGAGCAGGGGGGAGTGCGATCCCACCAGCTTCCTCGATAGGTGCAGCGTGGACGATACGAGTATCACTTTCCCCTTCTTCGGAAGGAAGTGGAGGATATCCTGGAACCCTTCGCCCAGGCGGTGGAACTCGTCCACGATCACCGTCCCTCCGTCGTTGAGCTGGCGCTTGAACAGCTCCAGGAAGGTCTCGTACGAGAGGGCACCTGAGTCGGTGAGTATCCCCCTGTCCCTTTTCACGAAGTAGTACTCGTCGTAGTCCGTGAGGTTCCTGAGGAGGAAGGTCTTGCCCGTCTTCCGCCTTCCGTACACGAGCAACCACTTGTGTATCTTCTTGATCTCCTCTGCCTCCCCCCTAACAATAATCATAGTTAGTATAATGGTGGTTATAGTATATATGCATATTCCATCGATCGAATGCCCGGGGCCCGTTGGTCAAGGTCCAGCGGAGTGCGCCCCCCCGCGACCGTTCCCGTTCTCATTTGCCCCTGAATGTGGGCTTTGTTCCCGACCGGCGCACTCGTATCACGAATCCATAATGGCACCCTCGTGTACCAGGTCGGACGCCCCGGGGCCAGGACGTTGACGCCGATGATCTTGTCAGACTTCCGATGCACGGGCAACAGATCCTATGCTCAAAGCGGACCTAGGAGAGGTCTCCGGGTGCGAAGCCAAGGTCCGTGATGTCCCCATCATCTATGTACCACTCTATGTGGAGACGTGCTAGGGCGATGTCATCCTTGTTGACCTCGATCTGGTGGAGCAGCTTCAGGTAGTTGCCCTCGGTGGGATCGTCCATGAGCGTGCCATATGCGGTGACGACATCGTCGGGGATGATGCCCTCCATGGTGAGCGCCTGGAGAACGGTATCCATCTGAGCAGGCTCCCGGGCGAGAGCGACGTATCCGTCCCCATTCCCTGACGCAGCCAGATCGGTCTCCACGTCAAGCGAGCAGTACATGGGACCGACCATGTGCCCGGTGGCGGGATGGTACGATGCGAGCTCCACGGTCTGGTCGATGGAGACATGGTCATAGCCCTCGAGGGGACCGGTGAGCTGGGGGATGATGCCCGTAACGCTCTCACCGTCGTCGGTCCTGGAACCGATCGAGACCAGGGCCTTATCGGTCTTTTGGTCGTATGTCATCCCGGGGACGGTCATCTGTGTCTCGTAGGGGCCGGTACCCTTCTGTCGCACTCCCAAGAGGATCATGTCGTCCGTTCTGATGACGCCTTCGTATTCTATCTCCACGGTTACACCACCGATCTATGCTCGCGGCTTCCTCACTCACGTTTTATAGCTTCCCTTGGGCCGGGGCATCCTCGGGAACGAGAGGAGAGCTCAGCAGCCCCCGGATCGTTGCGGTAAGTTGCTGTCGCTCAAGCGCCTACATCCCGTCGTTGAGCCTGCCGTTGGAGGCGAGCACCAGCCCCCCATTGGGAAGTCTATCATAATACACAAGGGCTGCAAGAACGAGACCAAGGAACGAGAGCAGCTGGCCAAGGAGGAAGGAGCGCGGTAGATATGAGAGGGTCACGATCTCATCATCCGGATCGAGGTCGATCGATATCAATCCATCATGAGATACCACATCATGTCCCGTGCTATACCAGCCGGGATCATAGTTCTGATTGACCACCAGTCTGGTGGGTCGATCGACGGACACGCGGTAACGTAGCTCGTTCGGGGTTATACTGATGACTTCCGGTCTCCCGATGGACCCGTTGTAGTAGACCTCTCCTCTATACTGCTCGTCCTGAGCTGGAAGTGCACGTATCGGGAGATGCGTCCGTTCATAGCAGTTGACCAGGCCTTTGTTCATCAAGAAATAATCATAATGTCCCCATCCCTTCCATTGAACGAGGGTATCACTACGACGACCAAGGATCGCAGGAGGATATCGAATGAACCCCAGTTCGAACAAAGCGCCGTTAACGAGCACCAGATCCATGATGACAAAGACCAGCACTCCCCACGTCACCAACATATGGGCCCCGTACCCCTCTAACCAAGAAAGCGCCCAGCCGGAGTAGAGAGCCAGAGAAAAGACGACCATCATCATACATCTGCTGGGTACCTGGAAGCTGCTCAAGATGGGCAAGGGATGGATCATGCCCCAGAGATCCAGCGTCTCGTTCGAGCCAAAGGAGAGGATGAGGAACAGAACTGTGGTCAATAATAATGGCCACCTTGAGCCCAGCATCACGCATGCGCCAAAGATACCGAGTATCAAAGGTAGTGCGCCGACATACGCATAATATTCTATCCAGTAATTTACTTGGTCGTCCGATACTTTCAAATTGAGATCGACGGTGTTGAGGTCGGGATTGGTCAGTGCGTTGACCAGTATCTCAACAGTATACCCCCTACCGACGTCCCTTGATAATGGATTCATAGAAGTGAACTCGATAAGGGGAAGGAATTTGATGGAAGCTAGCAGGAAGGTAAGAAAGAGGACAAGGACGAATGCTCCTGCAGGAGCTATCTTCTTGAGTTGCAGCGCCTTGAAGAACGAGAACGCACCCATGAACAGGCATGTGAACACGAAAGGAAAGACACCTCCCTCAAAGATCATGATGGAAAGGACGATCGAGGACAGAGGGATGTACCTGATGTCCTCGATCCCTCTCAGTAAGTAATGAAAGGCCCAGGGGATATACACCACAGGAAGAAAAGTGGTATGGCCGACCACGATGTTGGATGCGTACGCTCCGTTGAGCATAAAGACGCTCGAGGATAACAGGCTGCCATTAGTGGTCATACCCAACGATCGGGCCAGGATATACATCCCGTACAACCCGATCATGTACTGGATCAGGATCCTCACTTTCAATCCCGGTATCACATCGAAAAGGAGGACGAAGATGAATGTCGGGGACAAGAAGGATGATTGGGGATTGGCAAGAAGGATGTTGCCACCACAATGGTACGGATTCCATAATGGGAACTGGTGATGTTCGATGATGGTGGCCCTTGGGACCGCGTGATAGAAGAAATGTTGATCCCAGTCGAGAATACCATACATGTACAGCCCCTTAAGAATGGGCCCGACAAAGACCAGTGATAACACAAAGAACAGAGCGACTACATAATGATCGGTGCCTTTCACCGGACTAGAATTCTCATCACCTTGGATCCTCTTTTGAAATTGTATTTTTTTATTAACTTGACCTTGTCGGATCCGTGGTGCCATGAAGCATGAAATTCACGTGTCTAACAATTAAATAGGCCCGGTCACCTCGCCATGACGAGCCCCTCGGGCGCAAGATGGTGTATCTTTGGAGCGATGACGGATCAGCCGTCGTTCGTCCATCGCCCCTGAAGCCCCAGGTATGCGAAAGTGAGGCCGTCCCCTGCCCTACTCCACGGCCATGAAGTGCCCGCTCCTGCGCGTGTCGCCGGCACCCGTACGCCCCGTGGTCATGTGGACGCCGCCGAAGTACCGGTCGATACGGTCCCACTCGTTCACCTCGAAGGTGCGCTTCAGCTTCTGGACGGTGGCTGCAGGAAAGCCTGCCTCCATCTGGAGCACCCCGCCCTCGTAGTGCGCTCGGGGCGACTCCACGGACGTTGCCGCGTCGAGGCCGAACACCGCGTGGTTGAGCGACACCTGCACGATGGCACTTATGATCCTGCTCGATCCACCGCTCCCCATGACGCCGATGACCTCGCCGTCAGCAAGCATCACCGAAGGCGACATGGAGGACGTGAGCCTTTTTCCGACCGGGTTCGCCCGGCAGCCGTCGGGGTTGAGGTCGATCTCGCCCAGCATGTTGTTGTAGAGCACGCCGGTGCCGGGGATCATGAAGCCCGTGCTCTCGCCGGTGGTGGTCGTGAGCGACACGGCGGTGCCCGTTGCGTCTGTGACCGATATCTGGGTGGTGTTCCCCGCCGACCGGGGCGGTGCAACGACCATGGCATCGTCGGTAAAGCGGTCCAGGCAGCCTTCCGAGAGCACCTCTTCGGCAAGATTCTTGTCGTGGATGTTGCCGTCCACAACTCCCTTGCGCATGGCATCGGTGGATGCCTGACATTGTGCGAGCAGCTCGACGTACTCCGGGCCCGTCCGGTCCATGCCCGCAAGCTCGTTGCGCTCTAAAAGCTTGAGCAGAAAGGCGATCCTGAGGCCACCGGTGGACGGGGGGGGCGGTGTGAGCAGGTCGAAGCCCATGCACGATATCTCCAGAGGACAGCGCTCGATGGGTGTGTAGTGCTCGAGGTCGGCAGGTGTGATGGGGCCGGATATCTCCTCCATGTGCTTGACGATGGGCGAGTAGAACTCGTTTTCCAGCGTCTGCCTCCAGTCGCCTGATCCGAACTTCGAGAGCAGCCGTGCCACATTGGGGTTCGTGAAGAGCTCGCCCTCCTTTAGCATCACCCCGTCCCTGAAAAAGACCTTCCGGCTTTCCAGGCCCATGCCCAGAAGGTCCCGGAACAGGTAGTTGCATCTGGCCTGGAACGCGCTGAGCACGACCCCATCGCGCGCGACCCGTATCGCCGGGGCAAGGACGTCTGCCAGAGGGAGCGTGCCCATCTCCTCGTGGATGTACAGGATACCCGGGAGCACGCCCGGGAGCGCTGCCGTTCCCATGCCGACCAGGTACGTCTCCAGCGCACCCTCATAGTCAACGACCAGCTCCTTGAAACTGGAGGGGTCCGGACCGTCACCTTCCAGGCCGGGCATGTCTGCAAAGAAGTCGAAGACCCGGTTGCGGCCGCTGTCTCCCTCGTGGATGACGGCAAGACCTCCCCCCCCAAGACTGGTGAGGCCGGGCTCGGTAACTCCGCTCACAGCGGACGCTGCAAGTGCCGCGTCGACGGCGGTCCCTCCCTTGCGCAGCACGCTCGCACCCGCCTCGGATGTGACCGGATGCCCCGAGCTGATTACGCCCCGCATTCCTCCGGGATATTCGGGGGGGTTTATAAGGGTTAGGGGAAGGTGGGGGGATCCTCTGTCAGGTGACGGGGATACTTATTTCTTCTCATGAGCCTGCCTGGATCTTCCGTCCCCTGTTCGAGCGTTACTGCCCGCTCGTTTGAGCTACTCCTCGTTGTATGTGATGAAGACGCGGAGCGTTCCGGTCGTGCCGATGTAATTGATCGACATGTTGATGAGATTTTCCCGGCCGATCTTATTGAGGAATTTCTCTGCGTCGGAAAGGGTCTTATCGTTCGAGCCAGGAAGGATGCTACCGCCAAAACCGATTATCTTTATCATGTAGCCACCTTCTTCAACTAGGATCCCACGCAAATATTTGAACCTTATGAAGGGGATCTCAAAGAGCGTTCTTGATCTCGGTTCACGGCAAAGGAATTCGGATCGCGGCCCCGCTTAGCGATTCTCAAACGACGTCAGGGTCGACACGTCTAAGCAGAACAGGTGCCGTGAGTGCGACTGTCATGTGCGGTCGGCGGCACTCCCGTGCTCGAGTACGCGGTCATGTGACAGTGAACTGACCGAGGGGAATTCGGTAGGAACAAAAACCTTGGGGTGTCAGGAGGCTCGTTGTGGACAGGCATCTAGGGAGGAATACGACATGACAACGATCGCATGGGACGACAGTTACTCTGTGGGAATAGAACTGATCGATGAGCAGCACAAGATGCTCATACAACGGTTCAACAACCTGTCAAGTGCCCTTAAGGTGACGCAGGGTTCGGGCAAGGTCACGAAGATGCTCGACTTTATGGTCGACTACACCGATTTCCACTTCTCCACGGAAGAGAAGCACATGGAGGAGCTGGGCTACCCCGGGATGACGTACCACAAGAAGCAGCACGACGAGTTCAAGCGCACCCTGGGCCTCTTGATAGAGGACTTCCAGGAAGAGGGCGCGACTCGGGCGCTTGCTACCTCCATCAACGTCTTCCTGGTCAACTGGCTCATCAACCATTTCCAGGTGGTCGACACTGAGTTCGCCCGATTCCTGATCGATGTAGGGTTCGAGGACAGCAAGTAATCGTAGGCCGTATATCGGCCGAAGGGTGATGGAAGTCCGAAGTGCGATCGATTAACGCTGCCGGTGCGTCCTTGATGGGCTGGATCGGCCGGTCTAGGGCTTTATCGCTGTGAACTTGATGCTCGTCACTTTCCCTCGAGCCACAGCAAGGTCCTCTTTTTCAGGAGCAGGGGTGAATTCCGGCCCCGGACAACATGCCATTGCTTCCAGTTCCTCCGGAGATAATGGATGACGGGACACGATCTCGACCTGTCTGAAGCCTGCCTTTCGGATGATCTCGAAATAGTCCTCCTCGTTGATCGATCCGCCCAGACATCCTGCCCAGGTCGATCGGAAGCGCTCCTGGACCTTGGGGTCTATTGTTCCAGTAAAGACGACATCGGAGATGGCTATGCGCCCACCGGATTTCAGGATACGAAAGGCTTCGCGATACACGGCCACCTTATCGGGGCAGAGATTGATGACGCAGTTCGACATCACCACATCGGCAAGGACATCCGGGAGCTCAAGACGTTCCAGGTCAGCGACATGGAACTCGATGGTATCCGTCAAGCGCGCCTCGGCCACTGCCTGCTGTGCCCGCTCGATCATCTTTGCAGAAAAATCCACTCCGATCACTTTCCCACCGGGCCCAATCTTATGAGCAGCAAGAATGATATCGATCCCTGCACCACAACCAAGGTCCACGACCACTTCGTCGGATCGAAGGTCGGCGAAACCGGTGGGGTTACCGCAACCCTTGGAAAGGGTACGAGCGACTTGCGGGACCAAGGAGAGTTCTTCCTGCCCATAAAGCCCATGCTCGGTAGCAAAGCTCGCACATGTGGGGGCAGCATTTGGACAGCAACAGGACTTTTCCCCGCCACCGGTCTCTGCACATTCGCCATAGCGGCCTTTCACGGTCCGTTTTATTTCCTCGGTCTCCATTTTTCCCGACTATTCTTTACCCTTTTTTCTTAAATCTCTTTTCCATGGGGTGTGAGAGCGGTGTATTTGGGACAAGGGCCGGAGCTCTTGATCTAGTGTCTTTAGCCGCACTGAGTGCGTATAACAAAAAGCGGACCTCTTTATTCTCACATCAGAACATTGTTCTGTTCTTGTAGTCGACATATTCCTTACCATAGACCTCTTCCAGCGTCGCCTCATCGATCTTCATCCAGTAGATAATGATCGGGATCCATATGACCGACGACAGGAGCGTGACCATGCTCTGGAACATTATCGGCGCTCCTATATGCATCAGGATCAGACCGACATACATGAATAGTCTTCATGACCATCGGTCATTCGAAAAGATCGCCTTGTTAGGGCGCGTAACGAGCAAGAATTCACTATACGCGGACCCGCTTAGCGAGTCTCGAGCGACGTTAGGATCGTCACATTTCAGGATGATCGGGGCCATGTGGGTGGAAGGCCAGGGAACGATATCGACCGCGGAGTTCCGACCAAAGCTATAAGATTTACATCATGACTATGCCAAGGAACAAAGATGATAATTCGCAGATTCAGAGATCAAGATGCGAATGAATTGAGTATTCTAATAACAAAGAATTTAGAAACGGTGAATATCAAGGATTATTCGAAGGAAGCAATCGATACATTACTACCGCATAATGCCC
This sequence comes from Candidatus Undinarchaeales archaeon, assembly GCA_030753015.1. GTDB lineage: Archaea > SpSt-1190 > SpSt-1190 > JASMDC01 > JASMDC01 > JASMDC01. The sequence goes on along the minus strand of JASMDC010000015.1, from coordinate 48,630 downwards.
CAAATGTATTAATTGAGAGATCTAAGAAGACCTTAATCTTAATCGCTGAAATAGATAAAAGAATAGTTGGTACTATAAGTTTAGATGATGATCAAGTGAGGAATTTCTTTATCGAACCCGATCGTCATGGCAACCCGCCCTTGACATTTCATAATTAGATTCGTGATTGAGGTGAGTTCGATTACTCATTTTCCCTCACGATCACCAACAAAACGTGCCCATATTGATGTCATCATCCATTGGATCGCCTATCATCGAGCATAATGATGAGAGCTTCCGCTCGCGATTGTCATTGGGGGATGCCGGTGTTAGCCTCGAGGGCTAACGACGCTTCTGCATGAGCCTTCCAAGGACATCCTGTCCCCCCTCGGCCTGGATCGTCCGCGGCACCCATTCCGTAACATACCCCATCCTCTTGAGCGCCTTCACGGGAGTGAGGTCGACCTCCACCTCCTTCAGGTCGAGCTTGAGGAGGCTCATGAGCAGGTATGCCAGGAAGCAGATGAAGAGGTGTGCCCTGATGTGCTGCTCCTTCCTGTTCCAGATGGGCCGTATGCGGATGGACTGTTTCGTGATGCGAAAGGCACGCTCCACTGTGTCGCGGCCGCGGTAGGTCTCGAGGATCTCCTTCGGCGACAGGTCCAGCGTGGTGATGAGAACGTACTTCCCATCCATCAGTTCCCTGTCCCGTATGGCTGCCTCGTCGCGCTCCCACTTGAGCCGGCGGCCGCCGCGGCCGCCGACGAAACGCCACGTGATCAGCCCCTGGCACTTCTTCTCCTCAAGGAGCCGGTCGATCTTCCCGGCGATCCCCGCGGGTGTCGGCCTGCGGCCACGCCCGCTCCTACGGAGCGACTCGGCCAGCTTCTTGATCCCTGCCTCGACCTTCACGAGGTGGGCCATCCTTGTCTTGTAGTCGCGCCCGGCCTTCTCCGCGCTGTAGTAGAGGATGCACCGTCGCTCCACTTTGCGGATCGTCAGCGGCAGCTCGTACGCCTGCAGCACTTCCTTTCCACGCTTGAACGGCTCGTCGTAGTCGTCGAGAGGCACCGCCCGCACGCGGCGGGCGAGGCCGTTGTTCATCCTCATCCCGCCAACGAGGTCGAGACCGCGAACGTCCACGATCTCCTCGACGTTCTTGTAGGTGACGATCCCACGGTCCACTACAAGGCACCCGTCGAGGCCGTGGCGGTCCTGAAAGCGCTCCATCGTTTCCTTCACGGTCTTGGAGTCCACCTGGTTGCCTGGGAACGCCTCATGGAACATGGGAACGCCCTCGGGCGCAGTCACGCACAGCGCGTAGTTGACCTGCTTGCGGTCGGGACGGTGGTCACGGCTGTACCCGTACTGGAGGATCGGGGCGGCCCCCTCGCCCTCCACGAAGGTCGAGGTCAGGTCGTACAGGAACATGCGCGGCTTGAGGTGATAGGCCTCCATCACACGGCCGCAGAGCGCCATCTCGACGTCCGCCTGGACGGGGTCGGTCAGGTAGTCAAGGCAACGCGTCAGCGTCTGGTAGCCGCTCGACGCAGGGAGATCGATGCCGAGGAGCTCGGGGAGGTAGGTCCGCTCGTACCACTCGGGGATAGTCCATTTGGCCTGGGGATCGAGGCAGCGGTTGATGGCCATGAGGACTGTGAGCTCGCCCACTGGGATGCCGTTGCGCTTGGGGGCGGCGTTATTGAGAATCTCGATGAGGCGGGTACGCTCTATGATCTCCCATAAGGCACGGACGCTGCCGTACTCGACTTCTGTGCCGGATGACTTACCTCTTCCCTTAGACATGGAGATCGTTGGGATGGAAGTCGCTTCTTTGCTTATCAAAACGAGGGTTTCAAGAACGAACTGTCAAGAGCGGGTGGCAAAGGGATAGGTACGAAATTAATCAACAACATTGAACAAATTGCGAGGGAAAAGAACAAGAGACTATTATTCGTTCTTTCAAGTATAACGGCTGAAGAATTCTATATAAAATCGGGATATCGAAAAGTCAAGAAAATCAAGCAAAATGTTGAGGGTACAGAAGTAATAATGATTAGAATGGAAAAGACTTTGAATTCGGCGTAGGCCGGGATCCCACATAACCGGATCGGCGGCCTCGCTCAGCGATTCTCAACAGACAAGGGAGGATCAAGAAGAAGGACTGAATCTGTAGGCTTTCGTATAACACAAGTGTTCCTGGCTCCGGACAGAACTTCGCCATCCCCGGAACGCTCCCGCTGACCAATAAGTCCCACTGCAGCTCCGACCGTCCGCGTCCGGTCTACGCGATGACCATCGAGACCCTGTCCTTCATGGACTTCAGCGTCTCTCCGAGCTTCTTCTGGCGGACACGCAGGCGGATGACGTCCTTCTTGACGTCCTCGAGGTCGGCTGCGGCCGAGATGGCGTCGCCCATGGAGAGCCGGATGCTCTCGTTCTCGGTCTTGACCACGCGCATCTCCTTCTCGAACACTTCGAGGCGCCGCTCCACCTTGTGGACGACCTCGTCCATGAGGTCGGTACCGGTGCCCAGCGTCTTCTGGAACACGCCGACCTTCTTGGCCAGGTCCTCGCTGGTGTAGAGCACCTTCTGCTGCAGCCGGAACAGGTCGTCGATACGCTTCTCGTGCTCGTCGATGGTCTTGGGGACCTCGCGTGCGCGCAGCGAGCCGAGCTCCAGCTCGTTGCGGCTGGCTATCTTGGTGACGTCGCCCAGCGCCTTGGTGAGGGTGGTCAGCGCATCCTCGGTGCGGTCGAACCGCTTGAGCTCCCGCTCGTTCTTCGAGATGCGGCTCTCCACGCCGGTGACGAGCCGGCCGACCTTCCGGGTCATGGTGACCACGTTCTGGAAGTCGGTGCGTAGGGGATCGAGGTTCTCGACCTTGAGCTCGAGCTTGGTGATCCTGGGAGGTATGGTGTTGAGGCCCTTGAACTGGTCCAGGAGCTTGGAGGAGATGGCGATGAGGTCCCTGATCTGGGTGCCGTGCTCGTTCATGTCCTCGCGTATGGCGGCCGTCTCCACGCTGGTCGCGGCCTTGGCCATGAACTCCTTGACCCGCTTGAGGTCCTTGGTCATGGGGCCTATCCCGTCGTTCTTGACGTCCTCGATCCGGTTGATGGCCTCCACCTGGTTCGACTTGGTGAGCACCTCGACGGAGTTTACCCGGTCGGTCAGCACCTTGGTGGAATCGCCCAGCTGGTCCTCGATGCGCGATACGCGCTCGACGAGCACCTCGCTGGTCCGTGTCGTCTCGTCCAGACCGTTGAGCTTGGTGTCGACGCCGGAGAACCGGTCGTCCATGATGGTGTTGATGGTGCCGAGCCGCTCGCCAAGGCGGTTCTCAGCAGCGCTCATCCGCGCGTCCACCCGCTCTTCGAGGCGGTTGACGGAGTCGTCCACGTCCACACCGAGGGTGGTCTCAAGCGCCGAGAGCTTCTCGCCCAATGGTGCGATCTGGCTCTCCACGAGCCCCTCCAGACGGGTGAGGCGGGCTTCGAGGTCGGGCGTCGACTGGAGCTTCTTCTCCACGCTCTCGACCTTCTTGTTCAGGCCGCTGACCCAGGTCGACAGAGGATCGAGCTTGCCGTCCACACGTGATTCCACGCGTGAGATGGTCTTGTCGACCTCGAGCGTGACCTTCTCCTTGATCATGGCCACGTCGTCGCGGAGCGGCGACACCTGCTTGTTCAGGCTATCCTCGAGCGTGTCCATGCGCTTGGTGATGTCACTGAACGAGGCAGCACGATTCTCGAGCGCTTCCATCCGTGCACCGATGCGGGCATCGATCCGTTCCTCGATCGAGCTTTGAGAGTGGGTGATGGCCTCGGGGACGAAGTCCTTGATGGATCCGGTGATCTCCTCGAGCCGGCCCAGCTTCTCGTTCATGGTCTCCTGGATGCTGTTGAACCGCTCCTCCAGTCCTTGCTGGACGGTGTCGATGCGGCCTGAGATGGGCGTAAGCTGGTTGTTGACCAGCTTCTCCAGCAGGGTGATGCGGTCGCGCACCGCTGTGATGGACTCCTGCCCCTTCTCGATGGGTTCGAGGCGTGTGACGACCTTCTTCTCGACCTTGGCCGACGACTTGTATATCTCGATCTCCAGCGATTCGCGCAGGGACCGCAGCTCGTCGGAGATGGCCTTGATGGCGCCCTCGTTCTCCTGGGACGAGCGGCCCATCCGCTCCTCGACGGCCAGATAGTCCTCCGTGGACTTGAGCCCCTCCTGCTCGATCCTGACGAACCGGCCCTCGAGGGTGTTGAGACGCTCCACGAGAGCGGAGGTCTTGTCCCCTTCGCTCAGCGCCTTGAGGAGGACCTGCCGCTGCTGGTTGGAGAATGCCTCGATGGCCTGCATGGCCTTGGAGAAGGTGCGCATCTTCTCCTCGATGGACGTGATTCTTCCCTCGACAGCATTATCAGGAGACACAGCTCTAACCCATCGAAAGATACCTGCTCTTCCTTTATAAAATGTTTGGCGCAGGCCGCCGTTTACTCGTTCCCCTGGCCCGAGAAGTAGAAGCGCTCCGCCCAGGGCTTGGGTAGCTGGGCGACGTCACGGTGGCTCATTCCGCCTGCCCACATACCGGGCGCGACACCCTTCTGGGCACCGCCCTGGCTGTAGAGCGTCTCCATGAAGGTGGCCCGTGCACCCTGGTAGAGGAAGGAACGGTCCATGGCCGTGTAGAGCCCCTCGCCGGGGTACTCGCTCAGGCTCTGCTGCTCTGCCTTCTCCTTGTAGTACTCGTCCGTGGCCTGGTCGTAACCCCACTCCTTGGCCACCCCGAGCTCGGCGCCGTACTTGGCATAGAAGGGCTCGGCCCCCGCGGTCACCCAGTTGGCGAGCGTCTGCTCGGTGTCCTCGGTACCGCCCTCTCCGGGTTCGATGGTGATGACCGGCACGTCCTCGATGAGACCCTTGCTCTTGGCCTCCTTGAGCTTCTTCTTGATGTCGTCCATGAGGCCGGGGTGCTTCTGGGTGATGGCATCGCCCCGCGAACCCATGGCCACGTGCTGGTGGGCAGTCCCGCCGTAGGCGTTGATCGGGCCACCCGAGACGTGGACGTTGAAGAGAGGCACGCCGGGGAGCTTCTCCCCGGTCTCGGGGTCTATCTCCGGCTTCTGCAGCTCTTCCATGAACTTGAGGGGGTCCTTCCCGGTGGAGGCGTGGAGGATGTCGTAGGTCATCCCGATGACCTTCTCCGGGTTCTTGATGCCCTTGCGCTTGGCGATCGCCCATATCTGCTTCAGCGCCTTCTTGAAGTGGATGGGCTGGGAGAAGTACGGTGAGCCCAGAACGCCGGTGGCGAGGTTCGTCATCTCCATGTTCTCGAGGCCGATCTTGGTCTCGCCCTCATTGAGCACGGACTTGATGTCCTCGTCGTCCAGCAGGATCTCGAACGACTTGGTGAGCGTGGTGAGGAAGGTCTTTTCGGTAATAGGCTTGTACCGTGCGTCGAACCCTCGCAGGCCGGGGTTCCACTTGTTCGCCTGCTCGCGCAGGTGCTTGAGCCCGGTCTTGCCGTCCTTGAGAAGGTATTCCTCGACGAGTTCGGGGGTGAGGTGGAGCTGGTCCGCGTCCACGCCCTGATCGGCGGCGATCTGCTCCTTGACGGAGGCCAGCTGCTTGCCCACGGCGTCGACGACGTTGTTATCAGCACCGGGGCCGCCGCCGCCTGCGCCGCCGCCCGCCCCGCCACTGAGGAAGGGCGCGAACGCCCGTTCCGCGTAGGGTCGCACGTGTGCTGGCGAGGCGTCCTGGTAGGGTCCCCTGTCCGACAGGGCGGAACGGAACCCTGCCTTGGCCAGCGCCGTGATCTCAGCCTTCTTCTCCTCCTCGGAGAGCTGGGGATTCTCGGCGATCTTGGCCGACATGTGAACGAAATTGTTGAAGTGCTCCTGGGCGATGGCCATGGGGAGATGGTTCTCCTTGGCCTCTTTGTAGAACCCGAAGAGCTGGGTCATACCCTGCAGGAACTTCATGTACAGCTCGATGCCCGTCGAGTAGATAGCGGCATCGACCTCTGCGGCCCCCTTGCCGAAGGCCTGCTCCAGGGTGCGGCGCATGTGCGCCTTGCGCCATGCTTCCATGCGCTTGAAGTACTGCGGTGTGTACCAGCCCACCTGTTCGGCGGTCTCGTTGCGCTGCGACATCTCCGCCTCGCCGCCGCCGTACCATGGCGCGCGTGTCTCGGGCGTGAAGAGAACGGTGTCGAAGAAGGCATTACCGCCCTGCATGGTAGTGGGGTGGACGGTGACCACGTTGGCCTTGATGTCACGGGCATAAAGTAGGGTGTGTTTCAGCTCCCGGATCGACTGCATGCGTTTGTTGGGCGTGGGCCAGGTGAGGTCGACCGACAGACCGGCGTGGACGGTGGACTCGCCACCCATCTCCTCCACGATCTCGCGTACCTGCTGGCGCTGCCAGATGGGAACGTCCTCTGCCTTGGTGTCCTCCGGACCCTTTCCGGTCCACCGGAACATACCTATTTCGGCGTTGACGACGCCCGTCTCGAAGGTCTTGCGCAAACGGTCGAGGATCATACCCTCCTCGGTCTTGGGAGTGACCGAGGCCGACGGCCGTGTCGGCAGGTCCCTCATCCAGTCCTTGGCACGCTTCTTCAGCTTTTCGAAGCCCATCTGGGTACACGTCCTTGTCTATACGGTCCTTCTTACCCGTCCGTTCTGTTCTCTACAGTGTAACCTCCGCTAGATAAGGTTTGTGGTTGCTGGCCTTTAGGCGGCCAGGTACTTGAACACGCCCTCGCGCTTCTCGAAGTCGTGTCCGCCGGAGATCTGGGGGTTCTTCACGGGTTCCATCCACTTGAACGACTTGCTCTCTGTGTCGTACACGGGGGTGTATGGCTGGCGCTTGACGCGCACGCCGTCGTGGTAGCTGGAATCCATGGCAGACCAGGACTTGCGGTCAACGGGCCGAAGGTCCATGTCCATCTCTGCGAAGTCGGCCGAGTAGCAGTTGACACCCTTTGCGACAGGCTCACCCCAGGGGTTAAGGAGGTAAGACTCGCCGACACCGAGGTACACGCCCTGCTTGTCGCTGTCTTCGCTAACGGGCTGAGTGATCGTGACGAGGTCGAAGTAGTTGACCTGGATCTTGGCGCCATCCGGCGTCTCCATCTCGATGACTATGTCGTCGGCCTTGTCGAGTTCGCTGTCCGAGAGGACCTGTCCCTTGTCGTCAAGGGCGTAGGCTTTGGAGTTCTTGGCCTCGACGTACTTGCCATCCTTGGTCGGGATGACGAAGCGACCATTCTCTGCGACGTACTTGATGCCGATCCCGTCCTTGGTGCCGGCGAAGAGGTTCGCGGTGACGTTGCCCTCTAGGTAGTCCTTGGGCTCGGCCCCGAAAAGGGCAGAGTAGGCGTTGTCCTTGTAGACGTCGTAGACGTTGCGAAGGAGGGAAAGAGGGCCACGGTACATGGACTGCTGGATGTCCTTTGTTACAGGATCCATATCGCCCCGCTCGCGGTCCATCTCCGCGCGGTACGAGTCAACCCATCCATCAAGGCCATCCATCATAATTTGTAACCCCCGTTCGTCACCAGACGATAGTAACATAGTGTCGTTTGTTCTTTATATAGTTTTCCCATTAACGCCCCTTTGGAACCTATTTAGTTATAATCTTCGCACCGATAAATACCTTTCCCATGGGTGGTATCGAATGAAACTGGACGGTTTTCTCGAATCTCGTATCAACGATCTCGGCCCCGACGACGTGGTGGAGGTCATCGTGATCGTGCAGGGTGATCTCGGCATGAACGAGATACGGCCGGCCCTTTCGGAGTTCGACGTCGTGGAGGAGTACCCCTTCAGCCGCTCGTTCCTCGTCCGGGCGAGCCGTGCCCAGATCCGTGCTCTCGAGGGCAAGGACTTCGTGGAGGCCATCAACGAAGCGTGACACTGTGTCACTCATATCGTATCCTCTCATTATTCAGTCCCATTTAAAATTCGGAAGATTCTTCGGAATTAGGGTGTAACTCGGACGATATGGCCGTAAAGTGTCGCAGTTAATTTATAAACTAGCCCAGATTTATAAACAACGAATCTCGCAGGCGAAGGACTTTTAAATGTAGGCTCTGACACAGATTCGCTACGAGGGGAAAGCGATTTCCCCCTCACCCCCAGCAAGGAAGGAAATACTATGCCTAGAGAGCAGAAGGACGAATTATTGGGCCTCTTTTTCAAAAAGAAGGCTACAAAGATCTTTCTTTCGCTGAACGGAGGCAATCCTCCCGTGCGCTACGTTCGTGCCATCTCTAAGGTCGCCGATACGGAGTACGCACACACCCTCCGCGTCCTTCAACGATTCCGTGAGATGGGGCTGGCGAGCACCATCAAGCTGGGCCGGACCCGGCTCTACGAGCCCACGGAAAAGGGTGAAGAGGTCGCTGACCTCATCGATAGGGTCATCGAGGTCGAGGAAGACCACGCCTAGGCCGGCGGGTCCTCCACGATCCCGAACAACGTTTCGCATACCTGCAGCCCTGACTCCGTCAGAAGGACCTCCTTGTGGAGGAGCCTGACAAGCCCCTTATTCTCCAGAGAGTGGAGCGTGGGCTGGAAACGGAGGAGCTCGAGCTCGGCGGCATGCGGCCCGTGGAACCCTTCTGCGTCCTCCAGCCCACGAGCGAGCTCTGAAAGCAAGATCGCGTGGAACTTACTCCTGCGGTATGCTACCTCGATGAGCGCCCGCTCCTTTTCGGTGAGGTAGGTCTTGAGCACGTCGACCTCCTGGCCTTCGAGGCCGGCCTGCTCAAGGTCCTCGATGATCGCCGTTCAGGCGACCCCCCACCGGTCTGTAGCGCTCATGGGCGGTCTACAGCTTGTCCGCGATGGCGCGGGCCACTTCGAGGGTCTTGGCGTCGCCCTTCATGTCGTAGGTGCGGACCTTGCCTTCCTTGATGACCTCACTGATGGCATTCTCGAGGTTCTTGGCCTTGTCAGCCTCCCCGAGCCAGTCGAGCATCATCTTCACGGTGAGCAGCATGGCCATGGGATTGACCTTGTACTGGCCCGCGTACTTGGGCGCTGAGCCGTGGGTGGGCTCGAACACCGCGTAGTCGTCGCCGATGTTGCCCGCACTGGCGAAGCCCAGGCCGCCCACCAACTGGCCGGCCAGGTCCGAGATTATGTCACCGAACATGTTCGACGATACCATCACGCCGTAATCGTTGGGATTCTTGATCAGCCACATGCACTGGGCGTCGACGTTGGTCTCCCAGAGGTCGATGCCGTCGAACTCCTTGGCAATCTTGCGCGCCTCGCGCACCATGAGACCGCTGGTCTCGCGGATGACGTTGGGCTTCTCCACGATGGTGACGGAAGAGTAGCCGTGTGTCTTGGCGTACTCGAAGGCGTTGCGCACGATGCGCTGGCACCCCGCCCGGGTGAAGATCCGGCACGAGATGGCCAGGTCATCGGCCGCCGTGTCGTCGAACCGGCCCATCTTGGCATTGTTGTCCTTGAGAGCGGAACGGACACCGTCGGGCACGGGGTGGAACTCCACGCCCGAGTACAGTCCCTCGGTGTTCTCCCTGAACACCACCAGGTCGATTCCGTCCTTGAAGTTGAGGGGATTGCCCTCGAAGCCCTTGCACGGCCTGAGGTTGGTATGCAGGTTCAAAAGCTGGCGTAGCTTGACGATGGGACTGAAGTACGTAAGCCCCTTGTCCTGCAGCTCTGGCGCCAGGGCCTTCTGGGCCTCCTCCTTCGGTTTCGATGTGATCGCGCCGAAGAGGCAGCAGTCGGTCTCTTTGAAGAGCTTGAGGGTGCGGTCGGGAAGGGGATTGCCCTCCTTGCACCAGAACTCCCATCCGATGTCGCCGTAGATGTACTCGGCGTCCAGGCCGAGCTTGTCCAGAACGATCATCGCCGCTTCCGTGACGTCCTTGCCGATACCGTCGCCCGGCAGGACCGCGATTTTGTATTTTGCCATTTTGGTTCCTCCTTACTCCGTTCCGAGCTTCTTCTTCAGGCTGGGGATGAGCCCCCCGGCCGTGATTATGTCCATGATGAAGGGTGGCAGGGGCTTGGCCCTGTACTCCTTCCCGGTCGTGAGATCCCGCACCAGCCCCTCCTCGAGCACGACCTCCACCTCGTCGCCGGGTTGGATCTCGTCGACCTCGGGGAGACTGAGGATGGGCAGGCCCTGGTTGATGCAGTTGCGGAAGTAGATGCGGGCGAACGACTTGGCGATGATGGCGCCCACGCCCGCGTACTTGGGGGCGGTGACCGCCTGCTCTCGCGATGAGCCGCAGCCGAAGTTCCGGCCTGCAACGATGACGTCGCCCTCCTGGACGCCCTTGGCGAACTCCGGATCAGCGTCCTCCATGGCGTGCTTGGCCATGTCCTCGGGCTCGGTCACCGTGTAGGTGTACTTGCCGGGGAAGATGACATCGGTGTTCACGTCGTCGCCGAAGCGCCACACGCGTCCCTTGACCTTCATACGACCACCTCCCGGGGGTCGGTGACCTCGCCCTTGAGCGCGGACGCTGCCACGGTGGCGGGGGACGCAAGGTAGATCTTGGCCTCCTTGCACCCCATCCGGCCCTTGAAGTTGCGGTTGGACGTGGAGATGGCGACCTCGCCGGGCGCCAGCGCCCCCTGGTGGGCGCCCATGCAGGGCCCGCAGCCGGGGTTGCAGACGATCGCGCCGGACCTGGCGAGCTCGGTGAGCAGGCCGGCCTCCGAGGCGGCGATGTACTCCTTGCGCGAGGCCGGGATTACCAGCAGGCGCACTTCCCGGTGGACCTCCTTGCCCTTGAGTATGGCAACGGCCTGCTCGAGATCCTCAACACGGCCGTTGGTGCAGGTGCCCAGCACGGCCTGGTTGATCGGCAGACCCGCGATGTCCGACACGGCCTTGACGTTGTCGACCTTGTGCGGGCATGCGATCTGGGGGACCAGCTCTGACACGTCGAAATGCACCTCGCGCTCCACGACAGCGTCGGGATCGGAGACGACGGGATTGACCGGTTTATCGGTGCGCCCCTTGAGGTAGGAAGCGGTCGTGTCGTCGGCGGGGACGATGCCGGCCTTTGCGTCCATCTCGACCGCCATGTTGGAAAGGACCATGCGGCTCGACTGTGTCATGCGCTCCACCGTGGGACCGGTGTACTCGGCGCACTTGTACGAGCAGCCATCGGCGCGAACGGTACCGATGATGTTGAGGATGACGTCCTTGGCGCTGACAAGCGGCGGCAGCTCGCCGTCCACCACCATGCGCACTGTCTCGGGCACGCGCATCCAGATCTCCCCTGTCGCGTACACCGCGGCCATCTCGGTACGGCCGATCCCCGAGGAGAAGGCGCCCAGGGCGCCGTAGGTCGTGGTGTGGGAGTCGCTGCCCACGATGAGCATCCCCGGCACGACGTGGCCGTTCTCGGGGAGCACCTGGTGGCACACTCCTGCCTTGATGTCGTAGAAGTTGGTGATACCCTGTTCCTTTACGAACTCCCGGGCCTCTTTGTGCTCGACGGCGTTCTTCTCAGCGGCCGCTGGCACACAGTGATCGATCGGGATGACGATGCGCTCGGGATCCCAGACCCGCTTCACGCCTATCTTCTTGAAGATGCGCGATATCGGTCCGGTGTTCTCGTGGCTCATAGCAAGGTCGACCCGTGCGTTGACGATGTCGCCTGCGGTTGCGCTCGGCTTGCCGCCCGCGCGGGCAAGAATCTTCTCAGCTATCGTGTACCCCATATCGAGTCCCGCGGCACGGCAAAGTTTATACCTTTAATAATGTATTTAGAGGGCGTGACGGATGGTGGCACGGGCCACCGGATAACTGGAGGCTTAAACATGACCGACGATAAGAGGACCTATATCGCATCACTCTTTCCCGAGCTCGAGCTTTTCGAGGACGACGACCTGCGCCAGCGTGTCATCGACGTGTGGGTGCGTGCCATGAAGAAGGGCGGCTGGGACGCCATAGACGAGATCCCCTTCACCAAGGCCGCACGGACCGACGCAACGCTGATATCGCACGTGCGGACGATAACGAGGCTCGCCCATTCGTCCGCGAGCATCCTCAACGAGCTCCATGGCTACGGCATCCCCCTGGACTGGATACTCACGGGAGCGCTCCTGCATGACGTGGGTAAGCTCTTGGAGTACGAGCTGGTGGACGGCGAGTACCGCATCTGCAGCGACGGTAAGCTCGTGCGCCACCCAATCACGGGGGCATGGCTCGCGCTGGAGGCAGGGATACCGGCCGGCATCGTCCACACGATCTCCAACCACTCACATGAGGGCGACCACGTACCTCGCAGCCAGGAGGGTGTGATCATCCACCACATGGACTTCACGCACTTCGAGGTCGTCAAGGCCCGCAACCGGGCTGAGGAGGCGAAGAAGTGATCCGGATCGACCGCATCCACGTGCTCCTGATCGGCCTCGTGGTCCTCATGGCCACCGGGGCCATGACCGGCTCCGCCCAGACCACCGACTCCTACATCGTCATCGGTGAAGAGGCCCAGCTGGGTGACCTTGTGGCCGCGCTCCATCTCGCCGACGCGCAGGGGATCCCGCTGCGGAACATCCTCATGGACTCGGACAACATCCCTGCGGCCCGCCTCTTCCTTATCGGCGGGGGCAGCGTCAACAAGGTGTCCGACAAGGTGGGGTACGCCATGACAAGCTTCATCCTCCAGCCCGTTATAATCGAGACGAAGGAGCACAACGGCCACATGGTGACCATCCTTGCGGGGTACGAGGCAGCGGACACGCGAAGCGCAGTAGAGGCCTATATAGACTCGGCCGGATCCACCTAGCTCGTGGGTCTGGAGCGGGCCGCTCGCCTGAAAGATTGATAAAGATTGCTCCCCTTCCTCGCCTCATGTCAGACGAGCGGATCACGTTCGTGTCGCGGGAGTGCCCGCACTGCGGCGAGAAACTCGCTGTGAAGTGGAGCGGTGTGTGGGGCTACTACTGCGTTCGCGAGATGTTCTGGTGGGGCAAGATCGACGGGATGCCCGATGCGGCCGGTAAGAAGGCCGCCGCCAAGCCGGCGCCCAAGAAGAAGGCCCCACCCAAGAAGAAGGCAACCCCTAAGAAGTCCACGGCAAAGAAGTAAGCGGTCGGCGATAGCCATGCGCATCCGCATCGACAACGTTACTGATGACAATATTGCGCCGGCACATCGCGTCCCAAGAAAAGAGCTCGATGATCTCCGGGACAGGTTGCTGGACGTCCAGAACGGCTTCCGGGCAGAGGCCGCGGCAGGACCGGACACACTTATCCAGAACCTCCGCGCCTGGACCAAGAGCCATGCCCGTCAAGAGGATGTCGACCGGGTCATCGAGGTCGCCGCGCTCGTGCGGGAACGGGCCGAGGCGTTCGTCACCGTGGGCATCGGTGGTTCGGACCTTGTTGGACGCACCGTACATGCCGTGCTCGACTCGTCGCAGCACAATACACTCCCCCGGGAGGAGCGGGGTGGGGCGCCGGAGATGTACTTTTGCGGTGACACCTTCGATCCGGCCGAGCTCCACGATATCCTCCATACCCTGAGCGTACGGGGAATCCTGCTCCAGACCGTATTCAACGTCATATCCAAATCCGGCACGACCGCCGAGACCATCGCCGCGTTCCTCATCATCCGCCAGCGGCTGCAGGAAGCGCTCGCGGCTGCGGGCCGGGACCCGGCCGAGTACGCCCAACAGGTCGCAGTGACAACCGGGCTCACCAAGGGTTCAGCGCTCTTCCGGCTCGACCAGGAGCAGCCCCAGCGGTTTCTGGCCCTGCTCCCCGTCCCCGACGGCGTCGGTGGGCGGTTCTCGTTCGGCAGTCCCGTGGGCCTCCTGGCCCTTGCCGTGGGCACCGACGAGAGGAAGTGCACCGTCGCCGAGCGTGTGAGCGAGGCCGTGCGCGGGATGCGTGATGCCGAGTCCGACGCCTATCTGGATCCTGGCGATTCCCGTAACCTCGGCTTCCGCCTGGGATCAATCACCTACCTCTCCCTGCACAAGGGGAAGTCGACCCTCGTGTTCTATCCCTACGCGAAGGTGCTGCGTGCCGTGGGCGACTGGTATACCCAGCTCCTCTCCGAGTCCATCCAAGAGCGGGGCGGGGGTCAGAACATCATCGCGACCGCTGGACCGACCGGCAACCACTCCCTGCTCAATGGTATCATCAACGGTCCACGCGACAAGCTGCTGGTTTTCGTGAGGGTCGTAGAGCACGACCCGGACAAGGACATCGTGGTGCCCCGGGAGGAGATCCTCGGCCCGACACTGGCGGCACTGGGCGGGTTCCACCTCGGGATCCTCCAGGACATCTCGTTCGAGGGTACCGAGACCGATCTTTTGAACAACTCCGTGCCGACGTGCACCATCGAGATGCCCGTCGTGGACACCTACCACCTCTTCCGCCTCTTTTACGGTCTGGCCGTGGCCGTGGCCGTGGAGGGAGAGCTGCGGGAGCTGGGGCGGCTCACCTACGAGCAGTCCGCCGTGGACGGGTACAAGCGGGAGTTCAAGCGCATAATCAGCCTCAGGTCACGGGAGTGAATGGCGTCCGGCATCTGGCGAGGATTGTCCCGCAACGGGAAGCTTGCAGCTGCCATAACCATCGACGTCATCAACATGATACCGCTCTTGGTCTTCGCGCCGGCCGACCTTCTGGTGGCCGTGGCCCAGTGGGACTACGTAACCGACCTGCGAGGCTCCCCAGCGGATCCCATGTCCATCTTCATGGGGCTCGAGGCCGTCCTCCCCGGACCGTTCGACCTGACGCCCGTCTGCCTGCTCACATTCCTGCGCACCGAGGGGAAGCTCGGGGCCGATGGTGGACGGGTGGACATCCCGCCTGACGCAGACGTCATCGACGTGGACTACCGCGTGCGAGACGATAGTGTGGATGATGATGATACATGAGAGCCGAAGAAGATTACTCTACAGTGTCGCCTTTCAAAAGGTATTTAAGGTATGAACTCCTGCGTTATTATAGGCAATCACACATGGTTGCAGAGGTCTGATCCGGATTGGCCATACCCCTTGATCCTGTCCTTCTCTGGGAGCTTCTCGGCATCCTGTTCCTGCTCTTCCTGTCCGCGCTGTTCTCGGGCTCGGAAACGGCCATCACGTCAGTGAGCCGGCTCCGTGTCCAGGGGCTCGCCAAGGAGGAGGATGACAAGCGGGCCAAGGTGCTCCTCCCGCTCGTGGAGAACCCATCACGTATGCTCTCGGCGCTGCTTGTGGGCAACAACCTCGTGAACGTGGCCATGTCGGTGCTGGCCGCGGCCATATTCTTCCAGCTCTTCCCCTCCGGCGGTATGGCACTTGCCACCATCACCCTTACCATCGTCATCCTCATCTTCGGCGAGATCACGCCAAAGACCTATGCCGCCAACAACGCAGAGAGGATGTCCCTGCGCATCGCACCCTATGTCTCACGGTGGACGGACATCGCCTATCCCGTGGTGAAGGTGCTCCTCCCACTGACCAACCGGCTCACACGACTGCTCGGCGGGAACGTCGAGAACACCGAGGACCTGGTCACCGAGGCCGAGATCCGCCAGATGATCGATGTGGGCGAGAAGGAGGGCGTGCTCGAGGAGAACGAGAGGGAGATGATCGAGTCCATCTTCGAGTTCGGGGAAGCGAAGGCCAAGGAGGTAATGGTACCCCGACCGGATGTGATCTTCGTGGACGTCAACGCTTCCTTGGAGGTCGTGCTGGACACGGTCGTTACCAGCGGATTCTCCCGCATCCCGGTGTACAAGGGTAGCGAGGACAACATCGTCGGTCTTGTGTACGCAAAGGACCTTCTGGAGCTGATGAACAAGAAGAACGGCTCGAATAACGTACGGGTCAGCAAGCTCATGCGCACGGCACCGATCTTCCCCGAGACCAAGAAGATCGACGAGCTTTTGCGCGAGATGCAGAAGAAGAAGCAGCACATGGCCATCATGGTGGACGAGTACGGGGACGTCGCCGGGATCGTCACCATAGAGGACATCATCGAGGAGATCGTGGGCGAGATCCGCGACGAGTTCGACCGGGAGGAGGAGCCGGTGGAGATCATCGACGAGTCACACGCTATCGTCGATGGCGCTCTGAACCTGGACGAGGTGAACGACCGGTTCGACCTCGAGCTCGTGGAGGAGGACGCCGACACGCTGGCAGGCCTCGTGATCGCCCTGTTCGGCAAGATCCCCAAGGAGGGGGAGGCCATCACGTGGTCGGACGAGCATACCGAGGTGGAGTTCACCGTGGAGCAGATGGACCGCAACCGCATCGAGAAGGTGCGGCTGGAGGTCGTCAAGCGGGAGCCGGTAGACGAGGAAGGTGGAGAGGTCGTCGAGGAGTCCGCCCTCGTCTGAGCGTCTTATCTACAGCCCCTGCATCGCCCGTTCTATATCGTCCACGGGGTTCACCTTGACGGGTTCGGCGACCTCTTTGGTCGTTGAGAGCTGCTTCTGACCGATACCGGTGAACGTGAGCAGCACGCTCTCACCCTTGTCCACGATCCCCTCGTCGATAGCGCGAAGCAGCCCTGCAAGGCCGGAGGTGCCGGTTGGCGAGGCGAAGTGGCCCGTGGCCCGCGCTCCCAGCCGCCAGGCGTCCATGAGCTCGTCCTCGCACACGATAAGGGCCTTCCCGCCGGTGCGGTACATCCCGGCGATGAGCTCGGCGCCCTCGTAGGTCTCCACGTCCAGGATGCCGTGGGCCACGCTCTCGGGCTCCTCCTTGGCCTCCCAGGGTTTGAGCATCTCCTCGCGTCGGTCACACACCAAGCAGGTCACGTCCTTGTTCGTCCGCGGGTTGGTCTCCATCACTCGCTGGTAGGCGAGCCGGAGCGGATAGCAGGCCTCGGTCTGGACCGTGTGGAAGGCAGGTACCGACTCCTGCGGGAGCAGGCCCAGCGCAAGTGCATCGTCGTAGGCGTTGAGGAAGGCATTGGCCAGCAGCCCTCCGCCCACCTGGACGAAGGCGTGATCGAACCCGCGCCAGCCGGACTGCTCCATGGCCTCAAGGAACATCACCTTGCCGCCCTCCACGACACCGAAATTGTCGGGACCGGCGCACGCGAGCGGGATGGCGCCCCGACGCACGGCCTCCTTGAACATGTAGTAGGACGGGTCCCCGGTCACGCGCTCGTCCCAGGAGACGCTGTACACCTCCGAGCCCCGCATGGTCAATGGCGCTGTGCGCTCGTGGTCGGCCGAGCCCAGGAGGAACACCTTGATGGGGAGGCCGAAGAGGTTTGCCACGTACGACGCTGCGTCGCCGGCATTGCCGCAGGAGTAGTTGGCGAACACGATGGGCCGCTTGTCGCCGTTCCGTCGGCGGACCTGGGTGGTGTAGTTGGCGGCCGGGACGAGGTGGTAGGGCTTGTGGGAGCCGGTGACGTAGTACATGGGGTACTTGATGAACACCTCGACTCCGAGCTTCTTGGAAAGCTTCTTGGCGTGCTCGAACGGTGTGGGGCCGAACTTAGGGGCCACCAGCGGTTCGTCGGGGAAGACGGGCATTAGCTCCTTGTACACCTGGAAAGAGTCGGTTGTGTGGTGGCGCCGCTGGTCGATGATGTCGCGGGTGAGGGTGATGCGCTCGTAGTCGAAGGCGCAGCGCAGCTTCTCGCCATTGTCGCCGGTGTATCGCTCGGAGGTGGCTGGGTAGCGCTCGCCGGTGCGTGTGTTCTCGATGGTGAAGAGGGCGTCCTCGGCCATGGCGTTCTCCACCAAGGTCGCTTTTTTTATTCCTGACGGAGCGGACGACCGGGGGCGTCACTACTTCTCGATGACGCCCGAACGGAAGGTTTATATACGGGTTGAGGTGCTGCGTTTTACCGGCGAGACAACCGTGGTATATCATCTTGAAACCATGGAACTGACCCTGGACAAGCTCGACTGGGCAGAAGAGCTGCACGTCGACCAGGATTATGTCGAGCTCATGCGTGCCAGTGGAGGGCAGTCGTCCGACGTGCACTTCCACATCGTGTACAATAACGCCGGGCCCCGCACCGATCCGGAGGTCGTCGGGTACCTCACCACCATCAGCGACAAGGAAGGAAAGGAGTCGCTGAGCCTCTACCGCGGTGCCGATGGAGCCGAGGAGTACGGAAAGACTGGCTCCCGCATCTCTGTCGTGGACGGGGACAAGGTGTTCCTCTACGACCGGGGAGAGAGTACCAATCCTGTTTCATCTTTCAAGACCGGCAGTGGGTCCGTGTACCTGCCGGATCCCTCCGCCGAGCTGGCGGGGGAGCTCTACCAGATCGATCACGAAGAGAAGGACACCGCCCGGACACTGAGCCAGGAGCTCGGTGAGCTGGGTGCCGACGCGGGATACCGCGACGCTCTAACATCGTTCTATGGTATCGAGGGCGACACCGCCCTGATGCGTCTGGACAAGGAAAAGGGCAAGCTGTTCGATTGCTGGCCCGAGTACATGGACCTGATGAAGAACGACAAGGAGTACCGGATGCTCAACCTCGGCAACTACGTCGGCGGGTTCGCCGAGGGCGTGCTGGAGGGCGGGCTCACCGGGCTCATCTTCGAGCAGGGTGCTCTCTACAAGATGGCCGGGTTCACCGGTATCATGGCAAAGTTCTCGCCCAAGGTCCTCAAGATGATCTCCGCTCCCATATGGGGCAAGCAGGTGGACGACGCCTCCGAGGGCACAGAGTCTCTGGAGAAGTTGCGGAAGGTGGAGCGGTACCGCGAGGCGCTGTTCTCCAACGCGCACGCGGCCGCGCTCGTCGCCATCCAGCCCGCCATCCTGGGCCCGATAGCCAGTGTCACGCCCGGAGGGGCAGCGGTCGCCTTCGGCGGTATATTCCTAGCGGAGGAGCTCACCGGCGGCATCAAGGACGCTGGCGGTCACAAGACCTCGGTAGCCATCCGCCGCGAGATCCTCTCCAAGTACGAGGACCAGGGCTACGACAAGAGGCTCTTCGAGCTCATCGGCCTGGAGGAGGCCGTCGAGGGCGGTGTCCATATGGCCGGCTTTGGCGTGGGCCTTGCCGCCTCGATCATGGCCAAGGAGGTCGTGTTCCCACTATCGCTCGCTGCCATGGGCATGTACTTCGTGGGCAAGACCATGTGGACCTGCTACTCGCACAAGCCGGACATGCGACTCGACATAATGTCCGACGATTTCATGCACACCGCCGAAGGGCTCAAGTTCGACAACGGTTACGTCCTCGACTTCGCGTCCTACAGCGAGGAAACCGGTTTCGCGCCCATGGACAAGGATGTGCGCATCGGCCGTAATCCCGAACTGGGAGCCTCCTTCGCCACCATCGAGAAGACCGAGGGCGACTGGGGCGTCATCATCAAGGAGCCCGAGACCGTCACCGATGAAGGTGTCCGGTACAAGGAGAAGTTCTGGAACAAGAGCTTCCTACCCAAGCTCATGGGCAGCCGCACCATCAAGGAGACGTGGGACGTCAACAAGGACATCCTCCTCTCCCGGCATGGTGGAGAGGACAACGTCGGCTACATGGAGATGGACGACGGGACCGTGGTGTTCGGTACCGAGGGCTTCCGCCAGGCAGTCCAGGAGAAGGGCGTGCCCACGTACCGCGAGCAGCTCGAGAAGGAGCTTGCACAGTAGCCTCTACGAACGCTCTCACTAGTGCAGTTATCACTTTTATACGACTGGTAGCGCTGTGCTACTGGTCGGGGACCATCTCCATGACGTCGCGGTGCCCGTAGCTGAACTTGAACGAGCTGCCGGAGCAGTAGCCGAGCTTGCCGATGACCTTGGCCATCCGGCCGTCATCGTCCTGCTCGAAACTGAACCCGCTACCCGAGGCAGGCGTTGTCCTTGATGTAGTCCTTTTCGGGGACCTTCGCCCACCGGTTCCCGCTCATCATGGCCTCTTCCGAGGCGGAAGTGTGGCATTCCCCACCCTCGAACTTGTAATGCTTGGCGAGGTCCGTCGCCCCGTTCTCGCCATGGAACTTGCCGTCGAGGAGGACGCAGCACCCGCACTTGAGCTTGGTATTCTCGTCCCCGAACGCCTCGCATTCGCTCCACTCGTCATCCGTGTTGTGGAGGTAGGGATAGAGCTTCTGGCCAGCAGGTACCGTTCCGTCGCCCATGTCCCGGGAGCTCGCGAACTTCGTGGTGCTCTTGAGGCAGATGTCGTCCTGGGTGGAGATCTTGAGGACGTTCATGCAGTCGTCACAGGTCTCTTCTACCAGCCGCGACTCACTGTACGCAGGTACGTAGCTCTCCTTTCCTTTGCAGACCTCGTTGTCGCAGCAGCAGCCCGCGAGGAATACGGCCAGCACGAGGACTGGTAGAATAGTAAGTGGCCTCCCCATGTAGACAAGTAGGCATTGCAGGTAAATAAACATACAGTGGAGCGCGCGAGTGAGAGGCCCCACGGACAGTTTCGCCCGTCAGTCGTCCAGCGACAGTTCCACGACGATATCGTCCCTCGACGAGGATGCCCCGATGCTGGAGCGGACGTTCATCCCGCTGATGTATGATACCTTTAGCGAGCTCCGTCCCGCGGGTAAGTCCCCGACCCCTCCCGTCCGGACCCATATCCTGTGCTCCCCATCGAGCTCCCTGTTCAGGTCGAACTTGCAGATGAACGTCGCGGGGCCTGTGGAGGGGCCCTTGAGGACACCGCAGAACGTAGACTCCCCTTCGAACGAGAGCTGAAGAGGATTCCCGTCCAGCTCGGGCACCCTCGTCCTTGCGATCGGCAGCTCGTAGCGGACGATGTTCTTCCCGGTGTTCGTGTCCTTCACGATCCCCAGCGAGCCCTCTCCGACGTCGAGCGGGATGACGATCCGCTCATGCTGGAGCGCGGCCTCGTCGATGTAGCCGGACAGCGATGAGAGCATGGACCCGATCCTCTTGATCCTCAGCAGCTCGCACTGGGTGCACGTTCGGGCGTCCAGAGTGGTGAAGTAGTCGAGGACACCACCGGCCGGACCGTCCCTGTCCGCCTCGCAGATCCTGCAATGGAATGACGGTTCGTGGAACACCAGGGTGCTGATCGAGCACAGCACCAGGATCGTGATGAAGAACTCGAAACGTCGCACGATAAGGTGCTCCAGCGTCAAGATGAAGTCTTTCTCCGCCATCCTTCGGTCACTCTATCGAACAGCGAGTATTAACTCTTTTACGTTTTAAACGGAAGTCCTCTTCCGAGAGGGAGGGGATGGAGCTGTAAGGCACTCGCCGGACGAGTACCGGTCCAGAGGATGCACGGCGTTCCCGGGTACGTGCAGGGCGCTTAAGGGGCACCGACACCATAAAGCATAAGTACCACTGCGCCACCGTCACACATCATGGTGCTCACCCATGACCTGATCCTGGCCGAGATAGAGGCAGGCAACATCGCCATCGAGCCGTTCGATCGAACGGCGGTCGGCCCCGCGTCCGTGGACCTGACCCTCGCCCCCGAGATCCGCATCTTCCGCAACATCGACCACTCCATCCCCGTCGTCGAGGGCTCCGACTTCCGCAAGATCACCAAGCACAAGGTCATCGAGGACAAGTACACTATCAAGCCCAAGGAGCTCATCCTGGGCATCACCAAGGAGCGGGTCACCCTGTCGCCCACCATCTGCGGGTGGCTCAACTCCCGCTCGCGCTTTGCGCGGTTGGGGCTCATGGTGCACATCACAGCACCGTTCATACAGCCCGGTGTCTCAAACCGACAGGTGCTCGAGATCTTCAACGCCGGCCCCAACAACCTCGAGATCGTCCCCGGCGAGCGGCTGTGCCAGCTCATATTCCAGCGATGCGAGGGCGAGGCCCAGTACCAGGGCCTGTTCAAGGAGCAGGAGCTCTGAGAACTAACTGCCGCGGCAGAACGAGAAGTACCCGAACACGCAGCTGCCGAAGACCACGAGGCCCAGCCCGGCGTAGATGTACATCTGGAGCTTCGACGGCTCCTTGGGCGCCAGCTCCTCGGCCCAGTCCTCGTTGCCGTCGGCCATCCTATACGTCTCTGAGCGGACCTCGGCGTCATCGTACACCTCGCCCTCCTGCGTGAAGGTCCCCGGCCCGGTCGTGGGCGCCGCCGACGTGTCCGGCGGTGGTGTGACCCCCTCCATCCCCGAGACGTTGAGGTCGACCGTCTCGTTCATGTCCGTTGTCCCCATCAGCGTCTTGTTGAGAGTGCCCGAGAAGATTCCCTCCAGCCCCGTCTCGTTGCCACCTGCCTCCGGATCGTAGTCCTCGATGTCATCCTTCCACGCGTCGGGGAGCCCCTCGTAGATGGAGCCGATGTCGTCGCTGCTTACGGTGTCATCGGTGTCGTTCCCGGCATTCGTGTCGTTCGTGTCCGGCCCGTCCGGGTCCACCTCTCCGGGACCGGGGGCGTCCATCACAACGGAGGGGACGTATACGTCGGCATCGGGACGCCGCCACACGCGGGCGGTCCGGTCCCAAGAAGCAGTGTAGATGAAGTCAGCGTCCGCGAACACGTCGGTCACCGCATCGGTGTGCCCGGTAAGCGTCTCAAGCAGCGTGAGGTCGGTGCGGTTCCAGAGCCGGACCGAGCCGTCCCGGGAGGCGCTGTACACGTAGTCCTCGTCCGCATGGATGGCCGTGACGGTATCGTTGTGCCCCCCGAGGACCGCCACCGACGAGAGGTCGTCCGTCCGCCACACCTGGACCGTGTAGACCTTGGCCTGTGTGTCCCGGCCGTCGGTGAAGATGTGCTCGTCGTCGGCGAACACCACCTGCATGCCCGTGGCCGTCGGTGTAGTGAGCGTGCCCGCGGGCAACAGGTCGGACCGGCGCCACACGCGCACCTCCTTGTCGCCGAACGACGCCGTGAAGACGTGGTCGGTGTTGGTGACGACGTCGGTGACCCAGCCGCGGTGTCCGCGGAGCACGTTCTCGAGAGAGAGATCGGCCCGGCGGTACACGCGCACGGTCTTGTCGTCGGAGGCCGTGTAGACGCGCTCTCCATCGCTCCATACACCGGTCACGAGGTCCGTGTGCCCCTCCAGCGTACCGATTGGCGAGAAGTTGGTGTTGCTCCACACCCGGGCCATGGTCTCGTAGGCGACGGTGTAGATGTAGGTGTCGTCCACTACCAGCTCGGACACGGTCGCGCCGTCCATCCGGACCAGCAGGCCGGGGGAGAAGTCCTTGCGGCTCCACACCATGACCGTACCGTCGTCCGAGCCGGTGAAGATGTACTTCCCTTGGGCCCACACGGTGTTCACGGAGTCGGTGTGGCGGTCGAGCATACCGACGAGGAGTGGATGAGAGTCTTCCGGAAGTGCCGGTGCGGTAACAGGTGTCGCCTCGGGCGCGGGTACCGGGGTGGGTGGGGGGGTCGTGACGTTCTCGTCAAGAGTGGCGTTCTGGTCAAGGGTCGTGTTCTCGTCCTCGCCGTGGACGGTGCACAGGATAAGGATGAGGACAAGCAGGACGCACGCTGTGGTGCGCGCATGCACGGGAGGGTTCCTCGACCTCATAGGAGTATAATGGCGTTCTTGTGTTATATGGTTGTCCGTGGGCAGGTCATTCTGGGCAGCTGGGTTGCGGAGGACGAAACGCCCCCCGCGGAGTGGGGCCACCGGGGTTCGAACCCGGGACACCCGGATCTCAAATCCTCATCTTGGTATCGGAAGATCCAAGTCGGAACTTCAGTCCGGCGCTCTCCCAGACTGAGCTATGGCCCCTTGGTTCCGTTCCGGAGTGCGGTGGTTTCCTTTATATAGATTTCTTTTAGCCTCCGGTAGTGACCACCATCACGCTGGGCACTACGGGAGCCGCGCTAAGGGCTGCGGTCCAGGCGCTCCCCATCTGCCGCCACTGCGAGGGGTGCCAGGGCGCCGATCCCACCAATCCCGACCCGGTCCACCACGCCTCCATCGAGCTCACCGGGAAGTGCAACCACGAGTGCATGTTCTGCTACTCGCGAGTGGCCGGCGACGCGGGGACGCTGCCAGAACCCGGGTACTACGGCGAGCCGGATCCCCAAGCGATCACCGTGAGCCAGTACGGCGAGCCACTGATGGAGCCCGAGCGACTGCTGGCGGTGCTGCGCGAAGCGCGGGAGGCCTATGGTAACGTGCGGCTCGATCTCCAGACCAACGGCACCCTGCTCACTCCCGCCCTCTGGGAACGGCTGGAGGGGTTGGTGGACCTGTGCATGGTGTCGGTCAGCGCAGCAGACCCCACCCACCATGCCGCCGTCAGCGGTGCGGACACCTTCGACCAGCTCGTGCAGGCGCTGTCGCTTGTAGGGCGGTCGAGGGTGTGGGGCATCGTACGGGTGGTCGACATGCCGGGCATCAACAGCGACCAGCTACCCGCCATCACCGAGCTCGCCCGCAGGACCGGCATGGACGAGGTAATGGTGCACCAGTGCGCCGTCCACGCCGACAACCGCGACCGGCTGGTCGCCGCCGGTCTCGACCTCGACGCCGTGGCCTATGTTCCCGGCCTGGTCATGCGCGTGGCCCGAGCCGCGGAGGAGACGGGGATGCGCGCCACCATCCAGGGCTGCGTGCTGTCCACTCTTCGTACCATGGACGCCGATACCCTGCCCTACCTGGTAAAAGACTCGCTGTCCGAGGTGCCCCGGCTCAAGCGACAGCGGGCTCAGATGGGGAAGAGCGCGTGCGGTAAGGACTGCCCGGGGTGCCCCATGCGCGCCGGCAATCCTTAAGAAGGTGAGCCGCACCCACACCACGCAGAGGTGGACACCATATGAAGGAGGCGATGTTGTACGAGAAGGGGAAGGACGGCGTGGCCGCCTGCTCGCTCTGCAACCACAGGTGCCACATAAAGCCGGGGAAGCGGGGGGTGTGCCGGGTGCGCGAGAACCGCGACGGCACCCTGTACTCGCTTACGTACGAGCGGCCGGTGTCCATGGCCGTGGATCCCATCGAGAAGAAGCCGCTGTTCAACTTCCACCCGGGGACGCGTGTGTTCTCCCTCGCCACCGCCGGTTGCAACCTCACGTGCAGCTTCTGCCAGAACTGGACGCTGTCCCAGGCCGATCCCGGGGACATCGGCTCGCGCCAGGTGACCGCTGAAAAAGTTGCGGAGCTGGTGGAGTCCGAGGGGTGCGCCGGCATCGCCTACACTTACTCCGAGCCCACCATCTTCTTCGAGTACGCCTACGACATCGCCAGGCTCGTGCACGAGAAGGGCCTGTACAACGTGTTCGTCACCAACGGCTACATGACCGTCGACGCCGTGCAGGCCATCGCGCCGTACCTCGACGCCGCCAACGTGGACCTCAAGTCGATCCGGCCCGCCTTCTACAAGGAGCGGTGCGGTGCGCCCAAGGGGCCCGACGCGGTGCTGGCGTCCATCCGCGAGATGCGCGAGCACGACGTGCACGTGGAGGTCACCAACCTGGTGGTCCCCGGACTCAACGACAGCGACGACGACCTGCGGGAGCTGTGCGAGGCCGTGGCCGCCATCGACGCCGGCATCGCCATCCACTTCTCGCGGTTCCACCCCGACTACAAGCTCCGTGACCGGCAGGCGACGCCCTCGGGGACGCTGGAGCGGGCCCAGGCCATCGCAAAGGACGCGGGACTGCGGTACATCTACGTGGGCAACGTCCCCGGCAGCGACGGGGAGAACACGTACTGCCCGGCCTGCGGGGGATTGCTTATTAAAAGGTACGGCTTCACGATCATCAGCGACGCGGTCTCGCGTACAGGGGTGTGCCCCGAGTGCGGTGAGGCCATCGAGATCATGGGTGAGCGCAATGGCTGACGAGGACAGGACCGAGGACCGGGACGAGGACGAGGAGCTCGAGTTCAAGGAGCTCCGGTTCATGGAAGAGGAGGAAGCAGATGAGCTTATCGAGAAGAAGGGCTGGATGCACGCCCGGTTCGTGTACGAGGTCCAGCAGGCCGATGCCGAGACCGTCCAGGCGGCTCTGAAGAAGATCGTCGCCACGCTCCGCGCCCAGGACCATATCGAGGTGGCCGAGGTCAAGTACACCTCCGTGGAGGACATCGGAAACAACGTCCACTCCATGATCGGTGACGTTGGTGTGTACGCCCGGGGCCTCGACGTGCTGATGATGATGGTGCTCAACATCACACCTTCCACCGTCATCCTCATCGAGCCCGAGAGCCGCGTGCTCTCGATCACTGAGATGCAGAACATCCTCGGCGACGTTGGATCGATGATGGAGCACATGGCAAACGAGAACATCCAGCTCAATATCAAGCTAGATGGCCTGGCACGGGGGAAGATGCTCGAGCCGGCAAGGGACTAGACCGCACGCCCACGTGCTGTGCCTGCCCACGCAAAGAGATAAGCCATAAAAAGCTCGCTCCTTATTGACAGTCCGTGGAACTCCCCACGCTCCACGTCATCCCCATCGACTCGGTGCTGCTCCACGAGGCGATCATCCCCGATAAGGTACAGAGCCTGGCCAGCATTATAGAGTCGGACGGCGTCCAGAAGAATCCGATCATCGTCTTCCCCACCAAGGACGGAGAGCAATACATCGCCATCGACGGCATCCACCGTGCCGAGGCTATGCGCGAGCTGGGGTGCGTGAGCGTGGTAGCATCGCTCGTCGACTATACCGATGCCTCCATCGAGCTGTTCGGCTGGTCGCAGGTGTTCTTCTCCGTGGAGCGGGAAGAGCTGCTGGACATCATCAAGAAGGTGTGCGGACGCAAGCCCGAGCAGAGGGACTTCTGGGACGCGGCCCACGCTCTGACGACACGGCAGGCGTACTTCGGCTGCGCGTTCCGCAAGGGCGAGGGTGCCTTTCTGTTCCCCTGCAAGGATTTCTCGGTGGAGCAGTGGGCCGTGTTCGACCGCGCTTTCATGGCCGAGATCCGTGACAGGGAGATCGCTCATCGGCCCGTGTCCAACGACTACTGCCTGGACGTGTTCGAGCGGGACGAGGACATCGCCTGCCTGTGCCGACGCCCGGTCATCTCCAAGGAAGAGGTCGTGCGCATGGCGCTGGCGCGGACGCCGCTCCCGTCCGACACCACCCGCCACATTATCCCCAACCGTCCGCTGGGGCTCAACACGCCCCTTGGCCTGCTAAAGGCACACGTCCCCATGGACGTCGCGAACTCGATCATCGAGGCCGAGGTCCAGAACCGGTGGACCAAGGGTGCCATCCGGCACTATCCTGACTCTGTCTACATCTACGACGAGTGAATCTCATTGTTGCGCGACGGTTGCGCGTTCGTTTCAGGTAAAGGTTTTATATCGTGAAGAACTCTATAATATCGCGTGATATAACAATGGTTATATTTACTGTGACAAAACGTGCACAGGCCTCCCTTGAGTTCCTGATGAGCTACGGGTGGATGTTCATCATCATCGTCATCGCGGGAGCCGCGCTCTACTCGGCGGGCATCATCAATCCGTCCACGTACCGCAAGACCGGATGTGTGGGATTCGAGAAGATGCACTACCGCGACCACCAGTTCCGTGCCACGGGGACGACGGGCATCTGGGACATCACCGTCGACAATCCTGACGCGGATGACCGTGACAGCTCTTTCAAGCTCCGTATCCAGAACGGTGGAGGTATGTCCATACGCGTTCGCAACGTCGACGTAGAGTACCCTGAAGGCGTGCACGTGACATGGACGGAGCGCGGCTACAACTGCGACTACTACAACACTGGGGGCGACACGACCAGCGGCTGTCTCGAACAGAACGTGTCCGAGGGCGAGATCAGCACACTTTCCATCGAGGACGTGGGCGCCGGGATGGTTGACCTCCACCACGGCAATGGGTATCGTGCAAAGGTCAAGGTCACCTTCGACGTGTTCAACGCCATCGGCGACCACGCAGAGACGGCCATCTGCTCGGGCAAGATCGAAGGCGGCCAGGACCCAGAGTCGATCAGCCTCATCGTCTCCGCCGGGGCCGTCGAAGAGGACGCCGGCACGTCCACGATCACCGCGCGTCTCTCCGGGCACAACGACCTGGACGTTCATGTCGTATACACGATCAGTGGTACTGCCATAGATGGCACCGACTACAGCCTCGATGCCTACGAGGTGACCATCCCGCAGGGCGACCTCGAGCGGAACATCACCGTCACCTCCACACACGACCGGGTGGACGAGGACGATGAGACGGTCATCGCGACTATACAGAGCGTCTCCAACATCGCCTACAACCAGGCGGGACAGTCAGCGACGGTCACGATCACCGACGACGACTCCTCGAGCATCGTCATCGACAACAGCACGCCTGTTGTCTTCGAGGTGCCGGGCCAGGCGCAGAGCACGACCTATAAGGTCAAGATGAACAGCGATCCCACCGACACGGTCACGGTCACGCTCGCAGAGACCGTCGACCACCACTCCGAGCTCAGCATCACGAGCTCAACGACGCTCATCTTCACCGGCGGCGGCGGCGGCAACTGGGACGACTACCAGACCGTGAGCTTCTCTGTGGTCGATGACGACTATGACGAGGCGACCGGGGACGGACTGCACTACGGTCATATCACACACACCGCTGCGAGCAGCGATACCCTATATGACGGCCAGTCGCGCCAGATCAATCCCGAGGTCTATGACGAGGACGTCTCGGGCATCACGCTCACAGAGTCCGGCGGGTCCACCGCGGTCACCGAGGACGGCACCACCGATACCGACACCTACACTGTCGTGCTCGATACCAAGCCGTATTACGATGTCGTCGTCACGGTCACCGATGACACCGAGGCGTACACCGACAAGAGCAGCCTGACCTTCACCGACGGCGACTGGGACTCGACGCAGACCGTCACGGTCACGGCGTTCAAGGACTACATCGACGAGACGACCGACCCGCACACCGGGACGGTCTCGCACAGCGTGGCAAGCACCGACAGCAAGTACAGTGGTATGTCGCTCTCGTCCGTGTCGGTCAGCATCACCGATGACGACTCGGCGGGCACGAGCGTGCCCGACACCGATACGGACGTTGCCGAGGGACAGACGGGCGACGGATACTACGATATCCTGCTCACCAGCGAGCCCGTCGAGACCGTGACCATCACCATCGTCGACTTCGACGAGCAGTACGAGGCCATGAGCCAGCTGACGTTCACATCGGGCAACTGGAACGTGAGCCAGCAGGTGACCGTTACGGCCACCGACGATGATGTCGACGAGGCGGCGACGCACCAGCATTACATCTGGAACAGTTTCTCCAGCACCGATTCCAAGTACAGTTCGGGCTTCGTTGGGGTGGGTGTGACCATCACCGACGACGATACCGCTAGTATGACGCTCACCGAGTCCGGCGGCTCTACGGCCGTCACCGAGGGCGGGGCCACCGACAGCTACACCGTGGTCCTCGGGAGCGATCCCAACACGACCGTCACCGTGACCATCGGTAACGACGCCGACCTCCAGTCCATGACGGCCCTCAGCTTCGACTCGGGTGACTGGGACTCGACGCAGATCGTGACCGTAACGGCGGAGGACGACTCGGACGACGAGACGTCGCCCGAGATAAGCACTATCACCCATACCGTAACGAGCTCCAACAGCGACTACAACGGCTATGCCCTTGGCAGCGTATCGGTCAGCGTCACCGACGACGACGTAGCTGCCATCACCCTCAGCCTCTCGGGTTCCCCGCTGGCGGAGGACGGAGGCACGGCTACAGTGAGCGCGTCCGCGAACACGGAGGTAGCGGCCGAGGTCACGATAACACTGGCGTTCTCCGGGACGGCGACCCTCTCGGACGACTACACCCGCTCGGGCACGAGCCTGACCATCTCAGCGGGCCAGACCACGTCCAACTCGGTCACCATCACTGGTGTCAACGACGATTACGATGACGATGTCGAGACGGTCATCGTGGACATAGACACCGTGGGCCCGGCAGCGAACGCCGCCGAGAGCGGTACTCAGCAGGTGACCGCAACGATTACCGATGACGAAGATGCCAGCATCACGGTAGCCGAGTCGGGCGGCTCGACCGACGTGAACGAGGAAAGTGCGACTTCGGACACCTATACGATCGTCCTCACCAGTAAACCGACGGATGACGTCACGATCGCCATCTCCTCGGCCGACGAGACCGAAGGCGCGACCGTAGACCCGTCCTCGGTGACGTTCAATCCGGGGGCCCCGAACCCCTGGAACACGCCGCAGACGGTGACGGTGACTGCCGTGGACGACGGTGTCGTCGAGGTGAACCCGCACACGGTCCTGATCACTAATGGAGCTGCCTCCAGTAGTGATGGAGACTACAACACCTTGAACCCGGACGACGTGACTGCGAACATCAGCGACAACGATTAGCCGTAGGTAGTGCGCTCCCGGCCTCAATCTGGACCGCTTGAGTTGACGCTCCGTCGGAGGAACAGCTCCTCTTTCCCCATCACGTATTTACTCAAGCTCGACGATGGCTCAGGGTCCACGGCGAGCGATTCCAGGGACAGCAACGACGGAACCCTCACGAACATGAACCCCAGCTCCGACTGGATCGATTCGACAGTGGGCGAATAGGGACAAACCTACAGGAGTAGATTAGACATCCCGTATCCGAAGAACGGGTTCAGTCGCTCGCGGCCTTTGCCGCCGGCACCTTCCCGCCGAACCAGCCCTCGCGCTTCCAGCCCCAGTAGGCAAGGCCCAGCAGCGTGATGAGGGTGATGTCACCGATAACGGTGAGCCGGGTTATCTTGATGCCCATCAGCATGTTCAGGTAGATGATGGACAGCACCACCAGGGCGATGGACACCGCGAACGCGATGGTGAACCGCTCGATGGCGTCGATCTCCTCGTCGTCGAACAGTCCGATGGTCCAGGCGTACCCGGGCACCACGAACACCAGCAGCAGGCCGGTGAGGATGAGCAGGGGCTTGATCGCGTACTTGCAGGCGGAGTTCTCGGGCATGGAGGTCGGTTCGAAGATCGAGATCGCCTCGGTCATCCCGGCCACCTCGCACAACCCCGTGTAGGATGCAAGGCTTGCTCCGTAGAGCACCAGGATCGCCACCAGGGCCACGGGGATGAAGTATTTGTGGTCGGTGTAGGAGGTGATCTGTGCCTCCAGTGCGTCGAGACCAGAGGGCTCGTCGTCCGCCATGGAGCATGCTGTGTGACTGAGTTATTTAAATGTACTGTCAGGCCTGCAGGCTCAGGCCTTCTTCTTGGCCCCTTTCTTCGCTTTCGCGGGCTTCTTCTTCGGCGCGGATTTCTTCTTCGCTTTCTTCTTGGGCTTCTCCTCCGCATCGTCCTGGCAGCCGCAGCCGCACACCGCTCGGGCGTGCGCTGCGATCGGTTTCCTGTCCGCGGCCCCGGTCGGCTCGTTGCCCTGGGCAGCCACGAGCTCGCGCAACGCCTCCAGCCCGAACACGACCTTTACCTCGGAGGACACGCCATCCTCGCCCCTGAGGCTCTCGAGGAACTCCGTGACCTGCTTGATGGCGTCCTCGTCCTTGGACTTCCATTCCTCCCCCTTGCCCTCCGGGTAGACGAACGCCAGGATACCGCGCTCCATGTCGTGGTAGAGGAACACCTTTTCGATGCGCTCCGCGACCTGGCACTCCGGGCATGTGACCACGTTCAGCTGGCCGTCGAGCACGAGCTGGCGCAGGTCCGGGTCCTTGGTGACGTTGACGCTCTCCCACAGTTTCGCCTTGAAGGTGGCACCGCACTCGCACTGGAACTCGTACTCGCAGAAGGTCGACATGGTACACTCCCATAGCACGTGAAGGTTCTTAAAGCTGGCCCAGGAGCGGCCCCGGTCACCGGAACATGGTGTCGGCGCTGTCGTGCTCCCGTGGGCTCGAGCCGCTCGGTCCCGTGATGGGGCCGAACGTGCGCTCGTACTCCTCCACGTTACGAGAAAGCCACGCGGCGATGCTCTTGGCCTGGTAGGGATCGATTACCAACCGTACCTCGGCCGTGCGCCTGAACACCGCTTGTCCCGGATCGATGGCGGCCGTGCCGAACGCCTCGGTAGGATCGGTCTCCTCCGAGAACACGATCACCTCGAAGAATCCTGGCCGCGGGCCGCCGAACACGCCGTTGACGTTCACCGTCCGATATCCCTCCCGCTCCTTGAACACCACCTGGGGCATCTCCTCCTCGTCCATAAGGGCCGGTGGTCGCGTCATCTTTAAGAAAGGTCGCGGTCCTCCGTGTGCCATGGGCTCCGGGCAGGGAAAAGGGTCCTCAATCCTCCGGGCGTTCACACCCTCCCGCGACGTTGCCGCGGTGATGGCGCTGGCCTTGCTGCTGCGCATCGTCTGGCTCACATCGGTGCCCCCCGGTCTCATCCCTGACGAGCTGTCCATCGGCTACGACGCCTATTCGCTCCTGCTCACGGGCGAGGACATGCACAACGAGCCGTACCCCATCCTCTTCCTCTCCCTGGGCGAGTACAAGAACCCGCTATACATCTACGCAACCATACCCTCGCTGATGCTCTTCGGGCTCGGCCCCTGGGGCGTGCGGTTCCCGGCGGTCGTGTTCGGCACCCTGGGCGTGGGGGCCGCGTTCGTGCTCGGCAGGGCGCTTGCAGGCCGACAGGCCGGGCTCGCGGCAGCACTGATGCTGGCGGTCTCCCCCTGGCACCACCACCTGAGCAGGGTGGCCTGGGATCCTGTGCCCGTGCCGCTCTTCATCGCCCTGGGTTGGTACCTGCTGGAGGCGGGGCTGCGGGGACGCAGGCGAGCGATGCTGGCCGCACCGCTCCCCCTGGCGCTGGCGCTCTATGCGTACGCGATCCCGCGGTTCTTCATCCCGACGTTCTTTGCCGGTGTGCTCTTCGTACGACGGGACCTGGTGCGGGCCCGTCTGAACGACGTCCTACTCGCGCTCGTGGTGTTCGCCGTCCTGGTCGCGCCCCTGGCATCCACCTACGTCACCATGCCCGAGGCGGCCAATGCCCGCTTCAAGCTCGTGTCCATCTTCACCGAGGACGTGCTCATGTGGCAGCGCTCGCGATACTCAGACATGGGCATCGAGAGCCCCACGGTGCTCTACACCCTCCAGTTCGTACAGAACTACCTCGCCCACCTGCACCCCGACTTTCTCCTCCTCCGCGGTGACACCCAGGTGCGGTACACGACACGGGTTGTGGGCAAGCTCCACCTCTTCGAGGGGCTCCTTCTCCTGGCCGGCATCGTGCACATGGCACGAGCGCGGCGCCCGGTCCACATCATACTCCTCTGGGGGCTCCTGCTCGTCCCCGTGGCCGCGAGCCTCACCATCGACCGCATCCCCAACTCCATACGGACCACCGTAGCATTGCCCTTCGTCCAGCTTGCGGCGGCCATAGGATGGACGCGTCTCGAGCCTGTGCTCAGGGACATCGGGCTCAAGCTGCCGTTCCTGGCTGTGTCCTGCCTTCTGGTCGGCTACTACCTGGGGTACTACTTCACGGTCTACCCCGCAGATCCCAGTGTCAACTACTACTGGGACACGGGGTGGGACGAGGTCAGGGACTACCTGCGCGATGAGGAGGGCTCGTGGGACGAGGTCCGCATCCCCGACAACATCCGGCGCACCGACAAGTTCCTCCAGTTCTGGACCGCCCGCGATCCGGTCATGACCCAGCGCAAGAGCTGGGAGGGCACCCCCTACCGCATCACGGCACCCTGTACCTACCGCCAGGACGGCGGCCGGCCAGGTGTGCTCTACATGGTGTACCTCCAGGGCTGGCAGCTGGACGAAGCGTGCAGGTTCGATGATCTGGGGCTTGTGGTCCGTAAGAACGTCACCTTCCCCAACGGCCAGACCGCCTTCCTCTTCCTTGCGCGCGAGGGGTGAGCGCCACGGTCCGCATCATCCCCCTCACCATGGCGTTCACCACCGCTCACCTCGTTCTGGACAAGGGCACCGTGCTGGTCGATGCTGGCATGTCGGTTGTGGCACGACGGTTCATCTCGGCGCTGATCCGGGCCCTCGATGGTCGGCCCCTCGACCTCCTTATCATCACCCACGCTCATTTCGACCACGGTGGCTGCGCCGACGCTGTCGTGAAGGCCACTGGGTGCGACGTCGCCATGCACGAGCGGGCGGCCGCCACTCTCCCGGAGGCTTCGCCGTTACCGCCGGGGACCTCTGCCTGGGGCTCGCTCCTGCGCATCCTGCTCGCTCCCGCGCGTGCGTTCGGACCCCTCACCTGGCCCGAGGTGGACGTCGTCCTGGGAGAGCGCACCGGCCTCGCCCGCTGGGGTGTTGCGGGCAGGGTAGTCCATACACCCGGCCATACCCACGGTTCCGTCTCGGTGGTGCTGGAGAGCGGCGACGCAATTGTGGGGGACCTCGCGATGAACGGCCTCCCTATGCGGCGGGGGCCGGGCATGCCCGTGTTCGCCGAGGACGTCGGACAGGTGTACCATTCCTGGTCCCGTCTGCTGGACCTGCACGCAGAGACGGTCCACCCCGGGCACGGACGACCGTTCCCGGCCTCGGTGCTCGAGAGAGCGCTCGCCGACCGGGCGCAAGATGTGTGACATCCTCCTGAGGCTAAACAGGCTGTCCGACAATTCGATGCCATACACCAATCTATTGATGTGAAAGAGGACCCTTAACACGGGTCTACAGACACAGGGGCGACTCCGACCACATCCGTCACCCTTCCCCGCGTTCGCAACCACAGCTTCTTGATGTTGAGGGCCGTACAGGCCAGCCTGAACTCCGTTCTCACCGTTCCAAGGCCCCTCGTGAGGAACTCATTGAGCCCCTGGTTGTATTTGATGCATCCTATCGCCGGTTCGACGGTCTCCTTGCGCCGACGGTATGTCTTCTTCGCCTTCTTGGTATGCATCTTGTCGATCATCTCCTTCCTGAGCTCGGGGTGCGGATAGATCTTAAGATAACGGATACCTTTCTTTTGTTTTGTGCATGATCCCTGGTGCGGGCACGTGTGGCAGCTATCGGACTTGTAGATACTGTACCTATAGCCACTGGTATTCTCATGTCTTTCGCTGAGGAATCTCATGACGTGTCCCCCGGGACACGTGTATTCGTTCTTCTCCGGGTCGTAGATGAACTTGTCGGCGCTGAACGGGTTTTGGTTCGGCTTTTCTGTTGCGACGTACGCGTTGATCTTCTTCTCCTTGAGGAAGGCCAGGTTGTCACCGCTGAAGTAGCCTGTGTCGAAGTTCCATGGCGTTCCTTCGGGTATCCGGCCGAGGTTCTCTTCCGCCTGAAGCACCTGGGGCTGTAGTTGTTTTTTATCGTTCTTGTTCTGGCACACGTCAGAGGCGAGGATGAAGCCGTTCCCGTCCGTCGTGACCTGGGGGTTGTACGAGAACTCCATCTTCCCCTTCTTGGACTTCATGAAGCGGCAGTCGGTGTCCGTCGTGCTCACTTTGTCGACGCCGTGCCGCTCCATCTCCTGGCGTGCTTCCTCCAGCTTCCGGGAAGCCGCCTCCTCGAACGAGTCGCCCTTCTCCCTGGTCTGCTTCACATAGTGCCGCACTGCGGACCGCATCTTCTGCTTGCCCTTGCCCGGGAGCTGGTCGTATCCCCTCAGGCTGCCGAACGCCTCGTCCTCTAGCTGGTCCTGTTTGGCCCACTCATCGAGCTCCTCGTCGACGAACCGTGTCATGAACTCGAGCTCCTGCCGGGTGAGCGAACGCATGTTGGCCGCGTTGGCCTTGATCTTGGTCCCGTCCGTCGCGAGCTGTGTAAGGTCGAGCATCCCTTCTTGTTTGGCGAGCGCCACCGTGTGCTTGAAGAGCTGCTTCACGAGCTCCTCGTTCTGTTTGCGGAAGTCGCTGATGGTACGGAAGTCCGGCGTCAGCTTCTCCGCGAGGTACATGTAGACGACGTTCTCTCGAGCGTTTCTGGCCAGCTTGCGCGAGGAGCGCACCCTGTCCAGGACACCCATCACGAGCAGCTTCAGGATGATCCGGGGATGGTACGCCGGGTGCCCGGGACCCGCGTATCTCTCGTCGAACCCGGTGAAGTCTACCATCGATATGAGCGCTTCGACGAGGTAGCAGATGTGGTACTCAGGTATCAGGTCCTCGAGGTTCGGCGCCAAGAGCCAGGATTGTTTGTGGAGGGAGGGGATGTATGACATCAGACCACCTTCTTCTTCTGAGGTTTGTATCTTGGTTCCACGGGACCGAGATACTTCACGGTCCGGTGGACGACGCGACCGTCGATCCGGACGCTCTCGCGTAGGTATCTGTACTGCCGTCCTTTGATCGTCTTGATCTCCTCGTACACCATGGGTGTAGTTAGGGTGCACAATTTTATAAAACCTTGTTCCGGACCCACGTTTCCATCATCCACAGAACCGCGTCCCTATGTAAGTTAGGGCGCACATTTCATGAGAGATTATTCGTGGGCTTGAAGTAGTGAGTACTATGAATTGTCGGACAGCCTGTAAAGCCTCAGGCTTCCAGCGTCTATCGCCCCGAAGGGCTCATCGCGTTTAGTTCCTGCTTCTGCGATCCCACTTGCCCCCGCCTTCGTGGCGAGAGTAGAGGTGGGATTTCCACAGGCGTGACTTCGGGCTCGTCCAGCCCTAGCTCTTGCGAGTATGTTCAGTGCGGCGTTCACGTCCCGATGCGTCTCGAACCCGCATCGCGGGCACTGATGGACGCGGACGCTCAACGCCTTTGGGACGATGTCCCCGCACCGACTGCATATCTGTGACGTGTTCCTCGGGTCCACCTCGACCAGCTCCCCCCCGGCCGCTACAGCCTTGTAGCGGAGCATGTCGATGAAGGTGTTCCACGATGCGTCCTGAATGTGCTTTGCGAGACAGTGGTTCTTGAGCATGTTGGATTCGTTGAGCTTCTCGACAGCGATGGTCCCGTACCGGTCGACGAGCGCACGGCTCGTCCGATGAAGGAAGTCACGCCTCTGGTCGGCGACATAGATGTGATACCGTGCTAGCCGACGGACAGCCGTCCTCCGGTCCCGGGATCCTTTCTTCTTCCTGGATACTCTGCGATGGAGCCGCTTCGCTCGTTTCTCGCTTTTAAGTAGATGTCGCGGATTCTCGATGACGGAGCCGTCGGACAGCGTGACGAAGTGCTCGATGCCAACATCAATGCCGACCTCGCCATCTATCGGTGTCCTTGTGTCCTCATCGACTTCGCACGCGAAGCATGCGAACCACTGACCAGCCCGGTTCCGCTTGATGGTGAGCGTCTTGATTCTTCCCTGTGGGAGGCGATGGAGCATGATCGGGATGCTGCCGATCCTGGAGACGTGGAGCTTGTCCTCGCCCGTGAACCGGAATCCGAACTGCGGGTAGGTGATGCTGATGACGCGCCTCTTGGCGCGAGGGTACCCGACCTTCACCTGCCTGCCCGCCTTCCGCTCCTTCACCCTCCGGAAGAAGTGCTGGTACGCCTTTGCGAGCCTGTCGGCGACGTTCTGGCGCGATTGGGAGTACACCGTATTGAACTTCGGCTCCTCGTCCTTGATATCCTTGGTCATCCGATAGAGCCTGTTCCGCCCGTTGAGACGGGTGCCATCCGTCCGGTATCCCTCACGACACCTTTTCAGGAGGGTATTGTACATCTCGCGGCAGAGCGAGAACTGATGGTCGAGCCTGGTGAGCTGCTTCCCGGATGGATAGATACGATACTTGAACGTCCGCAGGGTTGTCCTGGCAGTACGGCAAGCGAACTGTGACCTCCTTATATTACCCGGCTCATCGACGTCCTGCTGCACAGCACACCTCCCAGTAGAAGAGTAGACTGCGCTTCAATATATCGTTATGGGGAGTTGGCTGCCGGTATTCATGTGAACCGTTTACCTTTCGGGTTCGGTACCCCTCCGGGAAACACCGTATTCATTCCACCTGTGATAGTAGGTGGGTTTCGTACGTCAAACCTTTTATAAGCGATGGCAGACCGGAACGTACCGTGGAGTGCAGGAAGGTCGAGCTCGACTACGGTCCGGTCGCCGTGTGGGAACGGCCCGGGCACGGGCTGCCTGTAGTGCTACTCCACGGGCTGGGCGCCGACGCGCATACGTTCGCGGGAGCCTTCGACCCCGATGTGCTGCCCGACAGACGTCTCATCGCCCTTGACTTCCCCGGCCACGGCGCCTCGCCACGTGGGACGTGCACCTGCACGGTAGGCGACTACGCCGAGGTGGTGCTCGCACTCCTTGCCGAGCTGGACGTTGAGCACTACGACCTGGTGACCCACTCCATGGGTGGTGTCGTGGGCATCGTGCTGGCCGAGCGCTCCGGCGTGACCCGGTTCCTCAACGCCGAGGGGAATCTCACGGGCGAGAACTGCTTCTTCTCGGGACCTACTGCGGCCATGGAGCGGGAGCGGTTCATGCGCGAGGGACGGGTGCAGCTCATCGGAAAGGTGGGCAGGCTCGCTTCCAAGGGCTCTGCATGCTGGGAGTACTACATCCGGGCGCTCACCCGGTGCGATCCAGAGGCGCTCCACCGCGCGGCATGCGGGCTGGTGGACGTATCCAATAACGCCGACCTCCTTGAGCGATATATCGCCCTCCACTGCAGGACCTGCTACGTGGTAGGCACCCAGAACGCCAGGGAGTTCCCCGGCAAGGACCGGTTGTTGGAGGCAGCGTGCGAGGTGCATGCGGTTACCGGCGGCCACTTCATGATGCTCGACGATCCTGAAGGGTTCTACCAGGTGGTCCGTGGGTTCCTCTTCAACTGACCGTGCAGCACGTTCGCAGGGGGCAAGTCCTAACATAAGCTTTATAACAGCCCTCATCATCCTCGCCATCGAGATACCATGACCGACGATACCATCCTCATCACCCCCAATACCCGCATCCCGCTTGCCCGTGTGACCAGGAACCCGGACGACGCGTTCTACCACGAGTTCCTCAAGGACTACTACGTCATCACGGCCGACGGCCAGTACCTCTTCGGCTCCACACAGCCAGGGCGGCGGCCGGACCGGGCGTTCTTCCTCGTTCCCGAGGGCTACAAGCTCGGTTACAAGCAGCGGTCGTTCGACGCAAAGATCGGCAAGCGCGTGTACGAGGCGGCCCTTGCGTACCTCGCCGAGGAGGACGTCCCCATGGTCGTCATGGACGGTATCCAGGGCGAGGCCGGGTACGAGGTGGGGCTGCGGTTCGCTGCGAGCATGAAGTGTCGGCAGTCCGGCTATATCACGTGGTTCTCCAAGCAGATGGTCTTCCCCGCCAAGGAGGGTCAGCAACCCGACTGCTGGAACGTGATCGTACCCGAGCGCCTGCCCGACAAGTACGTGGCCATGATCCGCGAGGTGTGGCCCGACTACGACCCGAACGTCCCCATCACGCTCTACGACCTCACCGGCATGGACGACAACGTTCGGATGGTGATCTCACTTGGCGTCGATTATTTCGGCGGCGACTTCAAGAAGCCCAACCTCACCATGGTGTGGAACAAGGCCGAGGGCGAGGGGCTCATCTCCTACCACGCCGGGGCTACAACCGACCGGGTCCTCAAGGGCCTGTCGGGGACCGGCAAGACAACGCTCACCGTGGGCCCCGATCTGGAGCAGGACGACGCCCTTCTGGGTCGGCCCGAGTATGACGAGGACGGGAACGTCTCCCGGGTCCAGATCATCGGTCTGGAGGCGGCCTCCTACGCTAAATCGGAGGGACTGTATGACGGCAGCCCCGAGTGGACGGGCCTCATGAGGTCCAAGATGGCCAATCCGGACGGCTCCCGGCCATTGGTGCTGTGCCAGAACATGGACTGCGAGAACGTGGAGTATGAGGTGTTCGAGGAGGGCGGAAAGCCCATCAAGGTACCTCGTGTCCAGCCCGGGAAGCAGCCAGGCCACCTCCTCTGTCAGCAGTACCACCGCTCCGGTACCACAAACGGCAGGTTCATCTTCCTGTTCTCCGAGCTGAATCCGCAGTGGGGCGAGACCCCGTACAAGTACATGAAGACCGAGGCGCTGAGCTTCAAGAAGTTCGACGTGCTCGAGCCGATGTTCCGAGTGACCGATCCGGTCATGGCCGTGGCCCTCGACTCGGCGTGCGAGTCCATCATCACCTCGGCCATCGCTGCCCAGCGACCTGGCACCCGTGTGCGCTCGTACGCTGCTACGGATTTCATGGCCCGGGAACAGTGCCACCAGGCCCTGCTCAAGCTCAAGGTGTACAGCGACCAGGGGCTCGGCCTTGACGGGAAGCTGGTGTTCTTCATTTCAAACGCCGGATTCGTTGGCGAGTACGACATGGACAGTAATCAGATCAAGCACCTCGACGAGAACGGGGAACCCATCCCCAAGATGGACAAGGAGACAGGGAAGCAGATGATCAATGCTGCTGGCGATCCCGTCTGGATCGGCCAGGGCGAGAAGATCGGCGTCCGTGACTCCAAGGGTCTCATCGACCTCGTCGAGCACCGCAAGATCAAGAGCTGGCTCAAACACCCTGTGTTCGGCTACCTCCTGCCCGACCCCAAGGAGTTGGAGGAGGTCCACGGGATGAAGGACTTCGGCAAGCGGTTCAACCCGCTCAACTATTACACGCCGGAGGAGTACATCGCCTTCGCGGAGCGGGAGATCCGCGAGCGCACCGCATTCCTTGCGGAGCTGTTCTCGGGGCAGGAGCGAGAGGACGACCTCCAGAACGTCATCCATATCTGGGAGAATTGTAGCATCCCGTCGAAGGAGGAGCTCGTCGGGTTCTATACCAAGCACTACGGGCCATGCAAGAAAGCGTAGAATCTGAACGACCATGGACGTCCTGACGCACGGGCTCTTCTCCTACGGACTTGCGCGGCAGGTCATCGGCGACCATGCACTTCCCGTGGTGATCGCGGGGATCCTGCCCGACCTTGACTTCATTGCCGTCCTTATCAACCGAGAGACCGGTTTCTTCGCCCACAGGAACAAGACACACTCCTTCCTCACGACCATTTTGGGCTCTCTCCTGGTCGCAGCGATATACATTGTGTCCTTCGATGTCCATGAGCATGTCGGCGCTATCCTCGCAGTAACGGTACTTGCAGGCATCTTCCATATTCTTTTTGACATATTGACCTCTACGGCCATCCCATTTGCATGGCCATTCTCACAACGAAGGATCAAGTTCGACGTTGACCGGTCGATAAATCCACTATTATCCGTTGTAAGTGCGATTTTCATCATCATTCTGTTCAGATTCCCCTATTTATCAGTCCAAATCACGAGAATATATGTAGGTCTTATCATATGTCGGTTCCGGAAATTATGGTAGGTCCCATTCCGGAAATTATGGTAGGTCAGGATCGGAGGCGGACCCATGAGAGAAGAGCAGAAGAATCCCGCTCCGGATACTCATCCGGAGATGTCGCGAATGAAACCAATGCTGAGTCGACACAAGGTACAGGTCTTGCTCGAGGCAGGTCACCCACAACAGGAGGTCGCGCAGCTCACCGGAATGGGCATCAATACCGTGCGCAGGATCGGTCGTGAACGACCCGTCGAAGAGGTCGATGACCATGCACAGAGACACGCCCGTAAGATCGGTCGTCCGAGCAAGGCCAAGTCATTCCGGAAATTCATCGAGGACACTCTCGAGAAGGAACCCGACCTCATGACCCTTGAGGTCCTCCGGCGGGCACGTGAACAAGGTTACCGCGGAGGGAAGACTGCCTTCTACGCGTTTGTGGCCTCCGTGCGGCCAAAGGTCGCACGGTACACGATGCGGTTCGAAGGCCTGCCCGGTGAGTTCACCCAGCATGACTTCGGTCACGTGGATGTCACGTTCCTCGATGGGACGTTGAAGCGGATCCACTTCTTCGCCTCCCGTCTGAAGTGGTCCCGCTGGGCCGAGGTGACCCTCGTCCCCAACGAGCAGGTCGAGACCCTCGTCAGGGGCCTCGCCGAGCATTTCACGTCCCTCGGCGGGATCCCGCTGCTTGCGGTGTTCGACCGTCCCAAGACCATAGCACTGAAGTGGGACCGGTCCGGAAAGGTCACCGAGTGGAATCCCGTCTTTGCCTCCTCCGTGCTGGAACTCGGTATCGGGGTCGATGTCGACGTCGAGCTGTGCTGGCCGTACCGTCCCCAGGAGAAGGGGTCCGTGGAGAGGATCGTGCAATGGGTGAAGAATTCGTTCTTCAAGCAGCGACGCTTCCACGATGAAGAGGATCTTCAGGATCAGCTCAAGGAGTGGCTCCACGAGATCAATGAGACGCGTCCCTCCAGGGCCAGCGGCGTGATCCCGGCGGAACGTCGCGCCATCGAGCTCGACCGGTTGAGGCCGGTGAAGATCGCCCCCGAGGACCTTGCCTTGAGGTACCCCATATACGTCGGTCCCATGGGTGCGGTGCGTTTCAAGGGGTGCTCGTACTCGATGCCACCCGAGGCGGCGTGCATCGCTGGGACGCTGTATCTCTATCGTGACACGGTGAGGATCGTTGCCGGTTCCCATGAGGCATCACATCCACGAAGACCTTCCACTGGGACGCTGTCGACGCTTCCCGAGCATCGCGCCGCACGCCTTGCCGCCATTTCAGGGAAGCGCGGGAAGAGGTATCTGAAGCGTCAGGATCTCCTCGAGACCGGTGAGGCCGCCCTGGTATTCCTCACCGAACTCGTCCACAGGAGAAGGGACTGGTCCGCTGCGGTTGACCGGCTCCATGAGCTGCTCCAGCGGCATGGAGCCGATGTCATGAACCTCGCGTTCCGTGAAGCTGTCCAGGAGAACGTCTTCTCGTGTGACGCAGTGGAACGGTATATCGTCGTTCACCGTACATGTCAGCAGAGCCCTCTGGAGGCATACACATGAACGCCCCGGAAAGCCAGGAGGAACCGCTTGCGGTCAATCCATCGGACATCAGCCTCGATCAGCTGCTCAAGCAACTCCGCCTCGCCAACACTCGTTGTAGGTGGCGGGAGTTGGTGGAGCGGGCCGAGCGTGAGGACTGGTCATGCCGCGATTTCCTCGCGGTTGTCGTGGCCGAGGAGGTCGCCCACCGTGAACAGACCCGCATACAGCGGGCCACACGGAAAGCCGGCTTCCCGTTCCTCAAGACCATCGATGATTACGACTTCACCATCCGTTCGAATATCCGTCGGGCACTGATGGGCTCCTATCTTGGCCCCGAGCTCGTCACCGAAGGACGCAATCTCATCCTGATGGGGAAGACCGGCAGAGGGAAGACGCATCTTGCTGTAGCGATCGCGTATCGTGCAATACAGAACGGCTTCACGGCCAAGTTCAAGACAGCGTCGGTCCTCATCGAGGAACTGTCAGAGGCCGGTCGACAGGGGAACCTCAGGAAGGCTCTGAAGGCATATACCTCGCCAAGCGTGTTGGTGATCGACGAGCTCGGGTACCTGACCTATGGGCCCGAGGCGGCGAACGTGCTGTTCCACGTGGTGAACGACCGACATATACTGAAGCGCCCCATCATCTTCACGACGAACAAGTCACCCTTCTCTGACTGGGGAGAGGTAGACTCATCCTCCTCGATGGACCCTCTGCACGAACGCGTAACATCCCCAAAACAGACACTTTGGGAAACATTAATGAACCTCCCATAATTTCCGGAATTACCCTACCAGAATTTCCGGAACGCACATCATATTCTCCTTCTCCCTCAGGTTATGCATCAAGCTCCATCTGAGGTCGAAACATGGGGACGTTGATCCAATCCCCACATTCAATCCATTCACCTGGAAACTCGTGAAAATAGAGGAAAAAGAAGAAAGACTAACCATATCATGGAGAACTATTGGTATCATATCTTCAGAAAGTGAAGCTTATTCGCATAATTATTCAATAAAGGCACCAAGATTGCCTCTAAATAGTCCAGATGATGTCGCATCCTATACAAGAACCTGGAGCATCATCAAGAAATTCTTTGATAGATACAATTATCCACTATTTGAATGCACGAAGAATGAAAAAGAACAGTGGATCATCTTCTGGTATCCTCTGGAAATGGTCGCGTTCCACCGTTCCTTTGGAATACAGTTAGTGCTTGACGAGTCCTGCGAATGGGAGTTCAGCCATCAGCAGGTGAATGCCTAGAGCGATCACAAGGGCAACCACACACAAAGGATAAGCACATCGAAGGTGGAACTCGTCCAGTTCTACTCCGAGCACTTCGGGCCGTGCAAGAAAGCGTAGGAAGGACGGCTATCCAGGTATCGCGTACTCGTGGAAGCGTCCGGGAGAATCCCGATCGTAGTACCCGACAGGCGGGAGCTCCACGTTAAGTGCATCGAACCGGTCCCTCAACTCGGTCAGTTCGCCCTCGCCGATACCCTGCGGGACGTAGAGCCTGTTGGGCGCCGTCCCGATGACAGGAAGGACCGCCTCCCAGTCCACACGTCGCGCGTCGTAGCCAAGGACACCCTTGTCCGCGAAATCGTAGACCGAGTCCAGGTCGTACCGCTCACCCACTGCGCTTTCCACGGTCTCCCAGAATCCGGGCTCGTCCTCCGGGCGGCAGGTGGGACATGGGATGAACCCCAGGTCGACCAGCTTCTCCAGCCCTTCGTCACCGACGGCGAGCACGACCTCCGAATAACCCTTGGGACCGCGGTTGCCCGCGGGGCAGTCAGTCCTACCG
Organism: Candidatus Undinarchaeales archaeon; assembly: GCA_030753015.1. Taxonomy (GTDB): domain Archaea; phylum SpSt-1190; class SpSt-1190; order JASMDC01; family JASMDC01; genus JASMDC01. Next base: position 4,261 of record JASMDC010000015.1, on the reverse strand, counting down.
AGCAGTCCCGTGGAGAGCCTGGCGGACCAGACATCAGGCCGTTCCTCCCGCTGTCTGAGGATGCCCACGAGCTCGCGGGGGGTCATATCCCGGTCAGTGCCGTCCATGTAGACGTGGTACCGTTCCTCGAGCACAGCACCGGCGGCACAGGGACCGGTATTAATACCTTTCGAAGGTGCGTGGGCCGAACACCTGCAAATCCTTATAGCTGCCCCCTTCACACTAGAACGCCTTGGGAAATACGATCCGTCAGCGTGAGGGTGCATCTGATACGCTCGTGTTCTTCGTCCGAGGGGAGGCGACGTGCTCCGCCTGTGGGACCGGGATCGTCAACGGTGGCTTCATCACCAAGGAGCGTGGAAGGACGCTCTGCCTGAGATGTGCCGACCTGAACCGTCTTTCCTACCTCCCGAAAGGCGATGCCACACTCACCCGCCGTGCGTCGAAGCACTCTGGCGCACTGGCCCTGGTAGTCACTCGTGTCTATTCGAAAAAGCGGTACAAGCGGGAAGGAATACTCGTCGAGCCTGCTGCCATCGAGCAGGCCCGAAAGGAGTGCCGCGCAGATGCGGCCGCCCGGGACAAGAGACGGGAAGAGCGTGAGCGGGAGCATGCAGTGCGGTTCGCCCGCGCCCTCCGCCACCGCTATCCGTCGTGCCCCAAGGGGGTCGAGAGGAAGATCGCCCGCCACGCCTGCAAGACATCCAGCGGTCGGGTGGGACGGACGTCCGGTGCCAAGAGGTTGGACGAGAAGGCGGTCCGCCTGGCCGTGCTGGCCCATGTCCGCCACCACTACACGAAGTATGACAAGCTCATCGATGAGGGGATGGCGAAGAGGGCAGCACGCTCAAATGTCCAGGACAAGGTCGATGACGTGCTCAGAAGATGGGGCAGGAAAGCACGACCAATAAAGTGAGTCCGCTCAGGCACGCCTCAATCGGTACAGGGCCCCCGCTTCATAATCGACCAGATAGACACTGCTGTCCTTGAATATCCGGGCCGCTCGAATGTTCCTGAAGCCTGTGGCCAGTTCGGTCGCTTCCCCGTCAGGGCTGACACGCCAGAGGATATTGTCGTCGGGGAGATAGATGGTACCCTCATCGTCCACATCGAAGAACGTGAAAGAGTGCCTGTCATCGTCACCGAAGTTGAACACCTCTTCCAGTTCCTCCCCGGGTCTGAAACGCAGCACACGTGTGCGATCGACCTCGTCCAAGGGATTGTCGGTGGCCTGAGAACCTTCGGGCGCTGCGCTCACCCAGAACGTATCATGGCTGTCGATCACGAGGCCCACCGGATAGGGTATGCCTTCGAGGACCGGGGTGCTCTCACCGTCTGCTGACAGTTCCAGGACGGCGCCCTGCCGATAATCGGCATAGAACACACGCCCCCTGGAGTCGACGGCGATCCCGGCCGGTGAGCTCGCCTCGTGCTCGGAGCTCCCCGTGATGTCCCGCACCTCCCCGTATGCGTCGATGGTCACGATCTTGCTCATGAAGCCCGGGGCCGCACAGGTGTAGTACATCAATCCGGCCTCATCAAAGACGATGTCTGCTGCGGGCGGTTGATAGTAGACGGGCCTTGCACCGAAGGTCGGGTACCTGACCACGTCCCCGCTCCCGTCGATGTACATGGGCCCCGCTTCATCGGCGTTGAGGAACACACCACCTTCGGGATGCTCCCGAATAGCAATAGGCGTCGAGAGACCGCTCGGATCGTTCAGCACCGAGACGTCCCCATCGCCGTCGATCGAGATGAGCTCCCCCTTCTCCTTCCTCACGCCGATCACACGACCGTTGTTCTGGTCCCACGAGAGACCGAGGGGGACGTCGACATCCTCGCTGAACGTCGCGATCGTCTCCGCTGAGCCGTCGTCGGAGAGCTTGAACACCCCCATTCCCCACCCAAGCGCGGAGAAGTACAGGTTACCCTCCTCGTCCGAGGTCAGGCCGTCGCTCGTCACGTGGTTGTAGAGGATCCGGTGGACCAGGGCCAGCTCGTTGTCCCCTTCAAGCCGGTATATCCCGTCGGTGGCCGCGACGTACACCGTCCCGTCCTGTGTCACCTCCACCGCCCGAAGGACCGAACCGTCCGTCCCGTCAAGAAGCTTCACGAGGCCTTCGTCCTCAGTATAGCGATAGAGAGCAGACTCCTTTTTGACGTCGTAGTCCAGCTTCCACCAGGCGACGTACACGGCACTCCCGTCAGGAGAGACCGCGATCGAGCCGTCGGTGTAGACCGGCGGTAGACTGGCAGCGACCTCCGGCCCGCCGTCAATGCCCTCCTTCCAGAAGGAGACCTCTCCATCGACCCAGTTGTAGTACCACATGGTCCCGTCGTCAGCGGGCTCGAAGTTCATCCCACCGGGTATCCGGGTCTCACTGATCGCTCCCTCCGGTCCGACGCTCACGAGTAGGCCTTCATTACCGGCCATGACGACCGAACCGTCGGGGAGGATGGCAGAATCGAAGGGTGCCGTCGCCGTCAGGGGCGGAGGCACGATGACCTCGAGGATGTGCTCACGAGAGATGAGCTTGACACCGCGGACGGTCTCTCCGGCGTTGATGATCGTCACTGCGGGAGGTGCACGCCGGTCGAACTCGATCGTCGGCCTTGGTGTCGGCGTTGGGGCCGTGGTAGGTGTCGGCGTTGGAACGGAAGTGGGTGTGGTGGTAGGGAGTGCGGTGGGGACCGGTGTAGAGGTCGATATCGGTGGTGCGCTCAGAACCGGTGTCGGAACAGGCGTTCCCTCCGGAGAAGGAGACGCTGTGGCCAGGACCGGTCCCACGGTGGGCGGGGGGGTCGGCTCCGGCGATGAAGACAGGCTCGGTGTGGCACCCCCCTCATCCGAAGGGCCCTGGTCCGTGCAGCCTACGAGCAGGAGCGCGAGAGCGAGCACGAGAGCGGTTCTTCTCATACCGATCATCTCATAGATACAATGGCGTTGTCCTATCTAATACTTATCGCTTGGATCAGGGTGCGGAGGGGATGCGTGGTCCAGCTATTCCTTTGCAGCCTTCTTCTCCGCCATCTTCTTCTTGACCTCGGCCAGCTTAGCGGCCTTCTCCTTCGCGGCCTTCTCTGCACGTTCCTTACTGGACGCCTCAATCTCGTCTGCGGGTCTGCGGTCCTCGATGCACTTCTTGGGACACTTCTCGGCGCACGCTCCGCACTCGGTGCACTTCTCGTAATCGATGACGGCCAGTTCGTCCACGACATGGATGGCATCGACAGGGCATGCACGCTCGCATATCCTGCAGGCGATGCAACCCACTTTGCACAGCTTGCCCACGACCTTCCCCGGATCATGGGAGGAGCAGAGCACGTGGACCAGAGCGTTCTTGGGCACGAGCTCGAACAGGCCCTTGGGACAGGCCTTGATGCAGGCGCCGCACCCGACGCAGTTCTCCGTGATCACGTGCGGGATCCCTCCCTCGCCGAATGTGAGGGCGTCGAACTTGCAGGCTTCGACGCAGTCGCCCAGGGCGATGCACCCATAGGAGCATTTCTTGGGCCCGGTCCCCACGAGTGCCGCTGCAGAGCAGCACTCGATGCCCTCGTACACGCAGTGGAGGCCGCACACGCTCTCAGCGCCCCTGCATCGGTTCACGGCGATCTGTGGTTCCGTCACCTCGACCTCGGCTCCCATGATCTCACCGATCTTTTCAGCGACGTCCGTGCCTCCAGGTGTGCAGCCGTTGGCCGCGGTCGAGCCCGCTACTACGGCCTCGGAGAATGCATCGCAGCCAGCAAGACCACATGCTCCGCAGTTGGCCCCCGCCAGGAGCTCGCGCACCTGATCGACGCGTGGGTCGGTCTCCACATGGAAGGCTTTGGAGGCGAACGACAGCCCGATACCGAAGATGAAGCCGAGCGCTCCCATGACGGCAATGGCGGCGACGACCGGCTCTACCATCAGAGCATCCCCCCGAAACCGCCGAAGGCCATGGCCAGGATGCCCGCTGTGATGAGCGCGATCGGAGCGCCCTCCAGGGGCTTGGGCAGGTCCGCCAGCTCCAGGCGCTCGCGGATGCCCGACATGATGAGCAGCGCCAGGGTGAACCCGGCGCCCCCACCAAGGGCGAACACAACGGTACTGATGAGGTCATTGCCATCGATGGTGTTGATTAGGGTGAGGCCCAGAATAGCGCAGTTCGTGGTGATGAGCGGCAGGAAGATGCCCAGCTCCCTGAAGAGCGTGGGGCTCACCTTCTTGATGATCGTCTCGACGATCTGTACCAGCGAGGCGATCACCACGATG
>JASMDC010000014.1 GCA_030753015.1 Candidatus Undinarchaeales archaeon | reverse complement strand
ACCCGGCATGGGCCCTCCCGGAATGCCGCCCAAACCCGGCATGGGCCCTCCCGGAATGCCGCCCAAACCCGGCATGGCTCCTCCCGGAATGCCTCCCGGCGGCCCTCCCCCTGGAATGCCTCCCGGTGGTCCACCTCCCGGTGGTATGCCTCCTAAACCCGGCATGATGCCCCCCGGCGGAGTCCCGGGTATGCCCCCTCCACCCGGTGGCCCTCCCCCTGGCGGTATGCCACCTCCCGGTATGCCTCCGCCTCCTGGTGGGATGCCTCCACCTCCTGGTGGGATGCCTCCACCTCCTGGTGGGATGCCTCCACCTCCTGGTGGGATGCCTCCACCTCCTGGCGGGATGCCGGCAGCACCTCCGCCCGCGGCACTTCCACCTGCAGCACCACCTCCTGCAGCCGCTGCACCGAGAGCGCCGCCCCCTGCGGCAAGGCCCTCAGCAGCTGGCCCCGCAGAGAGTGTACCGTTGCCTAGCTCGGTCCCGCTGTTCATCCGCGTCGACCGATATGGTGAGGTTTCTAAGAGCATCTACTCGCTCATGGACCATGTGCAGAACCTGGACGATGTCCTTATGACCCTCAAGACACTCAACCAGTTGGAGAACCAGGCGATCGCCATCTGGTATGGCAATGTCGAGGGACTCCAGAAGGTCATCAAGGAGGTCCAGAAGAACTTCATGAGGCCTGAGAGCCTTGAGGAAAAGAGGAGCGGAGCACGTGTCCCGAAGCCATCTGAGCGGAAGAAGAGCGAGGCTATGAGCGAACTCGAGGGTTCGATCAAGAAGCTCCAAGAAGAACTCAGTAAGATGGGCTAGCCTTCGGGCTAGCCCTCCTGATACTCCCCTGCGGGGGTGGCGGAGCGGCCAAACGCGGCAGACTCAAGATCTGTTGGCTCAGCGCCTTCAAGGGTTCGAATGAGGTTGATAGGCCTCCGGATGTCCCTTCCCCCGCACTCTACAAGAACGGTGAGCCCGGGCGCTAGCTGGCTTCGACTACCCTTCAAGAGACCGAGCGTGGTCGAGGTGCATCCTTGCCTGGTCGGTCCGTCCCTGTGCCTCGGCGGCCTTGGCAGCGTTACGCCAGTAGATCGGGTTCTTTCCTTTCAGAAGGCATGCTTTATCGAAATGGTCAGCAGCCTTGTCGAACAGGCCAACGACCATGTACACCTCTCCGATGTTGTTCCATAGCTCGGCATCGCTCTCATCGAGGGCCAATGCCTTTGAGAAGCATGAGAGCGCTTCATTATGCTTGTTCTGCCGCAATAACGTGATGCCGAGGTCGTTCCAGGCGGACGGATCCCGGTCATTGGTGAGCTTCAGGGCGTTCTGAAGGCAGGCGGTGGCCTGGTCGAGGTCGCCAAGCTTGCCATAGACCGCACCAAGACTCGTCCATGCCTCAGCGAGGGTCCTATCCGCTTTGATGGCCCGCGTGAGCATCTCCCGTGCTTGCTGGAGGTGTCCGTCCTCGAAGAACAACGAACCTAGATTGTCAAGGGCCTCAGCGTACTCTTGATTTAGGTTCGTGGCGGCGATAAAGCATCCTCGAGCTTTCTCCCGCATCTCCATACGTTTATAGAGCAGGCCGAGGTTGTTCCATGCGCACTCGTCCTTGGGATCCATCCACACGGCCCAGCGGAGGTAATGTTCGGCCTCCCCGAGCTCACCGAGCTTCTCGTACACCTCGCCGAGGTTGTTCCACGGTTCCTTGAGGGACGAATCGCAGGAGATCGCCTTCTTGAAATGGGCAACGGCCTCGCTGACCGAAGACTCGGTCCATGGTTCGGCATAGGAGCGCCTGAGCTCGAGCGTGACCAGACCGAGGTTGTTCCATGCCTCCGCGTAACCCCTGTTCAGATCGCAGGCTTTCTGGAAGCACTCTTTTGCCCGGGATAGCACGTCTGAGTCGGTCGCTGTCACGAGGCCTGCACGCTTCCTTACTGAGTCTAGCCTCCTGAGGGCCACGCCCCGGTCGTTGAGCAGGAACTCGTCCTTGGGCTTTAGATCGCATAATGACTCGAGGGCACGTACCGCGTCCTCAAACGCGGCTGTAGCAGCGGTTAGGTCCCCGTTCCTTTCGAGTGTGAGTCCGATGTTGAGCAGGACCTCGCCATCACCGGGGAGGATGTTCTTTGCCGCAGTGAGGCATCTGAGCGCTTCATTGAACTGTCCTAGACGACGGTTGATAAGCCCCGCTAGCACCCATGCCTCCCCGAGTTGCTCATCGGAACGGAGGGCCTGGTTGACCACCTCGAGCGCTCCTTCGAGGTCGCGCTTGTCCAGGAGACCCTCGGCCCGCCGCAAGGCTTCGGTCCCAGGAGAGGGCTCTGGACTCATTTGGATTCGGCCACCTGATGAAACTATTTAAATCCCATCGCGCGGGCAAGACGACGGCCGAACCGTCCCATGCGCATCCTGCGACGCCATGCGTCCGTGACGCCGGAAAGGTCATGTCCACCGACCTCATCGACGAGAGCGTGGAGCAAATGGTCCTGATCCCCTTCCGGTCTTTCTGCAATACGGTCGAGCTCGACAAGGAGGAGGGACTCGTCCTCTGTTCGCTGGAGACGTTCCTCCGCGTCCCATTCACTGAACACGCCGGCGTTGCGATAGGCGATGGTCATTCTGCGTTCTGAGGCGAGAGCGAGCTCGGCAAGGTCCTCCGAATCAAAATGGTCGGTGCGGTAACCGAACCACGACTTCCAGCTGGGATCGAGGAGCAGTGTCCTGTGGTCCTCCAGTGTGTGGGCCGTCAGAGTGTAACCATACGTGGACGGATCGAGGAAAGCGGGCGAGCCTGGATCGACGATGAGCTGGACCCCGAAGTCCGGCTTTACGTACATACGGTCCCCACGGTTGAGGCCTATCAGCCGTTCCCACGAGGACCAAGTGGATGCAAGAGTAGTGCGTGTCTGGCGCCCCAATCCGACGGTGTAGTACACGCCCGTGTAGATATGGAGGCTCTCGCATGTGCGCAGGGTGGCCTCGAGCGCAGAGTTACTATAACGTCGTCCTTGGGCACGACGAACGTCCTCGTCAGCCGTCTCGGGAGAGATGGTGAATCCAACCCTTTGTAGCTTTGACCAGGTGAGGAGGAACTCGCGTGATGCCGGAGAGAATATTTCCATGGTGATGCGGTCTAACTCGGGCCGCTCCTTTCGAATGAGCTCCGCGAGGCGCTTCCAGTACTTCTTCCCTCCCATGCGAACGTCATGGAACAGGAACACACCGTTGATATCAGTATCAGCCAGACGACTGAGGTCGTCGACGATGCGCTCCGGGCTCCGGAGGAGGGGTCGCTGTACGGAGAACTGCCGGCAGAACGGCTCGTATGAGCCACCACAGGTCGAGCACCGGTAGACGCAGCCGCGCATGGTCGGGATGCACCAGTACTTGAGACCTATTTCAGGATCGAAGTCAAGGAATCCACGTCCCTCTACAAGGTCCAATGTCGCGTAATCAAGGTCGTCGATGTCCTTTGGAGGTTTGGCGGATTCGTTCCTTACCAGCCTACCGTCCTTTCGATGGGCGATGCCGGGGACCTTCGCGAGCGGTCGTCCGCGGGCCAGCTGTACCATGGCGGCCTCGGCCGGCCCTACAACGACCGCATCGACATAGGGGTGCTCGTCGAGTACGTTCTCCCAGAACTCGGAAGCGCTGATGCCTCCCATAACGATCCGTGCGTCAGGGTGGTGCTTCTTGAGGAGCCGTGCCGTCTCAAGGGCACCGTGGGCGTGTACTATCCAGTGGAGGGAAATCCCGTACACGTCAGCTTCGAGGTCATGTATGTAGCGCTCGGCATCCAGGCCCGGGTCCTCGATCATAAGGGATCCGAGGTTCACTACACGGGCGTCGATACCCTCGCTGTGGAGGAGGTTGGCCAGGGACACCAGTCCGACAGGTAGCATAGTGAACTGGTGGGTGTAGGGTTGTGTACGGCCGGCAGGACCCGAAAAGAACGGGCGCGTCCGAAAATCGAACGTGGCGGGCGGATGGATGAGGATAGCGTTGGACATTGGGCCAGTACCTGTCGGCCCGCGAACGGCCTAGTCGCCAGCGATCTCCGTTCTGCTCAGTTCGGCGTCGATGGCACGTTCGACGTAGCTCTTGGCCCAGAAGAGCGAGAAGAGCACGAAGAACTTGGCCCAGATCAGAGCATAGCCGCTAGCGCCTCGGACGGCTCCCCGCATCGACCAGAGCAATCCCTGCTGCCGGGAGCGGCGCGCCTTCAAATAACCGGGGGTCAAGGCATCCTCAAGATGACTGACCGCGTCCTGCGAACTGTACTCCATTATGGACCACGCTGCAAATATAGTGTCACTCCGCAGTTATAAATCTTTCGTTCAGCTGTTTCTTTTTAAAGAATGTCCTTCCGTTTGAGTGGTATGCCTCCGGCCTCGCGCCATGTGCTTCTCATGGCGCTCGTTGTGGTGCTGGTCAGTGCCTTCGCCATGGTCCCCGGAGCGGGAGCGGATGCCCCGAACGTGACCCACGCACCTGAAGTCGGAGAGGGCGAACATAGTGCGAGCCAGGGTGGGATAGCAGAGAAGTTACGCCATGTGGCGAACGAGCCGCTCGTCGTACTGGGTATCATCCTTCTCGCAGCCGAGATCGGTGGAGAGGTCTCACGCAAGCTCTTCGGTACCCCGACCGTCATCGGCTTCATGATGGCCGGCATCCTCATAGGCCCCTCGTTCCTCGGGCTGGTGACACCCGTGGGGGAGGTCCTCACGTTCATCAAGTTCTTCCAGCTGCTGGCAGTGTTCCTGCTCCTGTTCGGGGTGGGACTGCACGCGAACATCAACACCCTTCGCAGCCAGGGCAAGGCCGCATTCCTCACTGCGTTCGTTAACGCTATATTCTCGTTCCTCGTTGGATTCGCCATCTACTGGTATGTCATAGCCCCCGATGGCCAGGAGCCCCAGAAAAAGCTCCAGATAGCGCTCATCATGGGAGCGGCCTTCACCCCCACCTCGGCCTCCATCCCAGCGAGCATCCTCCAAGAGATGCGGAAGAGCACGACGCTGGAGGCAGCGACGATCCTGGGCGCTGCCGTGGTCGATGACGTACTCGCACTTGTGGTCCTCACGGTCGTTGCTAGCATCATCGTCTCCGGAGGTGCCGTGTCGGCAGGGAGCATCGCCCAAGCTTCCTTATTGGCCATAGGGTTCGGTGTGGTGTACACCCTTGTGTGCCTGAAGCTCATTCCCTATCTCACCAACCTATCAATCCACATCGGTGCTGAGGACCTGGGTGCCCGGTTCGCTCTCGGTCTTGGCTTCGTTGGCGCCATCGTGGGCGAGGTGCTGTTCGGGCTCTCACCTGCCATCGTTGCATTCCTTACCGGTCTTGCCACAACCGAGAGCAAGGGCATCACGCGTATCAAGGAGTACCTCGAACCGATGTTCAACATCCTCTCCCCGATCTTCTTTGTCACGCTCGGTATGTCGGTGAACGTCAACGAGATGACATCCATTCCCCTGACGCTCTTCTTCGTCATCGTGCTTGCAGCGACCCTCAGCAAGGTCATCGGCACCTTGATGGGTGCAGGTCTTGCTGGACTGCCAGCGCGTGTGTGCACCCGCACGTCCATGGGGATGATCCCGCGGGGAGAGATCGCATCGATCGTCGCGACCCTTGCTGTGGACTCCGGGCTCATCGGTCCCGACCTCTATGGTGCAATCATCGGGATGGTCATCTTCACGAGCCTAGTGACCCCAAGCCTAATGATGAAATCGTTCGAAGAAGATTGACCGGGAGGTTGTCCCCCCTCCAGAGTAACAAAGTATATAAGCAACCTTGCCTGCTAAAATGCGTCCTGGGACAGAGCTATGGAACTACATCTTTCGCGTGACACGGTCGACGAGATCCAGTCCTATCTCCAGACCAACGACCTCGGAGGCTACTTCGTGTACACCGAGGAAGGTTCCGATCCCTACGCCGAGAAGGTCGCAGAGGTCTCGAACTCGTGGCCTGCCGCGTTCTACATCCCAGCCCAGGGGGACGCTGTCGCGTTCGTCAGCCATGCGGAAGCAGGCGCGGTGGAGCAGACAGGCGTGTTCGACGAGGTCAAGGCATGGAACTCCTACAGTGAGTTCAACGGTTACATCGGTAAAGCGCTCGATAGTGCCGCAGGACCCGTTGTCATCGATGCCTCCTCCGACGATTCACGCACCGATTACCTCTCACACAGCTCCTACGAGGACATCACCGGTCTCACGAGCTCCGCTGATTTCAAAGGAGCGGACGGTATGTGGGATTCTGTCGGGTACGTCAAAGCCAGGGAGAAGACAATAACGGCAAGCGATGCCACCCGTTCGACGCGACTTGACCAGCTGGCGGCCGGTGTGAAGAAGGCCGGGGCTGATGTGCTCGTCATGCTTTCCGGTATCGGTCAAGCAGCCGATATCATCACGACATACACGCTCGGTCGCGCAGATGACGAGCGATCCGCAGTCATAGTCAAATCCGATGGGGAGAAGGTCGCCCTCGTCTCGTCAGCGGATGTTTCGAACATTAGCACCGGGACGTTCGACCGAGTGCTCACGTACGATGACTCGGTACAGTTCAAGTCCGTTCTCGAGAACGAGCTAGACGGGAGCAGCAAGGTGCTCTACAATCCCGAGATCACGCAGGGTAACTACGAGCTTCTCGAGAAGGCCAGCTCCGGTAACCTCAGCTCGGCTGACGGGCTATTCTTCGACGTTCGCAAGGCCAAGACCTCGGAGGAGATCGCCGATATCCGGAAGGCCGTCGATATAACGAAGGATGTCGTTGAGCAGGTCATCGACACCATCGATGTGGGGACCACTGAGAAGGAGATATACGATCGTGTAATGGAAGAGTGGGAGAAGCGCGGGCTCGATCCATCGTTCACGCCTCTTGTGGCCATTGGAGAGAACGCAGCCAACATCCACCACCTCATCCCCACTGATCGGGATGCCAAGAAGGGCGACGTCATACTCATCGATCTAGGATGCCAGCTCCCCTCGGGGATGTGCTCCGACATCACCTACATGGTGTATATGGGCGAGAAACCCACCGATGATGTCCTCGCTATGGACGAGGCCATGGACAAGGCGATCTATGCTGCCGTGGACGAACTCAACGTCGGGTCCCGTGGGTACGAGGCCGACAGGGCCGCCCGGGGCGTGCTCAAGAAGGCCGGATACGCTGATTTCCGTCACGGTACCGGTCACGCGCTCGGATTCACCGTCCACGACCTCGGCAACGGCGTGAGCAGCCGGGCCACAAAAGCCTTTGAGGCCGGTGAGGTCGTCACCGTCGAGCCCGGTATCTACATCGAGGGCTGGGGAGGGTTCCGCAAGGAGATCGACGTCGTCATCACTGAGGACGGTCCCGTGATGCTCAACGAGCCCGCAAAGCTCGTGTGCAAGAAAGTGTAGCGTTCCCCGTTACTCCTGAGCATCCCACATCTGCTGACGCATCTCCTCGCTTTCCTCAATCACGTCCGCAGTTGGGCCGTACTTAGCGCCAAGGTCATGGTCAGGGAAGATGAGCTCTTCAAGCTCGTTCTGGAACTTATAGATCGTGCCGCCGATAGCACCGGCTATGAGTAGCAGGATGATGAAGAACGTGAAATAGGAGACTGTCGTGCTCTGGTTGAATATGACCACCCGATGGTTGCCTGAGTCCACCACATAGACACGTGAGCTGGTCACCGTAACGTCAGATGGCGCCTTGAGGCGCGACTCTTCTGAGGCCGCCGAGCCACCGATGTGCTCGTCCAGGTCACCGCTCATGAAGAAGATGCCGATCCGGTTGTTACGGGTATCGGCCACGTAAATACGGTCGTCGTCAATGAACACGCCGCGTGGAGAGTGCAGAGCAAGGTCGCCGGTACCGGGTTCGTTCTTTCCTATCTGGCCGACGTACTCCAGCATTTCATCATAATAGGTGACGCGGTGGTTCTTCGAGTCGGCTATGTACAGGAAGTCGCCCAAGCCCACCCCTGAGGGCATATTGAGCGTGTTGTCGCTATCTGAAGCGGTCCCTGTGACCCCTACCTGTTTGACGTACTTTCCCTGCAGGTCGAATATGTTCACTCGGTGGTTGTTTATGTCCACCACGTAGATGGAGCTGGAGTCGGCGAAAACGTCCGAGGGGCCGTTGAACTCGTTCATCTCGATGCCCGCGGTCAGGTTCCCGATCTGGAACTTGAAGTTCTGGTCCATGTCATAGACCATGATCCTGTTGTTTCCCGTGTCCGCGACGTAGATTGCATCGGTAGTGGCGTACACTCCACGGGGATTGGTAAAGTGCTCATTATCCGTTCCAGAGCCACTCTCGAAAGCGTCCTCCTCTCCGTTCCCATTTATATCCCTGTAACCGCCTTTACCGCCGATCTGCCCGAGATATTTACCGTCCAAGTCATAGAGTACAATACGGTGGTTGCCGGTGTCCGCGACATAGAGGTCGAAGTCGGAGGCATGAATCCCGGTAGGACTTTGGAGAAGGTCCCTGCCTTTCCCCGCCCGTCCCGTCTCCCCTATCTGAGATCCGTATGAAGCAGCATGCACCAAGGTCAACGCGAGCCACATCGTGATCACGAGAGAGACTCGCGTGATCCGAGGCATGACTGCTCCTCCGCGCCAAATCTATATAAGCTTCACGGGGGCGGCGCACTGGTCGTCCGGATCAGTCCTCCCGTCTGGTAGTCGACAAAGGATTGTAGGCTGTCAAATGCCCACAACATCGCTCTAAGGGAGGATGTTTTAAAGGAATAGGGGGGTTCTCGTGCCGATGCCCCTTCCTCTCAATGATCCTCTCCTCGAACTCGGGCTCTTCTTTATCGCAGGACACCTCATGAAGGTGGCGGACCGCAATCCTTCGCGGACGGAGGCCTCGTGGGGGATGGTGGCCGGGGCCGGTAGCGGACTAATCCTTGCCGTTCTCATGTCAGTGCGGCCTTCCTTTTCCACAGTGGTGCTAGCAATCCTTGCAGGGAGCATGTTGACAGGGAAGGTCGACTGTCCCGCGCATTGGACGGGGCTCGGAGCGCTCGTCGCCGGTGTACTCCTCTGGGGGGTCGCGCCACCTGCGGTCATTACACTCCTGGTGCTCGCCGTAGCAGCCACGATGGATGAGGTGGGTGACGAGGCAGCTGAGTCATCTGGACGTGGTATGAAGCGGGGCTGGGTGCTCAAGCTACGTCCTTTCCTGAAGCTCACCGCGGTCGGCGCCGCTATATGGGCTCTGCTCCCCTGGCAAGGTGCCTGGGCCGTGCTCGCCTTCGATTCGGGCTACACCGTGGCCGAGATAGAACCACGGGGCCGTACCTTATAGAGCGTGATGCGGGCCTGGGACGTGGGATCTTTATACAGGCGGCTGTCCCGCACAGGGACCAATCGGAAATTCTCATGGTATCTGCGACATGTGGCGGGGAGCGTTCTTCCGGTCGTAGGGAGGTTCGATAGCTCCCGGCAGAACACGTTCTCATAGAGGAATACGCAATCGCCCCTGGCCACCATCACCTGAGCGGCATGCTCGTACTGGAGCGCCATCGCCCGCCTCCCCCATGCGTTGTTCACGAAGAAGGGGGATGCGGTAAGGACGTAGCAGTCGTCCGGGATGGCAGCGGCGGCCACCGGCGCGAAGCTCGCCTCCTGGAGCGGACCGTAGGGGCATCCCGGTGTCGAGAACACCTCGGGAAGGAGCGGGAGCGAAGCGACCACGAGCACGACCAGCAACCAATGCGGTCGGGCCTTCGTGCGCTCGGAGGCCCACCATACGCCGGCGCCTGCGAGGACGAGCAGCGGGGGGTAGGCGAGGAGCATGTGGCGGTCCTGATTGCAGTCTGTGAGGGGGATGCGATGGAGCGTGAAGGCCGTAGCGGTTACGAGGAACCAGGCCAGGAACGCAAGTGCTGTATGCCGGTCCTGCCTTGCGAGGGCTATCGCCCCGCTAAGTGCGAGGAGCGTCACCAACGGTGTGTGGTGGCCGGTCCCCCACCAGAACCACAGGGACCTGAGCACGTCCTCTCCGGTCGTTACGAACATCTCTCCCAGAGATGAGCCTGACCAGGAAAGCTCGTGGGAGAGGTATGACGGGATAATGGCGGTCCCAAGAACGAGCCCAACGAGCACGAGGTCGCGAAGGCGTGGGCGGGCTGCGATTGCGATGGCCGGGAGAGCCATGGCAGCCGCAGGGGACACCGCCAGCGCAAGTGCCATAGCGAAGCAGGCTGACGACAGTGCCATGTGACGTCGCCACCGGCCATGGACGAGCGCACCGCACATAGCGATGGTGAGGAGCAGTATGGATACCGGCTCATAGGAGGTCGTCGTAGCATAGCGGACATGCAGGGGGAGGAGGGCCAAGAGCGTGGGGGGCACGAGCGCGTGGATTGGGGGGAGGCCTGCCAGAAGTCCAGCGAGGAAGAGGAACGGAAGGGATATGAGCGCTGCTACCAAGGACAACGATGGGCCGGACCCTCCGCCCACCAGGGAATCGGAAAGGGCTATGAGCACGGGCCACCCGACAGGGAGTGGGGACGGTGCCGTTCGGTAACACTCGCCCAGCCTGCCCATGGTGCACAGGTCGTGCTTGCCTTCGACGAGAATGAAGCGTGCTCCCTCGCTGTAGCCCCACTCGTCCATGAACACGCGCGGTGTGAACGGACCGATCCATGGTGCGACGCGGATCAGAAGAGCGAGAGCGCACACGGCCCACAACGCCGCAATGATCGGCCTCTCTACGTGGGCGAACGTGCTTGCCATCGGACGGCGTAGTCTGACGAGGGATAGCACAAGACCGGCGAACAGAAGGATGGTGAGCGCCTCCTGCCGGAGCCCGGCAAGAGTGCGGGCCGTCCCGTCCGGAGGCGGTGCAGGGCTCGGTGTGAACTGCCAGACATCCGGAAACAGTCTATCCGACGGTCCGGAAGCGCCTGCGACCTCATAGGCGACGACACCAACTACTACGGACAAGGGATTACCGATGGCCTCGAGGGATATGCTCACTTCAAGTACGTCCGATCCATCGAGATGTGCTTCTGTCCCGATGGCATCGAGCTCCTTGAGGAGGGGTTCCTCGTCAAAGAGGCGGATGGTGCCGTCGGGGGCTACGTTGATCGAGTACTCACGCCCCTCGTCCCCATCGGTATTGAGCACGAGCTCGATGACGTTCGCTTGGTGGAACGGTCCGGTGGCCTCAATGCGGACCAAGAGGCGTCCACCCTCGATACGCGTACGCAGGCCCGAGAGGTCCGGTCCCCTGGCGGAGGCATCGCCGGTCGGGTCCGTGATCAAGGTACCGGAGTCATCCCAATCCGTCTGCGAGACTGCAAGGGCTATGACCAGGAGGAGGACCGCCCACCTCACGGTGCGACCCCCTCGATACGTGTCACGTACATTGAGTAGCGTACCCGGGACACAGCGTCTCTAGGCATGTCCAGAGTATGCTTCGGTCCAAGCTGGAACCGCTTGGTCACCCAGGGGACACGGGACTTGGACATCTCGACGTACACGACGCATGCGTCCGAACCGACCAGCCCCTCCAGCAGCTCAGGATCCTCCACTGACACAACGGGACGGTCCATGCGTCTTCCCGCATAGAATGGTACGAAGGACGCTACGGTGCAGTCCTCCCCGACCACGGTCCTCGCTAAGATGAAGAAATCCCGCTCGAACGTGTACCGGTCGGGCGAGACGGACGTGACCGCTGCTGCGTCGGTAGTGTACAGTACACCGCCACAGACAAGGAGGGCCAGAGTAGAGGCGACGAGGACGCGACGCCACGGGCCTGTGCGCCCGGCAGTGGACAGTGCGATGATGACGGGGAGTCCTACCGCGGCCCAGAGCCGACCGACGAGGAGTTCAGCGGGTTGCAGTTGCGAGGCGAGGGCGATGGTAGGGAGGGACCCGAGAGCGATAAGGAGGACCGCCGACACCATGGGCAGCGCCCCCTGGCTTGCGAGAGCGCCTCCGCCGGCGCCGGCGAGAGTGCAGAGCGCTAGTGAGAAGGCGAGTACGGACCTGGGCTGGAAGAGCGGATCGCCATGGACTATGAAGATGCCCAGTCGAAGTAAGAACCATGCCAGTACGATGAATGCGAGGCGACGGTCCTGGCGAGCGAGGGCCGCGATGCCGAGCAGGACGAGAAGCGCGGTCCCCGCTGGGATGTACACACCGGAGAAGAGCATGCGGATGTAGGGCGTCCTTGACATGAGGAATTCAGGAGATAGGTCGATCGTGCCTGCCGGTTCCTCGCCTTCCTGTGACCACGAGTAGCGGGTGTAGTCCGCGTACTGTGACCACGAGGGGACCGCGAGCAGGAATGGGACGAAGAGTGCGATCGTGCGGAAGCGTCCGCTTTTCGCCAGGAGCACCAATGCTGCGAGGAACGGCAGGACAATGACGTTGTCCAGCCTGATCTGGAAAAAGAGTGCGATGGTCGCACCGGCGAACAGCGAGCTCGAGCGCGTACGAGCACGCCATGCATTAACCAGGGCGAGGGCCGCTATGGCCTCGAACAGGACGGACACCGCCTCGGAGTGGATTGTCGTGGAGTATACGATATGCATAGGAAGGAAGGCGAGCGCTAGTGCCGCAATGAGCCCGGCCTCCTGGCCAATGAGCATGGACACCAGCAGGAACAACACCGGGACCGTCAGGGTACCCGCGACAACAGAAAGCCATACCGGTAGCTCCTCGTCCACACCCAGAATGCCATGTGAGACGGACACCACGAGCGGATAGACGGGGAGGGAATAGCGGCGAAGTACCTCGCAATCACCCAGACTCCCAAGGATACAGTAGGCATCGACGCGTTCGAGGAGAACTCCGCGACCCAGTTCCACGAACATCAGCTCGCTATCGAATGCCTCCACGTGCTTGTACGGCACCGTGGCGCGGAGGAGAATGGCTACGATGGTGATGGCGACAAGGGCCATCCTTATCTCGGGCCTTCCACGATGCAGGGGGGCGAGCAGCTGCTTACGATGGCGCACGGCTAATAGGATGACGAGAGCCAGGTTCAGTGCTGCGCACGCCAGTGGCAGCCCATCCAGCCCCATGCGACGGCATGGGCAAGTAGGTTTATATAAGTAAACGGCACTGGCTCCCCCGATGGTGCTTCGCTACGCCTATCTAGCGTTCGTGGCCATATACGTGTTCTTCACGCCCGGGTACCTCTTCTCCCGACGTGTTTACGGCCGCATGGACAATGTGGAGGCGCTAGCGATGGGCCTGGGCATGAGCCTCGTTATTGTGCCCGTATTCTCATTCACCATTGCGCTCCTGCTCGAAACGGTCGTGAACGAGGGCATCGTCCTGGCCACAGCGACCACGATAAGCCTGTTCTGCGGGATCACGCGAGAACACTTGGTACAATTTGGAGTGGCGTCACCCGACGTGATCGAGATCGAGGTCATCGAAGATGACGAGGATGAGGCCGACGAAAAGGATGATGGGGAAGAGGACGAGAATAGCGACGAAGAGAACGAAGACGACGAGAAGGAAGAGTGAGGGTTCACGACCTCGCGGTTATCTCTCCGGCATAGTCCGTGTGCATCATTGACCTGACCTTCTCAGGTTCAGTCGTATGGCCGAGGACCCACATGAGCTTTACTAGTGCGGCCTCGGAGTTCATGTCGTAGGCCGGGATGGCCCCCGACTCGAGCGCCAGAAGCCCCGTCTTGTACACGTCCGACCACGCAGCACCGAACACGCACTGGGTGGTGAGCACCACGTGGCATCCCGATCCGACCACTTTCTTGATGGTAGGGACCAGGCTCAGTTCGTCAGTGGGGACGTTCCCCGCACCGAATCCCTCGAGCACGATGCCGTGGTGACTGTCCGCGATGGTGGGGAGCAGGGATGGATGGAAGCCAGGGAATAGCTTGACCAAGCAGACATCATCGGCCAAGCGTGTATCGAGCACGGGAGTCCCTGCGATACGCGGTCGGGCATGCGGGGAAAGGACAATATCTGCCTCAACCGTGCCAACCAACGGCATTCCCACGCTCTCGAAAGCATCGTAGGCCAAGGCGCGCATCTTCTTCGACCGTGATCCCCGGATGATCTTGCCATTGAACACCAGAACGACTTCTCCAAGGTCCGCCTCGGTGGCTACGCGAAAGGCATCGAGAAGGTTGCGTCGCCCGTCCGAGCCGACTTCTGAGAATGGGAGCTGTGAGCCTGTGAGCACGACTGGCCCCGGGAGGTGGCGGACCATGAGCGAGAGGGCTGCAGCTGTATAGGCCATGGTGTCGGTACCATGCGTGACCACTACACCGTCCACATCATCCTCGGTGAAGGCACGATGTACCGCTTCGGCAACCTGCACCCAGTGGTGTGGCTGGAGGTTGGATGAGTCGTGGTTGAAGAGCACCCTGGGGACAATATCGGCGATGCGTACCAACTCCGGTACCTTGTCTAGTAGGTCGGGGCTGTCATGTCCCGGGATCAGGGTCTCGGTCCCGTCCTCTCTTACGGCACCGAGGGTTCCTCCCGCCGAGAGCAGGGCGATGCGCTTCATGGCCTGCGGAGAGAGGTTCGCTATTTAAAAGGATTGGTCCCGGGACGCCAGCAGCGAGCCTTTATATGTGTTATCGCGCCCCAGTCATGTCATGGGCGACAGCAATCCGATGAGCGACTTTATTGTCCCGCTTCTCAGTTTCTTGGTGGTGCTCACGGCAAGCGTTCTCCTCTTTGCCAAGCTCGGGACCATGGACCTCCCGAGCAAAGCGGACCTCATGACGCTCGTGCTCCCGACCAACCTCGGTGGTGGGGATGACGATGGCGAGAGTGGTGGCGGTTTCTTCGGCCTCATCAGGGGAAATCTGGCCCTTGTCATCATTCTGTGCCTTTATGCTGCACTGGTCATTTCTCTCATCGCGGTATCCGCAGTGCTCTGTCCGATACCACTGGCCGGAGGGCTGATGGTGTCATTGGGCATCATCGGGGCTATGATGATGAGGCTGGGCTCCTCGTCCGGTACGCAGACGGTCTCTGCGGCCATCCTCTTAGCGTGCATTTATTCCGCCTACGCCTCCTGGAAGAAGTTCTCAGCGCTCATCCAGTTCTCCGGCGGCGAGGTATCGTCAGCAGGGGCGGCAGGATTCATGTTCATCGTAGCACTGGCCCTTGCCCTTGTCGCGTACAATGTCGTCGTGCGCGACCAGGCCGACATGCGCGACCAGCTCCTGGGGAACTTGTTCTCCAATGTGGGCTTCGAAGGCGAGTTCAAATGCACACATGATGACACCGAACTGTGCATGAATGACATCCTTGAGGGTGCTACCCAGCAGATGGCCAAGAAACAGGTATCGGGGAGCGTCGAGGGCCAATTGGGTTGTAAAGGTTCCGATCAGCTCCGTCCTTGCGTTCGTGGGATGGTGCGTCGCCAGCTCCCATCGGGCGTCACCGAGGATCAGGTGGAGGACCAGACCGACACCAGTATGGGCCAGATCCTGAACAGCTATGGTGTGGACACAAGAAAGGACTGGAGCACGCTTACTGTCGATGACCTCGTGGACGAGGTCGTGAAGACCTCTCCCCAGGTGCGCCAGCAGATGGAGGACGGTACGAAGCAGTTGAAGGACACCATGGGCATGGTCGTCACCATGCTAGACTACCTCCCCTACATCACCGCGTTCATCGTCTTCACGACGACGATGTTCACCCAGAGCCTCGTCCGACCCCTGACGTCGTTCCTTTCCACCGGGATCTTCTCGGCCCTCCTTGCCGCGGGTATCGTGTCTACCGTCCAGCATACCGTGACCGTGGATCGATACGTGGTCACTATTGGCAGGAGTGCGACAGTGAAGACGAAGCCAAAGAAACGCGAGCGGAAGCATCACAAGCCTCTCCCCAAGGTGGAACCTGCTGCAGATAAGCCAGAACCCTCGCCTGAACCGAGGGACGAACCTGAGCTCGCTCAAGGTTCGCCTCCGGAACCTGCTCCCCGGCCAGCCGCCGAGCCAGAATCGTTGTCTGACATCTCGGCTGGTGGCGGTGCAGGGTTCGACGACCTCTAGAGCACCCACAATGCTCTCCGGGATGACAACAATCCTATCAGTGGTCTCGATAATCGATGGACTCTTCGATTGCGATGTCTCCAACTACGGAAGAATTCGGGCAGGTGTTGGTTAATTCAGTCTAGAAGAGGCTCTGAGTCTGCTCGCCAGCCTCTACACAGGAGTAGGCCACACAGACATCGTCCTTCCAGAACTCGCACTCTCCGCACTTGCGCTTTTGCTGCTCGGGTATGCTCACACTAATCACCTGGTAAAAAGGAGTGTGCGTCCCCTTCTTTATATGTGTATGCTTTATACATTCATATACCCTATTATACCTTAATAGCTCTGTGACGCGTTCTGGACGCTCCAGAATCAATCTTTTTTTGGATCCCTGATCTCCGCGAGCTCAAAAGCCCGCCCGAACAGGTCCCTATTTCACGCCCGAGTTGGGTATGAGGCAGAGGAACTCGAACTCCTCGGGACCGGAGTTGAGGAACTGGTGCCACTTACCGCCAGGCATGAAGATCACGCTTCGTGGGCCGAGCTTGTGGTCGCCCTCCTCGGTCCGAACGATACCATCGCCCCGGAGCACGAAGACCTCATGCTCCCAGTCATGCTGGTGGTATGGGGTGTAGCCGTCCTTCTCAAGACGGAAGAGGCGCATGGCAAAGTTCTCTGCACCCACTTTTGGATCGATGAGCCATCGGATGGTGATGTCCCGGGCACCCTCCATCTCCACGGGGCGCTCGTCAACGTCCTCGGCCTTGGCGATGAACATGTAGGCCGTGGGCATGTCCGTGCTTAAAAGTATGTGTTTGGGTCGGAGACCGGTCACGGAGGACATAAAAAGCTTCACCGCGCCACTGTTCCCCATGTCGACCCCCGGTCGCCGCATCCTTGTGCTCTACCATTCGAGCTCGGGGAACACCCGGCGGGCCGCCGAGCTCGTCGCCCAGGGTGCGTTCGGTGTGGAAGGTGTGAGCGTCGAGACCGTTCCTGCTGATATGTTCGATCCGGATATCCTTGACAGGATGGACGGGATCGCCTTGGGGAGCCCTGATTTCTTTTCCTATGTCTCAGGAGAGGTGAAGTGCTTCTTCGACCGGGTATACCGCGACACTCGCGTCGATGGTAAGCCTTTCGTGGCGTTCGGTACTCACGGAGGTGGTGGGAAGGTCGTCAAGGTGTTGGAAAGACTGAGCACATCTGTCGGGCTCGTGAGGATCTGTCCCGGAGTGCTCGTCAAGGGGCAACCGGGGACGAAGGATGAAGCACGGCTCCGGGACCTTGGACGTGCTCTGGGCTTGCGATTGAGCAAGGGCTCGGAGGAATGAGGTGGGCTCTATCGTGGTGTGGACCGTTGTAAGCCTGTTCCGGGTCTTCCTCCTGCTCCCCGTGCTCGCGCTCCCCGGGGCATCGCTGCTCCGAGCGGCTCGCTGGCGCGGGAAGGTCCTCGAATGGTGCGCTCTTTCACTCACCATGGGGATTCTCGTGGTACCCCTTGGTGCCTATCTACTCTTCCTTGTAGGGTACCTTCCAGTTAGCCTCATGCTCCTGATGGCGGTCGCTGTGGCCATCACAGTGGCCTGTGCTCTTCTCACTGGTGGTCGCGTACAGGTATCGAAGAGCGACCGTTTCGACGCGCTCGCAGTCGCCGCCGCCAGTGCCATCATTATCTGGAACATCGTGGCGGTCCCTGTGGAGCTCGAGGCCGCTGGCGACACCTTGCCCCTTGTAACGGGTGCGGGAGCGTTCCATTTCGGCATGCGCCCGCTCGGGGCTACGCTCTACAAGCATACAATGCTCACATTGCTGGGACCTGCGAACGAGCCCCTCGTGATGGGGACCGTGCTCGGGCTCATCCTCCTGCTGACCTACTCCGCGGGACGTGCACTTACCAGTAGTCCTGTCCCCTCCCTTGTGGCCGCACTGGTCCTTTCGCTCAACGGGACGGTGCTCAACTTCGCTTCGTTCATCACCGCATTCCTCGCGCTCTTCGGTGGATGTGCCCTCCTACACCTAATCGTCAAGGCTCGCTCGCCACGCCAGTGGCTCCTTGTTGGACTTGCGCTCGGCAGTTGCTACTTCTACCGGAAGGAAGCGGTTCTCCTGACCGTTCCCGTTCTTGTCCACCTCGTGAGGGGGGCGGGTCTACGGGGACCCCGCTTCCTCGCTTTCTGCACGGGCGCCGCTCTTGTCGTCGCGCCCGTGTTGCTCGGCCACCAGCTCAACTTCGGTCGGATCCTGGTGCACGAAGCACACACCAGTCCCCTCCCTGCGGATGAATGCCCTCCTCAGTATCGCCATGTCCTTGGTCCTTTCTCCTTCTGCATGTACGGTATGCTCAACGCCCCCTTCTATGCTGTCGTGGTCCGGACGCCGGGCTATCCTTTCCCATCGTTCCTCTACCTACCTCTCCTCGTGGTCCGGACACTCGGACTGGTCGCTGCGCCCTTGGCGGCCGCTGGTCTTGTACTGCGTGGGAAGGACGAAATTGGGCCCGTCCTACTGACATGGACCCTGCTCATGCTCACGTTCCTCGGCCTCAACGAGAACTGGGCCCCCCCCAAGACATCGCTCCTGTTCATCGCTCTCCCGCCGCTAGGGCTCGCTGTGGGCCGGGGGCTGGCGCTCCTCCTCCGGATGGAACGTCGCGAGGCGGTGCGGGCATATCTCGCGGCTTTTGCCGCAGTGGTCGTGTTCGTGGCCGCAGCAGGCTACGTGGACGCACCCCCTGATGCGCGGTACGCTCTTCACATCCCGTTCATGTCGGAGGACGTGCCCGCGGTCCATCAGGCCCGTGTGGACCTTCTCTCACCTTCGCTGCTACCAGTGGCCCCACGGTTGGACGCGGAGTGGTCGGTCGAGTATATAACGGACCAGCACGTACGCTGCACAGGGGACGCGCGCATGTGCTATCCGGCTGTAATCGCCCGGCAATTCTAACGGTCAGGTGCCAGTGCGGGGACCCAGTTCGTACGGACAGAATTGCATGTCGACCTGAGTGCAGCGTCACGGATCATGTTGCATCGTGTCACATCGCTGAGGGACATCGGTCCGTTCGTATAGCAGATATCGCGGTGGTACGCGTCCGTGATGCTGGCGCACGCCTCGTCCGGGACACCGCGCAGCGCCATGAGCTCCACGCAGATGTCCCGCCAGGATTCGGAGGGAACGGTCCTACAGGGGGTCACGTCACCGGACCGTACGATGAGAGCGATCCGACAGAACGCCCCGAGCTGAGGCTCTTTGGTACCGCCACATGCCACGATGTCGCCATGTACGAAGGCTTCGGAGACCAGTTCTACGTCGTCAGTGTGTCGGGTGGAGCGGGGACGTCCGGAGCCGAAGACGTTGAATAGGCAATGAGCGCGCCAACCCGTGTCGACTACCTTCATGCATAGGTCGACATCGGCCATCTGTGAGCCCACCTGGGTGCGACAAGCGTCGCGGGTAAAATGATTACTGATACTCTCGCACAACCTACTTTCACCCTGGCCGAGGGCCCGTGCCCAGTAACACCTATCTCGTCCTTGGTCCTGGACGATGTCCTTGCAGACCGCTTCCCCACCTGGCTGTCCCGGTCCCGTGTGGAGAAGGCAGGTCTCTCGGAGGGTGTCGTTCACGATGCCCGCGCACGCGCTTGAATCGTTATCGGCAGCGGCCCGCTGGAAGATACAGAGCCCATGAGACGTTCCCTTGGGGAGTGAACTGCAGTCCCACGCGTCCGCTTGTGCAGCGGAGGCGGCCAGGAGCAGACATAGAAGCCATATTACTAGGAGGGCGATGGACGTGCGAGAGGTACCCTCCATATGGAGTAACACCCATTACACCTATTTATTTGTTCGTCCCGAGCGGGCGGCCCGCCGTGAGCTTTTTAACCGTTGGTGTTGTGCTCGATGGCGCGGGACGATGCAGACGACATCGGTCGTTTCTGTCGTAAGGGGTGAGGTGGACCATGACGAAGAAGTATGTTATCGCGCTCGATGAAGGGACGACCAGCGCTAGGGCGGTGATCTGGAACGCAGAGGGGCGTGAGGTCGCGTCCGGCCAGTTGGAGTTCGAACAGGTGTACCCGAAGCCCGGATGGGTGGAGCACCGACCCGAGGACATCTTCATTGCCCAGCGCGCCTCCCTGCGAGAAGCGCTCGACAGGGGAAAGATCTCCCTGAGCTCGATCGCCGGTATCGGCATCACCAATCAGCGGGAGACCACCATCGTTTGGGACCGGAAGACCGGAAAGCCTGTGCACAACGCTATCGTGTGGCAGTGCCGGCGCACTTCGGGCATCGTGGACAAGCTGGTCGCGGACGGTCACGGAGAACTGTTCACACAAAGGACCGGCCTCATCCCCGACTCGTACTTCTCGGCCACCAAGGTCAAGTGGATCCTGGACAGCGTTCCCGGTGCACGGGAACGGGCCGAACGTGGCGACCTCCTCTTCGGTACAGTGGACACATACCTCCTCTGGCGACTGAGCGGAGGGAAGGTCCACAAGACGGACTACACGAACGCCTCGAGAACCATGCTCTTTAACATCCACAAGCTCGCCTGGGACGAGGAGCTCTGCAAGATCCTCGATATCCCCATGGCCTTGCTCCCTGAGGCGCGGCCGTCCAGCGAAGTTTACGGTTATACCGATCCCGCCATCGTGGGGGCAGAAGTACCCCTCTGCGGTGTCGTTGGCGATCAACAGGGTGCCTTGTTCGGGCAGTGCTGCTTCGAAGAAGGCGAGATGAAGAACACATATGGCACTGGCTGCTTCCTTCTGCTAAACACCGGACGCAAGGCAGTTCCCTCCAACAACCGTCTGCTCACGACCGTGGCCTACAGCCTCGAGGAAGGAAAGGCCAACTACGCACTCGAGGGGAGCGTGTTCATCGCGGGGGCCGTTGTACAGTGGCTACGCGATGGCGTGAACATGATCGACCATGCCAAGGAGACCGCCACCATGGCGGAGAGCGTAGAGCACTCTGAGCTCTACCTCGTCCCGGCCTTCGTCGGACTGGGCGCACCCCACTGGGACCAGTACGCCCGTGGTCTGCTCATCGGAATCACGCGGGACACCGGACGCGCCAACATAGTGCGTGCTGCGCTCGAGTCCGTCGCGTTCCAGGCCCGGGACCTGGTCGGAGCGATGGAGCGGGACACGGGAACTCCAACCAAGCATCTCACCGTGGATGGGGGCATGGCCCGCAACGACTTCCTGATGCAGTTCCAGGCCGACATCCTCGGTGTCGACGTCGTGCGACCGCGCGTGCTCGAGACGACCGCTCTTGGGGCGGCATTCCTTGCCGGACTGGCAGTTGACGTATGGGACGGTCTTGACGAGATCCGTTCGCTATGGCAGGCCGACGAGACTTTTAGTCCGAAGGACATCGACCGGGACGCACTATACGACCGATGGCAGGACGCCGTGCGCCGTAGCGGGGACTGGGCTAAACATTAGGCCCATATTGACTACCGGTCCGTATCGACCGGAGCGTCGCTATCGCTACCCGAGAACAGGTTCCTGAGGTACACACAGATGACCCGGGGATGGTATCGTGGATTGAAAAGCACGTTCGGTAGCATGTTGCATCCATGTGTGCAGAAGCACTTCATGCTCGTTATCCGCTCCCTGACACTGATTGCCTTCTTTGACGACCATAACTTCCTAAAGTCCATATCGTTCTCCCGAAGATTACCCATCCTCAGGTCCAGGAGCTCACAAGGGTAGACGTCCCCGTTGGCACGGATGACGGCGTTGATACTGCCTGCGTAGCACGGTGTGATGTACCTGTTCTCCCTCACCGTCTGGATCGTGAGCTGGGTCATCACCTCCTTGGCACTCTCGACAAGATTACCGCTTGTCCTCCGGAACACGTCTTCCATCAGTCTCTCGTAGATGGCGATGTCGATATCAGTGATCGTAGGATTCGAGACATCACCGCGTACGAGCGGGAAGTTCGTGATGTCGGGTCGTAGGTTCTCTCTCAACCATTCGAGGATGGTGAATATCCTGTCCTCGTTCAATCTCGAGTAGGTCGTTATCGTGCCGAGCTCCAGTCGCTCGTTCCCGATCGAGCGCAGCTCCTTGAACGTCTTTACAGCCTTGTCGAAAACGCCCTCGTGCCCTCTGATCAGGTCGTGACGTTCACCGATATCGTCAATGCTCACGAACACCCTGATCCTGAGCCCGGGACAATCCTCAAGCACCCTCTCGACAAGCTCGCGTGCCGGGACCGTTCCGTTGGTGGGGATCACGAGGTACCGCATCCTGTTGTTTCGGTGGAACGTCCTGATGACGTCGAGCAGGTCCTTTTTCAGGAGGGGTTCCCCACCGGTCAGCGAGAGGACGGCGAAGCGCCCCATGCTCTTGGACAAAAGCTCGATCTCATCCAGGTTGAGCTCGCCCTCGGTATCGTTGAGCTCCTTCCAAAGGAAGCAGTGTGTGCATCTACAATTGCATTTGTTCGTGACGAAGAGAGTGACGTACTCCGGAAGAGCATCCCTTTTCGACACGATCTTGCCTAACATATCAATCCCCAGATGATACCGCATAGGAACATCAAGAAGTTCAGTTCGTGAAAGATGACCGTGTTCATCAGGAATCCGAGACCTTTCTCCCGATATACGAGACCGAAGAAACCGATATTGACTATCCAAAAGAGAGGCGGCACTGGAGAGAGTACGACCCCGAGGAGCTTACCCCAGTGATGATGAGATGCTTTCGGAGCCATCTGGACCTGTTCCCTGTAGTGCTTGACCGATATCGCCTTGTACCGGGAGATCATGAGGCTCCGTTTGAGCATGCTCGACAACGTGAACTTCCTAAGATGGATTACTTCGATACCTTTATCCAATAGGATCCTCAGGCCTTTTTTATACAACCTGAATCCCCACACATCGTCCTCTGCCGTCAAGAGATCATCATCGAACGCGATGAACTGGTCCTTGCGGACAGCGAAGCAGTGAGTGCTTGCGGCCTGAATGTACTTCTCATCGATCCTGTCAAACATATAGCGCTCGTAGATGTTCCGATACTGTGATGCGAAGTTGTCCACAGGACAATCCTTCGAGTACACCGTCTGGACGGCCGAGATGTCCTTGTTCTCAAGGTCGTCCTTTATCATCTGGAGCGTGTCAGGAGTGACTTTCACGTCGGCATCGAGGAAGAGCAGGACCTCGCCTTGCGCTTTCTTCGCCCCGATGTTCCTTGCATGACCGGCTCCCAATCGACCGTCGGTCCTAAGGACCGTGATGGGGATGCCCTTATGGTCAGCAAGCAGATGTGGTTCAAGTACCCCCTCGTGAACGATGATGATCTCGAAGTCCTTGAACGTAGAGCGTACGAGCGCTCCAAGTACTTTTTCCAGAGTATCGCTATTGTCCATGGACGGGATGATGACCGAGAACAACGGCGTTCCCATTCTCATCAAGCTCCGCGGGACCGTCCGCTCGTGATGAACTGGCAAAGACTGCTAATACTGTTGGTGGCCACTCACGGGCGCCTCCTTCGTCATTTATTAGGAGTGAGCTCCGGGAACAGTCCGACAATCGTGTCCACGGCCTTATCGACACCGTGCCAGATCGGATCGAACGTGGGGATACCAAAGGTCTCCTCGTACTCCTTCACGATTGCGTCGACTTCCTCACGGCTCATACCTTCATGGTTGATGGATATGGCCACGATCTTGGTCCCGGCGAAGTGCTCGATGAGGGACATGGCCTCCTTCACGGGTGGGAGCTCAAACTGGGAGAAACCGGCCCGGGTCTTGCGTGCTGGCGGCACTTGGAGGATGATCGCATCGGGATTCGAACCACGGATGATATAAGCCGTTGTGATGTAAGCAGGATGATCCAGGGCCCCCTGACCTCCCACGATGACGATGTCACCGTGCTCACACGCATCGACAACCTTTCGCTCAACGGCCCCCGAGATGAACTCGGCCGGGAGAGCGTCCACGGCCACGCGGTGCCGGGCCCCTTGCATGGCGCCGGTCTGGCCCGTTGTTACGAGGCGGACAGAAATCCCGAGGTCCTCGAGCTTTTCGAACATGAACATCTGGGTCGTGCGCTTTCCGACACCGCCATCGGTACCAAGGAGGAGCACAACCGGCGTCTTCTTCTTGTAGATCTCGCCGTTGAGCACTCTCATCTCGCGCTTCTTCGGCGGTTTGCGGATGTCCCAGATATCCCTCCCGGTCCGTTCCATGACCCGGATGAACTCCTCGTCCTCGGTAAGGAACTCGTGGAGACCGTTGACCACGTCCATGCCCATCTCCATGGCCTTGATGAAGATTGATCTTAACTCCTGGGGGAACATCCCATCGTAGGTAGCCAGCCCCATGATGATGCACTGTGGCTTTTGTTCGGCCTTCTCATAGGCCTCCTCCATCGAACCGAAGATAGGGATCGGCTTGGCCGCCTCGAGAACCTGGTCTGCGGTCTTTCCTACATGTCTGCTGTCGACGATGCCCATGAGGGCGTACTTACGCGAGAAGCGGGCGAGACCGTTGGCGCTCTTGCCCAGACCGTCTCCGAAGCCGCCTTCAGAGATCACGATAGCAGGAATCTGGTCTTTGTATTGCATGATAGTGGCCCCCTTGTGATTAGGGAGTGGAGGGGGGAAAGCATTATAAAACGGAGGGCAGCGCCAGCTATAACGCTGTATTAACGTTCGGGAACAAGTGATACGTTTGTAGGGCTCACTCTTCGAAGATGTCCTTCTCGGTCCAGAACTTCTTCTCCTTCTTGTTCCGTTTGAGGAAGACCTCGTAGTCCTCGTACTTCCTCCGGAAAAGGAGCTTCATGACGTACGACCCGTAGGTTTTTTCATGTTCTCCCATTGCCCCAACTAAACTAATGCCGCCCATCGCATAAATATCTTCGTTTATCCCATGAGGAAGAGGTTCGCGCCTTCCCCGACACCGGACTCCATCAGGGATGCATCGTCCTTGAGCACCTTCTCCCCGAAAACGAGGTCCATGCGTGAGCTATCGGGGAGACCGAGCATCGTACGGAGCTGGACTTTGAGCGAGGAGACTGTCTGGTCCTCAGCTATGGATACCTTGGTGTCCTTCCCTCCCTCGATCGGTGAGATGGTTAGGTTGATCATCTTGACCTGACGTTCCACGGCCGCGAGGTTCTGTCCCTTCTTGAGATCGAGCTCACCAATTAGTGTGGTGCTAGGGACGACCGCACCCTTGAGCTGGGCAACGAGCACTCCGTTCACACCGACGCGCACCTTGAGATTGCTGAGCAGGTCGCCGACCGTCGACTCGGCCGAGACACTGATGGTATGAACGTTCCCCGCGAGCTGGATACCAACGGTGATGAGTTGGTTGAGACGCAATCCCGCACCCTTGCTGAGCGCAGCAGGATCGATAATGTGATCTGGATTAAGGAATACCGAACCCTGTGAGAGCACGTAATCACCTGTCAGATTGCATCGTGTCTTGAGGAGGTCGATGGCCTGGGCAGCAGTGATCCGCCCGGGGACACCGAATCGTTTCGTACCCCCGATCTCTGGGATGAACACGGCCATCTGTGCTACGGCCTGTACGGTGACCTCTTCCCCGCTGACGAGCCCTACCTGGCCCACGGTCCCCTCCCGGTCAAGGGGATGCCCCCCACGAACAAGGATGGTGTCCGCCAGCTTGAGCCCCGCTTTATTGACCACCGCATCGGCGACGTCCCCGAGGCGCGTCTCCGGGCTTACCGAGTGGGCCACGGTCCCTCTGTTCCCGGGGAGAGTCACCCGTAGCTGGATGAAGTCGGCGCACACATCAGAGAAACGGAGCTGGGCGTAGATCTCGGAATCGTCGATGTCCGGGGCGCGATCAGAGGGCACAAGCGCTAGCCTCCGACCGTGAAGTAGGAGATTAGTGCGCTCCCATGTCCCTTCCTGCGAGCGGTCCAGGTCCATGAGCACGAAGCCCTCGCTGTCCCCGCTAATCTTGAAATGCTGGAGCACGAGCTCCTTGAGCATTGTCTGCTCGAAAAGAGGGGATGTGGGATTGGGGAGGATCGATTTCAGAGGTTCGATCGGGAACACAAGGAAATCTTTTCCCGGTTCGCCATCCTGCCATGCGGTCACATAGACCTGGAACTTCACGCCCTGGTGGGCGGAGAAACACTTCGGGCAGCGGTTTCGCTGCAGGTCAAGGACGTTCCCACATCGGACGCAGACGGTGTGCTGGGCATCTGCCTGCTGGGTTGTAGCGTAGAGCTTCCCCGCCGCGAGGAGCTTGCCGATAACAAGATTACGAAGGAGGGTCTGCTGCTCACCCCGAAGCTTGGCGATATAGGCCCGTGCTACGTTATCCGGGATATCAACGAGCCCTTGTAGCTCGGAGACCTGCATACGTTGTATGCTGGAAACGGCCTGGTTGAGGAAGGGATTGATACCCATCTCTGCCCGCTTTGTGAGCTTCATCCTGTTATCGCGATACTTGCTCGCAGCCATCTCGGAGAGCAGCTCCACGGTACTGGGATAGGTCCAGGTAGTGGGCACCTCGACGTTGAGCACGTAGTCGCCCTCCTCCTCGGTGACCCAGGTCTTGGCCCGCTCCAATACATAATGGACGTATAGACCGATGGACTTGAGCCTGTAGATACGCGAGAGGTGGTAGACGCTACCGACGATGCGTGTGAAGTTCTCGAGCAGGGGTTGTCCCGGATCGTTGGGATCGAAGGGGTGGACCTGAAAGACCTCATCAATGGTAGCAAGACGGATATAGTACATTCCTGTCATAGGTCACGGCCCCCGGATCCGTCACGGAATGGCACGAATACCTATTTAATATTAATCCCCTCCCGATATATCAGATATGTACGGTGCAGTGGGACTTGGTCAGTGCGGGATGAAGATACTCGACCAGCTGTATATGAACCTGAAGGGTGAGAAGACATTCCTTGACTTCTTCAAACAGGACCCGTCGGTGTTCATCACTCCTGTGTGCATCACATCAGGGTTCACCGATTACTACCGCGCTTGCCCTAACCTGCGCAAGGCCTTCAAGCTCGATCCCGTCGTGGGTATCGGGATCGACGGATCGTGCGTGGCTCCTGCCCTAGGAAAGACCGACCAGACCGACTTCGAAGGTCGCGTGAAGGGCGGGATGGGCGCTACACCTTGGAAGGGCCACATCCTTCTCGAGGAACACCAGAACGAGTTCCTGCCCGAGTTCCGCCGTTTCCTACACCTCAAGATGGGTGAGAACGGGCCTCCGGTCATCCTCATGGCGTTCGGTGCTGGCGGTGGTACGGGTTCCGGTACTGCACCCAAGATCGCAGAGTTCCTCAAGCTTATCTACCCGAACACGCCCATCATCGCTGTCGCAGTGCTCCCTGCCGAGGAGAGCGAAGGCTACATGCGTGCCTGGAACGCCGTGTGGAACATTACCAAGATGCTCGACCTCGTCGACGGGCTCATCGTCGTCGATAACCAGGTCGTTCTCGAGCGTGGTCATGGCGCCTTCATCGAGAAGATACCTGTGTTCAACGAGATGGTGGTCGACTCCCTTAAGAACCTCGTGCTCGACCTCATCGTGTCCATCCAGGACTCAACGGGCAAGCTCAACCTGCCCGCATTCGACATTGCGGACTACATCCGAGCTCTTGCCTATATGCCGGGCAAGCCCGGTATCGCCTCGATCGGACGTAGCCAGATGTTCCTGAGCTTCTCGGAGACGATGCTCCCCTTCTTATCAAAGGACAAGACTCAGCAGGTCGCGGATGAGGCCATGAAGTGCTGGTCGAAACAGCTCATGACCGGGCTGGAAGAGACGCTCCCTGTCTCTGCCGCCATGGTGTTCAAGGTGAACAAGAAGTACCTGAACAAGATATACTTCGAGACCATCACCAAGGACCAAGAGGGCCGCCTCACTCGTAAGGAGCTCCATCATGGTGTGGTCCCGACCGACAATCCCGAGATCTCCGTCACAACGTCCTTCACCTACAGACCGCAGGACGTGGGGCGATTGAAGGAGCTCGAGGTCAAGGGGAACGCTTGGGCCCGCAAGACCCTCCGTGAAGCGAGCAAGACTTCACCGGATGAAGCACAGGCGCTCTTTGATAACGTTACTGAGATGGAGTTCTTCTCAGGGGGGTAGGCGATAGCTTCTCCTAGATCCATACGTCTAATTGGATTGGTGCTCCTCTTTACACTAATGATATCGCCAGCGTTCGCACTCAAGACGTGCGATTCGCTAGGCCCACTTCGGGAGGGCTCGTCCGAGAGCTGTACATTTCCGCCTGTCACAGCGACCGAAGGTATTGTCGTAGATGTGGATCCCGCGTCCGCCGCATCCTACGCGACCGTGTCATTCCCACCTGCAGGGTCCAATTTCGAGGTGATCGTCAATGTGACGGCACCGCCATATGGCCTTGTTGTAGAGAATCCACAGCTCAACCTCACCCTCGTCAACCGCACATCCGGTACCGTTCGGACGTGGGCCACGGTCGAGATCAAGCCTCGAGAACCTGTGGGTCTGCTCTGTCCCGATGCATCTGTCACACTGGACCTCGGCGATAACCTTGATGTGAGCGCATGGGCCTTTGCTACCGATGCGAACGTATCCGCGGATTTCGATGACTCGGTGCTTACTCTCGAGTACGCTCAGAACGTCACCAGCATGATTCAGGGCATCGTGAAGCTCGCTTCCTTCCGCGCCATTGGCGGAGGGTCCACCACCATCACGCTCACGGCCACTGGAGAGGGCGATGTGACCTTGGATACGTGCGTGATCGAAGCCATGGTCAAGGGGAAAGTCACAGGCCCTGAGGTCGATGTGCCCGCCGTGCTGCCGACGGCCGAACTCACGACCACTGCAACGGTCCTCCAGGGGAACGAGACCTTCAACGCCACAGTGGTCTTCACTAATGAACAGCGCACCGATCGCATCCTCACCGTCTCCGTGAACACAGAGGCCTTCGAGGTGCTCGGAAGCTGGAAGGACGGGGAGCGGACCGAGCTCCTTGTGATGAAGCCTGTCGCGGGAACGACCGTCGCTCTCACGCTCCGCCCGCTGTTCAATGGCACCGATATGCTACACGTCACCTACTCGTTCGAGCGCAACGAGACCGTGGAGACACTGGTCCGTGCTCCCATCACACAGCTGGGCTCGGGAGCATTCCACATATATTTCTCACACGATCGCCTCGAGGTGTTCCCCGGGGACACGGTCGAGACGTCCGTCACGGTCACCGGCGTTCCTGACATCGTCCTCCCTCTGAATATCACCGTTACCAGCAGTGAGACCCTTGCCTCATCCTCCAAGGTGTTCCAGGTCGTATCTGGGAAACCATATGCACTCAAAGACCTCGGTCTCGTCCCGGACGCTGCAGGTCTCCATGCTATTTGTGCCGTTATCAAGGGGCTCTCCGGCGAGGGATGCGCCGAGTTCCTCGTTCGAGCTCCACTTGTCCAGAGCCTGGATATTGGTACCACGTCACAGCGCACCTTCACCGGGATGGCATCACGGTACCCCTTCTCGATCAAGCTCTCTGGGACGGTGCCGGCCGACCTTGAACGCCTCCTCAAGGTCACGGATAATGCAGGCTGTGCTACGGGCCTTAAGATAGAAGGCCTTACAGCGGCCAACGAGGGATGGACCGTACCCGCCCGCGCGGACGTCAACGGGACCGTAGTTTACTCCTCCACCGGAGGCGCCTGTGTAGTTTACATCAACGTCACTTGCACTGATGGCCGGTGCGGGAGCAGTTCCTCTTCATTGAGCATCGAGACGGTAGCGCTCGATAGTCTTGCTATGGCCGCGGTTTCCGTGGAGTCGCTCCATGAACGAGAGGACCTCCTTGGACAGCGTGCCGTCGTCGAGATCGAGCGGGCGAAGAACGCCAAGACGAACGCCGCGGTCGGTGGCGTTCCCGGTATCCTCTTCGGTTTCGGGCTCGGTGGTCTGCTTGGCGCTCTTCTTGGACTCGCCATTGTAAGGGGAGCTCCCGTCCCAAAGAGAAGCAAGGAGCCGAACAAGGGGGCGAGCGAGGCCGTACAGGCGAAGGCCGAGGTTGATGATACTGAGGCCGACGATGATGACTATTGGGAGGGTGAGGACGATGAAGAGTAAGTACGCAGTTCTCCTGCTCTCATTCGTACTCATCAGTGGATGTACACAGTTCGTGTTCGAGGGCGAACCACCTGCTTGCGAACCGGATAAAGGTGCTCCCAAGGATTGTATCGATCTCATCAGACCTGTCCGTGGAAAAATGGACGCGAAGTTCATCGAAGGATATGTTGATGATCCGGTCCTTGCTAACCTCTCCATATGCGAGACTGGAGAACAGGCGCTCAGCGGAGTTACTGGTTGCACACCGGAATCCTTCAAGCATGTCATGTCGGGCTTCATTTCAGAGGTGACGCGTGCGGTGTCCGAGTCAGGAGCCCGTGTCGACACGCTAATCACCGATTGGATGGAGATATCCTGGGCAACGATATGTGACCGGCCCTCATGCGTACATGAATCGGTAATGACCGCCAGTCGTGCCCTAAGGCTCTCCCGGTATACAGCGGACCTGCGCATTGGCACGGTCCCGACGTCGGAAGAGCTCGCAGCCTTGACTGAACCCGAGCGCAAGTTCCTTCTTGACTACCCCTCATTGTACGAGTCGCGTGTCGTCGAGGCCGGAGAAGCATCACAGAAGAACATCAAGGAAATGGGAGTTACCGGGCTCGGGCCCGAGGCCCCTCTTGAGAGCTTCAAGGAGGAACTCAAGAAGTCTAAGATGTTGTTGGAGGATGAGAGCACACGCATTCCCGGGCTCGTAACGACGCGGATAGCCCCGGCAGCGCTCGTTGGATGCTTCCTGGTGATCGTTATCATAATCGCCTACGATCGGAAGTATCGTGCACAAGTGGAGTTCTGGAAAACGTTCACAAGCTCCACTAACATCGTCCAGCCCCGGTCGGTGGCCCTAGGTGCCTTGGGGGTGTCGGTGATACTGGCCATCGCTGGTGCGGTGCTCCTGCTCCTGGGGCGTGGTTGAATGGCTCGCTACCAGCGCATACTACTCGCTCTGTCGATCCTCCTCTGCTTGTCCGCCGTGGCGGATGACTTCAGGTTCACGAGTTCCGCTCAGGTCATCGCATCGAAGGAACCCTATGATTATGCGACCGATGCAGACCTTCTCACGATCACGATCTCGACCAATCAGAACTCCCAGGCACAGGTCAAGGACGACCGGGGTCGTGTCCTCGGGACCGATGCTTCCTGGTCCACAAGCCACGAGATAATGATCGGGAAGCTGAGCACAGGCAGCTACAAGCTAAAGATCGAGGCTTACAACCTGACCGGTAGCCCGAAGTCCACATACGTCTCCTTCAACGTAGCGAAAGCGCGTGCCAACCTCCGCACCGTTCCGATAGAGTACGCAAAGGACATCGAGATCCCATGTCGCTCTTCCGGGGCCGTCAAGGTTACGGACAGTCTTTCCCTGACCAATCAGGGTAAGCTCGACGCGTACAACGTTGTGGCACAATTGGACTCATCATACATGTGTAACGAGGACGGGGATTGTCCTCTGGAGATCAGCCTTGGTGATCGCTTCGGGAACCAGTTGAGCTTCAGTGAGGTCAGATCGGGACAGGTCCAATACATCACGCTCAACATGAAGACAGTACAGGTGCTCACACCATGGACGACCTATTCGACACCCCTTCGGATCGAGGGTTCGAACGCCCTTGAGATCGTCGTGGACCTGAACATTCGGTTCGTGCCAGCGCTGGACGTACGAGTAAGCCCTGATACATTCTCATTCGAGAACGCTTGTGGTAACGAGGAACGGACCATAACCATCGAGGACCGCTGCTGCGTGTTCGATCTGCCGCTCGAAGTTGACGTGAACATGGACGACCATCCGTTCATCTTCACTTCGAAGAGCTACACGCTCCCCAAGTGCGGTAAGGTAACTGTCGACTTCACTCTGGGCAACCTCACGCTCCTGGAGGACGAGGATGAGAAGCAGGATGATTACAAGATCAACCTCCGCTTCGGGGATGAAATGCTACAGGTCCCCGCAGCTGTGTCAGTCCGACCTCCAGAGCTCCGTCTGAGCCCCCGGTCGATCGGGCTCGACGCACCCTGCAAGGGGGAGCTCAAGCAGCCCATCGAGCTGTACGTACCATCCACCTCCGGCTGCGTTCGTGACCTCAAGTTGGACATAACGGGCAATATCAAGGACTTCACATTCGAGTTCGAAGCTGAAAAGACCGACAACCTCTCCCCTGGTGACCGGATAAGCGGTACCCTGAATATCATGGTCCCCAAGTACATCAATGCGGGGGAGTACACGGGCCGGCTAGCAGCGACATATCCACGCACGAAGACCGAACAAGCAAAGAAAGAGACAGTCCTGTTCCTCAAAGTACCACGCTTTGACTATCTCCTCAAGGCAGAGAATGTGGACATGCGTGAGCTCCCTTGCGGGGATTTCCGGTCACAGAACATAACCATCATCGAGGTCGATGGAGGTTGTGCTGAGGGGATTACTGGCGAGATCGTGGACTGTGATTTCAATAATACATTCATCACTGTCGCTAAGGGGACTATCGGTGTATCGGCAAAAGAGACCGGTGACTTCGACCTCGAGGTGAACGTACCCCATTACCTCCCGCCAGATAAGTACACCTGCGGGCTGCGCATTACCATACCTGACCGTGGTGACCGGACGGTCCCATTCTCCTTCACGATCCCCCACCCACAGCTCATGATCGAGATGCCGGACAAGCTCACGCTCTACAAGGAACGCCCGCCGTCGATCACTGGTAACACGAGCCTCACCCTGGCAGAGGTTGGCGGGTTCACCCCTCTCCGGAACATAACGTTCAGTGTCGTTGCCCGGTCCTGCCCCGTTGGGGCCGGGGAGGCGTGTGTGCGTCATGCCAAAGCAGTAGAGGTACCCTCGCCCGTGTTCGAGATCGACAAGGGGGGCCGCCTTACGCTGCCAATAGGCCTTGGGTTCGACTTCTCCGATCCGAGAGGGGACTACACGATCGGCCTTGTCATCGATGCCCTGAACGATGACCGGGCCGCCGATGAGAGACCCATGGAGTTCGAGATCATCCCACCGAGCTGTCGGAAGGCCCGGGACGACATCAAGCTCATCGATAAACGGTTCCCAGAGGAGAAGAAGGCTCTGCGCGATTTCCTGGTCCACTGCGATGACTGGTCGAAGAAAGATCCGGTCATGTCGGCGAAAGCCGCCTCCCTCGTATCTTCCTTCTCGGTGTTCTCGACGAACGTCCTAACCCTCAACGAAATGAAGCGGAGCCATAATCTCACGTCGGTCCGCGCTCTCTCCATCTTGCGTTCGACCGAGCGCAACCTCGAAGTGTTGTGCATCGATATCGAGGAGGCGCGGCCGATCTGCGAGAAGGCCAATGCCACCCTCCTGAAAACGTTCGAGGATGTCGGAAGGTACTACTGCCTGAAACCCACGACACGTTCTGAGCGTCTGCGCCACAACGGTGCCATGGCCAACGTGTTCTTCAGCCGGGTGAACCTGCGCTGTAATATCATCGACAAGCTCGACGAGGTCTCGACGAAGTATGAGAATGTCCAAGGTCTCAGACAGGAGGCATTGGGCGACCGTATCCTCCCCCCTCGCGCGCTGGAGAAGTACGACAGGGTCATCAAAGAGTACAGGGAGATTGTAGGGGACTTAGGAAGTGAGTACCTGAATCTCACGGAGGACGCGGAACGTGTGCGGAACGAGCTCATCATCATCGAGAGCGAACGCGAGGACCTGGCCATGCTCTGGTCGACACTGGTCAATGTCGTCGTGGCATTCGCGTTCATGGTCACCGTCATCATCACAGGTATGTACGTGCGTTATCGGATCAAGACGCAGAAGGTGCTTGAGCTGTGAGGTCGAATGGAACGACCCGCTTACTGGTCATTGCGACAGTAGTACTGCTCGTTATGCTGATGCCGGTATTGGCGGAGCCGCGACCGTGTCGCCAGCTCATCGATCTCTACTCGGAGATAATCTCGCGTGGCCACCGGGATACGTTCATAACCGACATCCCAACGGCCTCATCGGTGTGCCACTTCGCCCGGGACCTCTCCTACCTCTGCGATTCGCAGACTCTCCCTTCCGGCAAGGACGGTACCTTCGGGGCCACCTTCCTCTCGTCCACCTATGACTTCATCAATCACACACGAGATACGTACTGGGCGGTCACAGCATCATCCATGGCATACGAGCAGGCCCAATCTATCGAGAGCTTCAGTACCATAACCGACAATATCGAGGCACTCGCCGAGGACCGGCAGAACCTCACCGTGGCCTCTTTCGAGCATGAGGAGGTCACCGAGGTCCTCACGAACGTGGACGATACCTACGAGGACATCTGCTTCGTCGCGCTCTCCGTGTTCGACGCCATCGTGGAAGGTGAGCCGAACGTGTGTCGTCAGGCCGAAGTGCTCGATCGGGTCTCTTCATGGGCACGCACGTGCAAATCGGCCAGAGCAGAGGAGTATGCCACCCGCCACAAAGAGGCCGTAGAGGATTGTACGGCCCATACGACCAATGCCCTGGAGAAGAGCGCTGAAGGGAAGCAGATTATCCAGGACTACGCGGGTTCAGTGTCGTATCTCAAGATGATCCGCTACGCCCAGGGGAAGAGCGCCCTTGAGAGCGCGCGTCGCTCCTATTCGGTCATCGGACAGCACGACTCGGCCCAGGAGATGATATACATCTACTGGGACGCTCACGTGGAGTATAACATCGCGAAGCTTGACTTCGAGAACCTCGTCCAGGTCCTGCTCATCTCGATAATCCTCATCACGGGCGTCGTGGTGTTGCTCTATATGCGCTACATCATCATCCGCCGTCGTCAAGAGGAGTACTCCGAGCTGTAGGTCGGGACAAGTTACTATCCTGAGCATGTTCTCGAAGGCCTTATGTCGGACGTGCAGCCACCCTGATCATCGTACCGTTCGGTGGCGCCGAGGCCTTGATCCCGAGCCGCTCCTCCACCGCGCTGGCGAGTTCAGCGCATTTCAATGGCTCTCCATGATTACAGAGCACGGTCCCGGGAGAGAGATCCTGAACCAGGGATAGGGACTGCTCGTGGTAGGTGTGGGACGAGAAGCTCACGAATCCGACCTCGGCCTTGATGTCCACTTGCTGTCCGTCTATCATTATCCGACGTGAACCATCCAACAGCTCTCTGCCGGGAGTCCCTTCCGCCTGATATCCTACGATGAGGATGAGGTTCCGGCTATCACCGGCAAGATGTCGCAGGTATCGGGGTGAGCTGCCGCCGGTAAGCATGCCGGCAGTAGCGATGACTATCGTCGGGAACTCGCCGGATGCGACCTTCTCGATCCGGCGGTTCTTGGGGATATGGATGGGTGACAGCGGGCCATTCTTAGTGTCTAGTCCGATAGGCCTTTTCGCCTCCTTGTCGTAGACCTTGGTGGCTCCGAAGAGCATGCCGCCGCACGGTACGACCCTGACATTGCCGTGGTGCAGAAGCTCTTTCTTGTGTTCATGGAGGGTGAGCATGACCTCCTGTGACCGTCCCACCGCGAAGGACGGTACAAGGACCGTACCACGACGTTCGAGAGCCGTCCCGATCATCTCCATGAACGCCCTGTCACGTGTTTCGATCGTCGGGAGGACATCACTGAGCCCACCGTACGTGGACTCGAGAATGAGGCAATCCACGGGCCCCTGTGGTAGCTCTGCTGGTGGGATGGTGTGGAGCTTACGTGTACAAATGTCACCTGTGTAGAAGATGGACCTGCCCCTGCCCCGTACAAGGAGGCCAGCCGCACCAGGGATATGACCGGCCTGATGAGCGGAGAAGGTAGTGCCTCCGGGAAGTCGGACCTCCTCCTCCAGCCGTACGTGCTGGATCAGGTCGAGCGCAGGGCCCGGATCTGGAGAGTGGTGTCCCAGGATCTCCCTGACCTTGGCCGAGTCCTCGAGCAACAGTCGGGTCAGCCGCGCAGTCTGTTCGGTCATGTAGATGGGATTGTGATAGCCTGCCGCAACAAAGTCAGATAGATAGCCGACATGGTCGAGGTGGGCATGGGAGACGAGCACGGCGTCCAGCTCTCCCGTGAGCTCATCGAGCGCAAGAGGATGCTCCTCACCTTCTGGAACGAGCTTGAGCCCACAGTCGAGGAGCAAACGCGTACCGGGGACACTGACGCTGATGGCGCTGCGACCCACCTCGAGACCGGAGCCATGGAACCTAACCGACATGCCATCATCCGTCATGATGGGGCACTATTGACCGTCTTTTTATAAGCAGATGGGGGAGACCGATCCATTATCACTGTTTATAGGGGACTACGGCCATGCCCGGAGAAAGTGGCTGCGATATTCGAAGCGGAATTATCCCTATTAATGACTTAGGGATACTGATTTGGAAAAAGGGATACTTGTGAGGCGTTAGCAATTTATACGCCAAATGTACTATTCTATTTTATAGTGTGGTTAGGGGGGGAGGAAGTAATTTATTCGACCACCCAAAACGGGCCATCTCGGTCCGTGACCTGCCACCGGGGGAAGGTCGGCTTTTGCTGGGCGGCCTTCCCTATTTACTTACATGGGGATTAGCCACAGTTAGATGAGGGGCTTATCCGTCTTCATGCACTCCACGAAGCGGTCGATGGCCTTCGTAAGACCCCGTTTCTGTGTCATCTCAATGAAAACCTGGGCGGGCGTCTTCACCTGTTTGATACGGCGCTCGAAGGGCTTGAGGAACATCTGCTCACCAAATCCGCGCTCCTCCAGGTTCACAGCGGCTATCTCGAGCAGCTCGGCCCATATATCGTACATGGGTCGGCTTCCCGTTGATGTGAAGAACTCGCCCTCAAGTCCGCTCTTGGCGGCCGAGGTCAGGCTCTTCTCAAGCATTTCGGGCGTGGCCTTCATCACACTGTCGATTAACGGATTGTCGCGATTCTCCTCGATGAGACCGAACTGGGCGGCCTGGGGTGCCATGTCCTCAAGGATAGAAGGTTGACTGTCGATCTCCCGTGGTTCGACGATGACCGATGTGGGGACGTTGAGTCGGACCCATCGATAGTCTACTGAGAGCTTTGCCCGGGCGTCCTTTGCGTCGAAGATGAGCGGCTGACCCTCCAGGGTGCCGAGATAGTCGTCGAAGTCCTCAGGGATGTAGGTCGGGATCCCGATGTGCTGATGGCCGTGGGAGAAGTTACGGCGATAGAGCGTTATCCGGCCGTCGAGCACGAGATCGGGGTAGTTTAGGGTCGGTGAATTGCTACAAATGGCGACCATGAGAGGGACCAAATTCCGCCTCAAGTGGTAGAGATGAGCCAGCTCCTCTTTAAGTACGGAGAACTCCGCTTGGTAGGACACAACAAGTCCCATGGAGAGGAACTCGCGGACGGCCTTGTCACCCAGTTGTTTATAGTAGTCGATGAACGAGTAGTAGCGGGACGAAGGGTAGACATACTTGCGCGAATATTCGCCGTCATCGATGGTGGTGTCGAGGGCGGGATCTGGCTTGATCTGGTTAAGGGCGAGACCTACAAGTTCTGCGTTCGGCCTCACTTTCTTGACCATGAGCTCGGCCTCCCAGAACATGGTCTTGAGGCGCGCGTAGTGTTCGTGGAGCGAGATGCAGGGATCCGGATTGAACTCGATCATGTCCCGGTGGAACTCGCGGGCGAGTGTACCCACGTTCTCGATATCGATCAAGGGACCGTCAGTGAAGATCTTATCTGTAATAGGGGCCGGTACGTACTCACCGTCGCGTTTCTCGACGATGAACGATTCAAGTTCACCACCTACACGACGGATGTTATCGTATGCGTGCACCTCGGGCTCGTGTTCCTCTGATTCTTTCTCCTTGGGATTCACTTCTTGGCCCCCTTGACCTTCTTAGCAAAACATTCCTGCGAGCAGAAGTACGTGCGTTTTAGTTCGAAGTCCTTTCCGTTCGGATGGAAGTACTCCAGACGAACGGAAGCATGCTGCTCCTTCTTCTTCGAAAGGTCGATGGATTTGCCACACGTTGTGCACGTCTTAGTGGGCATCTAATCAGGGCCTTTCCCCAAAGACATATAAAAGCATGGGGACGGTGCCCGGGGTTCCCGTCTAGGGTGCCCAACGAGCGTTTTGCCCCGTTCAGAAGTCGTCCAGTGATCGTTGGTTGCGAGCGGAGAGAAGTTCTTTGATAGTCGCCCACGTGTGCCTGACGACGGGAGGGAAACTGCCGTGTGAGCTGTACCAATCCCGCAACCACTGTCTTGTCGTCGGATCGGACGGATACCCTGAACCGATGTCACCGTATTCCTTACGCAGACGCCCGACCGCAGCATCGCGCTCGACCTTGGCGAGGATCGAAGCTGCCGATACCACCGGGAACTTCACGTCCGCCTTGTTCTCTGCGATGATAGTACACTTATGCGAGAGACGGGACATGAGCTTGTCCCGGAACGCGGCACAGTCGCTTTGGATAGCGTCGACGTACACAGTGTCCGGAGCCAGTTCATCAATGAGTCGCGCCATATGGTTGATCTCGAGGTCGTTGAGGGAACAGTCCCTCTGGTCTATGTCTATGGCAGTGATGACCGATAGACGATGGTCAGTAGCGACCTCCAAAAGGCCTACTGCTAACTTCTCACGTCGTGTGGGTGATAGTTGTTTGGAGTCCTTTGCGCCCAGTGCTCGGAGGTCGACGCTCTCGTCGTACACAAAACCACAGATGACGAGCGGACCGATAACGGGTCCACGCCCGGCCTCGTCGATACCCATGATGCGGGCGCTCAACGGTTCTCCTCCAGGAACTTCTCAAGGTCCTCAAGGATAGGCATCCCGCCCCGTGCTCCATAGCCACGTGTGTTCATCGCGGCGGTCGCACACCCCAAGCGAAGTCGCTCGGCAGTAGAGAGGTCCTGTATAAAGCCGTAGATGAATCCGCCACAGAATGCGTCGCCCGCTCCTGTTGTGTCAACAGGTTCCACACTGAACGCGGGGACCTGCACCTCCTCACCATCGATGATGGCGAGGGCGCCTTCGGCTCCTTTGGTGATGACGACATCGCCGGTGAACCCGGGGGACACCTTCTGTACCAGCTCCCATTCGTACTCGTTCAGTATAAGGAGGTCGGAGATCTCGAGGAGCGGCTCGATACCTTCTTTGATCATGTACCCTGATGGCGCGAAGATGGAATAGCGTGCACGCTGGAACGCGTCCTTCGCAAAAGCGATGCCGCGCTCGTCGATACCGGCAACGAACACCACGGGGACATCTGCCGCGATGGGTGGTACGTCCCTGGGATCGAGGAGGGCGTTCGTACCCTTGAAATCATAGATGACGCGCATACCTCCGGGCTCGAGACCGATGAACGTGTACCCGCTCTTTCCTTTCGAACGGATGACATGGTCAGTTATCACGCCCTCGTGCTCGAGCCGTGTGATGATGAGGTCACCGTTATGGTCTTTCCCCACTCGGGCCACCATAGCAGTACGGACACCCAGGCGCGCCAGGCACGTGGCCGTGTTTG
Source organism: Candidatus Undinarchaeales archaeon (assembly GCA_030753015.1). Classification (GTDB taxonomy): domain Archaea; phylum SpSt-1190; class SpSt-1190; order JASMDC01; family JASMDC01; genus JASMDC01. The sequence continues at coordinate 40,965 of JASMDC010000014.1, read as the reverse complement.
CAGCGCTCCCGCCATAGTACTGGGAGATGTCCTGGATCTTCACTTTCTCGTCCGTGCGCGGATTCCGTGTGACAGAGGCCACCATATCGATATTCGCGGACCCGAGGCACAGGCACTGGACGTTCATTTGCTCCCATCCAACCTAAGAAAAGTATATAAGGAGCTTGCCATGCCGTCCCTTGACAGTGACTGTTGGGGAGTATATCGACAGGATCGCTATAGCCGGTCAGAACGCCTACGACCTTGCTGAGCGAAAGGCATGGCAGATGGGTGACAGCACCCTTGACGGATTCTCCAAGTGCCACGATTACGTGTCCGATGGCCTCACTAATGCATCCAACGCCAACGGCAATACCATGGATGAACTGAAGAGTGCTTTCAAATCGGAGTTCTACGGCGTGAAGGCCGAGCCGGCCAAGTACGTGGAGTCAGCGTTCAAGAACGGAGCCCTGTGGTTCATGCTCGGTGGCGGTCCACTATCACCGGCGCCATGGGCGTTGGCAACATGTACCGTCACTGCTGGGCTCTCGTACCCCTTCGTCATGGGGAGCATCCAACGCCTGTTCAATATCCATTATGGTGAGTATCGGGACGTACATGCTCTCATAGCAAAGCAAGTGGTCAAGGAGTTCGATGCCAAGTACCAGGTGGACTATGTCAAGGACGCAACGAACACCGCGCGCACCGAGGCCGAGACCCATCGCCAAGAGCTCGTCGACCAGTTCCGACACGAGCTCCGCCGGGCCAAAGAGGTCCCCGAGGAGCAGTTGGACAGCTACGCGAACGACATGGCCGAATACGTCATCGACACCACGGTGCAGACCGTTAGTGACCAGGTGTCAGGTGCGACGTCAAGGTTCATCGGTCAGGAGACGTCACAGTTCATTGCAAAGGCCTGGGCGGGCAATCACGAGATTTTCGATTCCAACCTCCTCGAGACCGCAGTCCCGTACAAGGAGATCGCAGATAAGGCGCTCAATTATGCCGCGGTAGACTCCGACAACATCGTTGACAAGGAGGTATTCGTGCATGCTAAGGGTGTTGAGACCGAACGTGGAAAGGACATCCTCGGCAGCTCACGGATCAAGTACGTCGCCGCGAAGGCTGGAAGGAACCTCGCCAATGATATCCTCGGGTCCGAGGCCATGAACGGATTGGTCCACGGCCTGCTGAACGATCCGGAGTTCCGCGGTGACATGCACTCGACCATCTCTTCCACTCTCGACGAGTATTCTCTCCTCATCAGCGTGCTCAGGGCCAATCCCGCAAAAGGTGACGACCGGGAACGGCTCAAGGAGTACATCCATACATCGGAACGTGAGCATTGTGAGGACCTTGTTGTCGCAGCGGACGGGTTCGCAGACACCATCATCAGGAACGAGTACCAGAGCATCAACGAGAAGGCTGCCAACAAATACAGCACCCTCTTGGAGATGAAGCTCGGTACGTCCGGTCAGTACGATCTCTCACGCAGGATCAATAACGCCCTGGCGGACTACGGCAAGGTGGTCGAGGAGATAACCGCTGACGGTACGATCGAGGAAGGGGACTGGGCCAAGTTCGACTTCTGTCTCGCACCCGAGAAGGGAACGGATGCGGACTACCACAAGTTGACCTCCGATATCGCGGGATATGCCATCGCTGCGCTCGCGGACCAGAGCGACTCCAATACGATCGAGCGTGGTCGCAAGGCCGAGCAGCTACTGCGCGACACCCTGGAGTTCGTGTACCTCACCTCCATGCTCAAGGAGGAGGGCACGATCACTGACGCCGAGAAGGTGTCCGCGTGGCAGGCCAAGTTCGAGGACATCACCAAGAACGCCCTTGTCGTTTAGTCAAGGACGCCGCCAACGATACCTATTTAAACACTATCGGCCCTCTTTTGCTCATCCCATAGCGGGGTAGGGTAGCCTGGAGTGCCCGTCGGGCTCATAACCCGAAGATCGATGGTTCAAATCCATCCCCCGCTACCTAACCTACTTGATCAGGTAGAGGAATGATCACCTAGATGTCGTACGCGTCCTCAGGACCTTCTTTCACGAGCGAACCTTCCAGGTGGTCGATGTACGCTTTCGTACCGAAAGCATAGGTGTGATCATCGACCTTGACCATGTCGTAGGCATCGGTGCTGTAGCGACCTATGCGGAGGTCGCCCTCCCCTATGTCCCAGCTCTCCTTCTCCTTGAAGAACGCCATCTTCTGCACGAATCCGGGCATCTTGTTGATGAATGATCGCTCCTCCGTGTACTCGGGCATCGTCCCATCGCCGCCGTATTTGAGCTGAACGCCCCATTCCTCGTCACCCAGGTCGACCGGGATGTTGAGCTTCCCGTCCTTCCCGTGGTAGACCTTTGGGCTCTCAAGATTGTAGGATACGGCCTCATCGCCCTCGAGACGCTCGAACCTCATTTCCCAGCCCGAGTCGAGAGCATATCCGTCCTGGAGGACGAGGTACTCGTCGGCGTCCACTTCCATCATCACATCGGGTTTGGAACGGTAAGCGTACCAGACCATGTTGCCTCCGGCCCACATCGGGATGCCTATCGACGCCAGCGTGAAGGCGAGGGGGGAGACCGCACCACCAGCCGCGAAGAGAGCACCTGTGGCGATAGCAGAACCGAGGAAGGGGACGATGCGAGCATACTTGGTGACCATGTCCTCGGTCCCTTTGAGCTGATAGAAGTGCTTGTCATGGCCCTTGGCCTTCATCTTCTCGGAGTTCTTGATCAGCTCCTCACGTACGGCGAAACCAATCTTATCGTTGAGCGAGTCCTCGAGCGCATCGGTCGCCTGCTGGGCGAGGAATAGTCCTGCGAGCGGGATAGCGGGATTGGCCATTCCGGCAAGGAACTGAGGTTGCATGAGATAGGTGGCGGCCCCGCTGGCAGCGCAGAAGAGGCTCTTGACAAGATAGGGCGACTTGAGCGATTCACGAGGGTTCTCAGAATTGACCGCATCATCGACGTATTTACCGACCAGGCCATCGGCGACGGCCTCCATCTGGTCCCGTCCGAGCTGTTGGGTCGCTGCCAAGAAGCCTACGACACCGTATACGGCACCCATGCTCATGGCGACACCGACGAGCGAACCTTGAACGAGCCCTTGACCCATGCGACGCATGATCTTACCAACTTGGAGCGCGGCATACTCCGGCTCCTCACCGATTACATCCATGTACTCCTTGAGCTGTGATAGCTTGCTCGTCTCTGCAGGCTCAAAACCGAACGCCTCGGCATCGGCAGAAACACCGAAGAAGTCGTACATGTCCGTAAGGAATCCCGAGTCCTCGCCGACGAGCATATCCCCGAGACGGTGAGCCTCCTTCCGCTCGTACTGGAACGCACCGAGTTCCTTCTCGAGATCGATGTCAGAGTAGATGAGCAGACTGCGTCCGTCCATGTCGACCGCTGCGAGCGGTGTGACGGTCCGCTCCTCGTGAGAAGCGACGAGCCGGTCTCCGTCCTCTTCGATGACGGTCCCTTCAGAAGTGGCCGCGCTCACGGGCTTGAATAGGTTCACCGAGCTGTCTTCGGTCTCTAGTGAGAGGCCGTAACCCTGGACATCCAGGGTCGCGGTATCGTAGGCGACCGTGAAGCGCGCAGAGCTCTCCTTTCCTGCAGTGTAGTGGGATAGCATCTCTGTGAAAGCAGGATCTAGGTCAAGACGCTCCTCCCAGAAGTCGAGCTTCTCGGGATCTATCTCAACGAAACGATACCCTGCCTGCGACATGCCGGCGATTGCCCGATCCCCGGTTTATAAATGTAGACTTGAGCTTTCGTACTCCCCGCTTTATTTCGCGTTCTTGCGCTCAGTGATGTCCTCGACCACTGCCACGATGAACTCCGGCTTACCGGTGGGATCGTGCATCATGGATGCGTTGAGGTTCCCCCTGACCTCAGAGCCGTTCTTCTTGAAGAACCGCTTCTCGATCTGGTAGTGGTCGCGTTTCCCATCGACCATCTCTTTGAGGAGGGCGTAGTCCTTGAGCATGTCCTCCGGGTGCGAGAGGTCGAACACGAGCTTACCACGTAGTTCGTCACCAGAATAGCCGAAGAAGCGCTGGAGCGCAAGATTGGTCTCGAAGATCCGACCATCAAGGTGCATGCGGGCGATACCCACCGCAGAGCGATCGAAGATCGCTCGGAAGAGCTCCTCGCTCGTCCGGAGCGCGTCCTGGGCTTCCTTCAGCGCGGTGAAGTCCTCGACGACGGCGAGCACACGGGCGACGGTGCCATCCTCATCCTTGATCGGCGAGAGGTGGTACCGTAGGTGGATCTTCTTCCCCCAAGCGGTCGTATACGGGTGCTCTGAGACCGTGATCTCGCCAGTGTCCAGGCATTGGCGGAAATCCGCAGACACACCCGCGTCGACCAGCGGGGGGAAGGTAAGGAGGTTGATCGCTTTCGTGGCCTCCGCCGAGGGCGAACCGAGGATCTTGAGGATGGCTGGATTAACAGCAAGGATGGTGCCGGTCTTGTCAGATGTGAGGATCCCCACCGGCGCGCAGTCGAACAGGAGCCGGATGCGCTGTTCGCTCTCCCTCAGAGCCTCCTCGCTCCGTTGCCGCTCCAGGGCGTTACCGATGATCTCGGCCCCAACCCTGAGGAGGGTAACGTTCTCTTCGCTCCATTCCCCGATATCCTCGACGTTGTCGAAGCCAAGGAATCCAGAAAGCTCGCCCCCGACCAACACCGGGAGCACCAGGAGGGACTTGATGTCCTGCTCCTCGAGGATCTCTCGCTCGGCAGCGGCTTCCTTGGGCAGCTCCGAGACGTCAGTGATGTGGATGAGCTCTTGCTTCATGAGCTTTGACATCCACCAGGGCAACATGTCCGAAGGGAGACCTTGCAGATTCTCCTTCTGGGACTCTACTCCCTTGCTGCACCATTCATGGGTGTTGTCCATCATGCGCTGCTCGTCGCGTAACTTGAACAGATAAGAGCGGCTGGCGCCGGAAAGTGTCCCCATGTCAGCGAGCGTGGCCGTGATGGCGGTGTCCATGTCGGTCACGTTGACGAACCGTGACGAAACCCCCGTGATGGTCTCCTCCACCTTGAGCCTCCTGTTGAGCGCCGCCTCAGCTCGCTTACGCTTGGTGATATCGAGAATGGAAACGAAGACCTTGAAGAGCGTTCCTTCATATCCGGGTGCCACGGCAAGGCTCAGACGGATGCCGATGCGGTCCCCCTTCAGGGTCTTGTTGACCGCCTCGCTCTCGAACGTGGTCTTTCCCTCAGCGAGCGCGATGATCTCTTCCCTGAAGACAGGGAATGACTCCTCACCGAATACCTTCGGGAGCCCCAAGAGCAGTTCTTTCTTGCTCTTGGCCTTATAGAGGTCGAGAGTACGCTTGTTGACATCGATGACATTGACGATGCCTGCGCACTTTTCCACCGCCTCGGGATGGCCCTCGAAGTACTTCCGGAAATCCTTGACACCCTTTTTCTGAAGGTCATCGAAGAAGCTCTTAAGGGCCGTGAAGTCTTCCTCCCATAGGGATATGGGCGAATACTCGAACAGTCCGCGGTAGCGTGACTCCTCCTCAGAAAGACCCTTCTTTACGTTCCGTTCCTTTTTCGTTGAACCCTTTGCCATCGTGACCCCCCATTTTCCCTGACTTGTGTCTCACGGAGCCCGTAGGTTCACTCTGTGCGCCGGGAGTTACATGAACGGCTCACATGGAGGCACGCCGCGCCAGGTCACGACGCCACCACCACTTTGTATCTCGCCGCAGCCTTAAAGGTTTTACGCTAACGCCGTGTCACTGGCGTTCGAGGGAGTCGAGGAGCGCAGGTAGGTCAGCGATGCTCTCAAGGACGTGGTCGGGGCGGATGTCCGTCTCTTTCAGATCGTCCCTCCCCGTGGCACCCGTGAGCACCAGACATGTCTTGGTGCCTGCACGTATACCTGCGAGTATGTCGGTGTCCAACCTATCACCGATCGTGAGGATGTGCTCGGGAGATGTACCCAATTCGTCCAGGGCGATGTCCATGATGATGTGCTCGGGTTTTCCCACAACCAGCGGCTCCACGCCGGACGCACGCTGTAGGGCAGCGACCTGGGCCCCGTTGCCGGGGAGGAGGCCTTCCTCATCAGGGATTGTGGGATCCGGATTCGTTGCCACGAACGTGGCACCTCCCAGGACCTCCCTGAGGCCTGCTGCCATCTTCTCGTAGGAGAACGATCGGTCAAGACCGACGACAACGGCCTCTGCATTGCGGTCAACGATCTGGATCCCCTCGAGCACGAGCTCGTCCACAAGACCACTCTCCCCGATGACTAGGGTACTGTGTATACCGGAGCGGGAAAGGTGCAGTGCTGTTGCCCGTGACGAGTTGAGTACAGAACAGCGCTCCATGTCAATGCCCATGGATGAGAGCCTCTCACGGTACTGGGCCCGTGAACGTGTCGAGTTGTTGGTAAGGAAAAGGACCTTGAGCCGTTCCGAGAGCGCGTTGATCGCGTCAATGGCGCCAGGCAACGGTGTGCTGCCGCGGTAGACAACACCGTCGATGTCCACGATGAGGCCGGTAATGGGTGCCATGGCCATTATCCCTTCGCGACGGCCAGTGGTACCATACGAGCAACCTTACGGGCCAGACCTGCAACTTGGACTGAGTCGACCACGGCCGACACGTTCTTGTAGGCGCCCGGGGCCTCCTCGGCAAGGATCTTCGGATTCGTGGCCATTACAGCGATACCCCTGTCGGACAGTTCTTGTTTCAGCGCATTCCCTCCGAACTCGCGAACTGCCTGGTGGCGACTCATTACCCTACCCGCTCCGTGGCAGGTGGAACCGAAGCATTCACTCATGGCTTTTTCCGTGCCTGCGAGGAGATAGGACTCCGTGCCCATGTCACCAGGAATGATCACCGGCTGACCCACGTCCCGATAGTCGGCAGGGACCTCACTACGTCCTGGACCGAAGGCTCGGGTCGCACCCTTCCTGTGAACGCACACCATTGACCGCTTGCCATCCACATCGTGCTCTTCCAGCTTGGCGATATTGTGACACACGTCGTACACAAGGCGCAGATCAGGATCTCCTCCGAGCACCTGCTTGAAGCTCTCCCTCACCCAGTGCGTCATGACCTGCCTGTTGCAGAACGCATAGTTGACAGCACAGAACATCGCGGCCAGATAGTTATCGGCCTCACGGCTTCCAAGTGGAGCGCAAGCCAGCTCTTTGTCGGGGAGCGTGATCCCATATGCTCGCGACGCAGCGAGCATTATCTTCACATAGTCACTGCACACCTGGTGGCCGAATCCGCGGGAGCCGCAATGGAGCATGACCATCGCTTGCCCCTCCTCCACGCCGAAGGCCTTGGCAGCATGCTCGTCGTACACTTCCGCAACCTCCTGCACCTCAAGGAAGTGGTTACCGGCACCCAGCGTCCCCAACTGGGGTACCCCGCGCTTCCGGGCCCGTACATCGATCCTGCTCGGATCAGCGCCCGCGATGCATCCGCTCTCCTCCATGTGCTCAAGGTCGGCCGTTGTACCGTAACCGTTGTCCACGGCCCAGCGTGCACCCTGCTCCATGACCTCCTCGAGTTGACGTCCGCCAACGCGCAACCGGCCCTTGCTACCAACTCCGGAGGGGATGTTCCTGAAGAGCGTCGGAAGGAGCTCCTTGATTCGAGGTCGGATCTCTTCACCGGTCAACGGCGTTGTCAGGAGACGGACACCACAGTTGATGTCGTATCCCACGCCGCCGGGCGAGACCACGCCGTCCTCGAGCGAGAAGGCGGCGACCCCGCCTATAGGGAATCCATAACCCTGATGGCCGTCGGGCATGACGAATGACCGGGAGATGATCCCTGGTAGCTTGGCCACGTTCGTCGCCTGCTCAAAGGTCTTGTCCCGTCGCATGGTGGTGACGATCCTCTTGCTCCCGTACACACGGACCGGCACCCTCATGTCATGGTCGCTGGGGATCTCCCATATAACGTCAGAAACCTGCTCAAGGGCACCATCCCAGGCCATGGTGCGACACCTGCCACCTAAACCTATTAAGGTTATCGAGGGCGGCCCCGCGCCATCATGCTTTTATGTATTCTCCGACACACTGTCAACAATGGAGAACCCGCTCGTGAGGCCGTTCGAGCGTCTCGGTGGCAAACCGGCGACGGATACGGACCGACGGCTTCTCCTTGTGCTCTTCTTCATGCTACGGTTCATCGCGTTATCGCTCCCGTTCTACCTTCTACTGGACACGGGTGTGGGCCTGCTACCGCTCCAGCGAGTGGTCGCTTCCCACACAGCGTTCGTCGCCCGGGTCGTCGGTGGCGAGACCACGCTCGTTCAGGGATGCACGGACTTCTGCATGGCCGGAGGGAACATCACCATGTGTGGGCCCTGCACCGCGGGCATACTCCTCCACGTCCCCGCAGAACCCCTGGTTACGTACATCGAGATCGTGGAAGCATGCACTGGATGGCGGTCGATCATGGCATTCACCGCCCTGGTGTTCGCCCTTCCCGGGACCAGCTTGCACCGTAGGCTCCTTGGGATCGCTATCGGATACCCCGTTATCTATCTGGTGAACATCGTCCGGCTCTCCTCTCTTGCATGGATCGTGCACCGGTGGGGGACCGAGTGGTTCGACCTATGGCATACCTTCCTCTGGCGGGAGGGGCTCATACTCGTGCTCTTCCTCATGTGGGTGACGTGGGTGGAACGGGTGGCGTGGGTAGGACCTGAACCTAGGATGAGCACCGGGGATGTCTGATCTGTGATCTGACCTATAGAATGAGAATAGTCCGCTCCCGGCTCAGTTTTATAAAACAGAAAGCGTTCTGATTTGGCAGAGCGCAGCGGCAGCGCACGCGGTGAGTGACCTGATGAAATCGAGAGAAAGGTCTGGAGTGCGGGTAATTGTCGCAGTACTACTTCTCTCGATAGCGCTGGGTGCCGCAGACTACGTCGTGGCTAGAGGGGTCGATAATCTCATCGATAACCTGATGCGATGTCCCTCTCAGCCCGGATCCGTACCTATATGCAGTGCCAATTCGAAGGAAGCTGCCGCGTTCATCCCTGCGGATGGCTCAGCACCGATAGTCCTGACCATGAGCACTCCCGAGATCGTGAAGGTGGACGGGCTCAAGATATGGACCACGGTCGAAGCGGACAGGGAAAAGGGCGTGCTTGACAGCACATCGATAAAGGTCTCATTCTGCACCGATCACACGGATCCCGCGTCCTGCTGTGACATGGGCATTATCGAGATGCATTGCGGAATGATCACCCACGATGAATGTGTTGTCCTTGATGAGGACTGGCACGTTTTCAACGTCACTGGAGGTGACTGTTCTCTCCAGGTCGGAGATAACCAGGTCGTGCTCGCCGTCGAAGAAAGCGCCCTTGCTATTCTTCTCATCCGCGTGGAGGCTCACTACGGGCTCACGTCCGAGATGATCGAAACGATGACCCCCCCATGGTATCCATCACAGACCCAGTTCGCGATCGGTTTTATCGTTATCGTTCTGGCTATCGTCATCGTTCTCTACAAGATGGGGATCATCAAGAGGAAGAAGGCCGATATATGTGCTGTGTGCAACGAGGAGAAGGAAGATCTCTTCGAGTGCCCACAGTGCAAGTCGAAGGTGTGTTCGGTTTGCTTCATCAACGACGGTACGAACTACTGCTGCAAGAACTGCATCGCGTACAGCGGCGAGTACAAGTACACGTCCGGGCTCAATGAAGGGGCGGAAATGAAGACCGCAACGAAATCCGAGGACAGCTTCAAGAACCTCATCGCCGATGTCGCGGCCGGAGAGGTCGGGAATAAAGCGGACGGCGTAGGGCCGTCGGAACCAGATCGGAAACAGGCGCCAGAGCAAGGGTATGCTCCTCAATAGCAACAGGAGCAGGCACCACAGGGCTAGAACCCCTCGGGCTCAATAACCCAAATTTACACTACATCCCTCGTTTCTGGTACTTCACCTCGCCGGATAGGTAGACCTTCTTGGTCCTTCCGACGGGTTCTCGACGGATGATGCTGCGTCCCTCGAGCCCTGCGAGGATGCGGGTCAACTTGGGTGCGGAGAAGCCGGTCGTGCGTCTCACCTCACGCTGTGTCATACCCTCGCTCCCAAGCAGTGTATCGAGCACCATCTCCTCGTCCTTGGTAAGCATCGCAAGAAGATATGAGAAGTCCTCGCGGGTCGTGCGCGGAGTTGTCTCTTTTTCACGCTGCTTCTCGATGGACCTGGAGAAGACCAGTATGATGATGATAATTGCTGCAGCATATAGCGCGAGAAAGATATCGAACAAGGACGAGAGCACACGGCCCTGTCGTCGCCGAAGGGGGACCACGATAGTGAGCGTACCGTCATGGATGGTCCGTTTGAGCTCGACCTTGCCTTCGAGGACCCTCAGATCCGGGGGGAGGGGGAGAGAGCGTATCGAGCTGTTGTCGATGACCACCTCGTAAGAGCCGAGGTCATAAGTGATCGAAAGGTCACGCAGGATACAGGTAGGTTCGAATATATCGACCAGGAGCGCGTGCCCCTCCAGGGGGAAGATGTTATCAACGGTGTATCGAAGGTCTTCACCCTCAAAGGAGTGCTCCTGTGCACGCTGCAAGATACCGAAGTGGGGCTCGAGCGTCCGCCCTCCCGTGAGTACGCATCGAGAAGTATCGCCCTCTATCGAACAGGTGAGCGTCACGTCAGTGACCTCGCATGCGGCAGAAGCGAGAAGAAGGAGCACGGTCGCCGCGACCAACAGAATACGCCGATACCCCATGGTCGAGAGCATGCCGCGAATCAATATAAAGCTTGTTGGACCTGCCAAGGCCATGCCTGGGAAGACGTCGGACGAGCGGCAGGACAAGATCCTCGAGATGCTGGTCGCTTTGGAGGACCGGCTTCGCTCGATCGAGCGGCTCACCTTCTCAGTATGCCTCGTTGTCGGGTTCTTCATGGTCACGATCCTATTCCGCGTCAATATGGTATCCTATAAGGCAGAGTACATCGTGCTCTCCGAGGGTGCCGACAAGGCCCGCGACACTCTGGGCCAACTTGTCACCTCCTACTACTGGTCGTCACAGTTCTTCTTCCTCGCGGCAGTATGCTACCTCTTCGCGACCTATTACAGGGGGATGCGAGAACAGGAGAAGCTCGGCCGGATGCTCGAGGTGGTCTCAGGATCCTGTTTCGCGATCGGGGGGCTGACCTTCGTGTATATGGGTTTCAAGCTCAAGTTCGTGCAGGAATCGATGACAGTGTTCATCGGTGTGCTAATCTTGGCATTCATTGGCTTCCAGGTTGCCCTTGTCAAGACACGGCGCGGTTGAATCACTGGGCCAACGTGAGCGTCAGGAACTCCGTGCGCCGCGAACCGCTCCCGGGTTCGAGCACTACAACTACCCGTGTGATGCTCACCTTCTCGAGTCGGGGATTGGTCGTGCGGTTAGTGTCCCCGATCTCGATGGTGAGGCCACCAGCTCCACGGTTCGGTGCGAGTTGTATATGGACATAAGGTGCGAAGTCCTTGATGAGCTCCTCAGAGTCGGTGACATGGTCCGTGAAGAAGGCATTGACCTTGCGCTGATCGAGCACTGATGGTCTCTCAAGGTTACGGACCGGATCGATGTAGGCAAGACCCGGGCGTCTGATCGTGGAGACCGCACATGTCGGTGGAACGCATTCCCATACAGCGCCGCTCAAGAGCTGACCCGGTTCTCGCACCAGGGCGTCGATGAGGTCGTTGGCGTTCTTCTCCAGCTGGAACCGGGCCGCCCACTCGGAGCGTTCGGTGGCAAGACGAGTGCGGGCCGAGCGGATGAGTGATACGAGGAGCAGGATGATAACTATCGCCAGCAGACCATCCATGGCGAAGACCTGCCCACGTCGGGCAAGAGCGAGCCTGCGCCGCATCATGGGCATCTCCCGTCGTAGGAGCTGACGCACAGGGTCTGGAACCTCGCCGTCGTGCAGGTCGTAGGTGATAGCGACATGTCCTGAAGACTGCCTTTATTGCTCGACAGGATGATATCCTGGTTGCGCTTGTTCGTCACGGTGATGCGGAGCTCCTTGCCCTCCATCTCGAGGATGGACTTGATCTTGTTGAAGTCGTTCCTGAGCACGTCGTTATCATCCGAAGTGACGTGGATGGTGAGTGTCGTTGCGGCCTTGCAGTGCAGTTCCTCACATATGTAGATGGAGCGGTAGAGCTCACCCTCAAGGAAGATATGCAAGAGCTTGTCCAAGAACTGTGTACAGCCACCACCGCCAGGGGGATTCGGATTGGGCTGGAACCCCATGGCGCACGTCACTTCCTTCATACGCGCGGCCATATCATTGGAAAGGTCGAACCTGATGAGGGCGAAATGTTGCTGGAAGTCGATGGTGCTGTTCGGTGATGGGTGGACCCTGAGCACGGAGCGTGTGATCTCCTCTTCACCGATCATCATGATGAACTTACCCGTAGTGACCGACTCTATCGAGACGGTCTCGTTCGGATTGCACGGTATGTGCATCTTCACCGTGCCGTTGTGGCTCGAGAGACGGTCAATGGCCGTTTTAAGCTGCCGGCCAGTGACGGCAGCGCTCTCATAGTCAGCATGGGCGGAGTATTGCCGGTGCTGCATGGACATGAAGGAGCCCAGGGATCCGACAGCGATTATGTACACCGTGACCATGAAGAGGAGCTCTTGAGTCGCAGATCCCCTGCGTGAGGTCCTCATCGCGAATCACCCACACGAATACGGCCCTGCCTGTCGCTCCATACAAGTATGATGTCGTTCTGGTTGAACAGAGTGGTGTTATCCGGAAGCACGAGGTCGGGGTTCAACAGTAGGGTCTTGTCGATGAACGCACCGGAGGGGAACCGTTCCTGGTCCTCTATGAGGAACCTGAGCACCGTCATGTCCGGATCATTGGTCTCGCGCTTGGTTATACGAATGCCCGCAACCGGCGCCCTCATGGGGATGGAAAGGACCGACGCGTTACTGCCCATGGCCTTGGCCTCGAACACCCTGGCAGCGACCGTGTCGACAAAGGACTCGGTCGCGCGGATGTCGAGATTGGTACGCGTGTTGCGCCAGTTGTAGGTGTTGAGGAACGCGGCGAACCCGAGGATGACGACACCGACCGAGAGGGCGAGCAGGAACTCAAGAGAGAACTGACCTCCATCGCCGAGGGTGAGATTCCTACGCATAAGGTGCCCACTCATCCTGTTAGAGCCTATGGTGGTGTGGCTTAAAAACCTATTGTACTGATCGTATTGGGCGTCCGTACCACGACCGGAAGGGCCCCGGGATCGAATAATGAGCGTTAATCGTCCTCCTCTTGCATGGCATAGAGAACGAAGGGATTGTCGTCGGTTGATACAGGTACCTTGGGATTCGCAAGGGCCGTCTCGACCGATCCCGGGAGGATGAAGAGGCGTGCATGTGCGCGCGCTGTGTAATGAGTTGTAGTGATGTCACGTTCCCGGAGTCGCGAAATGATCTCTTCGGTGGACATGGTCGCAGGATCAGGACCGTTCGAAGCAACCACGTACCCCCACATCCCGAAGGTGGGTACCCATGTTACCATGGGATGGACCACTGTGAACGAGTCGGCCAGCGTGCGGGTGATGGACGCGTATGCATCGGGATACCAATAGGGCGAGGTCGCCTGGGTGATGAACACACCGCCATCGTCCAGCGCCGATTTCACCAGCTGGTAGAACTCACGGGTGTAGAGCATGGCCACCGGTCCGGTCGTAGGATCGGAGAGGTCGCATATGATCACGTCCCACGTTCTTCCAGCTTCGACCGCCGACTTGAGCACGTAACGCCCGTCGTTGAACTCAAGGGTGACCCTGGGATCATCGAAAGCGCCCTGGTTCACCTCGGGGAGGAGATCACGCGCGACGCTCACCACTCGCTCGTCGAGCTCGACGAGGGTGACCTCCTCGGGACCGTGCTTGAGCACCTCCCTGAGCGCGCCCCCGTCGCCTCCGCCGATGATGAGCACACGCCGTGGCAACGGATGGGCCACCATGGCCGGATGTATTAGGTTCTCATGGTACATGGGCTCGTCCTCGACGGTCATCTGGAGCTGCCCGTTGAGGAAGAGGGACTTTCCGAAATCGGTGTGGTTGATAATATCGATGCGCTGGTAAACGGTCTGCTCGGTATAGATGACACGGTACTCGTAGATGCGATTGACGAGCTGAAGCTCGATGCTGGTTATATCCATCGCCTGCAGGCCCACGATGAGCAGGATGGCGAGAGGGAGTGCGGCCATAACGGGCACTTCCCCTCGGGGGAGCGTCCGACGCACAGCAAGGACAGCACCGGAGAGCACATTGAGCATCGCGCCCAGCAACATAGTCTTGATGGCGCCGAGATAGGGGATGAGGACCAGTCCCGTGGCAGCGGCGCCGACGATACCTCCAAGCGTATCGGCCGAGTAGGCGTAGCCGATATATTCTCCCGTCCGCTCCTCCTCGCCACGCCGACGGTCCTCCTGGGCGAGCAATCGTCCCGCCACGGGCAGCTCACCGCCCATGAGGATGGTGGGCGGCAATAAGGCCATCACTGCGATGAACAGCTCGACCGTCCAGTCATGGACCTGCGGGAGCATCCGTGCAATGGGTAAGAGGTAGAAGGCGCAGGCAGCGATCGCGAGCTCCATACGGATGAACAGGCCGGTAGGGTCCTCGACACGCTCCGAGTAACCACCGAACGCTTTGCTACCGATGGCAAGTCCCGCCATGAAGGTGGAGAGGATGATGCCCGCAGCCGTCTCGGTGGCGCCCAGCACGATGGCCAGTTCCCGCAGGAGCACTATCTCATAGATCATCGCGGCAGCGCCCGTGGTGAAGAGCGCGATGAACACCGCGCGCCGCACGCTCATGCAAGAGCCTTCGTCCTCGGGTATATCCTTGGGGACGAGCTTCTCGGTCGGCTTACGCTCCTTGACCCGCTTCTTGCGGGTCGATCCGTCAGCGCTCAGGATTTGACCCTCTTGATCGAGCCCTTTAGTGCAAGCCCATAAGCGGTGATATAGTTCTCGATCTGCCGCCGCCAGTCGGACAGCTCGGCGATGTCGCGGCCATTGAGCTTGAGCTCGATGAGGTCGCCCTTGTCCATGAGTGCGACCTCCTCCATGAAGTCCGCTAGCTGAGTGACGACGTCGGAGCGCTTCTTGCCCTCCATGGCGAGCACTTGGATGCCGTTGCCCTTCTTGCCCTTGGTGTTCTCCAGCACGAACTGGCCGAAACCGGCCTGATCAGTGGTCACCGAGAGCGCCATCTGTGCTGCGGCCTCGGCGGGTGTGTACCCCCACGGCTCGTAACGGGACGGGAACACGCCCATGTCACCTGCATTGAGGGCCTCGTAATAGGAGAGCCCGAGCACCTGGTCCGATTTGGTCAGGTAGGAGGGGTAGTGGATCACGCGGACCTTGTCCTTCTGACCGTTGTTGAGCCCTGCACGCTTGAGATGGTTTATGACCATATCGTGGTTCTCATCGTACATGAGGTTGAAGGCGCAGTGGGGGGGCGCACCTTCTCTCTTGAACTGGCCCACGAGACCGGTGACATCGGCCACGAACCTGTCGGAGACCTTGGTACCTTTTTTCAAGGCCTTCATGTCCTGGGACGTGATGGAGTCGATGAGCTCGAACCGGACGTTCTCCAGCTCCTCGTCCACCAGCTCCTCTATGCGGTCGAGCATGACCTTTGTGCGGAGCACCCAGTCCTTCATCCCGGCTATTCCGGAAGGGACCCAGACGAAGGCATAGACCTCATTCGTGTCCTTCTGTTTCTTCAGACGCTTGTTCAGCTCACCGAGCGCATCGATGAAGATATCCATGCCCTTGTTGCTGAACTCGTACCGTCCGCATGTATAGAAGATGAGGCATCCCAGGAGGTTTATGTCGTAGAAGGGAGCGAAGTACGATCGGAGGAACCGCTTCACCTTCTTCCTGTTCTTGGCATGGCTCACCGAGAGCTTCTGAGCGGACCCGAACGTGGAGAAGTCGAGAGCGTTGGGCAGGACAGCGTCCACCTTCTGGCCAAGGATGAACTGAGCCTCCTTGGCGGTAGTCTTGCTGACCGTCGTGAACGCATCAGCGTTCTTGGCACAGGCCACCTCCATCAAGTGTTTTCCCTCACACTTGTAGTTGTACGCCTCATGGGGATCGACGACAGAGCCCTTCTTGGACCCTTCGAACACCATGCGGAAGAGGTCCCGGCCGGACGAGGCGATGGATCGACCAAGGATAGTAGCGTGGGTCGTGAACACGAGGCCCACTGGTGATTTCTTCTTGTGAAGATGAAGGAGGGCGCCTCCTGCGAGCCACTCGTGGAACTGTGCGACGACCCGCTTACCCTTGAGCAACGGAGACTGAGTGAGCTCTTCGATGACCTCGCCGCATGCAGTGGACCACCCGATGGGCTCGTTGAAGTCATGACCCATCATCATGGAGTCAACGCCATACTTCTTCCAGAGGTCCCACTTGAGGATGTTGATACGCTTATCGGCACCGTTCTCCGACGGTACGTCATTCATGATGTAATCCCCGGCCTCCACGAGGATGAGGCGCACATTGCTACCCCTGACCCAGCGCCCCCAATGGCATATGATACCCCTGTCAGCAAGACGCTTGAGAGCGGGAACGACCTCTGGAGGTGGTTCCTCGGGTACGAGCTCGGTCCGTGCATCGTCGGGCCAGTAGAATCCGATGAGGAAGTAATTATCGCCCCAATTACGTCGCATCTGTTCGGACTTGGAAAGGAGCACCGTATAGATGCCCCCTACCTTGTGGCCCCCCTCGAACGATACCTCAATGACAGCATCGATGGATTGTTTGGCCTCCGTCATGGGCGCGCGTGCAGGCCACACAATTAAATAGCTTGGCTCATGGCTGCCCGAAGACGACGCAACGCGTCGAGACTCTCCTTTTGCCCCAACCGTGCAGTTTCGAGCGCACCTTCGAGGATTCTGATGGTCGCGTCGTGACCTAAGAGGATGCCTGTTCCTCGATCAGGCTGCGCGCAAGCTCCATGGCATCGTCGAGGTGTTCGCTGGACTTGCCCCCACCGCTGGCGAACGTCGGCTTCCCACCACCTCCGCCCCCAAGGAGCGAGCAGGCCTGGCGAAGGACCGGGGAGACGTCGACGCCAGCGTCGTCCGAGGATCCGAAAGCGAGGAAGGGCTTCTCATCATCGCTGGCGAGGAGGGCGACCGTTCTCTGACCCGCGATAAGACGGTTCACGGTCTTGATGACCTCCTCACGCTTGAGGGGAAGGACCTCGCAGTAGAGCTTCAGACCTGACATCTCCACGGGCTCCATATGTTCGAGCTTGAGCCGTGCCAGATGGCTGGACGCGCTCTTGTAGCGTGACCAGAGCGCCTCCTTCTCGGTGATGAGGTTCTCGATCGTAGGCCTCAAACGCTCGAGGTCCGCACTGAGCAGTTCACTGAGCTCACCGACCCGACATGTCGCCTCGATGAGGTGTGATCGGGCACGCTCGCCTGTGAGGAAGCTTAGAATGGTACTGCCGCCTGTCCGGTTCCTGCCCGTGATGGCGATGGCGCCGATCTCTCCCGTCGACCTGAGATGGGTTCCGGAGCACGCAGCTGCGTCGAAACCGTCGACAACGACAACGCGGGCGACATCGCCCTTTATGCGCTCGACCTTGATGCGGGCATCGGGATGCTGGCCAAGGACCTTCTCCTTGGGTAACAGTTCGGTATGAACGGCTATGTCACTGAGCACGGCGTCGTTCGCCTGTAACAGGGATTGTGCAATGACAGGCCAGTCGAGGTCATGTCCCTCTACGAAGAGCTTCCCACCATCCTCCTCCAGCGCGATCTTGCTGACCGCAGCCTCACCCTTGGTGACCTTGTCGATGGCACGGAAGAGCACATGTTCGCCCGTGTGCGCACGCATGAGGGCCCTTCTCCTGACCATGTCGATGCGGCCTGTGACCTCTGTGCCCTCGGGTGGTGGAGTAGTGTCGGGTCCAAGGACATGGATGACGTCATCACCCGATTCCTGGGCGTCGACAACGGTCGTCTCTCCGTCCTTCCAGACGAGCGTACCGGTGTCACCCGGCTGTCCGCCTCCCTGGGGGTGGAAGAGCGTCCGATCGAGCACTACACCTTCCTTTCCTAGAGCGACGACATGTGCTGTGAAGCTATCGCCGAAGGGATCGTCCTCATAGAGCCTCTGGGCGGCCATAGGACGGCGCTTGAGCTGGAAGACATAAAAACCCATCCTCGTGAAGGATGAGCGCGCTCAGGGCGGAGTCAGCACGTCCTGGTTGAACGCCGCCAGGCAGCGCTCCTTGTACGAGGCGGAGATGATGCTCTCACATACGGTGCGATCAGCCATCTCGACGGCAAGGAACCCATAGCACATGTCACGGTACCAGTTATCGTTGATGCGCTGGCACAGCTTTGGCTGGACCGTCCGTGTTGCTATGTGGCGCATGCAGAAGTCGCGCTGGCCTGTTATGATGAGCTCACAGAGGTCCAGGTTCTGAGAGACAGTTGCCTCGCACGTGGTCCTGAGCCCCAGGTCCTTCACACCTGAACAGAGTGTCGGGTCCTTCTTCTCCATGGCGACGTTGGTCGTACAGCGGTCCTGCTCTGATACGTTGACCGACTCGGCGCACAAGCTCACGTCCTTTAGCGTCAGTGCCACGTTCGCGACACATGCATCCCGTTCCGATGTCTCTTCGAGCAGTTTGCATGGCTCGATGTCCTGTTTGATGAAGGAAAGCGTACGGTAGCACTGATTGATCACGTCCTTGTCCGTGATCGACTTGCAGAGCGAGATGTCCTCGAGCACGAGAGCTGAATCGAGTAAACACATCTCCGGGTCGTCAGCCAGATAGTCGCACCTGACCGTTCGTAGCTGGGGGGATGCCTTGAGGATGAGGGATACAGCAAGGACCGTGATGATTATGTAGAAGATGATGCGCCCGATCGGCAACTCGACGACGGCCTCTTCCTCTTCTTTCTTAGGCGGGGCTTCGACGGGTTCCTTCTCCTTCTTCGGAGCCTTCTTCTTCTTCCGAGCCTTCTTCTTCTTTGGCACCTCTTCTTCTTCCTGGCCCTTCTCCTCTTCCTCAGGAGTGGCCTCCTTTTCCTCTTTATCGGTCTTCTTGGACGAATCCTCAGTCTTAGAGGTCGACTCCTTGTCCCCTGGTTCCTTCTTGGAATCCTTGGACTTCAGTTCGATTTCCTCGTCCGTCGAATCCTTCTTCTCCCCTGCCACGGTGCCCTCTGAAAGGACCATTATGGTTTAAAAATACCTCACTTGCGGATGAGGTTCAGGACCAGTGCTACAAGGGTGGCACCTACTAGAGAGGTGGCCGTCCCGGCCCACACGCCCCATACCGGGTAGAGGTTCGCTATCATGAACGCGTACACGCCTGTGGATGAGAATCCTGACCAGGAGTGCTTCACGACGGAATCCGTGACCTCGTGGCCATGGGCCAGATGGAGGAGGACGAGCACCGGAAGGATAGTGCCGGGGAACGCGGAGAGGAGCCCGCCCCAGGCAGGGCCCAGCATATCGGCCGCCAGTGTGACACCCGCCACGACGAGTCCTGCGAAGAGCGCGCGAGGGACGAGTGCACCCCTGCCTACCAAGGTCGTGGACTTATCGGGGATGTCGCGTGTGAGAAATGCAAGGACACCGATGGCGAATGCGAGGACGGCAAGCCGGCCCATGAATGCAGCAGGAGCGATCGCCTCGAGCGTCCACACGGAGGTGACCAGTACGGCAAGCGCTCCGATGAGCGCGATCGCCACTTCTGTCCTTCGTGAGTTCCCCGTTGCGAGTCGGCAACAAGCGACGTATGCTAGAACGAAGAACACGTCGGCCGTGAGCCCGACGGGGTTCCATGTCGCGCTCTCCGCAGCAAAGGTCGCATCGTGAGAGAGCCCGATGAAATGAAGGTTGATGGCCGTCATGGTGGGGAAGGCCATGAGGACCCCTGCCACACGTGGGCCTGCACGCTCGGCGAGCGCGGTCACGGTGAGCACCATGGCAGCGCCGGCGATGCCGCGAATGAGGAGTAGCGAAGGATCGACCATGGCTTACGACCGGTATATCGAGTACAGGGACCGGTCGCAAGCCTGCTAGTTTATAATGGTTCTCACGGGGTCTCGCGAGGAAGGGGGTGTACCCCTTCACATCACGGGATTGAGCTCGAGGTACAGGGGCGTCCGCCTGACTTGGATACGCTGGTACGGAGCGTTCACCCGCTGCACTAGCTCGACGATGTTGTCCTGGATGTAGCGCAGCGCCCTGAGATCGTCCTTATTGGCACCGAACATGGGGATCTTTCCTGTCCGGAGGCCTTCGATGACCATCTCGCGGATACGCATGTATTCATCAGCGTGGTTGCGCTTGGGGCGCTCGCTGGGCCGCTTGTACTCTGGGAGCGAATAGTGCTTGATGGACCCGATCTTGCGGGACTTGATACCACCGTACTTCTCGATCGCGAGCAGCGCGTGCATGATCGCACGGTACTCGCTCGTGTTAGAACGCGGTTTGTCTGACTCGTCGAACATGGCATCTAGAAGCTCTGCCATGGTGAATTCACTTTCGCTGAACGCTTTCTTGATGGACTCTAATAACTGCTCGGTCTTCATGTTCCCAACCTCCGTCCCGGGATGTCTCACCGGATTGTGTTCCCGCTCATCAAGGTGCGTACCTGGGGGGTGGCCGCCTCACCTTGGGGGGTGAAGGAAAAGGTGTCGTCTGAGCTTTAAATTCAAATAACATAACGTTTCTGTAACGGCACTATAACACATTGTTAACAGGTGGTACCATGCGGCTTGGAACGGTTCAACGTCACGTCATCAGGAGCCTCGGAATATCCCGCAAGATCGTCGGCGACATAGTCGAGGAGTACGCTCCGAACCGCAGGGAGAGCGGCTATGCATCTGTTTCTCGAGCGCTGAGCGTCCTTCGGAACGAGGGCGTCGTCATCAAGGATGATAACTTCTATACTCTCACCGACAAGGGGATGAAACTGTACAAGGAGCTCTTCCCGGAAGAGTGGAAGGAGAACTACTCCAAGGATATCCGGGGGGCGGTCCAGCATATCATGTCGACCGTCAAGAACCCGGAGCGACAGCCTTCTATCCAGAAGATCGTGTTCGCCTATTTCGGTCATTTCGGTCGGTCGACGCTCGTGGAGCTCTCCGAGGCGCTGGGCATGGACCAGGAGAAGTGCGGGTACGTCGTGGCCGTGCTCTACAAGATGGGGCTCATCGAGCTGAAGCCGGACGGTAGTGCTGCCATAAACCAGGACCTCCTTTCATCGACCTTCGACGCCGCACTGAACAAGAAGAAAGCCATGTCACGGACGTGACAGCGTCCTAAGCAGTTGGCTCTTTGACCGCGTAGTCGTACTCGTTGCGGGACAGGACCTCGCCCTCTTTTTCGAGTTCAAGCCTTAGTTTGTAGTCCCCGGCGGCCTCGGGCGTCCACTTCAGGGAACCGAAAGCATTGGATGAGCTCTCATCGACATCGATGACGGACTCCTGCTCCTTGACAACGTTCCCTTCTGCGTCAACGAGCGTCGCGCGCAGTGACGCGCCGCTGTACGCCTTGTAGAGGTCGTTCGTCACCCAGAGGGGCACCTCGATGCGATCCCCGAGCCTGACCTTTTCATGCTCCTGATCGGCAGAGACGAGCACGGGCTGGTAGGCGGTGGCCACGGCTTCGAACGCCTGCTTCGGGCGCCGGTCGTAGTCGACGAGCGACCAGGTGATGGCATCCTCCCAACAGTCAACGAACATGAACTGGAAGAGCGCGGTCACGGGCTCGTGCTTGTGGCGGCGATAGTTCTCGATGGCGAACTTGTTCACGCGCGCCTGGTAATCCTGCGAGTTAGCGACGAACTCCTCTATGGATTCACCCTTTTCGATACCGGCGATCATGTGGGTCTGGAGCGGTTGGAAGTCCTTGGGCATCCAAGACCTGGCGTAGTTCCAGTTGGTGGGCTCCATCTCCTTCTCTGAGAATATCCGGCGCATGGTCTCCATGTCCGGGAGACCCTGGGCACCGAACTCGCTGATGATGGGCTCGGCATTGGCCGCGTCCTCACGGAACTGGTGATAGTCGCCCGTGTACCAGCCGAAGTACTTGTGCTCGGTCGTTGGGGACGAGACCTTTACGAGCCGCGTGGGATCCTCTTCAACAGCAGCCGAACGAAGGGCCTCATCGAACTCCTCGACACCCTTCTGAACCAGCCAGTGTCGTCCGTCCAGGGCACCCATGAGCGTGTTCCGTCGATGCTGCTCCTCCTCGGGGCTGTCGGTCTTACGGCCGAAACCCAAAGATTCCCAGACGAATCCGAGCATGTCCCCGATGTTGTCGACGGAGATGGGCTCGTTGTGACAGGCGTACACCATCACGGACGGATGGTTGTACAGATTCCTGACCATCTTGCGCATCATACCTACGGCCCTGTCCTGGAGCTTGGGGTCATAGTTCCATTGGAGGATGAAGTCCTGCCACACGAGGATGCCGTTCTCGTCGCATCGGTCGTAGAACGAGTCGTCCTCGATGTGGGCGTGAACACGCACGCCGTTCATGTTGGCCTTCCTGAGGAGCTCGAAGTCGCGATCGTAGAAGGACGGGCCCTCGCTCATCCATTGTGTCGAGATGTAGTTGGTACCGCGCACGAAGAGGGGCTTACCGTTAAGGTACCATCCGCCGTCCTCGCGCTGTTCGAACTCACGTACGCCGATATTGCCCGTATCACGGTCGGATACTCGCCCGCCGTCGACGACGGCCACCTCATAGTTGTAGAGGTTTGGGTCGCCCATGTCCCAGGTCCACCATTTCTTGGCCCCGTTCATGGACATGTCGAACCTGGCCTCGTTCTCGCCCTCCTTGACATCGACGGTCTGTTCGATCTCGTACGATTCGCCCTCGAAGTTCTTGGGGGTGAGGCGTACACGGACGGTCGTCTCCCCGTCCCGGTAGGCCTTGATGGGGACCGTGACCGACATGTCGGCGCCACTTTCCCGGATCGTCGGGGTGAGCTTGACGTCGCCGAGGACATAGTCGCCCGTACGCTTGATGGTCACGTCGCGCCAGATGCCGCCGGTGTTGGCGTCCCGACCCCTGAAGGGATCGAGCCCGCCGGGCCGGCAGTCCCACTGGTCCAGCACGCCCTTGATGTACTTCTTGCCGGTTATGTAGGAGAAGAACGGCTCTTTTGGTGAGTCCACGCGCACGGCCAGAGAGTTCTCGTCCTTAATCACGTCGGTGACGTCATAGGAGAACTCGTCGAAGTAGCCCTCGTGGGAACCGAGTTTCTCGCCGTTGAGGGTCACATCGGCCTTGTAGTCGACGCTTTTGAACACGAGATGATAGCGGGCACCGTCCTCACGTTCGGGCATGTCGAAACCGTGACGGAACCAAACGGTCCCGGAGTGGTCCAGCCCTTCTCGGTACCAGTTCGAGGGGATCTTCATGGTGTCCCAGCCATCGTCATTGAATCCCTCGCGGGCATACCCACGCAACCCGCCGAGATGGAAGCGGTCAGTGCGATAGGCCCACTCCCCTTCAAGGGATGTCTCTTCGACGATGTCCCGTTCGACTTCCATGTACAGTCCCCTAATATCGAACCGCGGCTCGATGTCTCAGTGAAAAACGGCAAGACAGGTCCCTTAAAAGCTTTCTGGTTAACCGGCAGGGTGGTATTGGGAGGGGGGAAGTGGTACTTTCCTTCATTGATAATCGAGTTCTTCGCTCGGAACGATGTCGGTCGATGAAGTGTATCCGTTATCATACGAGCAAATGTATATAAGCAGGCTTCCCTGCCGGGAATCACAGGGGTGTACATGGTATCGGTCGAGGACTCCCTCTTAGAGAGGGATGAACATAATCCGTTCTTGGAGCCTGTGGAGGACGATCCCTTCCGCTCCGGTGTTGTTTTCAACGCTGCGGCGGTCAAGTGGGACGATGGGTATCTCCTGCTCGTGCGCGACCAGGGCGCACCGGGCAAGCTCTTCGATGGAGATGCCGACCTTAATGACCATGTCCCCGAACCCGAACATCTCGACCGATGGAACGATTACTCCCGCTCGAGGTTCGAGCGTGTCGTTGTGGCATCCGACGGGCACACCGTGCTCGAGCGCTCGGAGGCTCCTGTGATGCTGCCCGACAGCGACTTCGACTACATCGGTGTGGAGGACCCGAGAGCGACCCTGATACCCGGGTCCGACGAGTACGCCGTGCTCTACACGGGTCTCAAGCACAGGGACGATCCGGAGGACGGGTTCCACTATCACATCTGTCTGGCCACGACCAAGGACTTCCACACCTTCGACAAGAAGGGGCCTGTGGATATCGAGGGCTTCGAAGGCGTGCGCAACAAGGACGCCTTCCTCTTCCCCGAGAAGGTCAACGGGCGGTATGCCATGATGCACCGACCGAACACCGACCTTTCCATGCACGTGGCCTACTCGGACGACCTGGTCCACTGGGATGATGCAGGGATCGTCATGGAGATGGGCACTCAGGAGTGGGAGGGCGAGAAGATCGGTGCTAACGCGCCTCCCATCCGTACTCGCCACGGTTGGCTCGTCATCTACCATGGTGTGGACCCGGAGAAGAACTACCGTCTGGGTGTGGCCATGCTCGACGCTGACACCCTCGAATGCACGTGGAGATACACCGAGCCTATCCTCTCACCGGACATGCCCTACGAGGCTGAGGGTCACCCGACGCTCGGTGTCCCCAACGTGGTGTTCTCATGCGGTGCCGTGGACGCGGGCGACAAGATCTGGATCCCCTATGGAGGGGCCGACACGGTCATGTGCTCGGCCTGGCTCGACAAGGAAAAGGTGCTCGAACTCTACGAGAACGACATGGGGATCGGGTACTGAAGGGCCGGATTACGCGTTAAACCTGCGCTAACAATTAGTTAACCTATCGTTAAGTATCGCTTCCCGTACGCCCATCTGCTAGAAACTGCGACTGTCACCCAAAGGCAGGTTTATTAACTGTTACTACGGCGGGACGACACAGTGGACGAGTATGATGTTGCCATTGTCGGGGGAGGCCCGGCTGGTCTCTCGCTTGCAGCGGACCTCTCTCAGGACTACAACGTCGCCCTCATAGAGCGGGGAGAGATCGGCCATACCGACAAGGCCTGGGGCGTACTCGAGACCGATGGGTACCGAGTTGACGACGACCTGGTCATCAACCGTTTGTATCGTGGCGGTATCCGTCTACGCTCCGGCGAAAGGACGCTCGACATCGAAGAGCCCATGCCAGCGGGTGACGGCTGCGCACTGGTCGACGAGGGGAAGGTCATGGCAAAGTGGCGTGACCAGGCGGAGTCGTACGGATGCAACCTCCTTGAAAAGACCTCCTACCGTGACCTCTCCTACACCGACAAAGGTGTCGAGATCGACACTGATGCGGGCCCTCTCAGGGCCAGGCTCGTCATCGATGCCACCGGATACAACTCACCTATAGCCAAGAAGCTCGGACTGAACAAGGAGCCGGACTACTACGTGCCCACCTACGGGGGCTACGTGGAGGGAGCATCGTTCCCTGACCCGACTTCGGGCCTGGTCGTCGTCCGTGACGCCGACACCGACGTGTTCGGGGAGTACTTCCCTCTCTCCGAGGAGCGGGGTGTTTCCTGGGTGTTCCAGACGATCAAGCCTGACGAGTACGCGGCGAAGAGCGAGGATGAATGGATCCAGGGGCTCAGGGACGCCTACGAGGATTTCGCCTCAAAGGACCCTGAAGTAGCTGGCTCCCACCTCGTCAAGGAGTGCTATGGCGTGATCCCCATGAGACAGATGGACAGGAAGGCCGCTGACCGTGTGCTCCTGGTGGGTGACGCCGGTGGACAGACGCCCTTCTGCACCCTTGGCTTCAACTCTATCTTCAAGGGCCATGAGCGTGTGGCCGAACAGGTGGGCTACCTTCTAGAACAGGACGAACTCGACGCAATCTCTCTTAATTCCATATCCTATCGGGAAAAGAACCCTCTCTCGGACACACTGATGCCCATCCTCATCAAGCAGGGTATCGAGATGCCCGTGGAGGAGATGATGGACTTGGCCGAGCCCCTTGTCAAGTACGGCAGCTCTGAAGCATTCTCCCAGATCCAGGTGCGTGCCCTGGACGATTCCCTCCGTCTCGAGGACATGGAGTCCTTCTTCGATGCCACTGACAAGCTCCCCTTGCGCGATAAGGTCCGCATGGCCTGGGGCGGGGCAAAGGCGGTCGGATTCGTCGACTCTTGCAAGGCAGCGTACGCCGTGGGCCGCGCCTACATGGGCCACTGGTTCTCCGACAAGGAAGAGGACAGCGAGTGAGCGGGCCATTCCTGGCGTCGGCGTGGATCCAGTTCAGGCGTTCTCCGGTCCATCGTCCTCAATAACGGGCGCGAGCTCGCCCTCGAGATAGCGTCTGATGACCTCCCTGAGGATCGCTGAGGACGATCCCGGATCATCGCGGTACTCCGAGAACCGCACGATCTTCGGGCTCAGACCGTGTTCTTTGAGCGCGCGGCGGAGCTCTTCCTCGTCCTTGGGCTGGTTGAACCCGAGCACGACAACGTCGGGCTCGATGTCTAGCAGCGGGTGAAGGGGATCATCGATATCGCCGAGCACGGCCAGGTCCACGGGCTTCAGGGCCGATACGAGCGTGACCCGTTCCTGCTCATCGAGGATAGGATCACGTCCCTTTATCTTTCGAACGTTGGCATCACGTGCGATCACCACGGCGAGAACGTCCCCGTAGTCCTTGGCACGCTCGAGGGTGAACACGTGACCTCCATGAAGGATGTCGAAGGTACCGGCCGTGAGGACGATCGTGAGCTCCTTCCTGCCAGCCTTTGTGAGATGGACCCGTTGTTCAGGGTCACGTTCTGCAAGCCCATTGTTCACGAGGTTGTCAACGAGCGCATCGAGCGATGCCTCGGGGATACCAAGGACACGGGACAGCTCCCCACCGTCCGGTCGCCAAGCAGCCCGGTTCAAGACCCATAATGCCTTGAGCAGGGGATGGGGGAGGGGAGGCCGCATGGGCGTTTCGCCCTACCGAACGCATATAAGTCTATTGGCTACACGCCGACCCATGCCGGCGCCCGTGTTGGGAAAGACCACTCTGGGCTGGTGCGAGCAGTGTAACGTACCGGTCATAGGCCGGAAATGTGGACGATGTGAGGCGCAACCGAGGTCCATCAGCCTCACGCCCCCGGCGGACACTAAGCCCGCGTTCCCCTGGGATGTGGAGCACATCAACGCGTTCTTCAGTGAGCGTTACGGCGCACCTCTCCTCCGGGATGACCGGGTGGCCGTGATGAGCAGCACTGCCGGTTTCGACTGTGCCTATGAGATCCTGACCGATGGTGTGAAGCTCTGTATCATCGGGACCGACGACGCCGGGGTGGAGTTCTGCAAGCTCTATATCGCCGGTGCCCAGCGGTTGGCCGATGGTGGAGCACGTGGAAGCGTGACCATCGAGGAGGACGTCGTCAGGTTCCTCGAACATGGCGACCTGCTCAGGCCGGGAGTGGACGGGGCAGATCCTGAGATCCGTAACGGACAGGAGGTCTATGTCCATGTCAACGGTCGTGTCGTGGCCACTGGAACGGCACGCATGAACGGCGATGAGATGGGCACCAGAGAGCGTGGTGTCGCCGTGAAGGTCCGCAGGTTCGGACGTTCCGACGGTGACGACCTGGGACCGTCCACATGGGATGACGCTGTCGAGGCCAACTCGCGTCGTCTTGACAACATCGAGCGACATGCCATGGCCTTCATGCGGAAGGCCGTGCATCGGAACAAGGGGCACCCTCTCGTGGCCATGAGCGGTGGGAAGGACTCGATGGTGACCCTTGTTATCGCGAAGAAGGCGCTCGAGGAGTTCGACGTCCTTTTCGTTGATACCGGGCTGGAGTTCGAAGAGACCGTGAAGTGCGTGCACGATTCATGCAAGGCGCTCGGCCTAGAGGAAAGGCTCATTGTCGCCTCGGCAGGTGACGGTTTCTGGCGCAACCTGCAGACCTTCGGACCACCCGCCATGGACTACCGGTGGTGCTGCAAGGTCGCTAAGCTCGGTCCCGTTTCCCGGACCATCGGGGAGCGATGGGGATCGACACTGACCTTCGGCGGCGAGCGGAAGTACGAGTCGTTCTCCCGGGCCAAACGTCCACCGATCGACCGCAATCCATGGGTCCCCAACCAGCTCTCGGCCTACCCGATCCTCGACTGGACCGGGCTGGACGTGTGGCTCTACCTCCTGCGCGAGAAGGTGCCCGTGAACCCCATGTACCACCGAGGTCACGAGCGTGTCGGATGCTGGATGTGCCCTTCGTCCAGCGCGTGGGGGTTCAAGCGACTGGCAGAGACGCACCCAGACCTCGCGCAGCGTTGGGACGACATCGTCCAGGAGCATGCAAAACGCCACAATCTGGGCGACGAATGGGCACAAGGTGGCTGGCGACGCCACGGCCACGGTGAGAAGCAGTGCCTTAAAGGCGGTGCGCCTATGGCCACCATCATCTCTGAGAGCGGTGGTGGGGACGTCAACATGTTCGACGTCAAGATCGAGGGATGGGAGGACAGCCACCTTCTTTCGATGCTGGGCGTCGTTGATAATGAGGACGGTATCACCATCGAAATGCGTGATGCCACGTTGATGATCGGACCCGATGGCAGCGCCAATGTCCTTGGTGAGGATCTTACGAGAGAGGGGGTACACGAGATCCTCGAGAGCGTGTGCAAGGTGCTCGTGCGCGACCGTGCGTGCACGGGGTGCGGTATATGTGTCTCTGCATGCCCCTGTGACGCGCTCTCCTTCTTGGGTCGGCTCATGCTGGATGATAAGCGATGCACGAAGTGCGGGAAGTGCCTTGCTCAGGCGTGTCCGCTCGACTTCCTGGGCAGGGACGAGGCGTGAACGGACCGGCCACGGGCCGCGAATACCTATTTAAATGTTGACACCGGGGCGAATCCCATGCCGATCCAGATCGTGTACACCGATGTCGCCGGCAAGCGTAATCACGAGGTCTCCGCCGAGGAGATCTCCATCCAGACCAAGCCGGGCATCACAGCAATCGAACGCATCAAGCTCGCCGGGCGGGATGCCGTTGCAGTTAGGTTCCAGCTCATCACCGACTATGCACCTTCCGTCGGGATACTCAATGTACAGGGCATCATGATCATCTCGGGAGAGCGTATCGACAACATCCTGGTAGGAGAAGGCAAAAACATCGACCTCCTTAAGCCCGCCAAGGAACGGGTGTTCCAGGCCATGTTGCAGGACCCGCTCATCCTCTCCATCAACCTCGCGCGGGACCTCAAGCTGCCGCCACCGATCTCATCCCCCAAGATCCTCCTGGGGGAGGACTCTCCCCGCATCTCGGAGAAGAAGTCAGCTCCGAAGAAGGCGAAGAAGTCCGCTGCCAAGAGCGGTAAGAAGAAGTAGGCGGCGTCCCTAGGTGGTACGGGGCGTGAGGGGTAATCCCGGGAACTGGTGACCTCTATGGAAGGGGAGCTTCACAGACGTATCAGAGAGATACTCATCAACTACCATGATGGGGGCGAGGACGCTCTCGCCACGATCGGTGAGAGCGCGGTCGGACCCCTCATCGAAGCCCTCCGTGATGAAGATCAGACCATCAGACAGTTCGCGGCGCTCGCCCTTGGTGACCTTGGGAGCATCAAGGCGGTCGAACCGCTCACCGACCTGCTCGGCGACAAGGACATGTACGCCCGGTACGGTGCCGCGCTCGCCCTGGGCAAGATCGGAAAGCACGCTGTCGATCCGCTAATCAGTGTCCTTTCGACCGGTGACGAGGACAAACGTCACGCGGCCATACTGGCCCTCGGAAGGATCGGTGACAACAAGGCCGTGGAGCCGCTCATCGGAGCGCTCGCTCACGATGACGAGGAGGTGCGCAAGCACGCTGCAGAGGCGCTCGGCCGCCTGAAGGACAAGCGGGCCATCACACCGCTTATAAGAACGCTCGATGACGATTATATCTATGCACGGTACGGTGCCGCAATGGCACTGGGGGAGATAGGCGAGGACGCAGTCGACCACCTCTTGAAGGAGCTGGGATCGTCCAACGAACGTATCATCGTCGGTGCGATCATGTCGCTCATACGCATACGCGATGCGAGAGCGATCGAACCGGTAACGGCACTCGTGACGCATCAGTCCGTCGAGGTGCGCAAGTATGTCGCAGAGGCACTTGGCAGGTTCGGGGACTACTCCTCTGTCCCTATCCTCAAGGAATCGGTCATCGACGATGAGGACGGTGACGTGCGTGCCAAGGCCGCTGAAGCGCTTGGGCGTATCGGCTCGAAGGATGCAGTAACTGCGCTCAATGAGTGCACCAAGGACCATCACATCTATGTGAGGCGTGCGGCCGCCGGGGCTTTGGCACGGATCGGTGACAGAGCCGCGGTCATGCCGCTCCTGGTGCTCCTTCGGGACGAGTACGAGGAAGTGAGATGGTATGCCGCAGATGCACTTGGTAGCATCGGAGACAGGGATGCTGGTTCCGCGCTCATGGACGCGCTCAAGGACGAGTCCAGCCACGTGCGCTGGAGCGCTGCCGAGGCACTGGGCCAACTGTCGATACGAGCTGCCACACCCTATCTCCTCATGGCACTGAAGGACGACAACAGCCACGTCCGTTGGTCCGCTGCAGAGGCACTGGGTCGCATCGGGAGCCGCTCCTCGGTCAAAGGACTGCTCACCATCCTCGACGACGAGCACGTATACGTAAGGCGTTACGCAGTAGAGGCGCTGGGTAGGATCGGTGACGCCCGTGCTGTTCGCAAGATCATCACCGCTCTTCGGGACAGGCACGAGGACGTGCGGCTCTGTGCCGTGGAGTCCCTCGGGAGGCTTGGCGATCCTCTAGCTGTAGAGCCCCTCATCAGCATGGTCGATAACCATCACGAACAGATACGCACAAGGGTCGTGGAAGCCCTGGGTCGCACAGGTGACGTACGCGCCGTCGAACCGCTGCTCGACCTCATTAACGACGCTCATGACGATGTGCGATGGGCGGCGGCCGAAGCTCTTGGGCGCATCGGGGATTCGAGGGGTACGATCCCGCTCATCGGGCTGCTCAAGGACGAATACGTGGACCTGCGGTGGTGCGCGGCAGAAGCGCTCGGACATATCGGCGACGTTCGCGCAAGGGACGCCCTCCATGATACTCTCAAGGACATCAACGGACGGGTGCGGCTTTCTGCTGCCGAGGCTCTCGGTCGTATAGGTTCGCCCGCCTCGCTCAAGTCCCTCGTAAAGGTCACTAATGATACGAACCCGCATGTTCGCAAACACGCCGCGGACGCTCTTGGTAGGATCGGCGAGCGTGGTGCTGTGAAGGCGCTTGGCGCCCTCATGGATGACGATGACACGTTCGTGAGGTCCGCTGCCGAGGCGGCCCTCGAGCTGCTCGGCGAGCACCCATCGAAGACGATGAAGGGAAAAAAGAGGGACTGAGCCCCTCTACTTTGCCAGTATATACGATAATTCCCGAGGCTTAATTACATCAGGAGTATATTCGAATCCTAAGGGGGGCACGACGCCACCCGGGTCCCCCAGGGGGCGGCGAGAAAGATCCTGGCTTTGCCGTGGGTTGCCATTCCTTTATGGTTCCCGCCCCCGTTTCCCTTTTGCATGATGGATAGCTACAGCTGTCGAATGCACCCCGGCCGGGTTCCTAAAACCTTATAAACCGGGTGAGCAGCTTGATTCTGACATCGGGTGACTGGGTGGAATTGGACACCATCTCCAATGGGTACCTCTGGAGCGTGACTCCTAGAGAGGAGAACTACGAGCTCATCGAGGGAGACCGACCGCTAGATGTCGTCAACGCTTCGAACGTTTTCGTCCGGGGGAACTGGATCCTGGACTACGAGCTGCGTACCGAGGCCCGGATGGTATCGTCCAGCGTCGATAAGGACCGCGCCGAAGCGACCTACGAGCTAGGCGGCAAGGAGTACACCCGGACCATCAACTACGATGGCAACACCATCCACGACACCACGGACCTGCCCGATGCCCAGTACGAGGTCATACCACGGGGAGAGACGGCCTTCCAGCACCGTCTCTGGGGCATGATGCCTTCTGTTCAGTGCCCTCCCTATGAGAAGGTCGGCGACCGGTACGAAAAGACCGGCCTGGACGGCGTGGAGCGCTCGTTCTCGTACGACACATCTCGATCCAATGGGAGGAGCGGCCTTTCCATCACCGTGGACGACCGGTTCCCGGACAAGGAGTTCGTCGATCCTCAGCAGTGGGCCGCATCACGGCCCGCTCCCAGCAGCGGTAACGTCCGGTACGACGACGCCTTCCAGGGTGCCGTCGACGCGATCGCACAGCTCGTCACCTATGTACCGGTCGAGGGCGACCGTCAGGTGAGGGCGCTGGTGGCCGGCTATCCCGTGTTCCCAAGCGTCTTTGGGCGTGACTCTGACATAACCAACTTCGGTCTAGTGTACGTAGATCCGGACCTCGTCCGTGACAACGTCGAGTTCCGCCTGACCCGTCTTGGTACCAAGATGGACCACCACAAGTCCGAGGAACCCGGGAAGGCAGTCCACGAGTACAACATCGACGAGCTCACCCAGTCTAGTTCCTTCAAGCGCTTTCCCAATTTCATCGGGACCGACGAGAGCCCGCTCCTGGGCATCTCGGTCGCACGCTACACACGGATCGCGGATGACGATGCCCTCCTCGACTCCCGTGCTTCCGAGCTCGGCCGTCTCTTCACGTTCATCCGCGACCACGAGGACACTGACGGTCTCCTCTCGTTCAAGGGGGACGACCGCGACCCTGCCACCGGCGAGCCTGTGTACTTCACCCGGTACCACACCTGGCGCGACGCCGACAACAGTGTTCTCCATCCCGCAGGCCAGCACCCGGACCAGCCGCTACGTGTGCTGTGGGACCAGCTCTGTCTCTACGGCATGTACGAGGAGTTCCACCGCCTCGCATCCGGGGACAGTACCACCAACGCGAAACTCTCGTCCATCATCGGCGTCGATGATGCCAGCGTCTTTCTAGCATCCAAGCGTGATGCGCTGAAGCTCACTATCAACGATAAGTACTGGATGGACGACCTCGACGCGTACGCCATTGCTCTGGACAAGGACGGAGACCAGGTGCGGACGGTCAACTCGGACGTATGCATGGGCCTGTACTACCGTGCCTTCGACGATGACAAGGCGCACCGCCTTATCGACAACGTGCTCGCCGATCCCGACCGCCTCGGTGATAAGTTCGGTATGCGCACCATCTCAAAGGAGCACGGATCGTATGCCCCCGACGGGTATCACCTGGGTGGCGTCTGGCCGTTCCAGAGCCCGTTCGCCGCTATCGGTGCCCGCAACTACGGAGAGGACACCTACGCCGACGGCCTCGAGTCCGCCAACGTCAATGTCATAGAGAAGATGGGCTCCATACCCGAGGTGCTGAGGGCCGATTGCGATGAACCGACCATCCGTGGCCACTCCTGCAATCCCCAGGCCTGGTCGGCAGCGGCGATCTTCCTCGCCCACTTCGAGGGAAAGGGCGCAAGAAAGTCCTAGCCTCTTTATGCGGCCCCGTGTCCCGTTCTGTCTGTCAGCACGTCTCACACCAAACGAAAAGTATATAAACGACAAGGGGGTGTCGTCACTTGCTGGTGACAAAACATGTATGCAGATGCTCCTGATATGGGTGGAATTCGAGACGACCTTGAATCTTATACTGGCGTTCTGCAGAAGTACGGCCAGGATATAGCAGGCGGAAAGGCCAACTGGGAGAAGCTCAAGGAGAGCGGTGACTGGTTAGGCAATGCCGAGTCCTATATCAAAAGCGCCCATGGCTCCGATGCCAAGTCAGTGTACAACGCACTGAAGGCGACCGGTGACGCGACGACGCTCATGTCGATGGGCATGAAGGAGAAGTACGGCGAAGAGGGCGTCAACTCACTGACAGCCGAACTGGCAGAAGAGACAAGGGGCAGATACCTCGGGTTCATGAAGATCGCTGAAGAGGCAGGGATGCCGAAGTTCAGTGATGCCTTTGCGTCGATCGGCGACGGTCTGGGAGACCTCTACTCCGGATCGATCTCTGCATACATGCAGGCAGAGGGCATGATGCACCTCACCGACGCCTCCGAGGGCATAGCAAAGAGCCTGAAGGACTTCGGTGGAAAGATCGAACAGCAGCTCGAACAGCTTGCGACCACGATCGAGAAGCTGAACGACAGATACGGGGACATCTGACCCCATAAAGGCAGGGCGCGGGGACCTAGGTCCCCGCGCAACCCTTCTCCTCACTCCTTCTTCCAGCGGTAGCACCAAAACGAAACATATATATAGCTGGGGAGACATTTACTACTCGCTGGTGACAAATCATGTACGCTGATGCTCCTGATACAGGCGGAATACGAGAGGACCTGGGAGGCTATATGGGCATCCTGGGAAAGTACGGCCAGGATATAGCAGGCGGTAAGGCCAACTGGGAGAAGCTCAAAGAGAGCGGGGACTGGATGGACAATGCCGAGGCCTATATCAAGCAGGCTCACGGAAAGGACGCCAAGCAGGTATATAACGCTCTGAAGATGACCGGCGACGCGATGACCCTGATGTCCTTCGGTATGAAGGCGAAGTACGGCGAAGAAGGGGTCAACGAGATGCTGGGCGAGATCGCGGGAGAGACCCGGGCCAAGTACGGCGGGTTCAAGAAGATCGCAGAGGATGCTGGGATGCCGAAGTTCGGTGGATACTTCGACAGCATCGGTGACAGTCTGGGCAATCTCTACTCCAACTCGCTGGCAGGATACCTGCAGGCTGAGGGCATGATGCACCTCACCGAGGCGTCCGAGGGCATAGCCAACGGTCTGAAGGACTTCGGTGGAAAGATCGAGAAGCAGCTCGAACAGCTGACGGCCACCATCGAGAAGCTGTCGGACAGGTACGGGGACATCTAGTCCCCGTACTTCCCCCCCTTTCCCTCACCCCATCCTTCACACGTTCAGCGATCAACGGTCTACGAGCAATGGATGGGTAGGATCCATAGAAAGAGGATGCAGTGCACCCTAACGACACACATTTAAGACTTGTTCAGCGACCGGCAGGCATGACGCTCGTCGTGTACAACACACTCGGCAGGGAGAAACAGGAGTTCAAGCCGGCGGACGGGAACAACGTACGCATGTACGTGTGCGGGCCCACCGTGTACGACTACTGCCATATAGGTCATGCCAGGTCGTACGTGGCGTTCGACGTCATACGACGATGGATCGAGCGCAAGGGGTTCAACGTCATCTATGCTCAGAACTTCACGGACATCGACGACAAGATAATAAAACGGGCGAACGAGAAGGGAGAGGATCCCGTCAAGCTCGCAAAGACGTTCATCGATGCGTACGTCGAGGACATGTCGGCGCTCGGTGTACGGGAGGCCGACGTGCATCCCAGGGTCTCTGCGCACATACCGGACATCATCGAGACGGTAAAGGGCCTGATCGAGAAGGGGTTCGCCTACGAGGCGGGGGGCGACGTATACTTCTCTGTCGAGGCGTTCGATGACTATGGAAAGCTCTCGAACATATCTATCGACGAGATGCGCAACGAGCCATCGGACCTCAAGCGCCATTCGAGGGACTTCGCCCTCTGGAAGGCTGCAAAGCCCGGTGAACCGAAATGGAAGAGCCCCTGGAGCGAGGGACGGCCCGGGTGGCACATCGAGTGCTCGGTGATGTCATCGAAATATCTCGGGTCCACGTTCGACATCCACGGAGGGGGCGCGGACCTCGTGTTCCCACATCATGAGAACGAGATCGCACAGGCAGAGGCGGCATCGGGGAAAGCACCATTCGCCCGGTACTGGCTGCACAACGGGTTCATAACAATCGACAAGGAGAAGATGTCAAAATCGCTCGATAACTTCTTCACGATCCGCGAGGTGCTAGAGAAGTTCGAGCCGGAGGCGGTCAGGTTCTTCCTGCTGCTCACTCAGTATCGGAGCCCCATCGACTTCTCCGACAAGGGGATCGAGGAGGCCTCGCGCGGTCTCGAGAGATTGCGCAACACCGTCCGGACGCTCCAGGCACTGTCCAGGGACGCTACGGACGAGGGAGTGCTCTCACCCGCAGAAGAGAGCATGCTAACTGCCGTGGTCAAGGCGGAAGTGGATTTCGCCCGGGCAATGGACAGCGACTTCAACACGGCTGGCGCAGTAGCTGCGCTGTTCGAGCTCGCGTCCGCTGCGAACGCGTTCCTGAAGAAGAACCCGAAGGCCAACCGGCTCGTCCTGAAGCGGCTGATGGGCACCTTCCTGGACCTCGGGGGCGTCCTCAACATTTTCTGGGAGTTCAAGGAAGGTACTGGAAGCGATGATACCGAAACGGACGGTCTAATCAAGCTACTCATCGAGCTTCGCGATGAGGCTCGCTCGGTGAAGGACTGGGACTTGGCCGACGCCATCCGCGACCGGCTCCAGGAGATGGGGATCGTGCTGGAGGACAACGCGAGCGGCACGGTCTGGAAGCGCGCCATCAGCTAGAGAGAATAGGACCCACTGATCGTATCCTCGGACCGCCGCTGGCTTTTTGGAGCGGGCTTGGCGGAGCGGTCACGCCGCCGGATCACCAAAGATCGGATCTCTACATCGGGTCCACATAGCGGCCGAGAGACCGGTCCATAGACCACGATGGCCATATAGAACAAGGGTGCCGAAAACGGACTACCGTGGCCCGAGTACCACCACAGTGGTTCTAAATCGTTAATAAAGTGCTCGACCCGCCGCTGGGTTCAGGACATGGGAAAAGGTGGAATACACAATGTATGAGATAGACCTGGAAACGGATGGTTACACGTCATCAGCGTCAGCTGATACCGGCGTGTACGCGGACGACCTGAGCAAAGCCGATGTGGCGACGGCCGCAACGATAGGGCTTGCTGTCGTCGGTATAGGGAGCTTCGTGGGAGCGGTCATGGAAAAATCGCACCTCGAGGACAATAGCGGCACCTTTGTGTACAGCGACTCCAACGGATTTGCCGGCACAAACTACTTCATCAAGGACGCTGACGGCGGGTATGTGCAGGTTCCTGACGACGCCGTCGAACGCGTCGCCGACAACTGGATGGCAGAGCACGAGATAGCGCTTGGCACAGGAGCGGTCGTGGGCACCATAGGCGCCTTTGTCACCGGCATCTACGCGCACGAGAAAAGGCGCGAAGGATCGTAGGTACGGCCGTACGTATATCGACGACCACCGAAACAGGCTCTACAATCTACTCCGGGGGATCGGGGTGGAGCCACCACTCATGCGTGCCACCGTCGATAGGAACGTGGACAAGTGTGTCGGGGTTCTGCGACAGTGAGATCAGGAGTAACAGAGGGGTCCGGATAATAGTCCAATTCAACATGTTATCTGAATGTCGGATATCTTCCCCGTGAGGTGGTGTATACGAAGTCGCTTTCGGATATCACTCGGCTTAAGGGGCACACACGTAATGTCGCATGTCGGATATAACCAGGATATGCGTACAATTTCACATTGATCCCTGGAAGGACAAATTATATATACCACTTAATTGCATATAATTGTATATAACTGGTGTTCATATGTCGGAAATGACTACCATCCAGCTCCAGAAAAACACCCGGGAAGCTCTCAAAGGGATAGGGCGAAAGGGAGAATCCTATGATATGTTGATCCAACGACTTATCGAGACCGCACAGAAATCCATGTTCTTCGCTGAGATCGATCGTATTCTTGATACCGAGGAGTTCGTACCGCTTGACGAAATATAACGTTCTTGTCTCTCAGACGGCACGGAAATTCATAGAACAACGACCTGAAGAGGTTCAAAAGTATATCAAGGAACGTTTACGTCGCCTGAAAAAGAACCCCTTTCAATCCAGACCGGGAGCTAATATCAAACGTCTACAGGGGAAGAAACGTACCTATTACCGTCTGAAAATGGGAGATTATCGTGCGGTCTATATCGTTGATGAGCTCGATGTGAAGGTCGCGTTTATCTTTCCTCGTGGAAAAGGTTATTCCTGGATCGAATGAATTATTACGGAGTGAAACCGCCGCATAACAACCGGGTTTTCGGTTCCAGGCCTCCGCTATACGCTCCGGCCTTCCACCAACACGTGCCCGTAGCTCCTCGAGCTTCGATAGTCTGAACTTCGCTCTAATCCGCTAGACAGGGCCCGCGTCAAGAAAACCCTTGACCGTTAGATGTCCCTCAGCAACAGGATGAACGATGTGTTCTCTTGTGCACTCAAGGAATGGACAGCGTTCGACCTCATAACGATTAAGGTCCCAGGCGTCATCTCGATCTTCTCGCCCTCGAGGATGAAGGTGCCCTTCCCCTCGATGACATAGATGTATCCTGCCTTGGTCGACGTATGGTCCGAGATCGATGTCCCTCCCGACATGCAGAAGAGCGTCACATCCCCGAGCTCGTTCTTTTCAATGACCTTGCTTGTTATCCCACCTTCTGGATACGTGATCATCTCTTTGATGTTCTTCCATGTGTTCTTCATTCTCCAGAACCTCACGTTCATTGAGGAGGGGCGATATTAAATACTCCTTGGCCCCCGATCCTCCAATCTGAACGGTCACCCACAAAAGGGATCGCAGCGTATAGAAGAACGCTAACCATGTCTCTCGACACGGTCTACGAAGAGGATGTCGCTTCGAAGTGGCTAAAGCGCATACTGGCACCCTTGGCTGTGCTCTTTCTCTTAATGTTCATCCGCCAGTTTATTGAGGGCGTTACGGGCACCAGGTCCGCCCCTAGAGCACTTTTTGGCATCCTGTTCATACTTCTTCCTGGGGATACTGGTGATCTTTCGCACCTTGACCATACGGATGACCAACGACCATGTCTCCGTCGCTTACGCCCTCATCTCGTATATAGTCCCCCTCAAGGATATCACTGACGCCCGGCTGGACGAGACCTCTGCTCTGCGGTACGGTGGTGCGGGCATCAAGTTCGCCCCTGTTGACGGGAAAAGGCGGCTAGTGTTCAGCAATGTCAGTAGCCCTCGCATCGTCCTCGCGATGAGGGGGCGGCGGTTCGACGAACTGGTGTTCTCCACGGCAAGGCCTGATGAAGTGGTGAAGCTGATCAGGGACAGGATGGGGGAAATGGATGACTGTGGCAGTAGATGTCCGTCCTGATCGTCTAAAGATCCTTCTTGTTATCCGTGTCCATCATAATCTAATTGGGGCCAAAGCACATAACGGCCGGACTTCAGGCTCCGGGCCTTCAGCCCTCCACCAACACGGCCCCGATCATCTGAAGCATGTGGCCCATACGTCGCTTGGGAATCGCTAAGCGGACCCGCGTCTGTGGGCCCTTGATCATTATCGAATGGAACGAGGAGTAGAGCGTACGCCCATTCATCCATCATGGACGAACCTGAACACCTGGCCCGAGTGGATGGCAACGATGCTGCCGTCCGGGTTCTCGCTGATCGCGAAGTTGTCCACGGCGCCGCTGTTGCGAGCGAAGATGGACCTATCGGACCCGTCCACCGGCCAGAGGTCGTACGTCACGATGGTGCTGACGAGCAGCGCGTCCTCCTTCGACAGGTACTCGATCTTGGGGACGGTGATCGCCTCGTTCTCCAGCACGGACGTGGCGAACACGGTCGCAGTCGTGGCACCGTCGGCGATTCGATGGATGACGTTGGCCCGGCGCTCGAGCACGTAGATGTTCCCCAACGCGTCCACGGCGCCGGCGGGCAAGGCCGGTGTGATGCGCACGTCGTCGAGCTCGAGCACCTTCTCACGTTTATCGGGATCATCGATGGGGATGCGCCAGACCTCGGCGGACGAACGCTGGTGATCCCCGGTGATGGCCACAAGAGCGTCGTTGTGCGGATCGTACTGGAGGGAGACGATGGGGCGGTCGGACACCTGGTCGAGCCAAAGAGAAGCGGTACCGTCGTCGCCGATGGTCCAGATGCTGCCCTCGGCCATACCGGCGTACACGGTCCCCCGACCGTCGCGCTCCAGGTGCTGGCAGTTGGTATCCAGGTCCTCGGTGAAGGGAGCAAGACCCGTTCCGCTGACGGAGAGCACGCGGCCCTCGAAGTAGTGTCCGTCACAGACCAGCACCGTACCGTCGACCGTCTCCACGATGCCGATGGCGTTCATGTAGGGGGTGAGATGCTCGGCGGTGCGTGTGGCCGGGTCATAGGCGATGACGTTGGCCCCGACGCCATTGGCCATCAGGAACGCATCATGGGCCGATGACCAGAGCAGCGCTCCCGCACCTGCGATGGAATCCATGACCTTCTCGAAGGACCCGTCCTCGTACCTGAACAGCCCATGGGCATTGGGGAAGGAATGGAGGACACCGTCACCGTCGAGGCTGAGCCCGATGGGCTCGTGGGTACCGGGTATGCCCACCCCTTCGACGAGAACTTCCCGGGTACCGTCGACGAGGTCGACCGCCGTGATGCGGCCGGGGAACGTCTCCGAGTAATAGAGCTTATAGTTCGCGGCATCGAGCACGACCTGGAAACACCCTTCCGTCCCCTCGACGATGGTATCGATACGGTCCCCATCGACGTCGAAGTGGACAAGAGAAGTCCCTTGCCCCATGGAGCAGCCGTAGAACGAGTCGTCGTCGGGATCAACGGCCAGGGCGTTGGCCATGACGCCCCACATCTGGAGCGTTGAGAGCTCACCATCGGACAGGGCGTACAGCCCCGTCATCATGGTGGTCATGATCACCCGGTCCGAGACGGGCTGGTACCCCATGGCAAAGACCTCGCCCAGCTTGCTGACGTCGGCGAAGGTCGAGAGCTCGCCTCCGGGCCCCATCTTCAGTATCTTCCCGTTCCCTCGGGAAGAGACGAGCACGTTGCCCTCCCCATCGAGGGTCAGGTAGGAGGGATAGATGATGGGATGGTCGTAGATGACATGCTGGTCCCAACCTTGCGGTAATCCCTCGACTGCGATGGGACTAGG
>JASMDC010000013.1 GCA_030753015.1 Candidatus Undinarchaeales archaeon | reverse complement strand
CGACACATGCGGTAGGGTGTGCGACAGGGCACCGCCGGAACCATCCGGTCCAGATCCCATCACCCTCTGTCGGGAGCAGTGCAAGGGGCAGGGAGAGGCTGAGGCGTGCATGAAGTTCTGCATCAGGCGATGGGACAAAGGGACCCTATCCGGGCCCTCCGACGACACTGTCAGGTCGGCGTTGATGGAGAGGAAAGAGGCAGAGTTCCGCGGCTCGAACCAGGATGTGCACGACACAGACCTCCGTGAGAACCTGGACGAGCGGTACACTTCCATCGAGTCCCACTTCGGGAATGCTTCCGTGGCGCGGGGATGGCGTAACACCCTGATCGGCCTCGATCTGTTGCCCCTGGGGAGCTACCCGCAGGTGACCATCGAAAATGAGGAACGCACGTATGACTACTATGGTAGGCTCTCGGCGACGAGAACGACCACTACCAAAAACTACGAGGGCTCGGAGGAGGAATTCACCAGGGAAACCTTCATCGAATATGGCTCCCTCGGTGAGGTGATGGAGATCCGCGAGACCACCGTGACCGGTGGAATAGACCTGGACGAGACAACTGTCACCGACATCCATTATGATGACGAGGGCCGAGTGACGGGATACACGTACACGGAAGTGACCGATGAAGGGGGTACGAGAGAGATAACCGTCACGATCAGCTACGATGATGATGGCAAGGTGACGAGCGTCCAAATAGAGGATACAACCGATTCCGAAGATGTGGGCGAGACCGACATCACGGACATAAGCTACGATGATGATGGGCGTATGAAGGGATATCGCCAGACCGTGAAACGCGCCGGGTCTACGTTGGAATTTATTTGCGGTGACGGCACATGCTCGGTGCCGTTCGAGAGCGTGCACAGGTGTCTGGTTGACTGCGCGATTTGTGGTGACAGCATATGCTCGTTTCCGTTCGAGGACGATGGCACGTGTGGGGCTGACTGCGATAGGTGGGGTGACAGTCGCCAAGGATGACAGAGACTCCCCACAAGCATCGTCGTTCCATCCAGGAGTCGAAGCGGACCGGCCCCCGGTGACCTCTATTTTACGGGTGCAATACCAATATAAACCATCCATTGGAGAAAAGTGTTTATGAGAAGGCATAGGACCCTGTTCGCATTATTCCTGGTGGTATCGCTCCTGACGGTGGCAGAACCGACGATCGAACCCACCCCGACGATTCCGGTCATCACGCCGCTCCCGACGGATTCGCCGCAGATCCTCACGCCGCTCCCGACCGAACAGCCTCCGGTCATCACACCCATGCCGACGGCCACACCCGATGAATCCGACGAGGAGGATCTGTGCGTCCCGCCCGACTGCACCGATACACCCGTGGACGAGATGTGCGTCCCTCCTGACTGCACGGAGCTCCCTGATCCCTTCAACCACATTACCAATCCCTCATTCGAGGATGGTGCCTCTGGATGGGAGGTCAAGCTCGAGGGCGCCTTCGATGAGAACTGGTGCCCGCACAGTGATGGTACCGAGGTCCGGAAGCTCGGAAAGGGCGAGGAACTCGCCATCGGCACGGGCGACATGCCCCCGGGTGAGCTAGTCGGCGAGTCCAACCCGCAACTAGGTCCCTAGACGGACCCTACATGAGGCGTGAGAGCGCAGAGACCACGAGGGTCAGGCTCTGGCTGAGGCCGTCGAGCAGGAAGGTTAGCACCGTCGAGTTCCCCGAGTCGACGAATTGTAGTACGATGCCCACGAACACAACGTTCATGAGATAGAGGAACACCACCGAGAAGAACTTGCCGCTCTTCTCGATGTCGGGCTGGTGGAAGGAGAACTCGTGCCAGGTCGACAGGAGATGGTAGCAGTACGTGAATCCCGCGAAGAACACGACGTAGAGACTGTACTCGTCCTTGATGACAGGGGCCATCATGAGCACGAGCACCGTGACGGTGGGGAGGAAGTAGGGGGCGAGCGTGATGATGAAGTTCGTATGCGTGTGGGCGATGTGTCCTCCCTTCTTATCCGTCGCCTGGAACTCTGTCACCTCGGAGCCCATGAGCCATGCGACGACCGTGTGCGTGAGCTCGTGCTCGAACACCTCTGCGAAGCCCTGCTTCTTGGCACCACCGATGCGTGCGGCGAGCCTCCGGTGGAGGAGGAAGAATCCCATCCCGACCAGGAAGGACACCGAACGCGGTGAGATCCTGATCAGGGAACGGACGACATCGATCAGGGCTAGTGTGTACCCGGCACAGAGGGGAATGAGAAGCACGGCAAGGAGGTTCCTGAGGATGCCCATGGTGCGGTCTATCCTTGCGGATATAATATAAATCATCAATGCCACATCTTCTCTCGGTTGGTATGAGCATCTCTGTGCCCGATATCCTTCTCGGCCTCCTCATCGGGGTTGTCATTCTAATCCTTGGTATCCTCAAGAAGCTCCTGTTCGAGGAGTTCTAGGTCCCCCTTATTCTTTCGTGCCCGCGTCGTGGACCGTCCCGCGCTCGCCCAAACCTTTTAATTCCTGAGAGCGCCCGGTACCTGCGATGGACCTGCGCCCACGCGACCTGGGGGGTATCGCGCTCCTCTCGGCAGCGGCCCTCTTCCTCGAGGTGTCGCTGACCCGCGTGCTCTCGGTGTCACTGTGGCACCACTTCGCCGTCATGGTCGTAGGCTGTGCCGTCATGGGCATCGCCGCCTCCGGTACGCTCCTCTCCATCCGTCGCCGACTGGTGACGCCCGAGCGCCTGGCCGCGTGGCCTGCCCTCTTCGCGGCATCGGCGGCGTCCGCCTTCATGCTCGCGGCCCTATCGCCCATCGATCCCTATAGCCTCGTGCTCACTCATCAGCAACTCTGGCTCGTCCCTCTCTATTATCTGTTCATCGCACTGCCCTTCTTGTGCGCTGGTATGTGCACGGGCACTGCCTACGCGCTCTCTCACGGTCGGCCATGGCGCGTGTACCTGGCGGACATGCTCGGTGCGTCCCTCGGTTGCCTGGCGGCGTCCGCCTTGGGCGGTCCCGCCGTACCCCTTGTCGCGGCTCTCGCCGGCTCCCTTGCGGCCCCGCTCCTGGCACGCGACCGGAGCGCAGCAATGCCTGGCCTTATCATGGCGCTCGCCCTGGTGGTCGCTCTAGCTGGACCCGGGATGGCCGTCCCACTCTCGCCCTACAAGGGCCTGGAGCACGACCTCAACTATGATGCGGCCCGTCTGGTGTCCACTGAGTGGGGCCCCTCGAGCCGGATCGACGTGCTCAATGCCACCCGTCCTGACGGCGGCTCGCCCCTGCGGTTCGCACCGGGGATGAGCCTGAACTGCCCTGTACCCGTCCCGCCCCAGCTGGGGGTGTACGTCGACGGCGAGGCCGTGGGCGGTGTGCCGGGCGACGAGCTTGCTTTCACCGCATGCCTGCCCCCTGTCGTCCCCCTTCCTACACGTCCGGGAGACGTGCTTGTCCTGCGGCCCGGTGCGGGCCTCGATATCGCGCTCGCTCTCCATGCCGGTGCCTCATCGGTGACCGCAGTGGAGCCCGATCCCATTCTCAGGACAATCCAGGAGAGATACCTCACCGGCGATCCCCGTGTGTCCCTGGCCGCCGACACACCCCGAC
The DNA here is from genome assembly GCA_030753015.1 of Candidatus Undinarchaeales archaeon. Classification (GTDB taxonomy): domain Archaea; phylum SpSt-1190; class SpSt-1190; order JASMDC01; family JASMDC01; genus JASMDC01. Next base: position 85,632 of record JASMDC010000013.1, on the reverse strand, counting down.
CCTTCCTTGCCCGCTCCCCCAGAGCGTTCGACCTCATCCTCCTCACCCAGGGGGGGCGGGCGTTCGTCTCGTCCGCCGGTCTGGCGACCCTCGAGGCCGACGAGCTGCTCACGACCGAGGGTTTGGGCGCGGCCCTGGCCGCCCTCCGACCTGGCGGTCTTCTGGTGGTCACACGCTACCTCCACCCCGTGCCCCGGGACAGCGTCAAGCTCGTGTCCACACTCGCAGCGGCCCTTCGGGACCGGGGTGTCGCAGCACTGGAGTCCCACATCGCTGTGTTCACGTCCTACTCCACATACACGATCGTGGTCTCCCCGAACCCGCTCCCCACCGAGCTGCTGGAACGCATCCGCTCACGATGCGATGAGCGCGGGTGCCCCGTTGCGTTCCCTGGTGGCGGGGAGGGGCTGCTCTTCCGCGATATCCACGGCGTTGTCACCGACACCGGGAGGACACTGGCCGGACATGCCTTCGACGTCCGACCTGCCTCGGACGACCGGCCGTTCTTCGCTCAATTCTTCCGCTTCTCTCGGACGGGCGACCTCTACCGCGGAGGTGGGAGCTGGGAACCGCTCATCGAGGGCGGCTTCATAGTACCGCTGATGCTCGTACAAGCACTCGTCCTGGCACTCGTCCTGGTGGTCCTCCCGCTCAAGGGACAGATTGCAGAGGTCCCGCGCAACGTGCCCTTATACTTCTCGCTGGTAGGTCTCGCGTACATGACCGTGGAGATAGCCCTCATCCATCGACTCTTACCGCTCCTTGACTCTCCCACTGCCACCCTCTCAGTGACACTTGCCGCACTGCTCGCCTCATCCGGTCTGGGAGCCCTCCTCTCCTCGCGACTGGCCGATCCCTCCCGGGCAATAGCTGCCCTGGGCATCCTCTGCATCGCGTCCCCTATCCTCCTGGACGTCCTGATCCCGAGCGCTCTCGCTCTAGATAGACTACAACGATCGATGGCCGTCGTTGCCCTCGTGGCACCCTTGGGCCTTCTCATGGGGGTGCCGTTCCCGACAGGGCTCGCTCGCATCGGTGGGAACGCCGTACCGGTGGCATGGGCCCTCAACGGTGCTGCCTCGGTCGTTGGCTCCCTCGCAGCGCAGGAACTGGGGATGGTCATCGGCTTCCGATGGGCGCTCGCGGTGGCCGGGTGCTGCTACCTTGCCGCGTGGCGCGTTCTGCCGCGTGAAGGTTAGTGTTCCCCCTGCCGGCCGAGAATAAACGCTTAAATTACTGCGGTCCGTCACCTTACTCTACAGGTGGTACCGCTGGTTCCGAAGAAGGACGACAAGCTATACGAGGAGGAGGGCGAGGACCTCGCCGAGATCGTCGAGGAGAATTCCTACACAGGAGTGAGGGAGCTCGACAACATCCTGGGCGGGGGATTCCCCAAGGGAGCGGTCGTGCTCCTTGCCGGTTCCTCGGGGAGCGGTAAGACCATCCTCTCGTTCCAGTGGCTTTTTGCGGGCGTCCACCACGGCGAGAAGGGGATCTATTTCACCGTCACCGAACCCCTCTTCAAGGCTGTCGAGAACCTCGAGGCCATGAGCTTCTACGACCGGGACGCGCTTGAGAACGAGCAGATAATGATCGTAGACCTTCAGGACATTCTGGCCCGTAACGTCACAAAGACGGGTAAGGATTTCGACCAGGAGAAGGTCATCGACTTCATCGAGAAGCAGGTAAAAGCGCAGAACGCTAAACGCCTGTGCATCGACTCGGTCACGGCCATCGCCTATCAGCTCCAGGACAAGGCCCAGATCAGGCAGTTCATTTTCAAGCTTGGCACAGTTCTTGCAAGCCTTGGTTGCACTACCATCCTCACCAGCGAGGTTACCGCAGAAGGGCACTACTCGGTGTACGGAGTGGAGGAGTTCATCTCCGACGCCATCCTCAGGATGGACCAGGTGAAGGTGCGTGGCGAGCTCCAGCGTGTGATGGGTCTCGTCAAGGTCAGGGGCCGCAGCTACCGTGCCGAGGAGCTATTCTTCAGGATCACCGACGGAGGCATCACTGCGTTCCCGCTGCTAAGGACAGAGCTCAACTACGGATCGTCGACTCAGCGCATGTCCACCGGTGTCCCGGAGCTGGACGAGATGGTGACAGGCGGCCTTCTAGAGGGCTCGTCCACGCTCGTGGCAGGCCCCACAGGGACGGGGAAGACGCTGCTCGGGATGCACTTCATCATGGAGGGTCTCCGCCATGGCGAAGCGTCCTTGTACGTTGGGTTCGAGGAGAGCCGGGAGCAGTTCCTCCGCAACGCCAAGGGCTTTGGCTGGGATATGGAGTGGTACGAGCGGGAAGGTCTGTTGACCATCCGGTGCGCATATCCAGGCGAGAAGCTGCCTGAGGAGCACCTGCACCAGATCAAGCACATCGTGGAGAAGAAGAACATAAAGCGGTGCGTCGTGGACTCGCTCTCATCCGTCTCCAACTCGTACCCGGGAGACGTGTTCAACGGATTCGCCCAGCGGCTCAATGGCTACTTGAAGGGGAGCGGAGCAACGGCCATATTCACGATGGCCACTCAGTCCCTCATCGGCCAGACCACCCTCACAGAGAGCACCCTCTCCACAATGACCGACAACATCATCATGTTGCGGTACGTAGAGATGGAAGGGGAGCTCAAGCTCATGCTCAATATCCTCAAGGTCCGCGGCAGCGCCCACAGCAAAGGCCTGCGAAGGTACGATATCACCGAAGAGGGCATGGTGATAGGCCCGTCCTTCAGGGGGTACGAGGGCATGCTCACCGGTGTCGGACGGAAGGTGTCCGATTCCCTGGAGGAGCGTCTCAACGAGGAGTTCAAACAGTTCATCGGGCCCATGGCCGGGACCGTGTTCAGTGACCTGAAGTCACGTGGCCTGACCAAGGAGCACATCGAGGACTACCTCAAGGACCTCACAAAGCAGGGCATTCTCAAAAAGGACGACGCCAAGCGGTTCAAGGAACGGGTGTTCGCCATCCTCAACGGCGGGTGATAGGAGCACCATGGACCTCAAGCGACGGCTACCTGTAACGCTGCTGCTCGTATCCGTAATCCCCATGATGATCATCGGGCTCGTAACCTTCGATATCGCAGAACGCGAGGCCGTGAAGTTCGCGACGGAGAAGCTGGACGCCCTCGCCGCGATCCAGGAGGCACGGGTCGAGGAGGTCGTGGACAGTAATATCGAGCGACTTGAACTGGTCTCGAGCCGCACCCAGCTACGCATAAGTTTAGAGCGGTTCTTGCGGGAAGCGGGCGACGAGGACCTGGTGACGATGCGGCGCATCCTGGCCGACGCACGGGGATCGATCCCTGACTTCGAGGAGATATCAGTGCTGGATCAGGGTGGGAGAGTCCTCGCATCGACAGATCCGTCGAGCGAAGGTACATCCCCCCTGACGGGTCCACAGCTCGAGAAGGGCGTTACAAGATCGTACCTGGAGGCCAGGTCCAATGACCAGATACATCATCAGCTCCTCCTCGTCGGTCCCCTTGTGCTCGATAACAGGACCATCGGTGTCATCTGCATCAAGGCCAGCATGGACAGCATCATCGACGTGACAAGGGACCGGACCGGCCTAGGGCAAACGGGTGAGAGCATGGTCGCGATGAGAGGTGCTGATGGTAACGCTCACTTCATCACACCGCTGCGGTTCGAGATCGAGGGCGAGGATCATACCATGCCCAAGGAACGGACGGACGCTCCCATCATCCAGGCGCTCTCAAGGACAGAGAACACGTTCACACAGGATGTGGACTATCGTGGTCAGGCCGTGCTGGCCGCGACCCGGTACATCCCTGCGACGGACTGGGGGCTCGTCGTGAAGATCGATTCCGAGGAGATCACGAACCCGATCGATAGAGCTCAGGACCGTGCAACAGCAGCTCTGTTCATCCTGATGATGCCCGTCATCGCCATCGCGCTCATGACCGCCCACTCGATCTCCCGCCCCCTCATGAAGCTGCGTTCGACCCTCGAGGACATCAGCCTGGGGAACATGGAGGCGACCATCGACCCGGAGCTCACGGGCTCGCGGGACGAGATCGGCGAGCTTGCCCGGGCCTTCGAGCGGATGATGGTGAGCCTCAAGCTCGCCATGAAGCTAACGGCACCCGAGCTGAAACGGGAGAGCGATGAGCTGAGAAAGACCCTCAGGGAGAAGGAGGAGGTGCAAAGGGCGCTGGAGGAGAGCGAGGTGCGGTACCGGTTCCTGTTCGAGCACGCTCCCATCTCGATGTGGGAGGAGGACTTCTCGGAAGGCAAGAAACGCATCGAGGAGCTGAAGCGCGAGGGTGTGACCGACCTGGATTCCTACCTCGATAATCATCCGGAGGAACTGGTCAAGCTCGCAAGGATAGTACGAGTCATCGATGTCAACCAGCATACCCTCGACCTGTACAAGGCATCGAGCAAGGACGAGCTCCTTGCGGGGCTACCCAAGGTGTTCAAGGAGGAGTCATATGCCATGTTCAGGCACGAGATCGTCGCTCTAGCGGAAGGGAAGACACGGTTCGAGGCCGATACCGTTAATTACGCTCTGGACGGGGAGCGGCTCGCAATCCGACTGAGCCTGTCCATACCCGAACGGTACACGGACACGTGGGAGCGAGTGTACCTCACAATACAGGCAAGATCCCCGTCACCCTTGCAGAAGGCAAAGAGTGATAAAGACGATTCAGTATCTTCAAAGAAGAAGCGAGGTGCCTGACGTGGACGGACCTGAAACGGGAAATGGGAGGGCGATCGAGAGCCATCTTTCCCAAGTGCTCAGCGACCATGCGACCGGGGCTGTCGTTATGCTCGAACTGCCGACAGAGGCCTACTTCGACGCGAACCTCGCCACCGTGGAGGGTCTTCTGGCGCTCGGTTTCGAAGGCGTGTATGTCAGCGTGAACCGTCCTTTCCCGAACCTCGTGGAACTGTTCGGTCAGCGGGGGATCGACCTTAAGAAGCTCCTGTTCGTCGACGTGGCCACCGCGCTCGCCGACACCGAACGGACCGACGATCCGCGCTGCATCCACGTCTCCCCGGAGCTGGACATCGACGAGCTGGTCCGGGCGATCTACATGTCCATCGAGCGTCTGTCGCGGCCCAAGCGGTTCGTTTTCATCGACTCCCTCACGACTATCACGCTCTACAAGCCGCTGTCCGAGACATTGAGGTTCTCGGAGTTCCTGCTCAGGACCATCCGCAAGCACCACGACATCGAGAACGTCAGCCTCGTGGTCAACGTCGCTGCCGATCTGGCCCAGAAACGGTTCATCAAGGACGTAGCACTCAAGGTGGACGAGGTCATCAAGGTGAGCCTATGATCGACTCCATCGTGGGCACGGCGATCGAGGAACTGCCCGAGGGTTGTATCGTCCTCCTCGAGACGGGCGAAGGGACCGAGCCCGAGGTGGGTATGGAGGCCATGCGGCAGCTGCTAGACCAGGGGTACAGCGGCATGGTGCTATCGGCGGGACAGCCGCTGGACAAGCTGATCGAGCGCTGCAAGAACGAGGACCTCGACTGCGAGCGGCTACTCATCCTCGACTGCGTGGACGGGGACGCCAAGTGTCCCACACCCGAGCTTACCGACAACGTCGTCCGCATCGATGACATAACCGACCTCACGTTCATCGTAGTGTCCATCATCAGCTCGATCAAGAAGCTGCCAGCCAAGAAGTTCCTGCTCATCGACGACATCCCGGCCATGCTGGAGAAGAACCACCCGCTCTTCTTCGCGCGGTTCATGCATATCGTCCTCACGAACATACGCCATTTCCACATGAGCGGCGTGCTCGTCTCTAAAAAGGACGGGATCAACAAGATGGTACGTGCCGAGATCGCCCAGCTGTGCGACCGGGTCATCGAGATCTGATGATTGTCCCGCCGCTCTCATTGGCTAGCACGTATAAAGGTGACATTCCACTCCTGAGGTGAGCAAGGATGGGAAGAAGGCCATCATCGAAAGGGGATCAGGACCGGTCCGGGCACGACCACACCCGTGAGGAACGGCGCCAGTCGATCATCCTTCGCAGCATCGCCGACGCCGTGGTGGCAACGGACAAGAACAGTGACATCGCCTTCATGAACCCTGCAGCAGAGGCCCTCACCGGACATACCTTCGAGGAGGTCGTCGGTAAGAGGATCTCCGAGCTCATCGTGCTCGAGGACGAGGGCTCGCGGACGCCAATGACCTGCCCGGTCGCACTGACCTTCGAGCGGAACGAGGGCGTCACCTATGACCGGGACACCCTTCTAGTGACAAAGGGTGACAAGCGGGTGCCGGTAAGCCTCAATACTGCCTTCATCAGGGACGAACGGGACGAGATTTCCGGTGTCGCCATCGTGTTCCGCGACATCACCGCGCGGCTCAAGGCATACGAGCTCACCGAGCGCGAGGCCCGGGCCGAGGTGTTCAGCCTGCTGGCGAGCGCGCTCCCCGTGTTCGCGGCCGGAGTGCCCCCGCAAGCACGGACCATGCTCCTCCATTCGTTCGCAGACAGGTTCGATCGCAATATGCGGGAACGGTTCGACGTCCATCTCGGTCGGATGCGTGCATCGCCCTACTCGAGGGTGGCCCGGAACATCGACGATGACCTCGCTATTGACGCCTTCTTCTCGTGGCTGGACGGACTCTACGACGGCCTCGGCTCGCACGCGAAGCGTACAGGGGGACCGGATGAGCTCGCCGTTCAGATCTCGCGATGTCCCTGGCTCGATGAGGCAAAGGGCAGCCCCATCTTCTGCAATATCTGCCGCGCCATGGTCACCCGGACTTTCACATGGACCAAGCTCAAGGGCGAGGTGAGCGTCACGGGCACCATCGCCCAAGGGGCGAAGTCGTGCATGTTCGACATCAGGCTGCAGGGGAAGTGATCGACATGGAACGGATCAAGATAGGCATCAAGGAGCTCGATGATCTTTTCGGGGGCATCCCTGTGGGCAGGACAACTCTGCTTACGGGCGAGGCTGGTTGCGGAAAGACCGTGCTGGGGCTGCAGTTCGCTCGGAGCGGGTGCGAGCAGGGATTGAAGACGGTCTATCTTTCGAGCGAGGAGACCGCAGCCGACCTCCGGCTCCAGTGCACGGCGCTTGGCTGGGACCTTGAGAAGAAAGGGCTCCTGACGTTCGTTGAGCTTTTGGGCAAGCGTACCAAGCAGATCGAACTCTCGGTACGCATCGGCTCGGATGTCGCCAAGGGCAACTTCGCCGGCCTCATCGAGCACATTCCTGATGGGACGCAACTGTTGATCATCGACAGCCTCGGCCCCTACGCGGCAGACGTCACAGCCTACGACTTCAAGGACCAGTTCGACCTGCTGCTGTACAACCTCGCCGAGCGGCAGATCACCTGCCTGGTCATCCTGGACGCCGCCACCTCCAAGCATTTCGACGACATGGCCATGTACTCTGTGTACGGGGCCATCCGCCTGATGCGCCGGGACAATCCCTTCACCGGCCGGCGGGAGCGGGCCATGGAGATCGTAAAGATGCGCTCAACGGCGACACCAGTGGAGCTGCTGTCCTACAAGATCAGCAAGGGCGGGATCAGCCTGACGAGTCAGATCGAGATGGACGTGTAAGCCTCCGGGTCCACTGCCCCGACCAAGCACATAAAAAACTGATGCTCCAAGTAGATAATCTTCACAAGAGCTGATCATCATGGATAGGATCAAGAGCGGGATAGCGGGACTCGACGAGATCATCGGAGGCATCCCCGCCGGACGGACCGTGCTGCTCACCGGCGAGCCGGGCTGTGGAAAGACCATCCTCGGTCTCCAGTTCGCCAAGAGCTGCTGTGACCAGGGGAAGCGGACGGTGTACATCACCAGCGAGGAGGACGCGGCCGACCTGAAGTTCCAGGCCAAGGGCTTCGGTTGGGACCTGGACGCCCTTGAGGAGAAGGGTATCCTTTCCATCATCGAGCTCACGGGCAAGCGTGTCGAGTCCATCGACCGTGCCAACAAGATGGCCACTGCCGTACGTACAGGCAACTTCTCCAACATCCTCGAGCACGCACCGGACGAGACCCAGGTGCTGGTGTTCGACAGCCTGGGCACTTATGCCGCCAAGGTGGACCAGTACCAGTTCAAGGACCAGCTGGACCTTCTGGTGTACATGCTCAAGGAGCTCGACGTCACCGCCCTCATCATCCTCGACGCGGCGACGTCACGCAACTTCCAGGACTCGGCCGAGTATTCCGTTTATGGCGCTCTGCGGCTCGTGAAGCGCGACAATCCATACACCGGCGAGCGGGAGCGGGCCATGGACATCGTGAAGATGCGCGGGACCAAGACGCCCATCAAGCTCCTCACCTACGAGATCGGAGAGAACGGTATCGCCCTCATAGGCGGCCAGAGCAGCTGAGGGGCCACATACGGGCACGGGGCCCGTCACTACACTAGCATGACACCTGCCGGATAAGACTTATATACCGGATGACATGCTTTCTCGGGCATGGGAGACGACAGGGAATCCCAAGTTAATAGGGAGATAGCATCTTCCAAGACAGTATTCTAGCTCACAGGAAGAAGTCGTGGCCACGAGCGACGACGCTCTTCCGCCCCCTCTGCTTGCGCATGAGCGCCTCCTGCCTCTCCGGGAGGTCGTGTCTGTACTTCGCCTCTACCAGCGTCTCGTCGGTCACGAAGTCGATCTCGGTCCCGTCCCTGTACAGGTAGCCGAGGACGGCGTCGCGCATCCTGAGGAACACGAGGTTCTCGTAGATCGCGCCCTTGTCCCTGAAGCCGGTGTGCACGTTCCTAATCCCAACGTCGCCGATGTAGACCTTCTTGGGTGAGCGGATCCTCTCGTTCAACCTCTTCGAATGACGCGGTAGGACGGAGAACAGATGGTTCTCCTCAAGGAGGGAGATGTACCTCTTCACGGTGTCGGGCTTCACATCCAGTATCCGCGCCAGCCGGTTGTAGGTGAGCTGCTTCCCCGTCCGTTCGCACAGCAGGAGGAAGAGGTCGTCGATCGTCCTTCGGTCCTTGACGTCGTGCCGCGCGATGACGTCCTTCTCGATGATGTCAGAGACCAGCTCAAGGATGAGCGCCGGATCCCTGGTCAGCACGTACTCTGGCATGCCCCCGTACTCCATGTACTCCTCGAAGTACGATTCAAGGAGATATCGCTCCGAACCACTTGCCTTCTTTCCTGTGAACGTCAGGTACTCCCTGAAGTCCAGAGGATCGATCCGTATCACCCGGTTCCTCCCAGTGAGGTAAGCCTTCTCGTCGTGCAGGCCTGTGGCTGAGGACGAGCTTGCAACCAGCTTCACGTTCTCGTTGTCGTGGACTATCTTGAGGTCCCGTGCCACGTCGTCCTTGTAGGTGATCTCATCAAGGAACACGTAGATCCGCTCCTTTCGAGGGAGGGAGTGTATCTTGCGGAACACATCGATGATGTCGTAGACCCGCTCATCACGAAGGCCGAAATGCTCGAGGGAGATGAATAGGATACGGTTCGCATCGACCTCCTCCTGCAGCGTGTGGATGAGCTGCTTCATGAGGGTGGTCTTGCCCACGCGTCGCAGTCCGGTCACGAGGGTGAGCCTGTCGCCCTTGAGCTCCCCCCCGAGCCGGTCGAGGTACGCGTCCCGCAGTATGCCCGGGAAGCCGGTCTCTCCCTCCCACCAGGGATTGAAGTAGTGGAGTATCTCCTCTAACTCCATCGACTAGGTAGTAGGGATCTCTAGTTTATATAGGTTTCCGTTCATAACGGAAATTTAATGCCCGATATTTCCGTTTATAACGGAAACGACATATAAAGAACGACTCCTGGTGAGGCTGTGAGCTAGACCTCGCTGGTATGTAGGCTTTTCGTAACAAAGCGCCCGTTCTGTGTCAAGGTAATCAACGTACTCTTACTCCCCCATATCATCCTCGCTTACGTTGACATGCTGATGCCCCGCTTGCGACTGTAGGGGCGACCATGTCGTGTCATGGTAATCAATGCACTCCCTCTCTTCCTTATCATCCTCGCTTACGTTGACATGCTGACACCCCGCTTGCGACTGTAGGGGCTACCATGTCGTGTCATGGTAATCAATACACACCTCGGTATCAATCACATGCATCGCTTACGTTGACACGTCGACTCACCAATCCCTCCCTCTGTGCACGGCCCATTATGTCTATCCCAGGTCTCTTGCCGTCCGTTATCGATCTGATAGTTACTACCGCTGGTAGTACTGGAATGATTTAATCAAGGATCGCATACTATGACATATCTTCGAAGAAAAGACCGATCAATTATCCGTGGTCCTCGTTCTCGACGCGTACAAGGTCATCAGCGCCAAGGGACTTGCTCGACACTTCAGTTGCTCGACGCGGACCATCTTCAGGAAGCTCAAGGACACCGGCTACCTCACCAGCTACAATATGAACGGTGAGATGCTCACGTCCCCGACCACCCCCGATTTCGACGAGAACGGCCTCTGGGAGTACCAAGGCGCCCGGTTCTCTGCGTGGAAGAACCTCGGGCCCACCATCCGCGCCCTTGTCGACGGGAGCGAACAGGGCCTGACCGCCTATGAGCTGGGGCGCCTCCTCTCCCACCCCAACGTCCACCACCACCTCCTCGAGTGCGTCAGGAAGGATCAGCTCGTCCGTACCAGGCTACAGGGCTGCTCTGTCTACTTCAGCGCTGATCCGCGCCGGAAGCGCGAGCAGGAAGGGACACGGTACAGCGAGCGTCCTGCGCACACTTCCCCCGAACAGCCACCTGACATGACGACCACCGAGCTCGTCTGGCTCCTCCGTGCGATGGTCAGGTGCAACCATATCCCCTTCGAGGGGATCATGGCCGCGCTCGGGGTCGATAGATCAAAGGTGAGCGAGCCTGTCATACGGTGGCTCGTAGAAGGATGTCCGGGCGATGGTGCGGCACCCACCGCCCCGACCTAGGAGCACGTCCACACGACCCGTCCGTGCAATTTTTAAAGCTCTCCCCGATGGATGGTGGTATGGGGGTAAAGCTCACCCGCGAGCAGGGACGCCTGCTCTATCTCATACATCTCCTCACCCGCACCGACAGCGAGGACGAGGTAGTCTGGGTCAAGGACCTGCCGCTCAAGGCGTTGCTCTACCAGGGCATCATCCATGGTATCTTCGACTGGGACTACGCTCCACAGTCGGTGCTCTTCCACGGACGGCGTAAGTTCATCAACGTCACTCAAGAGGGAGAGGACGATATCAACGACCTGCGGGAGATCGGTTTCGTGGACAAGCTCCGTCTCTCCACCTCGGAGCACACCCACATCAATGCCTACCGTCTCAGCGAAAAGGGACTGGAGGCCGTCGAGGCCATAACCGAGGACGACCAGGACGCCGTGGAGGAGCTGATCATCTGCCCGAAATGCAAGAAGACCCGTGATGTGTTCGTGGAGGCGACTGAGGCCTACTTCTTCTGCAAGTCGTGCAACAAGAAGACCCCCATCGACCTGCTGGGCATCGAGGACGTACCCTACATCACAGAGCCGTTCATGCCCCGCATCGCGCTGCTGGAGGAGGTGGTCCGCCATGGAGATTAAGGACGAGCTCGAGGAGATCGTCTTCCTCAAGAATCCCCGGATCATGATCTGTGAGTGGATCCCATTCAACAAGAACCAGATCATGACGATCAACGATGATCTGGAGACCACCAAGCGCATCAAGTCCAACCTCTTCACATCACGCATCGACACAACGCCCAACACGGCTACCTTCACCACCAATCCCATCTTCACCGAGGTCAAGATCAGGGACTACGACGTCTCGCGGTTCGTATGCTTCGACGCACAGGTGTTCTATCCCGAGGACGTCGTCCAGATCGAGCGGTTCGGGGTCAACATAGACTTCTCGGGCCGTGTCATCTACGGCTTGGCGCTCAAGGATATCGACGGACGAAAGGAGGTCCAGTCCTTGGACAAGATGTCCCGGGTCATCTCCGATGTCGTGCTCGACTCGTCCGTGATGGTGGACACTCTCCTTTCAGTGTTCCAGAAGCGCCTGCTCGACGTTGTGTTCTTCGATGATTCGAAGGAGCGGGACAAGTTCACCGTCATCATCGGCGACGAGATCACACCGCACTTCGACGACGACGATAAGTACCTGGACAAGGAGCAGCACGAGAACGAGCTCAACCAGGTGCTGGAGGCGGTGCACCGGGTGGTCACCCTCTCGCCCAAGGAGAAGGTGTTCGTCGGCTCCCACGGCATCATACTGGTCAGCCCTGACGCCTCCAAGTACGAGGAGATCGTGTCCGTGGCGGCCTTCCTCTACTCGCTCCAGATACTCCAGCGGAACGTATCCACCAGGATGTGGATCCTCTGGGACCAGATCCGTGAGACGCGGGAGAAGATACTTGCCGTGTCCGAGTCGGATACCGAGGGCATCTCGCACATCCAGGAGATGCTCTCAAAGATCTCGGGAACAATCGTGCTCCTGGAAGAGATCACCAAGTACATGTCACACTCGACGGCTTACATCCGTCGTGAGTGGAACGCACTGCGCACGAAGATCGCGGATGACGAGTGCTGCGCGAACCTCGTGGAGGCGCTGGAGATCGATAAGCAGGCCCACACCCGCGGCGAGATCATCACCGACATCAAGATGGGCATCTCCGGGCTCCAGAACGAGATCTCGGGACTACGCGACATCGCCGGGACCATCGCAGAGAAGCAGATGAAGAAGGTGAACGAGGCCCTGCAGGAGAACATCGCCGAGATGCAGGAGATGACGCGAGCGTCGGATCGGACGGGTTCGGCTGTCGAGGTGCTCGAGATAATCCTGGCCGGATCCATCTCCTTCGATATCGTCAACACCTTCTCGGGCGAATACGTCAATCAGCCCCTCGCGATATGGGCGGGCGAGCACTCCTCGCTCTGGTTCCTCATCATCCTGATGGTCTGGGGTGCGATCGGGTGGCTGCTCTACTATATCATGGACCAGCTCCAGGCAGCATCGGAGAAGGACCTGCGGATCACCCTTCGGTTCGACCATAAGGTGGACACTGACCGGCTGAACGCCTATCTGGCGACCAAGGAAGTGCTCGTCTCGGAAGAGACCGCCGACGCGAACACGCAGCTCAAGCGTGTATCCTGGAAGGAGGAGATACTCGACCACGAGGCCTCGCTCAAGATATCGTTCGAGGCAGCCAGCGGCATCCTGCGCACCTTCAGCGCGGACGTGCCCTCTCCAGGCGTGCTCACGGCTCGCGACGTGAAAGGCCACCTCATCGACCAGCTGAAGAAAGCTGAGGTCGTCACCGAGGACGAACCGGTCTCGATGTAGGACAGGTACTCGGAGAAGTAGAGGGAAGGGGTCCCGGACTATCGGGGCCCCAATCACATATCCTATACGTTACTACTGCTCGGGCTTCTCCTCGGCGCCGACGTCGCGGTTGTACCGGAAGAAGTAAATGAGCTGGAGGTCGTTGGACTCGTGACGCCAGGTCACAAGCTCGTCGAAGGTATCGCTGCGCTCCTTCTTGACCTCCTTGATGGTGCCCTTCAGATCGTCGCGCTTGGCCTTGTACCCGCCCAGCTCGGCGAAGGTGTCCTTGATGGCGCCCTCGGTCCGATGGATGTCGTGAAGGATGGCCTTGTAGCCCTCGCTGTCCTTGGGGTCTCTTGTGCGCTCGTACTTGTTTCGGGCGCTGCTGTAGAGGTTGAGGTCGTGCTCAAGCCCGTACAGTTCCTTGGCGGTCGTCCTGATGTGGCCCTTGACCTCCTTGAACTCCTTCTTCGTGGCGCAGAGCCGGTCCGTGAGCTCGTCGTAGAGCTTCTCGCCGGACTCGATCCCGTCAGTGACGAAACCGTACCGCTTCTCGATGGTGCCGCCGAGGCGGTCCTCGACATCGCCGTACTTCCGATCGACGGTCTCGTTGAGAACGCCCTTCATCTCGCGCTCCTCCTTGGAGAGGTGGATGTAGCCGACGAAGTGCTTCCAGGCACGGCCGAGCATGGTGTCGGCGTCGTTGCGGATCATGGCCTTGAGCGAACGCTCGGTCCTTGACTCAGCGGAGTCGTAGTTGCCGGCGATATCGTAGATCTCACCGGATGTGACGTCAGCGGCGTCCTTGCCGAAGAGCTCGACGACGGCCCCGTAGGATTCCTTCATCTTCAGGTCGGTGTAAGCATCGACAACCCGTTCTAGGTCAGGATTAGCTTCAATATCGATCATGTGGATCCCTCTTTCCCGTGTGTAACGGTGTGACAGACTATTGGAGTATTTAATGCCTTTTCCGGACTGGACCGGAAAAGAACGGGCGGATCGTGCCCTAGAGCCATTCACACATGACCGATGACCGCCGAAAACTACTCCCAGTCGCCGATCAGGTCCTCAGCCTCGTCCACGCTCTCCCCGAGCGCTACTTGGTCGCTCTCCTCTTGGTCGAGCTCGTCGTCACCGAGCTCCATCTGGCCGGCCAGCTCGTTGTCCTCGGGCACGGGCGTGGGCTCAGGTGTCGCAGTAGGTGCCTCGGTCGGCGCAGGCGTCGCAACGGGTGCTTCTGTCGGTGCAGGCTCCTCGGTGGGTGCCGGCGCCTCCGTTGGCTCAGGTGTCACTGTGGGTGCTTCGGTCGGCGTAGGCTCCTCGGTGGGTGTCGGTGCCTCCGTCGGCTCAGGTGTCACAGTGGGTGCTTCCGTTGGTGCAGGCTCTTCGGTCGGTGCTGGTGCTTTCGTGGGCTCGGGTGTCGCTGTGGGTGCGGGTGTCGCTTCCGGCGCCTCGGTCACCACAGGTGCCTCCGTGGGCGCGGCCGGTGGTGGCTTAGGGGGCTGCTTCCCGGGCGGAGTGCCCTTCTTCTGGCATCCCGCTGCAAACAGCACGAGCACGATGAGCACCACCGTGATGAGATGGTCCCGGTCCATCTAGGCCACCTCCTCCTCGATCTCCTCCACGACGATCTGCTCGGTGTCCTCCTGGACCTCGATGTTCAGGGTACCGCCGGCGGCCTTGACGCCGCGGGCGATATCCCGGAGGAGGATCTCGGCAGATCGCAGCTCGGACTTGGCCTCGTTCACGAGCTTCTTGCCGCTGTTGGCGCTCTCGAGCGCGGCGTCGAGCTGGTCTTCGTCCTTGCGCAGCCTTCGCGCTTCCTCGATGTGGCGCTGGGCGAGCGCGAACTTGTCCCGGGCCGTGCTCACGTGTAGGCTGAACGTCTCCACCTTCAGGTCGAGGGATGACACGTCGGTGCCTGTTTCCTCGAGATCGGCGAGAATGGTGTCCAGCCGCCGCTCCAGGTCGTCCGCACGGGCGAGCACGTCCTGGACGTGGGCCGCAGCGATGCTCTGGAGGAACACGGCGCTCTTCTTATGGACGCGTCTACCGATGGCGACGATCTCGCGGCCGGCTTCCTTAAGCTCGTCCTTGGTGGTAGCGTCGGCGACCGCGGCCTTGGCAGCCTCCAGCGCTGCGACCTCGGTGTCGATGGCGTCGAGGATGTCGGCCGTGTCCTCCTCGGACAGGTCGTCAGCAGCTTCTACTTTGCTCCGGGTCTTCTCCAGATGCTGGATGCCGTTGTCGGCCAGCGCCGTGAGGAACGCACGTCCGTGCTCGATGGCCTTCTCCCTCGCCTCGATGCACTCGGGAGTGTCCTTCCCGACGCACTCCTTCTCCAGGCTCTTGTACCTCTCGAACTCGGCCTTGGCCGTGGCGAGACGTACACGGGCGCTCTGGAACCGTCCTCGCGCTGTCTGGTAGGCTTTCCTGGTCCGCTCCAGTATCGCGGCCGTCACCAGTCGTTTGCGGAACAGCTCTTGGCGGATGACCTTCTTGACACGGAACTTCGCAAGTTGCTTGGCAGCGTCCTCGATGCCCTTCTCCAGCAACTTCTTCTGACGGGCGCGGTCCAGATAAAGGAACACCTCCCGTTTGTCCTCGGGGAGCTTCTCCAGTAGGTCGGCCAGCGAGGAATGACGTTTCATGAATCGGTCCACGGCACGCTGTCGTCCCGGATCGATGCCCTGCGGGATGAGGTTGGCCAGCCTTGGATCGAGGGCGATGGCGACGGCCGCGGCCGCTAAACGCTTGTCGCAGGCACCCAAGGGATCGGGGTGGTTCTCGGCCACAAGCTTGTCCACGCACTCGCGCTCCTGCATGATGGCGGTCTTGCACGCGAGCACGGGATTGTCCACATCTGTCTTGGTCACCATGAACCTGAAGCAGGCGTCCATGCGCTGCTTGACCAGGAGCAGGGACCCGATACCGTAGGTCTTGACCGTGTCGGTGAGGAACGCCACGTAGTCCACGCAGTGCGTGACCGTGCCGTCGGGGCCGAGGTCAGCGTAGGTGCGGGGGAGCTTGTTCCGTACGTCATGGACGCAGGTGTGCACCAGCCCGACCTCGAGCACATCGGCCAGGGTGGCCTCCTCCTCAAGTATCTCCGGATGCTTGATGATGGTCTTGCCGGCCAGGGACGCGAGGAAGAAGCAGAGACCCTTGTCCTTCTTACCGGCCTTCTTGAACTCGTCCACGCACTCCTTCTCCTTCCAGATGAGGCGCTCGCACACCTTGATCGGATTCTCGATGGTGAGGCTGTTATCCTCGATGCCACGAGCCATGCCCTTGAGGCACTCGCCCATCTGCCAGTGGACGAAGTTGACGCCGGCTTGGCCGTGGTCCTTCTTGATGCGGTCGAGGAACCCAAGGTACCCGACGCACTCCTCGCCGAGGGCCTCATCGCCCAGACGTCCGGCTACCGCGGGCAGATGCTTCTTCACGTCGTTGATGCACTTCGCCCTGATGGCCGGTACGAGGAGATGGGCCAGGTCGCACTCCTTGAGCGGCTGCGCCACCCCTGCGGCGACCTTCTCGTCCACACACACTTTCTCCTCGATGAGCAGGTCCTTGCAGAAGATGATCGGGTGGGTGACGTTGGTGTTCTGCTTGACGAACGCGAAGCAGAGCGCGATCCGTATCTGTATCTGGGGGAGCGCGGCGACGCCGTAGTCATCGATCGCCCCTGCGATGAAGTCAACGTACTCGGTACACTCCTCCTCCAGTCCTTCCTCGCCGATATCGGCAAAGGTGTCAGCGAACTGCTTGCGGGAGTTGGTGACGCAGTCCTCGTGGAGCTGGAGGTTCACGACATCGCCGATCTTCGTTGTCTCTGAAAGGTGCTCGGGATGCATCGTGAGTATCTTACCTGCATGTGCTGTCAGTAACCAGCAGGTGAGCGTCTCCTTGCCCGCGGCCTTCCGCTCTTCCACGCATGCGAGCTCCTGTGCGATGAGGTTCCGACAGATGGCGATGGGATCGTCCAGGTCCGCGTCGCTCTCTACGGTGCCGTTGGCAATGACCGTCCGCGCGTCGCGCACGAGCTTGAGGCAGTCGATCGTCCGCGGGTGCAGGATGAGGTTGATGCCGGGCTGCTTCTGGCCCATCTCGTTCAGGTAGGCGACGAACCCGGAGCACACTACGTCAACGTCGAGGCCCGCGGGATCGGTGCCGATGGCCTTCCTGCAGTCATTGTCCCATGCCTTGTCGAAGAAGCCCGCCTGCGCGCTCGTCAGCACGAGCGCGGCGAGCACGAGTGATAGTATCACAGGTCGTACGGTCACCATGTCATGTCACATCCAAGAAGGATTTCCCTAGTCTATGCCCCGCGGACCAATTAAAAAGGTATCGTCCTCGTGTCACGTCACACCAGTGCAAGTAATTTAAAACACGCTCGCACTCAATCACTCGTGGGCGTCCAACGCGCGTGCATCGTCCTGGTAGTGCTGTTGCTAACGACCGCCGTTGGGGTCGAGTGGTCGGTTTCCCCCAGGTTGGGGTGGGCGAACCTCACCATTCGCGAGCACCGCGTGGAGGACGTGCGTGGCGAGGCCGAGATCGTCATCGATGGCACGGAGCAGGACACCGCACCCTACGCCATCCGCCTCCCTGTGGCACGGAACGAGGTCCCCGTCCCCCGCGGGAGGCGCGTGACCTCCGTCAGACTCCACGGGCACAAGACCAAGGTCGAGGAACGGACCGATCTGCTGGTGAACGTGCTCGTGAACGGTACCATCGCCCAGGTGCCGATCCGGGATGCGCCGAGCTACACCTACGCTGAGCTCTTCTCCTGGGACGAGCGCCGCAGTGAGGACAGCCGAACCCTACTTATCACGGTCAATCCGATCACGGTCAACCGCACTCAGCCCTATGATCCCGATCGACCCCTCACCAACCTCCTCGTCACCCAACGCCTCAACCTCAACGTAGGAACGGTCGCCATCTCGCCCATCGGCTTCAGCGGAACGGTCCTCGATGAGGATCGCGTCGAGGTGGGACGGGAGGCGGGTGTGAGGGCGAACATCACAAATGACGGTGAGACGGTGAGCGTGGCGATCGTGTTCGAGCTGGGCGAAGAGCGCTCCTGTACCATCAGGGACCTGGCCACGTCCTCGAACACGACCGTGGACGTTCGCGTCGGTAGCGCCGGTAACGAGCCCATTGTACTTCAGCTCCGACTGATCGTGGCCAATGTAACGTGTTGCGACGAGGTGTGCGATGACACGGATGCACGGGTGTTCGACGTGGCCTATCTCCCGGTCAGTCTGTACTCGCTCGAGCTGTCAGTTGGTCCCGAGCAGCCCTTCTTCGGGGACGAGGTATTGATCGAGGTGTTTGGACCTGCTAGAGTCCCCCTCTCCATCATCATCACGTCCCCCGTGGGCGAACAGAGCAACGTTCTCTTGGTGGAGGGATCACCGGGCATCCACTCTATCACATTCGTCCCGTCCCTCCACGGCCTCTATACCTTTACCGTCGGTGGGCTCCCCAACTACGAGCGGGCCGAGCTCGAAGTGCGACCCGCTACGGTCTTTAACGTGACCATCGGCGGTGTGCGCGTCGACGAGGAGACCATTGAGCTCACCATCGTACCCACGCTCAAGGACGGCGTGGCCTGTGAGATGCACATGATCGCACCGACCGAGGGGGAATCCATTGACATGGAGCTCGCCGGTAATGCTTTCGTCGGGAGTGTCAAAGCTGACACCGACGGCATGTACGACCTGGAGGTCATGTGCAACGGACCACGTGGTACGGTGATCACACGCAGTCCCGCGATGGTGGACCGCGCGACACCCAATTTCGCAGCCTCCTTCCCTGAGCTGGTGAGCGAACATACGCTCTGGATCATCCTCGAGGATGTGACCGATGCCATGGACGAGGAGGTGTCGTGCACCCTGGCACGCGATGGCGAGGTGGGGCGACCGGTCAAGGCGAAGGGGAGCGCGTTCCTTACGACAACGGTGATCGAGGGCAAGAACGGGCTGGAGGCGTGCTGTACCGATCGGACAGGCAACCGTGCATGCGAACGGGGGACGGTGATCCTCGACTCGACACCACCGACGTTCAGTCTCACCTATCGGCCAGGCATCGACCAGCCCATCGTGCGGTTCAATGCCGTCGACGTCGAGGAGCGGGGAAGCCCGCCGGCCACCTGCACTCTTGTCGTCGACGGGAGCACCCGTGTCCCCGATGAGGGGGGCGTGGAGAATCAGTGGACCCTGACGCTGGGCGAGGGTGCTCATGCCGTCAGGTTCTGCTGCGCGGACGTCCTCGGGAACGAGCGATGCGAGGAGCGAGGGCTCAACCTCACGGCCCCCGGCGAGTCACTGGTAGTGACGACGCCAACGCCCACCCCTGTCCCCAATACCACCGTAGACCCCGGGAACGACACCAGGCCCAGCCTGTCGCCGACGACAACCGTGGCAGAGCTGGAGGTCGCCCCCCTGGGTACCGATGTGGACGAGCCCGACGCGGGGACGGCCGATGCTCGCGACCGCGTCGCCGAGTCCAGGGCCAGGACCCAGGCGGACCTTGCCTACGTCAAGGAGGCTGTCGGGCAGATCTCCGACGTCAGGATTCGGACCGATCTGGAGAACACCCTCATGGACGCGACACGGCTGACACAACGGGGTGAGTACGGGGCCGCCCAAGATAAGCTCGACAAGGCCAAGGAGACGTTGGAGCAGTACCGGCCCACGTCCGTGGAGCAACCGAAACCAAAGCGGACCTACCTCGTCCTGTCCACGCTCATGGTCCTGGGGATGCTGATCATTCTTGCTGTGGGTTTCGCCTTCCACCTCCACATAGAGGACGAGGAAGATGGGGAGGGTGTGCCTCCGCCGTACCAGCAGGAGTATCCGCAGGACTACTCGAGGTAGTAGTACTCGCCCTGCGCCTTCTTCTCTCTTCTTGATGCATCACAGCTTGCACATCGACCAGTGGGATGGCTCTAATATTCTGGAAAAGAACTCGGGGGAATCCCTCCGGGCACCCTTCCGGCGAGCTCTTGGAACGCGAGCGATATTTCGTACGGGGAGAACCCGAGGGCGAGCAGTTCCACTTCGATCTCTCCCTGATCCCGTTCCGGTGCCTCGCTCAGAAAGTGGACGATCCTGGACACGTTCGTCTCCTTCTTTCGTGCCCGTCCAGCGAGTTCCTGGAATGCGAGCGAGACCTCGTGCTGGGAGAATCCGAGAGAGAGCAGTTCCGCTTCGATCTCTCCCTGACCCCGTTCCGGTGCCTCGCTCAAAAAGAGGACGATCCTGGATACGTTCGTTTCCTTCTTCCGTGCCCGTCCGGCGAGTTCCTGGAACGCGAGCGATACTTCGTGCTGGGAGAACCCGAGGGCGAGCAGTTCCGCTTCGATCTCTCCCTGTCCCCTTTCTGGTGCCTCGCTCATGTAGCGGACGATACTGGAAACGTTCATCTCCTCCCTCGGTATCGTTCGTTCGGCTGTCGAGAGGTCCAGGGGGATGTGTTGTGGACACGAGTCGGTATGGGCTTGTAGGAGCGAAGCAGTATCAGGTACCCCAAGTGGAATGGGACGGCGGCCGAGGTCTACGCTCGAGATGAAGAGGGATAGAAAAACGAGCACGACCACTATAGCGATGAGCTTTCCCATGGAGGGCGGTTCGGGAAGACCTGCCGTGACAACGGACGAGGGGGTAGTCTTCTCGACCTCAACGAGCTGGATGCCGCTGACGATCACCTCGTCGATCGACTCCACCTGGGATGACTCAAGTTCCTTTCGAACCATGAACGTCCGTTCCACTGTCACGTTCGGAGGAAGCTCGGCGATGGTCCATCCGAACACGGGATCATCGACGATCACGACTGGTTTCACCTTGAACTCCAGCTGGTTGGCCCTGGCTGCAATATCCTTGGAGACGCTAACGATGAGGGATACGTTGTACTGTGTCGTGTTCCCCGTGTTCGTGAGCACCTTACTGAGCAGGGTCTTGCGCTCCACCCTCCCTGACAGGTACTCGGTTTGGACGGTCTCGACCTCCGTGACGATGGACGCGTTCTCCACAATGACCGGACCTTCGCTCTCACCCGATGTGTCCCGCTCGAGCGGAGGTGACGGGCGGACCTGCTCTCTCGTGACGATCTCATCGAGAATGGATTCCCTCGAACGTCTCGCCGTCCTGCTGACATGGCGAGAGCTGTGCACGATCATGATATTCTTGGGCGTGGTGTCCTGGAGCTTAACGATACGCTGGTTGATCGTCCTGATTCGCTGATCGGCGTCGATGATGTCGTCAGGCTTGGACCTGGTTATGATCTCGAACTCCAGTGACAGCTCCTCGATGGAATCCAGGTTGCGTTTGATTTCCTGTTCCATGTTCATGTTCTTCAGGAGCTCCATCTTAGTATCGTTCTTTAGGAGGGATGTCACGTTCTCAGTTCTTGACGATAGGTCCTCCACGATGCTCCGCGTCTCGTCAAGATGCATGTTGAACTCGTCCTCGGTTACATTGGGATTCGGGACCGGGGTCGGCTCGGGTTCAGGTTCAAGGCTTGGCTCAGGTTCAAGTTCGGGCTCGGGCTCGGGCTCGGGCGTCGGGGAAGGAGAGACCGTCGGCTCAGGTGTAGCTTCCTGGGAAGGGGAGGGTGTAGGGACTTCAAGGGTCACGTTTTCGTGCCCGATGGCCTCGTCATCCGTAGTGTTCGCGTCCTCTTCCTCGTCCGCGGGACATGGGCCGCAGTCCTCGGGAGCGTTCTCGCACGTCTCGGGAACGCACCCGCTGACATCCAGAGGACACGAAGACTGACAGAACCCATCACTCTCCTCGGGACACTCCGGTAGCGGGAGCACTTTAGCGAATATCCTGCTCACGTTCGTGACGTTGATCCTGTCATCCTCCGAGATGCAGCTACCGATTATGTTTATCGGAGCTATCCTCGTTCTGCAGCTTTTCTCCGAACTGATCTCGAGAACGAACTTCCGGTATGCGACCAGTTCATCTTTCAAGGTCTCTTCCGCGTCCTTATAGGTCCAGTACGGGATCTCTTCGAAGGAATGGATGGCGGGAAAGATATGGAGCCCTTCCACCGGTTCCGTCGTCACGTTGAGTGAGGGGAGCTGGGTCTCCAGGGCAGTCACGATACAGGACACCTTGGCGCGACCGCCCGGTTCCATCGTGAGCATTTCCGGGTGGTCGCACTCGATCGAGAAGTTATAGCTCAGGCGCGAATAGCCGCCTCCACCACCACCACCGCTGCTCCCGCTGCTGCTGCTACTGGCTACACTGCTGCTGCTCGCGCTGCTGCTGCTGCTGCCGCTGCTGCTCCCACCACCACTGGACGGGATCGATAGGTCGATGGTATCGGTGACCTGTACCGCCTCGTTACCGGCGGAGTCCCGACATTGCATAGAGACGGTCTTCTGAGCGTTCCCGGCCGAGAGTGTCCACGACGCGGGTCCGCTATAGGCAGTGTACGTGGACCATTCGGCTCCATCGTTGCTGAACCTGCATTCCGAGAACCCGCTGCCCGATGCATTGAGCGTGACGTCCCTCGTGGACGTGGAGGCGGCATCATCGTTGATGAGTAGCGAAGTGATGGAAGGTGGGATCGTGTCGACAACGAATTGTCGCGACTTGTTCTGGGAGCGTCCCGTCGTGTCGTTGGCATGGACCGTCAGATCGTAGGGGCCGTCCGCCCGTGACCACGTCACGTTCCACATGTAGATAACTGGCACGGCCGATGTGTTCGTAGATGTGAGCGATGCCGAGAGTACTATCGAAGCGGTCCCGTTCAGACAGGAGGAAAGGTCAATCACAACAGTCCTGTTAGAGGTGTTGGTACTGCACAAGGTCTCGTTCGTCTCCCCGTCCAGGACCGAATAGCTGATCGCAGAGCCCTGGGACTTGTTGACGTTCTGGATGGCTGTGAAGCGGCCCCAGTTTCCAGGATTAATGGGTCGGATCCGGCTGCTGTGGAGCCTGCCGGTAATGGCCGTGGAGTTGCCCTTGGGCACGAGTCGGACCGCCCCGGTGGAAACGGTGATGTTGTGGGATGTACTGTTATCGATCCACGAGCCATCGTCAAAGTCGTCCAGCCACGAGCCCGTCGTGATGTCCAGAGTGACGTTCTGACACTTTGGGATTGTGTGCACGGAGCGGCCTCCGACGGTCGACGTGATTGTGTACCAGCACGTGTCGATGATGTGATCGTTCACTGACAGGGAAAGGGGCAGGGACGTTGGTGTCCGGTAGTGGCCTCCCTGCGTGGGGAGGATTATGTCGCGGAGCACAATGCCGGATTTGTCGATGTTCACGTCGATGTTCCTCTTCTCCTCGAGATTGCCTAGAGAATCGTTGCTCGCGACGCAGATATGGTGGGTGCACACGCTACCCGGGGAGCAGATTAGGTTGGTCGGGCCTTCGTAGATGGTGGTGGGGGTACAGCCACATACGCTGCTTGTGTCAATGCAGTATGCGGTAGCGTTACATCCCACACCTGTGGCGTCATCACACACCAGAGATGCCCATTGGTCCATTGAGTGCCATGCTTCCGTCACATTGGAGCTCGTGACAGGGGCCTCGTTATCGATGCGGGGACCCGTGCTTGTCTTTACATCCTCGATATTTGCGAGTGTGTCGTTGCTGATGTATCTGACGTACCTCGTGCAGACGCTCCCCGCGGAGCACGTGATGCTGATCGGCTGCGTGTACGCTGTGTCGGGCGTACACGTCCCGTTCATATCGGTGCAGTAGTATGTGGTGTCGCACCCTGCACCCGATCCGTCATCGCACGTGAGCGTGATTGCCTGGTCGCTTCCGTGCCAGTTCGCGTCAGAGCTGTCGGTCGTGGTCGGTATATGCTTGTCGATCTTCACCGGATTGCTCGTACTGACATCCTCCGTGTTCGCAAGGGTGTCGTTGCTGCGGTACCTGACATATCTGGTGCATACGCTTCCCACAGAGCACGTGACGCTGATCGGTTGCGAGTACGTTGTGTTGGGCGTGCACGTCCCGCTCGTATCGGTGCAGTAGTACGTGGTGTCGCATCCCGCGCCGGTCCCATCGTTGCACGTGAGAGTGACCGTCTGGTCGCTTCCGTGCCAGTTCGTATCGGAGTTGTCCGACGTTGTCGGTTTCTGCTTGTCGATCCTGACCTGATTGCTTGTCCTGACGTCCTCCGTGTTCGCAAGGGTGTCGTTACTGCGATACCTGACGTACCTTGTGCACACGCTTCCAGCGGAGCACGTAATGCTGATGGGCTGCGTGTAATTCGTATCAGGCGTGCACGTACCGCTCGTATCGGTGCAGTAGTACGTGGTGTCACATCCCGCGCCGGTCCCGTCATTGCACGTCAGCGTGATGGCCTGGTCGCTTCCGTGCCAGTTCGCATCCGAACTGTCCGTCGTTGTCGGTTTCTGCTTGTCGATCCTGAAAGCCACGCTCGTCTTGAATGACTCCGCGTTGTCGAACTGGTCCTTACTGTAGTACCTGACGTAGTGGATGCATATGCTCCCTGTCGAGCATGAGAGCGAGACCGGTTGCGTGTACACAGTCCCGGGCGTGCACGTTCCTACAGAGTCCGTGCAGTAGTACGTCGTGCTGCATCCCACACCGGAACCGTCGTCGCATGTCAGGCTGAGCGTCTGGTCCTCGGAGTACCACCCGTCCTCCGTTACTCCGGGCGTGGTGGTCGGGGCGTCATTGTCCGTGATAGATTGTACCTCCTCGATTACCGTGAGGTGGTTGTGCTTGGTGACGACAAGGGTCACGGTACCGTCCGACGTGGGCGAGATCCCCGTGAATGCAGCGTTCCCTTGGGTATCCGTCGTCTTTTCCTCATGGGTCCCAGCTCCTGATATGGATACACGTGCTCCATTGACCGCGCTTTGCTCCGAGTCTTTGATTATCACTACGAATTCATTGGCATGCCCGGTCTGGAGTTTCTCGGGAAGCCCTGTGGAGGAGACCGTAACGGGATCATCCGTCCAGATAGGCGTCTCGGGATCACCTAGCAGGATGTAGTCGTAGTAGTTCCTTAGTTTGGTATTATCATTCGAGGCACCTGTGAACGGATGGTGTACAGAGTACTGTGTCTTGGAGCGGTAGAGCGCCTCGCCCGATGAGTAGTACCCTGAGAAGAGCGAATCCCAGAATAGCTTGACGAGCTTCTGATTGTAATATTCGGTGCTACCGATGCCGGAGTACGAAGTGCGCGTCGCTCCCACATACCCGATCGCTCCCGACCACTGCTGGTTGACGAGCCATTCCCCCAGGGAGTCACTTGAACCGTCAATGAGGGCGGTCAGGCATGAGGCAGTATACACGAATGGTGTCTTGTTGGCGTTCGACAGTGTATCCGTCGTCTTCAGGTACGCCGACCATTGTTTTTCAGAGGGGTCGTTGATGTTGTCACTATCGGCGTCCATGCTCCAGATGACCCTCCAGATGTCGGTTTTACCGCCGTGGCCGCCCATGGTCATGACACCGTAGCCCTGATTGATAGCGGACTTCACGTTGTCGTTCGTGAGGGGCGTGGTGCATGAGTAAGTGGACTGTCCCAGGGGTGAGGCGACCCCTTCCTTCTCGTACATGGTGGTGAGGGAATAGTCTGCGGGGAAGTAGTCGGTCCTGAGCTGCTCCATGACCGGGGCCCAGTCGCGCTTGAACTTGTCCACCTGACCGTCGCTGTTCGTGTCCTCGTCGTAGTTGGCCATAGCGCCCAGGATGAGGGCCTTCGATAGCCAGTCCCCTGTCGTAGGTTCCTTCTCGTATTTGATGATCTTGTCGACGACCTGCAGGGCGGTGTCGGCATCAGACACAGAAATCCTTCCTACGTACACTTCTGCCGTGAGGTCGAGGCGCTGGACTCCCCCGCCCCAGTGATCATCGATGTACTCGCCGTACAGGTTGTCCCCGTCGTAGTCCCAGTCGCTATCGAGATCAGCGTAGTATAGGTCAGTTGGTGTGGAGTCAGCGTCACAGAGGTAACCCGTATTGCCCCCTGTGTTCGTTCCTTTCTTGTCATACCCGCACCGGGGGGGGACGTAGTTGTAATCTCCAATGAGAACGACCCATTGAGTACCGTAGTTATCATGGAGGTTCTTGAGACCGTTTCTGATCTTTTCGGCAAGGTCATATCCTGCATAATTACTGTTGAAGTATGCGGTCGAGGCAAGACCGACTGTGTAGCCCTTCTGGTACTTCCACGTTCCCAGCCTGTTCGCGGCGGAGTTGAAGGTCGGTGAATGATACACGATAAGGTATTCGTATGTTGGACCGCTGTCCGCCTGTGGTTCGCCCTCACCGTCCGCACCGCCCTCCGTGGTCCCGGACTCACCCTCACCTTCACCAGCTCCATCGGAATCCGAGTGATCGGGGACGACGGGCGTTCCGAATCCCTCCTCGAGCGCGAAGTCGTTCTCGACTATCGAGCTGATGAAACCTCGCTCTTCCTCCTCCTTTCCTGGACCCTCCGTTCCGGTCCACTCCAGCTGTGCCCTGATTCTGATTCTTGGATGGAAGAGTAGACTTCCATTGATCGGGTAGTAGGTGATGGGGAAGGTCGCGACCTGGAACACGTTGTATCCCATCAGGCGCCGGGTCCCATACGTCATGAAAGACTGAGGAGGGAAGGGTTCCGGTGAGCCGTAGATGGAGGTGTTCCTTTCAGAAGGCTTATGATCGATGGGGCTAATGGGGTAGGGGGCGGGCAGAACCTGATGGTCAGCTCCGAGGGAGCGAGTCACAAGTTCAATGACCTCCACCGACGAGACCTGATACCCTTCAGGGATGTAAAGGGTGACGATCCTCATCGGGAGCATGGGGTGCGTGGGCTCGGAGACGAGCGTGGTGTTCTCGATAGTGATGCTCGTGGAACCGTCCTCCATAGTGAGTACGGGGTCGGAGAAGGCCACATCGACATTGAAGTACCTCAGCTGCTGGGAGTACATCTCGCTCGTGGCTATGTTTGTGCCGACGTCGAGCTCGGTGGACAGTACCAGCGATGGGAGCAGTACCAACAGCAAGAGTCCTTCTACTAGGACACTGGATTGTTCCTTCCCATTCTCCATAGGTTCCACTATCTACTAGTTATTGATGTAGTTTGGATACCATATAAGGGTTGTTGTTCTGATCGGCGGCTGTAGTTCCTCACCACATGTTGGACATTCTTGTTGTTGAGTCTCTCTTTTTTCTTGTGGTAAGTTATGAAGCGTGATCTTGCTAAGCTCAGGCTTTGGATGGTAAGGCGACGGAAAGAAGGAAGGCGCGTGGATGACATCTGTTCTCAAGCCCGCGTTCCACGCAGCACGTTCTACACATGGTGGGACAAGTATGAGAAGGAAGGCTTTGAAGGTCTCAAGCCCAAGTCCCGGCGTCCCAAAACGATACACAGGACACCCGAGAGTGTCAAAGAGCGGATCATAGCGATCCGTGAAGAGACGGGACATAACGAGAAGACCCTACAAGTTTTGCTAGAAAAAGAAGGTATCTGCGTTGGTCATGCGACGGTATACCGGACGCTCAAAGATGCAGGTCTGATCAAACGCCTGAAGAAAAAACGCAGGCAGAAGACGTACAAGAGCTGGTCCAGGAAGCACCCGAACAGCCTATGGCAGACAGATCTATGCATCTACAAGCGCCGTTGGCTGTCAACATTCATCGACGACTGTTCGCGATACATCCTGGGGATCGAGCTGTTCAAACGGGGAACGACAGAAAACATCCTCGGACAGCTCGAGACGATTATTGACGACTACGGCAAGCCCCGACAGATAATCACAGACCACGGAACACAGTACTACGCATCTAAAGGACAGGTATCCGGCTTCACGATCTTCTGCAAAGATCGAGGTATACAACACATATTCGGAGGTATAGGCAAGCCCACCACGCTCGGAAAAATCGAGAGATTCCACAGGACGTTCAGAGCAACATACCCACGATTCAACAGCTTGGAAACGTTCGTCGATTATTACAACAACGAAAGGCCACATGCAGGCATAGGATACCAAATACCCTCACAAGTATTCTCGAAAGTGTCCAATATGTCCTGAGGAATTACAGTTCTGATCGGCGGCCCGTAGGAAGCGGTTACACCCTCACTCGAGGTAGTAGTACTCGCCCTGCGCCTTCTGCTCCCGGTCCTTGAGGGATGCGGTCTTGTTCGCGCGCGGCCGGCGAGTTTCGGGATCTCGCCGGAAGGTGACGCCCACGTCCTTGAGGAAGAGGTTCATCCCGTCCCGCATCGTCATGGGGCCCACAGCCTTACCCGAGACGCCCGGTCGGCCCATGAACACCATGAGCCGGTTGGAGAGGTAGTCGAGGAAGAGGATGTCGTGGTCGACCACCATGCACGACGCCTCCCGTCTCTCCATGGTGCGGCGGATGACCCGGGCAGCGTTAATGCGCTGCTCTACGTCAAGGTACGCCGCGGGCTCGTCGAGCAGGTACAGGTCGGCCTCGCGGGAGAGGCAGACAGCGATGGCAAGGCGCTGGAGCTCGCCACCCGACAAGTGGACGATACGCTTGGTGAGCAGGCCCTCGAGAGCCAACGGGCGGAGCACTTCGGTCTGGTAGAGCCCCGTACCGACGTCGGAGGTGACCGCCTTGAGCGTGGACTGGACCGTAGCGTTGCCCTTGGCCTCTAGGTACTGAGGCTTATATGAGACCGTCACGGTCGTGTCTATGAAGCCCTCGTCCGGCTCCTCAATCCCGGCCAGCATCTTGACCATGGTGGTCTTACCGATGCCGTTGGGCCCAAGGATCCCTACGACCTCTCCACGGAATACGTTGCCCTTGGGCACGTCCAGCGAGAAGCTCGGGAACGAACGCTTCAGTCCCTCGAAGGTCACGAGTTTGTCGGCGTCCCGCTCGGGTATCGGGGCCCGCACATCGAAGGTGATGGGGCCGGTCCGGAACCGGACGTTCTCCTCTTTAAGGTACCCGCCGAGGTAAGTGTTTATACCGGCCCGCGCACCGCGCAGGAGGGAGACCACGCCGAAAGCTGCGGCCTTGCCGTACATCAAGTGGGTGTAATCTGTGAGGTAGTCGAGGATGACCAGGTCGTGCTCGACGACCATCACGGCCTTGTCCTGGGTCGCCAGGTCCCTGATGACCTTGGACACGTTGAGGCGCTGCTTGATGTCGAGAAAGGACGAGGGCTCGTCAAGGAAGAAGAACTGTGCGTCCCGGGAGAGACAGCCTGCGATGGACACGCGCTGCATCTCGCCACCTGAGAGATTCTGCACGGGGTGATCGAGGAGGTCGGTGAGCTCGAAGGCCTTCACCAGCTCGTCCAAACGACCGGCCTGGTCAATTTTCTCCAAGAGCTCGCGAGCACTCTTGCCCTTGTACAGCTTGGGGATCGCGGTGATCTGCTGGGGCTTGAAGGCGAGGTTGGCCGTACCTTCTCGCAGTTCCTGGAGGTAGTTGAGGATCTCGTTGCCTGCGAAGAACTCCGCAATGTCGTCCCAATCGGCGGGCTCGCCCGTTCCGAGGTCAGGGACCAGCTGGCCACCGAGGATGGAGATGGCCGTGGACTTACCGATACCGTTGGGTCCCAGTAGGCCCACCACGGAACCGCGCTTGGGCACCGGCAGCCTGAACAGGCGGAACCCGTTGATACCGAACCGGTGGACCGGTTCGCTCTTCAGCTCCTCCGGGAGGTTGACGATGATGATCGAGTCGTGGGGGCACTTGTTCACGCAGATACCGCATCCCACGCACAACTCCTCGTGGATGACGGGCTTACCGTCCTCGCCCACGGTGACGGTCTCGTCGCCGGTACGGACGCGGGGGCAGAAGCGTTGGCACGTATAGGGGCAATCACGGCCGCCCTGGCATTCGTCCTTCTTGACGATGGCGATGCGCGTCATTCGTCGTCCCGCTTCTTTTTGTCCAGGACACGGACCTCGAACTCACCACCGAAGAGAAAGGCGAGCATGGCTACGAACCGATCGAGGTCGATCTCGCCAGCCCGGTTCACCTCGACGAGGCGCTTGGAGCCCGTGTCGGTGTAGACGTTGGAGATGGCGCGCAGGCGTCCCGGGTAGATGATCCGGTCCACGATGCCCCGCACGTCGTCCCGCTGGCCCACGACGACGACGCGCTTGCCCAGCGTGTCGGTGAGACGCTTGACGCGAGTGCCCTTCTTCCCGATGATGCGGCCTACGTCCTCCTCCCGGGTGATGATTACTAATCGGTCACCCAGGTCGAACCCCCGGACGATCTCGGATTCCTGGAGGGCGCGGGACCGGCGGCCGATGCGGGCGATGGCGCGTGAGATTATGATGTCGGCCTGGTCGATCTCCCCTGCCTCCAGACGCGGCTCGTCAACGGCGCAGAGGGCGGACGAGTTTGCGCAGAACGCACAGATGGGAAGCTTCATGCCCATCGAATCCTGCATAAGAGTTATAAGTGCATCTCGCGTTCTTCCCGGGATGCGCGCACTCGTGATAGGGCGCTATCAACCGCCCCACAAGGGCCATGTCAGGGTGCTCAGCGACATAGCTGCGAAGTTCGATGACGTGGTCGTCGGTATAGGCTCCGCCCAGACATCGCACACTCATAATAATCCGTTCACTGCGGGCGAGCGCGTGTGGATGCTATCCAAGGTGATGAAGCAGTCGGGCAAGGGCGTGTTCTTCTTCGTGCCCATCATCGACGTCAACCGCAACGCTATCTGGGTGCGCCATGTAGAGTCCATGTGCCCGCCCATCGATGTCGTGTTCTCCAACAACCCACTGGTCCGGCGTCTGTTCTCTGAGGCAGGGTTCGACGTGCGCCACTCACCGCTGTACGAGCGGGAGGCGCTCTCCGGTACGGAGATCCGGCGGCGCATCGTGACCGGTGAGGACTGGGAGTCGCTCGTCCCGCCCGAGGTCGCCGACCTCATCAAGCGCGTCGACGGTGTGGAGCGCATCCGGATCCTCGAGGAGAAGGAATAGGGGACACTTACCGTGGGCCCGTACCCTCAGCAGGCCGGAGGCGCGTACCAGGGCCAGGGATACGGCTCCTACTACGGCAGCCGCGGATACGGTATGGTACAGCAGCGTATGGACTACGGCCAGCCCCA
This sequence comes from Candidatus Undinarchaeales archaeon, assembly GCA_030753015.1. Taxonomy (GTDB): domain Archaea; phylum SpSt-1190; class SpSt-1190; order JASMDC01; family JASMDC01; genus JASMDC01. The sequence goes on along the minus strand of JASMDC010000013.1, from coordinate 54,344 downwards.
GATGGACTACGGCCAGACCCCGGTAGCGCCCGCCGCGACCGGGAGGGGCATCAGCATATCGCCCAAGGTCATAGGTATCCTCCTCGTGCTCGTCGTGGCGGCCTACTTCGGTTACAACGTCATGACGGACGAGGGGCCCTACGGCCGTGAGGGGATGAAGGAGTACATGGCCAAGAATCCCGGCACGAAGGTCATGGTCACCCTCGTTCACTCGGAGGAGATGACCTTCGATCAGGTCGTGGACGCTATCAACGCCACGGGCGGCCAGCCTTTTGCCGGGGACAAGACCACCCGAAAGATACAGTTCTTCATTGCGGCAGTGGATACCAAGGGCCTGGTCGAGGAACCTTGGGTCGAGTCCTTCCGGTTCGCTCCCGCCCCTGTGGAGAAGAAGGAGCCGTGAGCCTCAGTCCCGCAGCCGTGTGGCCATGAAGTCCTCGATGGCATCACAGGCCCTTTCCAGCTCGGCAGGTGGTGCCAGGAACACGACACGGAAGTGGTCCTTGCCGAAATCCTCGCAGAACCCGCTACCGTGGACGCAAAGCACACCGGCGGTCTCCAGCATGTCCAGCACGAAGGCCTTGTCGTTCTTCCATGGCCCCCGCTCGATATCGATACGGGGGAAGGCATAGAACGCGCCCTCGGGCCTGGCCACCGAGAGGCCGTCGATGGCGTTGACGCGCCGGGAGATGATGTCCCGCCGCTCCATGAGCTTCCGGCGGTTCTCCTCGATGTGCTCCTGCGGGCCCTCCAGTGCTGCCAGGGATGCGACCTGGGCCGGGTGGTTCGTGCTCAGGCGCACACGGGCCTGGCGGATGCAGCCGTCGTACAGGCCGTCCAACCGTCCCTCGGTGTCCCTGAAGGCCATGTACCCGACACGCCAGCCTGGGACCATGTACACTTTCGAGAAGCCGTTGAGGAGCACCATTGGTACTTCCTCGGAGAGGGCCAGGGGCGAGGTGTGGGGCAGGTCGTACACCAGCCCATCGTATATCTCATCGCTGATGATGGGCAACTTATGCTCGGCGGCCAGGTCGATGATCGGAGCGAGCACTTGTCGGGTGTAAGCAGAGCCTGTGGGATTGTTGGGATTGATGATGGCGATAGCCTTGGTACGGTTCGTGATCTTGGCCCGCAGGTCATCGATATCGGGCTGCCAGCCGTTGTTCTCATCTGTACGGTAGGTGCGGGCTACGCCACCCATGAACTTCACGAGGGTGGTGTACGGTGGGTAGCTCGGTCCCGGAACGAGGATCTCGTCCCCCTGCTCCAGCAGAGCTCCGAACAGGAACACCAGTGCTTCAGATATACCGGCAGTGACGAGCACCTTGGACGGATCCAGCTCAGTGCCGTACTTCTTGCGCTCATGCTCCACGATGGAACTGATGAGTGGTTTGTACCCTTGCGAGTCAGAGTAGCCGTTGTGGCCGTCGCGCAGCGCTCGGCAGTACGCCTCCACCATGTGCGGAGGCGTTTCGAAATCGAAGGCGATGGGATCGCCGATGTTGAGCTTGAGGATGGTCCGGCCCTGCTCCTCCAGCTTGAGAGCAGGAATGAGAACGTCTCGGATCGCGTACTCGATGTTGGCCGAACGCTCAGTGGGATTGATCATGGCATGTCACCCTGGATGCGGGGCACCCCACCATGACGGATTTTAAAAATCTGACCTTCGCGGCTGGGGCAAAGTTCATCGGTGGTATATTCTATCACTGTCTCCTCTCCGCCAGAATCCGGTACTGGTCGAAGATCTCGTCAAAGAGGCGATCGGTGTTCAGATCGATGCGTCGGGACACCTCACTGGTGACACTCGGGTCCACTGGTTTCTTCCCATAGCCGTCGCCCACCTCGATACCTGCGCGGATGGCCCGGTTCACGGTCCCGAGGGCCTCTCTCTTGTTCGAGCGGATGGACTTGTAGGCGTCGTCGAAGCCCTTGCGCAGTTGCGGCTTGAGCGTCTCGGCCTTGGTGTGGTAGCCCGTGAGGTTGTCGAGGAAGTCCCTGGCAACGTATCGGGTGTCCACCATGTCCGTCATTAGAACGGACTCCATGTCGATCCGTGTTGCCTTCTTGCCGTCGTAGAACACGTTCTTGGCGTGACCGTCCCCTACGCCGAACACGAAGTCATAGGCGCATAACTTACCGATCTCGTAGGCGAAGCGCTTGGGGTCCTTGTCGATCGCGTTACGGGACTTGATTACCATGTTCCCTGGCGCCGATTCCATGAGGCCGAAGCCCTTGTACTGCTTGATGCGATATGTGGAGAGCCCGGCGCATTCCGCGAGCTTGGAGCCCACGATCTCCCCGCGCATGTCCCCCTCTTTCGCGTAATACGAACCGGAGGACGAAAAAAGAAGCCCCTTCTCATCTACATCGATACGGTAGGCCGCATTGATATTGCCCTCGTCAACGCGGTAGGTCCCGGTGATGTTAGCCTTACCACCGGAGAAATCGCGTACCGCGTACTCAAGGGTTGAAGAAGGCAGCATGCCACTACTTATTAGTAGTAACAACTATTTAAAGGTTTCTCTTATTCTCTTCCTTGCGGCCGATGACGACCATGTGACGGCCCCCGTGGCGACCCGCACGCATCGTGGAGAACGGGTACCAGGAGGATGAGACTACATGGGTGGAGAATCCGAACTTGCGCATCCGTGCCTCGGCATCCAGATACCATGGACTGATGCCTTCGAACTCGGTGTAGCTCCAGTAGAACCGTCCTCCGGGGGAAAGGATGCGGTCTACCTCTTCGAAGTACTTCCGTGGATGGAGATCGAGGTTCGTGGACACGACGACATCGTAACGTTCATCGGGAAGGGAGCGGGCGTCGAGACGACGGTATTCGATAGGGATGCGCAAGAACCGTGAAAGGGACCGTCCGAGGCCGAGGGACGTACCATCTATGTCACCGACAACGTAACGATTGGCACCTCCAGCGTAGAACCCCTGGAGCGGGATCCCGCCCCCACCGAGGTCAAGTACATCACAACCAGCGAGGTCGACAAGCTGGCGGAGCTTGAGATGATGACGCCAGCCGAGATTGAGGAACGTGTGGAATAACGAGAAACGGAGGGCTCGGGAGGACCGCCGTCGACCGGGACGCGACGGCGGACCCGCGGAGCGTCCCATGGGGGACCGATCTGTTTATTTGTACTGCTCGGCGCAGAACTGCATCTGGGCAGCGAGGTAGTTGGAGATGAAGCTCAGGGAGCGCGCGGCGAGGATGTCGGAGCATGTAAGCATGTCCTTCTCCGACTTCGCACACTCGTCCTTCTCGCTGCAGTTGGCACAGATGTGCACCACGAAGTCCTTCATGGGGCTCTCGATGATGGTCATGGACCGTGACTAGATGATTAGAAATAAAAACTCTTCCCGAGCGGGGGCAGATCCTTCAAAGGTGAATCTCCATGCGAGCGTCATGGTGACGGTCCCGCCTCTTGCGTTCTTGCTCAGAAAGCTGGTACATCTGGTAATAGGGATCCGAGTCGCGGTCGATCATCGATGTAAAGGCGTTGACCAAGGCCGCGAAGCCCAGGAAAGCGAAAGCAGGGATAGTGCCCTCGGCCATGACCGTGGCTATGGAGGCGAATGTCTCGAACAATGCCTGGATCAGAGGCTCCTCACCTGCAACAGGTTCAACGACCTTGAGGGTAATCTGGCTCTGGGCGCCGTACATGACGGGGATCCATGAGAGGAGCAAGAATGCACCGAACAGGATCGAAAGAGTGCGCTGGCCATCGTCCATGGCGGCGCGGAAGGCGAAGAACACGCGCATCTCGCAGAAGAAGAGGTAGAGGCCAAGGGGAGCGAGGCGGATGGCAGTTATCATGAGGGTGGAATTGATGACCACGCCGATGTCGTCGATGGAAAGGGTGAACCGAAAAGGATAGAACACGGCCAGTAGCACAACGGGATAGACGAAGAGCCCTGTCATGCCCTTGTCAGCATCCTCCAGTTGAGGCCGCATAGGTTCCTATTGACCCCTCACTGGATAAAAAGGTTCACACTAGCCTGTATGTGTCACGAGTGTTGTTGTCCTCGTAGTCACCACCGTGGGGATGGTCCCAGGCCTGCGGTGTACGTTCCCAGAACTCGCCGGCGGCATGCTCCTCCTCCTGAGTGAGGCGCATGTAGTTGTTAAGCTCACCGAACAGGGCGTTGTCCTCGGAGAGGTCGGAGAACTGGTTGAGCAGGCGCAGCATCCATTCCCGACGTTGGGCGGGGGGGAGCTCCTTGCGGATGAACTCCAGACGAGAGCGAAGGTCCGCTTCACGGTCGATATCCTCGGGGTGAGGGTCCTGCATGGGCCACATCCACGTGTCCGTGGGAGCGGACGTCGGCTCATCCATGACGGAAGGCAGGACCGGCCCGAAGTCATCGCGAATGGGGCCGATCACTGGTTCCTCTCGCTCAGCAGGCTCTTCGAAGAGCGGGCTTAGTAAGCTTGTAAGCGGATCGTCGTCGTTCACGGCGAAGACCTCAGTAGTTGTGGTAGTCCTCGTAGAGATCGGACTCGGCATCCCACTTGTCGATCTCGGGGAACTCCGGCGTAATGACCTCCTTGAAGATGAGGAGTATAAGGATTGCGGCCACGAGCAGCGAAATAGGTGTGGAGAAGTAATTCACGACTACCGAGATGAAGATGGCCAAAAGTCCGAGGCCAAAGAGGTAGTTCATATACATGAATTCTTCGTGTCCCATTTCCTTACGAAAGGAGCACCGTTGGAAGTTTTTATAGTTTTCCTATGATAACGGTACTGAACACTATGACGCGGCTGCTTTTTCTCTCGAATGTCCACGGGGACAGTCTCTTCCTTTCACACGTCCTCGAGGAGGGCAGGAAGACTGGAGTGGACGGCCTGCTTGTCAGCGGCGACCTCGGTGGCGACCGAGCATGGCCCGTCCATCCAGAAGCTGACGATCGCGACCGCGCTTTCCTCGAGCAACGAGGGGTCATGCCGTTTTCTGTGGACGCCGCCACCTTCGACGGTTTCGCTCGACGGTTCAACGATTTCCTTGACATGAAGGCCACTGCAGAGGACATGGACTCCCTTGACCGCTTGTTCAAGGAGGGTGCTACCAAACTCGAAGGATCAGACTTCGGTAAGCGATCGCTCAGCACCGTGCTCGAGACGATCGAGACCTTCTGTGCCGACAACGACCTCCCCTGCCTGATAGTGCCCGGCTCCGGGGACATCGATTGCGCCTCTGACCTGATGGAGGCCACTGGGGAGCGAACGCCCCTTTTCAAGCTCATCCATGGGGATTGTGCTGACCTCGGCGACCTTGCCGTCGTTGGCCTCGGCCGGGTCGTGGCCACCGACAGCTCCGAGGTGGTGGAGACCCTCTTCACCAAGAGCCCCGCTTCGTTCTTCGCCGGACACGAGCGCTCAAGGCCAAAGGTCCACAAATCCGTGGGGCATAACGAGATCGCGGAGGGAGAGGCCGGTCGGCTCCTCGGGCTGGGCTACAAGAAGGCAAAAGGACGTCCAGTCCTGCTCCTCAGCCACACGCCGCCCTTCGCATCGGGGGCCGATCTTGTGGTTTCAAAAGAGGGACAGGTGCATCCTACGGGATCGTCCGCCGTGCGTACGTACGCCATGCGTGACGAAACCCTCCTCGTTAATACCGGCCACATCCGCGCCTGCACGGGACTCACGCGCATCGGTGAGACGCTGGTCGTCAACACGGGGCAGCTCGCCGGCCTCGAGCGCCCTCTGTACAACGTACGCAACGTGGTGGACGAGATTGCTACGTCATACGTCCCCGTAGCCATCTGGGAACCCATGGGTGGAATGGCCGCAATCGCAGAGGTAGAGGGGCGGGATGTCCGCGCTTCCCCCATCATCGTGACCGAGCATGTCGAAGACGCATAGATACCGGGCGGTGCTTGTCGCCGACATCCATGGTGACGTGGAGAACACGCGCAGAGCCGTGCGGTTCCATCTATCGCGCAAGGCGGACGCCTTCCTTGTGGCCGGGGACGTCGGCTCCCGTGCCGTCTGGCCCGTGGCCCCGGACGCCACTGAGAAGGAGCGCGACACGCTCAGGGAGCGAGGTTACTTCCCCTTTAAGGTGACGCAGGACGAACACCTGCGGTTCGAGGAGTACGTGAAGGACGTGAAGGGGGAGCGTCCTGTGGAAACGGAACGCGTCATATGGGTCGAGGGACTCATCGAGCGTGGGCGGAACGACCCGGACTTCAAGGATTTCACACGCCGGAGCCTCCGGGACGTTCTTGACGTCCTCACGACCATCAGGAAGCAGCCAGTGGTCATCGTGCTGGGTGAGCAGGACTACTTCAATGCCGAGCGTATGGTCGAGGAGGTGGGCGAGGACCATCCGAACATCGTCCATGCTCATGGACGGGCCGTCCCCCTCAGCAACGACCTGGCAGTCGTTGGGCTCGGGCGTGTAGTGGAACTGGTACCCGCGGGGCTCCCCACTTCGCTCATCCCCTGGGAATCCTACTACCTCAATACATTCCACACGCAGGTCCTGACCCAGAACGCCCCTCGCCTGGAGTATTCCGAGGAGGAGTACGGCCGACTTCTTCTTCGTGCCTACCGTAAAGCGGAAGGGCGGCGTATAATCCTGCTCTCGCATATCCCGCCTTACCACTCCGGTGCCGATATCGGTATCCTCAGTGATACCGAGGACGAGGAAAAGTTCAAGGTGTTCTTCGTGGGCTCGAAGATGGTGGCCAAGTTCGCGCAGCGTTCGGCGACGGCCGTGGTCGGCTGCGGACACGTCCACTCGTGCGTCGGTGTGACCTATCTCGAGGGCACTCCCGTGGTCAATCCCGGGCAGTTGCGGATGATGGAGAATCCGATCATGAACCTGCGGACCTACCGTGATCCGTTCGCACGGGAGTATGTCGCCGGGCCTCGGTGGGACGCCATCGGTTGTGGTGGTGCCCTGCTCGAGCTCGGGCAGGAGATCGATGCGAACAGGTTCGAGGTATAGGTCCTTTAGTTCTCCTCGTTAGTCTCCACCGAGCTGCTGATGGCAGTGGCCACCTCTCTGGCATCGAGGAGATCGGAACGGAGAGTGAGCGCACGCATCGCCATCGCGGTGAATGGTACCACGGCCGCCCCGTTCTTGTCCTCCCACATGCCGTCCTCCCCTCGTAGGTCGAGGAGCAGGGGGTACCCTACGAGCTGGAGCTCTTCCAACGCCTCGATGAGCTCAGGATCGCTCTCCCTATCCGCCCCCGGGGGCGGGTCCGTCATGGCACCGCTTACGGCGGCCAGGACGAGCGCGAGACCGGGATGGGGGACCATTACCTTCCCGTAGCCGAAACCGAACCGCTCGGCAGCGGCCTCGTCATCGCTCATCCCCTCGAGTTCGTCGGTCCCGATGGCCGCGAGCTCATGGAGTGCTTTGGTGACAGTGCGCTCGCATTCGAACACCCGTCCCTCATCACCGTCCCGATGGAAGGCGGGGACGGAGGCCGAGAGCGCGATGGTGGCGAGTGCCATGAGGTACGGTGCCCGGTCGTTCACGAGCGTCTCCTTCCGCTCGATAGTATCTATGTAGTGAAAGGTCTTCCCCTTCACGTCGAGGACGAGCATGTCGGCCAGGCGCCTGAGGAGCTGGTTCGCCGTCTCGATCCTCTCCTTCTCCTCGCCCATATGAGCAAGTGTCGCGGTATATGCTGAGAGCGCGAGCACGCACTCGCATCTAGAGAACGTGCGCAACCGCAGCTGGAGATTATCCTCGAGGTGTGCGTTCAGGGCAGTGAAGGCCTCGCCCGCCATCTCGGCGATGGCCCGCGCTTCCTCCTCGACATGGGACCGCTCCTCAACGGTCAATCGACGTTCGACCTTGAGGGTATGGTTGAGGTAATGGACCCCCTCGGCGCAGGCTCTCAGGAACCGCGCCTCCGATTCGGGGCGCATGATCTCGCTGAATCCTTCCAGGCCGAGGTCGGGGTCCGCCAGGGAACCTGCCGATCGTAGCTTATCCAAGAGCGGTCGCATGTCCTCGTACCGGATGTGGAACGACTTGCTATAATGGTACAGGTCGAGCTCGAGGAGGGTCAAGAGCCCATCACAGAACGAGAGGCGCCCCTCTGCCTCGAGCGTGGCTGCCTGCAAGGCCTGCAGGGAGGTCGCGGCCCGTGATGGATCGGCAGGGCGCTCCTCGGGCCGGAGGGTTGCAGTGAATTCGGGCTCGATGCTCAGGTGGTCGTTCCCCCTGATACGCAACACCTCTCCGATCTCTGGATCGCGTTCCTTCCGCGTCCCTGAGGCGTCGACGATCTCGATCACGTGCTGGGACAGTCGTCGGAGCACATGGGTCTCCAGGTCCTTGGGCGAGCGCACCCAGAGGGGGTGGAGCTCACGCTTCAGGGCGGTGTACAGGTCGTCAACGGTTATCCCCGGATGCTCATGGACATGCCTGATCACGAGCAGTCGGGCTTCGTTCCTGTTCTCCACATTGTTCACGAAGATAGATCCCGTTATGCGTAATTGGTGCAGGATCCGGGGGTCTAGACGCGCCATGTGTATACAAATGGCGTAATAGATATATAAGCATTCATATACACTTTACACTGATAGTGTAAAAGTTGAGTGGTACTTATACCAACGACGCGACTAGTTACTACAGAGGGGTGACCTACAACGGCCATTGATATCGCAGCACTTCTACTCTTCGGTGCGAAGTATATCGGTGTAGTGGGCTTGTTCATCATCGTGATGATCATTCTCTACGAGACCTGGAGAGAGCTATTGCTCCTCAAGGCCGCCGAAAAGCAGTTCGTGGACCTGTTCAAGGAGCGCAAACCCGTGTCCGTGGACGACCTCATGAACTACCTCGGCCTGACCTCATTCTCGTGGTTCATCATCCTTGAGATCGCCATGCGGACCGATGTGGACCTCTTCAAGGCCATCGAGTACGCCTACCAACAGATCAACGCCTGCCACGAGCAGCTCTTCTCGGAGGGTACTTACTGGGGCGGCTTCATCCTAGACGAGGCGTTCTACGCCACGCCCATGTCACGTACGGCCGGCGAACTCCTCTCGCGCCAGGATTACCAGCGCCGCAGCGCCCAGCAGCTCCTTTCTACCATCCAGTCCGTCCAGACCGCTGTGTACAACCTCCGGGCCGACCAGCAGAAGATCGATGAGAGGCTCGGGGTGTTCGAGGACAACCTCCGCACCTTCAACGAGGTCACTGACCGGCGAAAGGTCGACGTCGGAAACGTGGAGGAGTGGTCTGAGGAAGTATCAACAGCATGCCTCACGGGACCGAAGGAGGAGTTCGTGCGGGGTATCTTCATCGACGAGTACGGTGGTAACGCCAGCATCTCAGCCCTCGCGACCGGACGCGCGACCGGTGGGAAACCTGTGGAGACCTTCCGGGGGGTGATGATGTGGTTCTACCGGGTCCAGGACTATAAGAGCGTGGACGATCTGGTGAAGAACAAGAAGATCAATCCCGCAGTGGCGGCAGTGCTCAAACGAAAGCTACAGGAGTACCTCCATTGGAAGATCAACTACTATCAGATGCTCCACCGCCTCAAGACGGAGATCCACAAGAACATGTCGCTCCAGCTGGCCAACCTACGGTCCTACAAGATGTGGGCGGCCCGGCACATCGCGGCCGCTGAGAAGATCCGCATCGACACGTTCAACGAGTTCCAGAGGACCAGCGAGAAGGGCCAGATGGAAGGGGTAGTGAGAGAACAGATCGAGTGGGTGCCTCGTGTAAGGTACACTGCATACTTCCTCTTCTGCCAGCCCATGTGGCACTTCTGGAAACCAATGTGGAAGATCCTCGTCGAGCGTGCCATGGTCGTGTACTCCGAACCCGGGACCCCCTTCCTCTGGGGCAGGGTGAGGACGTGGAGCTACATAGGCATCGTGGAGGTCGAGCGCCTCGCGAACGTGATCTCATGGGCGTCATTCAACGTCTGGTGGCGTGGCGATCCCACCGTGTTCTGCCAGCGCATCCCCGCAAAGCGGGCACGGTCCCACGCGTTCCTCATGTACTGGCTCAACAAGGCCTCGGGCTTCTCGCCTTGGGAGACCATCGATTATGGCAACAAGCTATTCAACAAGAAGAAGAAGCCCAAATGGCTAAGAGAGCTCGAGGAGGACGAGGGGGACCTCGAGGACGAGGAGTACGGCGAGACGGAAGACCACGGGCACGCCCATGAGGGCGGCATCCTCGATGCGGTGTTCGGTAAAGGGCTTCCCTGGATAGTGAACTTCATCACGTTCGGGTGGTTGGACGAGCTATTCCGCTTCGATCCCGCGCACGTCAACGACGGAATCGTCATCAAGCAGGTGGAACGGGTCGAGAGCCTCTTCGAACCCCTCCGCCGGGGCATCGCCGAGTCGTGGTACTCGGTCGTCGATGTCCTGGCGACCTTCGGGCTCTATCCAAAGGGTTTCGGCCTCTCATACGGCGGTGACGCGCCCCCCATCGACCGGTACGGAAGGTTCCGCGGTATGTTCGGCGGGCTCTTCTCCAGCCGGCGCCGGAGGGCTATGTACGCGCTGCTCTTCGAGATGCAGCCCATCTTCACCGCGGCCATGCAGGAGGCCTGGAGAGGGGCCTTCAAGTTCGATCTGAACCCACCACAACAGCAGGGGAGGCACTGAGATGGCGATTAACCTTCCCGTGGGCATGCCGGACGTGATGGTCCCCCGTGGCGCCACCCTCATGGGGCTGCTGCAGGAGGAGGACTCCGAGTTTGTCGGGGGTGGTATCTACAGCTCGCGCCAGAACCCGGCGTGGGTGGACGCCTTCGGCACAGGTGGACGCACGGGCCGCTGGTCCAAGGTGGCGGTAAAGAACTTCGAGCTCACCTACGTGGGCAAGCTCTTTCCCGAAGTGGAGGATACCTTCATCCAGCTCATGAAGGAGCGCGGGTTCCGCATCATGGAGAACTTCTTCTTCCTCGCCACACGACGGGTGCGCGACATCATCCTCCACGGCGGAATCATGCTGCGCGAGGAGGACTATATGTTCTCCCAGATCCGCATCCCGTACCTTACCCTGTGGATCCCGGACCGGCCCTTCCCGCCGGGAGTTGGCTGGCTCGATGGCGAGCCCCCCACGGGCCCCTATGCCATCTGGACCACCTGGTACGTGGACATGGACTTCGAGCTCATCTGGCAGCGCAATCCCGTGCTCAAGCACATACTGCCCTACTACATGAAGTACGTCAAGCGAAGGCGCATTGAAGAGCTCGTGAAAAAGTGCCAGCAGGAGCTCAGAGAAGTCGACAAGGAGTGGCGCAGACGCACTGCCCGGCTCATGCGGATGAAGTAGTCCACAAGCGCTACAACGGAGGCCCGGAGGCCGACCACTAACCTTAAAAGATTTGGCTTCCTCCGGCACGAGGTCAGGTGCGCCGGTAGTCTAGCTGGCCTAGGACATCTGCCTGCCACGCAGATAACTCGGGTTCAAATCCCGACCGGCGCACCATCCGATTACGCTCCGATTCGGAGGACTTTACTCGGGGATTGATTTGCGTGTTCGGTTTCTCCTCCTTACCTTCGGAGAGCTCGTGCACCGGGAACCCTATGTCTACGAGAACTTCTGGATGTGGTTGCCGCTGTCCCGAAACCTGACGTTCAAGGCGGTAGGATCTTGTCGTCCAGTCTACTTCTTCTTCTCGACCAGCATTCCAAGTTTCTCGTCCATGTCGAACAGCTTCTCGAGGCAAGCCGCCCGGGTCCGCTCAATCTCTTGGATTATATACGCGAGCCCCAAAGCCACCGCGCCCAGGATTGTGATGTAGAAAATCAATCCTGCGATGAACTGGTTGGTCTCCAGCGCGGCAAGGTACTCCGACCCCAGATGTGCCCGTTTTTATCACTACATCATCCCGAGCATCTTGAGGACCGCCTTCTGCTGCTTCGTGAGCTCTGGCAGTTCCCGTGATCCATCCTTGTAGAGCACCTCCCTCACTTCACCAAGCCGTGAGAGCGCTTCCTCCAGGGAGGTCTCCTCCTTCAGCTTCATTCGCAGAAGGCAGAGCATCAGGTAGCCCAGGTACGCCAGGAATACCCGAGCTCTCGTCGATCCCTCGAGGTTCGCCTGCAGTGGCCCGAGCCCGCGGTCCTTCATCAGCCTGAAGGTCTTGTCGATCACGTCCTTCTCCCGATAGAGCTTCAGCACGTCCACGGCATTCAAACTCGTGGAGGTGAAGAGGACGGTCTTCCCGAACCGGTTGGTCGTCCTCTGGACCGCCTTGTGCTTCACCCGGTAGGTGAACGACCAGTCCTCGGAGAACGTCGGCGTGACTCGGATGTACCCGGCGTAGTCACCGCACACGCCGTGCAGCTCCCCCAGCATCTCGTCCTTGATCGGGAACGCCACCTCACCCAGATCGTCCAGCTTCCGCTCCACCTCGGTGAGGCCCTCGTAGAAGCTGGTGAGCTGGCGGCTCCGCCGCTCCGAATCGTGGTAGACGAAGGCCCTGATATCGTCCTCCTTGAACTCCTTGGCGAAGGTCACGGCCCCCGGATACCTGATACGGTTCCGGGAGTTCTCCATGCCGACGCTCTTGGTGAGCGCCCGCTTGGTCAGGTTCAGGTTCGATGCCAGCGCGCCGATGACGTCGTGCTTCGCGCCCAGGATCTCCTCGATGTTCCTCTTGCTGTAAAAGCCACGATCGAGCACCAGGACGAGGTTCTTGACCCCGAAGACCTCCAGCTCCTTGAGGAACGTGCGGATGGTGGAAACGCTGACGATGTTGCCAGGGAGCACCTTGTGATGGATGGGGAGGCGGTGGCCCATGGTCACGGCAAGGACCATGTTCACCTGCTTCTCCCCCGTGCTACGGTAGGCATGGCCGTACCGGGCAAGGTCGTTGCAGTCGCCGTAGTACGTCATGGGCGTCAGGTCGTAGACGAGCGTGTCGAGATCATCGCTGTACAGCTTCTTGATGCGCCGCGCAATGCCCTCCTCGATCAACCCCGTCACGTCGGGCGTCTCCTTGGAGAGGAGCGAGAGGATGCCTCTGACACACTTGGGGGTGAGGTCGGCCGACGTGAGATCGACGCGCTCCCTGAGGGCCGTGCGGGAGAACCAGGAGCCTGTCGCCCTGAGGCTCGCGTCCGCAGTGACCTTGTTGATGGCCAGGATGGTGGTCTTCAGGCCGATGTCATCGATCCTCGTGTGTGGCGCGATGCAGGAATCGATGACCTCGGGCAGGCCGAACTCCTTGGCGAGCTTGTAGAGGGCCATGGGCTCACCGTAATCCAGGATCGAGCGCAATCCCTTTGTCCTTCTCTTGGGTGGAATGATGGTGGTCTCGCCGTCCTTCTCTACCTCTTTGCCGAGGTACTCGGTATCCTGCTTGACTTTGCCGGTACCCTTCTCACGGTAGGTCCGCACATTGTACACATAAGTGCTGTCGCCCCTCTTGATACGGCGAATGAAGGTCATGTAGTGTTATTATCACTACCCTGATTTAAAGCTTTCGAAATGATAACGTTGAACGGAAGCTCTATTGAGCCCGTGTAGTGTCAAAAGGGGGCACATCAGGGTCCGACGGCCCGAACCCCTCCATGGGCATGATGAACAACCCGAGGAGCGCCGACACGAAGATGAGTGCGGTTATCCCCTGGCTGTAGGCCACTGATGTAGGTTTGTTAGAATCCATTTCTGCCACCTATGGATTCTGTTATCGAGTGTCTTTAAATTTCGTACCTTTCCGGCCCATCAGCAGGTCGTCTTGGTCTGGACTACTGTACATCATTCTATCCCTTCTTCCCTAGAATGCGGCCCTCTACGTGTGAATCTGTAAACAATTACTCGTGAGTGTGCGCTTTGTTCTCGACCGGCGCACCATTCTCCATCAATTGCTTACTCATCGAGCAGTCTCTGGAACGGTTTGATCATTTCGGAGGTCGTACGCTTCTTGAACTCCTTCCTGAACTGCGGAATCCACGTCAGCCCGGTCATTACAGTATTAAGGAGTCGCGTTCCGTACTCGTGCTGGGGGAAGTCGTAGAATCCGTGCTTCTTGTAGTAAGCATGGTCGGCCTGGAACACGAACCGGCTATTGTACACGAAGTCGCGAAATAGCTTGTCACCCCCCACACCAAGGAACGTGCGCGTCCGCATGTATCCTGAGCAGGAATGCCTGATGAGGCGCTCTGCGAGGGATTGGATCATGGTGTCCACGGTCTCGTTGTCACCGGACTCGTCGGTCACGATGTCCACGAGGTTAATCCTACCCAGTTCGGCCTCGCCCTCCAAGGTCGCCCTGAGCGTGGGGAGCTGGCCTAGCGGCCCCGCAATGATCCAACCGAGCTGTTTACCCTTGAGCGCCGGGACGTGGTTGTGGAAGAACGTGCGGTCGATGAACTTCTTCCATTGGGAGGAGAGGTGGCGGTCGGTCACCTTCCCCGCGTACACGACGACATCCGCCGTACGGACCTTCTCATTGAAGAACTCCGGGAAGCCGTCCTTCTGGGAGCACTCGTTGTCCAGCCCACAGTTGCAGCATCCCAGACAGCCGTTCTTCAGTGGGATGTCATTGATGTCGTGGACCTCCACCTTACCAGCGAGGCTCTCAGTGAAGCGCTCAACCATCCGCCCCAGGTTCCCCCCGGTCCCGTCTGTGAGCACGATAATCTGCTTGCCCTTCGTATCGATGGCCCCGGCGACTGCACCGGGAAGGTAGTTCCAGGAGCGTGTGTTCACGGGAGGGTTCGCCCGTGATGTGACCCTCTTGCGCTCGGCAGCGTCGAAGAAATCCTCTGCGAACAGAACGAGCTGGTCGCGACCCTTCTCTTTCAGCAGGTCGCTCATTTCGGCCGAATGGAAGCCGACGTACCGCATCCCCAGGTCGTCGCAGATGGCATGCATGTAGGCGTGAGCGGTGTGGTCGAAGAAGTGGATGGACGTGGTCAGGACCGCAGCATACTTTTCCTTGAAAGCATCAACCGCATCCTTCTCAGAAACCAGCTCGATGAACCGTTTGTACTGGGAGGGGACCAGCATGTGATAAAGGGGGAAGGCCCACAGTACAACATCCGATGAACCGACGTCGTCGACAACCTCCTTGAACGCGGTCAAGTTACCTTCCAGCTTCTTGACCCGTTGCGAGATGTCATGCACCACGTACTCGTGCCCGGGGAAGCGCTTGCGGATATAGCCGACGTACTGCATGGTGACGGAGACGTCGCCCTTGGGGCTGCCGTTGAGGACCGTGACCTTCATGGTCTCCGAAATGTCTGTGGATTATTAAAAACCTGTCAACCAACGCACTCCCACTTTCGGGCTTGTGGCCTACAGCTCATCCACGTCCTCGTCGGACGATTCCTTATCGCGCATCTTCCTGTCCCGTTCCTCATCGGACACGGCCGTGAAGGGTGCGGACATCATCCGCTGGAGATGATTGAGCATGACGATCAGCCAGATGAATACGACCAATACCCCCAGTCCGAGGATACCTCGCCAGGCCAGCTTGTCCTCCACATCGACGACATCCTGCTCGACAGTACCGGGGCTCGTCCATGAGCGGCCGGGGCTCGCCCATGAGCGGTCGCGGCGTTTCATGAACGCGGACTCGCGCTCCCGCACAGCGATGCTCAGCGACCTCGATGTCGTGGCGAGGCTCACTCCTCGCGGGTCCGTGCACCAGGCCGTGAAGGTGCCACTGATGCGTATCGATCCAGGGGCCGCACCCTGCCAAGTGGCCTTGATGTCCTCCGACACCACGACCGTGAACTCCATGACACGCGAGTAGGGCGTGTCACGTCCGAGCTGGCGGCTGAGGGAGAGGTGCCCGTCACCGGCCACAGGGACCGGCCCGGACCAGCTGGCGGACAGTGTACAATCGTGAGCGGGAGTGGGGGCCATGTTGGTGAGCGTGATGTCGACATTGAAAGGATCGCCGTCGATGACGTCACTTGATGCTGTGACATCGAGCGCGAGCTCGGGCGGAATCGGTCGGGACACGGTGATGTAGAAATCGTCCCATCCACCGTCCTTCTCGGCAGTGTACTGTCGTCCGAACCCGTCCATGCATTCCAATTCGAAAAAAACGGGCATCCTGTCAAGGTTGTCTTGTGCGTCAGGGCTGATGCGCAGGACGTACCTGACCTCCCTGAGCTCGTCCGGTGCGAGCCTATCAAGGACTACTCCGTCGCTCACCAGGTCTTCCCCGACCGCCTGGCCCTCGAAGGGAGATACTATCTGGAGGATGTCGTATGCGGCCATTCCGCGGAAGGACGGAACAGCTATCAGCGCCTCGCAGCTGTGAGCATAGCCTCTGCCTGTGTTCTTAATGAGGAGTGGGATCTCGAGATCTTCGCCGGGGATGCCGTCATAATGGAGCTCACCGTCCTGCGCCCGGGCACCGACGAGCCGTACATGGACGTCGGATCGCTCACCGGCCCGGACGGTGATGGGCGCCAGGCCATCGGCCTTTATCTGGGACGAGTAGCTGCGCTTGAGGAGGAGGTCGGTGTAGGACGTTATGTACGTGACATTGACCCGGATGTCGCACATCCCGCAATATTCTGAATCATCGCAACGGAACCTCTCATCCACCCTGATGGTGTAGGGAATGATGGGATTATCCTCGGTATTGACGAGCGAATCCTTACGCTGGGGACGGAACCGCCATTCGGTCGCATCGCACGGCCGGTTGGTCAGGTCACAGAAGAGGAGCTGGCCATCGCACTCCGGTGTGAGTACCTCGAAGGTCGCCGAGACTTCCTCGATCTTCTCTACAGCACGTCCGCGGTTCCTCACCAGGAGGGCTATCTTCTTGGCCTCGCCGCCCACGAAGAGCTCCATACTGGGGAGAACCACTTCGATGCTCTCCTCCACCCTCAACATGAGTACCTTGGACTCGACGATGGCCCAGGTCCCGTCCGGGTTCATCGCCTGGACGCCGATGTTGACGCGGTAGGTCCCGGTCTCGCACTCCTCGTCGGGTTCGATACCGAAGTAGTAAGTCGCCGGATTACCGTATAACACTTCCACGGCCTCGGTCTCGAGCACCATGTCCTCCTCGCCATGGTGGAAAGGAATGGTGTACATGGCCCGGTTGAGAAGGACGTTCTGCCAGTCCAGCGGACCTGACAGATGGAGGTCCTCGCTGTCCACGGTGACGAGCAGTGATGTCCGTACACCATCGTCCCGGTCCCGGTTCATGACGGTAACCTTGAAGAAGGACGTCATGCCGTTGTAGGCCTTGCCACCGCCGAGCGCGTCCCAGTTCGCCTCCACCGATACCGGGGCAGTTGTCAGCAATGACACCACGATGAGCACGGCAATGATTGTCCTCGCCATCGTCCCCCTAATTCTTAATCAGTTATAGGATATATAATGACCGCAGCTCGAGCAGGACGACAAAGTTATCGGGGGAGGCCCAACGACCTCCCCCATGGGCCCGAGGGGGCTTGAACCCCTGACCTCCGGCTGTCCTAGGCTGTGTATGAGCACAGGCCATATAAGACCGGCGCTCTAACCGGCTGAGCTACGAGCCCGAACCGCCGCCCTCACGCCTTGGGAAGGCGTCCTGCGAGCAGCACCGCAGGTTGAGCGTTCCCAAGATTTAACTCTTTATTTATTTTGGCGGGAAATCCCCTTCCGATGGGGCGTGGGGGGGACGGACCCGAAAGTTACTTTCCGGACGAGTACCGGCACGCCACCTCCCTTTGGGATATAATGATGAACGGCCTAATACCTATAGGGGTGACCACCAAGGACAATCATTGACCAGAGGCGATAACAGTCGCGTCCTGGAGACCTAAAACCGGCCAACGATGAGCAAAGATGAGAATGCTGGCTGATCGGTCGGGGTCGTGGTCTTCCAGGGGCAGGGTGATGGATGCCCATAGCATGGTGCGCTCTGAGGGAGGTCCTCGTGCACGTGCAGATGCCTCGACCCAGTCTGGTAATGGAAGGAGATCTGAACGTTTCCATCGATAGTCTGGGCCGGATCACCCTCGGGCTGACAATAGACCGCGACCTGAACGCTGCGATCAACATTCAGGATAGATCAGGGTGGGGACCACCCGATGCGCCCGTGGAGCTGGAAACAGCGTCGAAGCGGGAAGCCCCTCCACTTGGAGAGGGGTAGTTCACAGGTATTGTCACCGCTTCGGGGCAGTCTTGTGCAGCGCCCTCCCTTGGGCGTCGTCCACTGCCTCCTTCACTGCCTCGCCGAGAGTGGGGTGGGGGAACACGACATCGGAGATCAGCTCCACGGTCACACCCGTGACGGTCGGGACGAGCAGCGACGGGATGAGGGACGATGCGTCCGGGCCCACGATGATGGCGCCGAGGATGCATCCGTCCTCGCCCACGAGGACCTTGACGAAACCGTCCGACTCTCCTGAGCACAAGGACTTGCCGTTGGCAGCGAAGGAGAACCTCCCTGCCCGGAAGGCGATGTCCTCTGCCTTGAGTTCGTTCTCGGTCCTACCGAACATGGCGATCTCCGGGCTCGTGAACACCACCGAAGGGATGAGCGCGTCGGTGGCGTCGACCATCTCATCAGGGTGGAGTATGTTGTGGACGGCCACCTCCCCCTCCCAGCTTGCCTTGTGGGCGAGCATGAGCCCTCCCACTACATCGCCCACGGCGAAGATGTGGTCGTTATCTGTCCGTAGGAACCTGTCCACGACAATGTGTCCCTTCTCTAGCTCCACACCGGCCTCCTCCAGACCGAGGTCCTCGGTGTTGCAGGACCGGCCAACACACACGAGGGTCCGTTCCGAGCGTACATCCTCACCGGACTCGAGCGTCGTCACGGTATAGTTCCCGTCAACGCTCACACCGGTCACGCAGACCTTGGTATTGATGGTGACGCCCTTGCTCTTCAGGCTCCGCTTCACCAGGTTCGCGGCCATCCTGTCCATGCCGGGGAGCAGAGTGGGCATAAGCTCGACGATGGTCACATTGCACCCCAGGTCAGCGAGGATCGAGGCCCACTCGCACCCGATGACGCCCCCACCGATGATGGTAAGGCTCGCTGGCAGCTCGGTGAGCTTCAGGAGATCGTCCGAGAAGAGGATGTGTTCATGGTCCGGAGTAATGAAGGGCAAGCAAGCGGTCCGTGAGCCGGTGGCGATGATGAGCGTCCCCGCCTCGAGCCTTTGTGTCCCACCGTCAGTGAGGGCCACTTCCACCGCGGTGCCACCGTCGACGATCCGTCCGCGGCCCGTGACCACAGTGATACCGTTACCTGCTACGAGCTTCTCCAGGGAGGATACTATCGCTTCGACCACACGGTCCTTCCGGGAGGCCATCGCACCGTAGGAGAAGGACTGGCTCTTGACCGAGATACCGTGCTCTTCTAGCGTGGCGAGGGAGGCGAAGCGCGAGCTCGAGGCGATCAGCGCCTTGGTCGGTATACAACCGCGGTTCAGGCAGGTGCCTCCAAGCCTGTCCTCCTCGACGATGGCGACGGAAAGGTCCTGGTGGGCCGCCCTGATGGCAGCTGAGTAGCCGCCGGGGCCGCCGCCGATGACCACGATATCGTACCGGTCGGACATGACTGACGCCTTCCTGGCCCAGGCTTAAGTAATTAATGGGGTGGTCCCGGCCTTCAGCAGGCCGTCAGGCAGGTCGTGTGCTCACCACAGCACTCGGCACACCCTACCTCGATCGATCCTACCTGTCCCTTCGGCGGTCTGACCTCGAACGTCACAGACGATCCAGTAGAGGCACCCACCTGTGCACAGGTGACGTTGAGAGGGATATCCATCATGCCATCCCGCTTACCGAGGTCCACGGTGTGGTCGAGGCGGTAGCCGGTGTCGTTGTCCAGCGGCACGCCGCCCATGTAGACCTTGAGCTCATCGTACTGGCCTCGCTTGATGTCGTGTTCACCGGTGTTCTTCACCTTGAGCACGAGCCTGAGGCTCGCATCATCGGGCGAACAGCTGGCCACACAGTACGGATTGGCACGAGGGCCCGTCACGTCAGTGGAGCCGTATACGGTGATTACTTCAATCCGGGTTTCCAGGGCCTGCTTTTCTCCTGTAAAGCTCTTCCAGAACGAGTGGAGACCCTCTCCGACCATCTCGATGAGATCACTACCGACGTACCCCGCCACGATGAGGCCGATGACGAGCACGAGAATGACTGGTTGGGTCTGACCCCTTCTCCCTGACGGAACGCGTCTCACGATGCTCCCTTAACAGCAAAGAGCCCGTGCTCGGATAAATACCTGTCGGCCGGGATGCTCCAGCTAGAACAGGAAGTACTGGGAGTGGAGCTCCATGGGCCCCATGCTGAAGGTCATGTCGATACCGGACACCTGCGGGAGGCTGCGGATGGCTTGTACGATCCTGTCCAGGTGGGCGAAGCTCTTCGCGGCTCCGATGGCCATCACGTCGTGGGGTCCCACTGTCTGTGTGGCCACTAAGATGGACGGGATCTTGATGATCTTGTCCAAGAGCTCCTCGTGGGATCCGAGTCGCACGGTGACGCCGAAGAACACGATGACCTCGTACCCGAGCTTCTCCGGCCGGATGACCGCTGTCGAGCCGCGGACGATACCCAGGCGCTGGAGCTTGCGGAATCGGTTGCGGATGGTATCGACCGATGTGCCCAGCTCCTTGGCGATGGCCGAGAATGGCGTCCGTGCATCGTTCTCGAGCCGCATGATGATGCCGTGATCGATCTCGTCCATGTCGCCGGCCATCAGGCTTCACCCCTCTTGGTCTCCCAACAGCTGCCCTCAACGTCGAACTCCAGGTTGTGCGGGCATAGCCGGTAGTCTCCCACGAAGATGCTGATGTGGAGGTCCTTGATCGAGGGGATGTCCCGGATACGCTCCTGGATGCTCCCCAAGTGGTCGATCGAGTCCATTACGACGATACCGATGATGTCGTGCGCTCCGAAGCTGTGGCTACAGAAGAGCACGCCCGGAACCCGCTGGAGATGCTCCAGGGTGGTATCGGTCACCGGCCTCCCCACGGAGATGCCGAAGATGGCGATGCAGTCCTGGCCGAACCGGCGGGGATCCTTGATGATGGTGGTCTTGCGCACCAGTCCGTCACGGACCATGCGTTTGAAACGCTTGCTCACCGTATCGGTGGTCGTATCGCAGGCCTTGGCGATCGCATTGAAAGAGGTCCGTGCGTCATTCTGGAGATGGCGCAGGATAGAAACGTCAAGGCTGTCGATCTTCATGGGCACATCACGAGCTTTCTTCCGAGGATGGCCAATAAAAACCTTATGCTTTCTACTCTGTGATGACGATACATCGTATCTGTCAGGTGGAGTGCTGGGGCAAACACTCTTAAAACCGAACGGGCCCACCCACGTCATGGACGCCCGTGCCCTCGCCAGTGCCGTCAGGGAGCACCGTGGCTTCGTTCGGAAATCGCCCCTGGGAGAGGCCTGCAAGACCCTCGGCGTACCCCCCTCGAGCTGGGGTGAGGACGCGGCCGTCATCGACCGTGGCGGTGATGAGCTCCTGCTCCTTGCAGCGGACGGTATCATCGCTGATCTTGTGGAGGCCGATCCTCGGTTCGCAGGGCGGTGCGCCGTGCTCGTGAACGTAAACGATATAGTCGCCATGGGGGGGACTCCCCTCGCCATCGTCAATGTAGTGTCGGCTCATGATGACGACCTTCCCAGCGTGCTCGCGGGGCTCCAAGAGGGTGCAGACCTGCTCGGTGTCCCCGTGGTCGGTGGGCATATCCATCCAGACGCACCGCGGACCGGCGTGAGCGCCACAGCGCTAGGGACCGTGCCCCGTGACGCCCTTCTCACTTCAAGTGGCGCGTCACCTGGTGACGCCATCGTGGTCGCCGTGGACCTGACGGGAGAGGCCCATCCGCGCTGGCCTCTCGCGTGGCGGCCCCCTGATAATGAGGGGCCGGAACGGTACAGGGAAGCACATGATGCCATACGCGAGGTAGCAAAACGGCACCTAGCGACGGCGGGCAAGGACGCGAGCAATCCGGGAATCATCGGTACGCTCGGGATGCTCTTTGAGACAAGCACCGTGGGCGGCATCGTCCACGCGGACCGAATCCCCCGTCCCGATAGCGTACTGGTTGATCGCTGGTCGCTCGTCTATCCGGCACGGGGATTCGTGTTCACCACGGACCGGCCGGATGAGCTCATCAGGGCTCTGGACGGGCCTTTCACCACTGCCGTGGTCGGCGAGACCGATGGCTCAGGTGTGCTGCGTGTGGGACTCGGGGGACAAGAGGCGCCTGTGGTGGACCTGAAGCACGGCGGTGTGGCCGGGATGTGGCCTCGTCCGGTCCGTAGCAAAGACTCTTAATTCTGCTCCTATCCAATGTAGATTAAATGGGGGGGGAAATTGTTCCGAGATGTCTTGTTCCACGAGCCTTCGGACTCCTTCTCATAGTCTTTCTCGTCACCTTGCCTGCCCTCGCTGATGGGGCGAGCTGCCAAGACCTGCGGCGACAGGCCCTCTCTGGAAGGAAGCTGACGGCCGACACCGCAGCCCACATTATGAAGGAGGTGGCGCGGGGCGGTGTCCTCGTACTCCCGGACGGGCTCCTTCCGGAAGGGGACGACAAGGAGAGCGGCCTCATCCTATCCGAAGCCCTCGGGCTCGATATGGACGTGGTCCCATCGTTCGTGACCATCGACGAGCTAGCGTATGATGACGTGGACCGTGCCTATGTCGTGCTCGTGTGCGACGCAGGTGATATCCTCGATCCGGACGGCCGACGGTTCTGCGCCGAATGGTCCTTCACAGAGAGCACGCCTCTTTATGGAGTGCCCGTCTGTCTTGGTGAAATGCTGCGGGCCGAGTACCTGAAGGACGAGTTCACTGCGGTCACCGAACTCACGCCTGCAGAGAACCTCTGCGACTTCAAGGTTACCAGATATGACATATTCACGAAGGGCTTCGACACAGCGTTCGGGGACCTCGATGTCGCGGAATGGACCGCACGGCGTGCCAAGGACCTGATCTGGCATGACGGTTCGCTCGCCCGCAGGTGCCAAGAGTGCGATGCGTGCGCCGATAATGCCGAGGATTGTAGCTGTCCCCAGTACCCCACGACCTGTGATACCGCTCACTGCGCGAAGGAGGTCGTATTCACGGCCGCACGGTCAGTAGACGCCATAGGCATGCTGCGTTTGATGGATCCCCGAGTGTCCATACACGTGGGCAAGTGCGAAGGCCTTGCGACCGAGCGACGACGGAAATGCTACGCCGAGAAGACACGGCTCATGGCCGACCTCCTGGGACGATACGTACTTGAGCTGGAGACGCTCATCTCCCATTCGCCCCTCATCAGGTGCCGTGACCAGGTGCGACGTGTCCTGGAGGACGACAACGCCTGCGCCTCGTGCTTCGACCTCGCCATTGACTGCTACGAGAACAACCTCGGCCACCAGATCGTCCGGAGCAGGATGTCCCAGGAGGCCCTGGGAGTGATGGAGGGCGCGCTGCGTGAGGCGATGCCCTGGTTCTATTTGACCCGTGATCTGGGAATGGCCGGTGCCACAGTAGGACAAGGGTTGACAGACACTCCGGGTGTGGACGCGGTATCAAGAATTGAATATACAACGCGAGAGAAAGCGATCCGCTCCTATGGTCTTCAACAGAAGGAACAGGCGGAAGCGGCATCTCGGATGTTCTTCGGTCTCTACTGCATGCGCTCGTGCGCCCTGGACAGGAACACCGGTACCATCGGCGCCGGTCCGGCTGGTTGGATGCTGGAGCAATTCTCGTCCCATGACCTGTCGATGGCCCACCGCTACGGGGGCAAGGTCGAGATCACCGATGGCGGAGATAGCGTCACGGGGGCTTCAGTGGACATCGGAGTGGCGCTGGTGCTGGGACCGAGCTTCCGCAAGGATGACGGCACGCTCGATCAGGAGGCGCTGGCACGCTGCCCCCGTGGACTGCTTGCCTCCATGTCGCTCGGGGATGACGGGACATCGGTCACTCAGCGTCAGGCCAAGGGTGCGCGCGGGCTTCCATGGAAGGTGCACTTGGCATCCCGTTCCTACCTCGCGTGCCCGCACAACCAGCTCGCCGCTGATGATGATGGCCCACAGGACCGGGCCATCCTGGACGTGATGCGGCAGCTGTGCGAATCCGGACCCTATGCCAGGGAGAAGGGTGCCTGTTCGTTCAACGGGAGATTGGCCGTGGGCGGATCGGAGCGTGATACGACTTTTCAGACAGCCCTCTGGGGCGCGACCGGGGTCCTATTGGACTCCACGCACAAGAGCTCGTTCAAATCCCGCATAGTACACGAGCTGGTACCCGATCCTGCCAAGGTCCAGGCCCTCGTTTTCGGTGTGATCACGACGTGCACCGCGCCGGACGAGGAGCCGGTCATCGTGACCGTTGCAGGAGGCCCCGTCCTAGCCCGTGGGACCGACGGCATCGAGGTGCTCGACGAGCAGGGAGCGTGGACACCGACCGACCGGCAAGGGCAGCCGCTCTCTCCGGGCAGTCCGCCATGGTTCTACACCATCCGCGAGCTGGAGCGTACGGCGGTCTCGGGGCGGGGTACGTCCATCATCGAGCACGTGGAGAACGAGGGTACTACCTACCCTGTCGTATCCGACTTGGTAGGGGCCGGCGAGGAGCAGGTGAATCCGTACTTCCGGGAGCTCGATCCGGCCCTCATGGCCGATCTGCTCTACCACCAGTCGGACCAAGCGCTGCCAGGCGTCGATGACGGGTACTGCATGCACCTCTACACAGGTGGATACTCGAAGTCCGGCACGGGCGAGCTCCTCGGCCACGGGGCATCGCTGCTTTATACCGCAGGGGCGGCCAGCGCGGTCGCCGAGATCACGGGGCATGGGAAGCTCGCGACGGAAGCGGGCACCGATGCGGCCCAGTATCTGGCACGGAGCCCCTACTATCTCCCTATGCGGATCAACACGAAGGTCGGCGGTGCGGGCAGCTATCTGCTCACGCACTACGCTCCCAAGGTCGCCACCCGGCTCGGGATGGAGGTGACCGAAGGGGCCGCGACGGCTGGCGCGAACTCGGTGCGACGGGCAGCCAAAGAGCTTGCCGAGGAGGCCGGAGGGGAGGCCGGGGAGTTCGCGGTCAAGGTGACGGCCGGTGAGACCGCCAGATCCGCCCTCGACACAGCGCGCTTGATCCTTGCAGAGCCTGCCGACGACGTGCAGCGGGAACTGGCCGAGCGCATGGGCAGGGGTCTTGACGATATGATGCGCAGGGGTATGGAAGCTCCACCGAGGTACACATTCAGGTCCCCCTCGACCCTTGTACCCGAGATCTGGGACAATGGTGCATTCACTGTTCCAAAGCAGGGCGGATGGTTCAAGTTCACGGATGACGCGCTGCGTCATCTCGATGCTCTGGACGGCGATGGATGGGCGACCGTGGCCGAAAGGCTCCATACCATAGGTTTCTCGGTCGACCAGGCCACCGCTCTCATGGCTGGTATGAACGCACGCATGCCGAAACGGTTACCTTTAGGGTCCAGGGAGCTCGGTATCGATATCGGCCGGACCATCGGGAAGGGACTTTCAGAACTGAACGTGGAGAAGGTGGCCATAGAGATGACAGAAGGGCTGGGCAAGATCCTCGCGCGACCGGTGACCGGTACAGGTAAACGGACGAAATACCTACTCCTTCGTGAAGGGTTCGACGCTATCGGCCCCGAGGGTCAGTTATTGCTAAAAGAGCGGATAGGTGACGAGGCCTTCAAGCAGGCACGAGCTGCCTTCGCGAAAGGAGCGAAAGAGGCGGGCCCGTTCGCAGGCGATCCGGCAACCTTGAGCAGGAAGATGCTCGACGCACAGGTCGAGTTCTTTTCACGTAAATATCCTCCAGGAATGGTCAGCAGGGCCTCGGCCCTGAAGGGGGTCGCGAACAACATGGACCTGAGGCATCTCGTCTCCCGGTTCTCCGACGGGAAAACGCTCCGTGCGGCAACGTACAGCTACCTGGACGAGCTCCTCCCGTCCATCGACACGGGTGCGATCTATGCCAAGCACCTCAACAAGGAGTTCATGGCGCGGGGCGGGAAGACCTTGACACCTGAGGCGTTCGAGGAGGCAACCGCGGCGGCCCATTCGCAGTTCCAACGTGAGATGGTGGACGGTCTCAATGCAATCCTCCTCGAGGCACATATCAAGCGGACCGGCCGGCGGATCGCCCTTCGTTTCGGTATCACCGAGCGTGCAGCGATAGACATGCTCGGGAGCGTAGGTTTCATCGGCCCCATCCGGGAGGCGCTCGAGCGGGTCTTTTCGAGAGAAGCGCTGTCCGGCGGCCAGCCCGCAGCACGGGACCTGGTCCTGGAAGCGATCGAGAAGGTGAACGCCCAGGCGTTGGACGGTGGGCTTGACGTGATGGGTAAGGCGACCTCTCTCACAGCCACCGAAGTGCTTCAGGACATGGGATTGGCCATCGGTACGGCGACAGGAATGACCAAGCACGCCCTGCGTCAGCGGGCGCTCCATTACAGTGCCTGGCGCGGAATCGCAAGACAGAGCCTTAACAAGGGCTATGGCCTCGATTGGACCCAGCCCCTGTTCTCGTACTCGGCGGACCTGTGGCGGCTGGCCCCGGAGGGCGGTGCTGTCGGAGCACGGTTCCGGGACCGGGAGCGAGCAACCCTGCCATTGGCGGTGGCCGGTGTGTGCGATGCCGAGGGCAACGACGCGGTCCATATCACCCCGAGATGCGGTGAGGGGGCCGACCGTGCCGTGTGCGATGGCGAGTGGGTACCCGTGTCACCGGACGACGAGCTCGGCAAGCTCCAGGACGCGGCCATGCGGTCCCCAAAGCCCTGCCGGGATGGGGATCCGGAAGAGGAGTGCCTTGACGATGTGTTGAGGGTTCTACCGGACGGCCGGTGCGTATCCTTCCACCACGAGAGCGAGGTTAGTAGGCTCGAGTACCTGGACGGCTACCTGCGGGCGCGGCGTGCGCTCCTTTCGCGCGTGCGCGACGACCTGCTTGCGCTCCGCAACGTCCTCGAACAGCAGTGCGGACGATGTCTGGCCGATGTCCGCGTGCTCGGGGCGACCTATGGAGGATGCACGAGCACGGACCAGGACGCCCCGCCACTTATCGGTAACGCAATCGCCGACCACGACGAAGCGGGACTGTCCGTGTACTTCGCCGACGGTCTCAGCTATGCTAGCGCTGCCGCACTCTGCACGGCCACATGCACGCAGTGGGAGGGATTCGACGTAGAGGCGTGCCCATTGGTTACCCGTGTTGGGACCTGCATGACCGAAGGGGATTCAGTCGCCCCCGGTGCACCCGGTACCGAGCCGGCACCCAGCGCCGAGGGTATCGCGACCTGCGTCCGCGACGTCCTCCGTACCAAGCGCGCATGCACACTGCGCGGTCTGCGTGTCTTCACCTCGAACGTCACATGGAACGGCGCACCCACCGCCGAACTGGGGGCCAACCTACGCACCATCATCATGGAAGAAGGCACAGATAATCCCTGCGGTTCTATCGAGCGACTGGACGAGATGGACACGTTCCTGGACGCCTATCTCACAACACTGCAGGGGATGGACGCAGGGTGGGAACGAATGCAGGAAGCGTCAAGGTGCATTGCAAACGCGCCCTATCCTGACATGGATCCATGCGCGTGCGTTCCATTCCCCGAATCCGGCCAGGGCAACGATGATGCTTATCGCGCGTTGGTCGCTCTCTGGAAGCCCAGACATGATGCCTGCGTGGCCTTCGAGAACGGCGAGGTGGCTGCCAAGCTGTTCGAGGCGGCCGCACATGCGGATACTTCCGACCTGATCCTAGATGATTTCAGCCTCCTCCTCGAGCAGCTCGTCATTGCCGCGCGTGGCGACCTCGAGCCGGGAGCGGCTGACCTGCTACGCGATCTCTATCGGGACATGCCAGCTGACGCAGTGAGCGAGGATGCCGTCGCTCCTGTAGGAATGCTTTGGGACATCGCGCACGACATTGTCGTGGAGGCCGACCAGCAGATACCGTTCATGCTCTCTCCCAAGTACGACGAAGGGGTCCTCGCGACGCTCCTCGACGGTGAATGTCAGTGCACGGGCGGTGACGACACAGGATGCTTCCAGGGCATCCACGAACGCGGAGCACCGGCATGCACTGCCGAAGGTGAGCTGGACGAGCAGTGCTTGGGCGATCGGATCGCTGACGCGCTCCGCGACAGACCCTTGGCTACGGCCAACGGCGCGGTCTTCGGTGACGAGGGTGTGGGTATCGTCCCGGGAAGCTGTACGTTCGCCTGCGGCAATCCCACCACCGGACCGAACGAACAGGGTACTTTCCCTGCTTGCGTGCGATGTCCCGATGAGATCTGGTCGGTGAACCCGGTCGATTGCGATGTCGAGCATCCCTATCCGTTCGACACCCTGGCCGACCGGACGGCTTTCATCATCAACGCCAGCTATCCCGGCCCGATACCCATGGTCTGCTCGCTCAAGGCCGCTGACCGTGGGCGGGAGATCGCACGTCGGACACTGCTCCAGGCGACCATCGCGTCCATCGCTTCACTAGATGTCCGCCGGATCTTCCCCGATCCGGAATGCTTCGATATCGAGGGGGGAGGTCTGGATCCCTACGAGCGCGTGCATGAGGCGGTCTCGTGCCAGGACGCATGTAGCATGTTCCGCTCGCCCGGTGGTGTCCCGGGAAGCCTCTACGGTTACTGTCGCGCTTCGGTATCCGCTGATGGTACCGTAGCGGGCGAGTGCCACTGTGCCTGGGATGACGATCCCGTGGGCGTCCATACGGGCAGACCATGCCCACTTCCGCAAGGCGCAGCCGTGTACCGAGCATTGCAGACGTACTGCCGCGACGAGTACGGGTGCCGAGGGTTCACGAACGCGTTCAACGCCCAGGAGGGACGGTTCGCGTGCTTGTGCAACGGCATGGGCCCCTTGGACGTGGACCTGGCGGACGCTGTCCGCGACGAGCTCTCCGACCTGCGGGTGGTTAGCACCATCTTCGAGGTGGAGGGAGAGCCAGTGGGACCCGATGGCCCTCACCGGGCCTTCTTCGATGAGGAGGTGGTCGGGTGCGCGGAGTTGGAGAACACCGGTATGGGCCAGTTCCGCGGAACGGTGACGTCCGCCCTTGTCGACCGCCGGGGCCTTGTGGAGGGTGAAGAGGCTGTTGACGAGGTCATACTGTCGTCCGGCGACACCGTCGTCGTGTGTACGACACCTACCACGGTGAGCGATAGCCTGCTCGGTTCCGGAGGGGCTGCGACCCTCGCTTTAAGGATGTCAGCGATGACGGGCGAGCGCTCGGTCCTTGAAGAGCGTATCTTGGGCACGCCACTCAGGGTCGCCTTTGGACAGCCCGGGCTCGACGAGGCACGGATGGAGGGCGACGTGAGCGAAGGTGCAACCACTGTGGGCGCGAGGGTGTATCCCGTGGCGGTCCTGAGGAACAACCGTAACAGCCCCCTGGACGCGATGGTCACCGTCGCCGTGGTCGACGAGCGCGGACGCGCCATTACGACTGACGCGATCCCCGTCGCGGGAGTCCCACCCGGGGAGTCCTTCACCGTGGAAGGCGAGGGTCATGACGTGCGAGTGGAGGACGTTGGGAAACGCATACGAGCAAAGGTCACGGTAGTCAACGATTTTGGCGTCCCGGTGCTCGATGAGACCGGCGGTCCTGGGATCAGAGTGGTCGCACCGACCCTAATAGCGACGGACGTGTCCTTCGTTGACGAGACCGAGTCGCTGCGAGCTGCATCGATCGGTCCATGCGATCTGGTATCCGTGAACGTCGTTCTTGAGAATCCCACGACCGCCAGCTTCTCCGGTACTGTTGAGGTAGGGCTTCTGCACGAGCGGAGCGGCACTGTGCTGGGACTGACCCGTACCCACATCACCGTGGACGCTGGTGGCGGTGATGTCCTATTATCATCAAATAATGTGCGCCCACAGCGTCAGGGAACGTTCCGAGCGCATATCCGGGCAGTTGGTGGCGACGACATCCCGTGGCGACTAGTGCCGGGACCGGCGGCACGCACACGGCTCAACGTTCCCGCGGATCACCCGTGTGAGGGGGCTCCGGTCGAGGACGCCTGGGAGGACGATGGCGATCTTGAGGTGCCGGAGGGGACGATCGAGGCGAGCACTTTCGCCGACCTCAAGGACGCTCCCGCATGGGTGCCGGAGGGGGAGGTAGCCGAAGAGGGCACCCAAGAAGGAGTCCCGGACACGTCAGTGCCTGACGAAGCTCCTGTGGACGTCACCTGTCCGGACGATCCGCCCTCCAACCGGTACGACCTTGTCTACTGCACCGGCAGTGCATGCATGACCCGAGAGGACATGAACGGCGGCAGGTACATGCGCATCGAAGGTTGTTTCTGTCCAACGGGGATAACGCCCCGGATCGAAGAGACGGTCCATGGCAGCAAGCTCTCTGCCGAGACGGCCACCTGCTGCGTCCCCTGCCACGCTTCGCGCGCCGGGTGACGCTTAACCTTAAATACTGCAAGTGCCCTAATCATTCTTGGGATGGCGCCTCGGACCCGTGCGCAGATGGCACTTATTGGGCTGATGGCCATTTCAATCGTTATTATTTTTGTGATATACTATTTCCAGGAAGAACAGAAGATTCGGCGACCTGATCCTGATCCAGAGAACCTGAAAGAATATGCTGAGCAAATTGAACGCATCGTCGACGACATTGTCCGCACAAGCGTGTACGAGGCCGCCAATGCTGTTGGCCAGACGGGCGGCTTCACCGCGGAGAACATACCCGAACCCAACTACCACGGCCTTCCCGTGTTCTTCTACAAAGGAAAGGTTACCAACGTCCCCACTGAGGACGCCATGAAGCGTATGTTGCGGTTCGAGATCGCGCGTCGCATCGAGAGCAACCTCCACAATCTCGTCAAGAAGAAGCAGTACCGGGTTTCCCAGATCGAGATCGAGGGTGAGCATATCGAGATCGGCGAGGAGGACCTCCAGGTGGGGGACATGTTCGTCAAAGTGAAGGTGAATATCCCCATAAAGCTCGAGTATAACGACATCGAGGGGGATCTCAAATTCAGCTTCGACGTCAACCTCCCCCTGCGTATCTTCCGCCTCCGCAAGCTCGCGTACGCGTTCGTCCATCTCTACGCACAGAAGGACGACCGGTACACGATTCCCATATCGGACCAGAGGGTCTCACACCCCTGGTACCGGAAGATCGAGTTCTGGATCGACTATATAGTGAATCAGGACTTCCGTCTCCCCCGGCCGTCGACACAGCACATCTGCAAACCCTTCAATCTCCCCGATACAACCGGAAAACCGCACTTCGGCTTTTGTCTGCCAGGTGATAAGAAGGAGATCTACATCCCCTTCGAGGCCAAGGGCTCCGACGCGAAGAGCATCAAGGGCTCGTTCGGTGATGATGTGGTGGTGGCCACGACGATCTTCTCCTCTAAGGCCCAGACGAAGGAGTACCAGCGTATGATGCTCAAGTACCTCGCTGACGCCAACCTCGTCATCGAGATGGACCCTGCAAACGAGGCTGATGTGCTTGGGTTCATGAAGGGTTTCAACTGGAACTTCAAGAGCCTCATTGGTGGGATGGACGAGTGCTATCCTCAGCTCAACCTCACTCTCAACAGCAAGCAGGACAACCTCCGGGTCGAGGGTAAGACCCAGAAGGACACGGGGTGCTTCCAGAGCTGCTCTGCCGGGAACCGCTACAAATCCTACAAGGCTAACTACTCGGCGAGCTTCCCCGTGGAGGTTTCCATCACCGACCTCCTGCCTACAGGCAAGATCCTGGGCGGTTCGACCCTTCTCAAGCCTCTCCAGTTCAGGTTCGTCATCTACCCGTACTTGGAGCTCGGCGACGAGGCGAAGACGGACATCACCCTCCCGACCACCTTCAACGACGAGTTCGACCTTGAGTGCGCTGGACGGTGCTCGCTCTCCGTGCGCATCCACGGGCCGCGGGAGGGCGAGGTCATAGTAGAACCCTGCAAGGACAAGCGAGCACGGTTCACAACGCCCGACGTCACCATTAACGATGTCCCGTGCGGTATCAGGGACGTGCGTGTCATCCCCGGCGGCGAGTACATCGAACAGTACGCACCCCTCCGTACCAAGCTGGCCCTTCCTGCGGGGACCCTCGACCTCCACCTGAGCGAGTACTATCGCGTCGAAGGGGCCGTGATGGTCAACACGACAATCTATTGTCAGAAGGACGCGAAACTCCACTGCTACTCTCCGTCCGATGAGGCGATCATCCATCCGGGAGGGTGCGAGGAGGGCGACCGCGGACGGTTCAAGCGGCTGGGCTTCATCGGAGGGATGCCACCCTCTTACATAACCGTCCAGCTCATTCCTCTCAACACGAGCCTCGAGTACCTTACGACCAACACGGACGTCGACGGACGGTACGTTTTCGAGAAGGTCCTGGGTGGTAACTATCTCCTGCTGGCCAGCCCCAACCGCGATTTTGCGGGCAATATCGGCTACAAGGTCAAGCCCTTCGCGGAGGTCTCGGAGATCGAGCGTGACATGACAAAGGATGTCATCATGAACTCGGTGTTCTCGGTCAACATGACCCGTGGGTACGTACCGGTGTACAGGGTCAAGAGGTGTTGAACATGGTATCCTCGACGCGGACGGTATTGGTGCTCATGCTCATGCTGACGCTGCTCGCCACAGCTGCCGGTAATAAGATCGAACGCATCGAGGAGATAGCGGACGTGAGCAAGACACCTATCAATGACGTGACCGTCATCCTTCACAACATCGAGCAGACACTGTTCGAGAACATCAACAAACCAGAGGTCCTGGAGGCCGTGTGCTCCAACATCAAACCGTCCTATACAAAGAAATGTACTCCCAAGGTGGACAGGGACAGACGGACCATCACGTTCCATCTGCGCACTATCAAGAACCTCATCGACGTCTCTGCCGGCTACTCACCCAACAGCCTCACTCCCAAGCTAAAGCTCTATTACGTGCCCCTCAACTTCCTCATCGTGGACGAGTACGAGGACGTGGGCACGCGTTCAATAGAGTTCCAGCTCCCCACATTCGGATTCACGCTCGAGGACATCAAGTCCAAGAAGGACATCGCCATCGACTTCCCTGTCCAATGCCCCGACGGCACCATCGACTGCTGGCGGAGCGTGGACATACCAACGGACAAGGACACCTATGAGGTCGGGGACACGGTGTTCCTCAACGAGAAGGTGGACTTCGCGCTCTGGACCATATTCAATATGACCTGGGGGGCCACCCCGCTCTCAGAGATCTACAAGTGCTTCAACTGCACGAAGATGACCCTCCCCACCAGCTATGGCCCCTTCGAGTTCGACTGCCGACGGTTCCCGAGCAATATCTGTCCCCTGGGCGAGATCATGGTCCACGCCATCTACAAGAAGGAGGGTGACAAGCACCTCTACAACGCCAGCAGGATGGTGACGTTCAAACCGGCAGAGTTCCTCGTGTACATCTACGTCGGCAAAGGGGACGGCTCGATCGCCGAGTCCCTGTTCCTGGGAGAGACCATGATCGTGGGGGCACTTGCCCTGGAGCGTAAGGTGACCGGGTGCGTCATCAAGCTCATGCGTGGCAAGCAGGTCCTCTACCAGACAAAGACACTTCCCGAGTGCTCGATGGTACCGATCATGACCGACACCTCCTGGCCCGAGGGCGAGTACGTGGTCGTGGCGGAGATCACCAACGACCTAGGGGCCACGTCCGCTGCAACACAGAAGGTGTTCCTCGTGTCCCCGGGAACGGATATCCCCGTACCTGTCTCTATGGAGAAGGCCGAGTACATCGTCGGTGATACCGTCGCCCTCTACATCAATACACCTGGCGAACGCTGTGTCGTCGAGCTCGTCAACTACACCGGAATGGCGGTCGAGACCCTCTACGAGCGTGCGTTCCCCTGCGGCGCCATCAAGTTCGAGATCCCGGAGAGCATCATTCCGGGCGTCTACCAGCTCAGGGTGAAGGTGTACCGCGGAGAGGAGTACGGCGTCCACGTCGTCACCTTCAAGATCAACGAGTGGATCCCGAAGAGCAAACGTGGGACCGACCTGGACCGTCTCTGCCTCGACGGGATGCTGGGGCTGCGCGACGTCGATATCCCCTGCATCGGCCCCGAGGTGCTCTGTCAGCCGTCAACTGACGACTTCCCCGTATGCCTGTGCTTCCGAAAGGACGGGATGCTCACTGACGTGTGCGAGTTCAACGAGCGATGCCTCGAATCGAGCTGTAGACGCGAGAGCACCGGAGTCCCCTTCGTCGTGCTCGAGGAGGGCGGCGACCGCTACGCCGTCACCGGGCTCCAGAAGCTCCCCTTCGTCACCCAGTACGAGATGTGTCCAACTCACTGCATCTGCTCCGACATGGACGCCTCGTTCTACCATGTGTGCGGATCGGGCGAGATGTGCACGCGGGATGACTGCTACACGCCATTGCTCTCCTCGCGCTTGATATCGTTCTCCCCGGACAACGTGCGCCAGAACGACATCGCCCTCGGTGAGGGGAAACTGGAGGCCACCATCGAGGTACGTTACGAGGGTAAGACGCTCACTGCAGGCATCGACGAGCGCTCCGTGAACGTCGTCATCAACGGGCGTGAGATCGCTCCCGAGGAGATCGAGGTCAAGCGCCGGGACTTTAACTGGCACGTCACCGTGAACCTCCCCAAGGACATGGCCACTCACCTCAATCCCGGTGAGAAATGGGTCTGGATCGGCGTCCGCTACAAGGGCGAGACTACAGGGGTGCGCAGCGGATTCACCGTGTGGTACTCCGTCGAAAAGGCGGAGTACAACGTGAAGGTCCATTCCCTGGAGCCGAGCACCATCGCCATGGACGAGGTGAAGCACGGCAGCTTCCTGAAGATGTACCTCGGAGTGACGGACGAGGAGGGGACACCGGTGACCGAGCTAACTCGTGACGACCTAACCATCACCCTTGACGGCCGCAAGGTCCAAGTGTTCTCCATGCGCTACGTCCCCGGCATCCGTCAGTGGGTGCTCACGGTCGTCGTCAGGGGTCAGGTGAACGAGGGGAACCGCGTGCTCCATGTAGATGTGAACCGGCTTGGTAAGTCGGGCAAGAGCGCCGACTTCCTCTCGGTCGTGGGCTCCCAGAAGGTACGCGTCAACATCAACGACGTGACCCCTGGTTCCCGTTACCAACCGATCTTCCAGGTCATGGAACGCATCGGGTTCGATATGGACGTGATGGTCTCGGTGAAAGGACGGGACATCATCCCCCAGAGCGTAATCACCATGGACATCGTCGATCCCGAGACCAACGCCAAGATCAAGGAGAACCTCTCCCCGCTCTATGTATCCAAGAGCCAGGAGGGCTACCGCATACACTTCGGCGGCACTACCGAGGAGTCCCGCCTCCAGTTCTGTGGTGAGAGCGTAATAGGATGGAAGGACATGGTTCTCACGTTCACCGAGGAGGTGGACGCTGAGACGGGTGCCTCGGCCACGCACACCGCGACAGGCAAGGTCCTCTTCGTGCGCAATCCCGGTGAGTGGAAGTTCTTCGGGCAGTGCGAGGGCGGCGTCGAGGAGACTACCACTGCTCCCGACTCGGGCGAGGAAGAAACGTCCGAGGACAGCGAAGAGAGCGGCTAGGAGTTCACGCGTTTTTCCCGATGCCTGAGAAGGGGAGCCCGCACTCGTCCAATCGATCCCTCGGGACGAGATTCATCTCGTTACGCGTGGTCTTGCTGTTGATGAGCGCCCAGTGGCCGGTCTCCCGGTCGACGAGCACCGTGTAATCATGGAGTGCCGGGACGTCACCCTCGATGAGCCCTGTGGTCTGGGCCCAGAGGTAGCGGTCCCCTTCGAGTTCGAGCGAGAGAAGGATATCGCGCATGAGCAGTCCCGCATGACGGCAAACGCCGGTCATGGTGGCGTCAGGATCGTACGCGTGGACCTCGTTGAGGGTGTCCAGCTCGCGCTGGAGCGCTTCCTTGGAGAGGTCCTTTTCCTGGGCGATCGTGGTCAGGGCATCAGTGAGCACCTTGGTGTCGTACTCCATGGAGCCGTTCACGATGCCGCCAACGGTCTCGAGAAGTCCGTTGACAGCGATGTTCCCGGACGAATAGAGCCGGTCGAGCTCGCTGTCGGAACGCTCGTTGAGGTGAAGGGAACGTCCGTTCACGGATAATCCGGACCACTCCACCCTGACGTCCTTGAGAGCATTGTAGGATATGGTAGTGTCGTCGTCGAATCCGTACTTGGCGGGATCGAGCACGAGCCGGAGGTCCCTGGAGCGCGTATAGCTCGCGAGCTCGCTGCACTCCTGGCCGTGTATCTCCACTTCGACCTTGTCCGGTCCGGGATGGTCGAACACGTACACCGTACCGTTCGCGAGGCCACCGTTCGGATCGATTCCGATGCCCTTTACCTCATCGGCCCGCAGGCCTTTGACTGAGATGATCTCCTCGTAGCCTTCCTTCTGCCTGAGCTCTCTGGCGAACTCACCTTCGTCGAGAGCATGGTACTCGCCGGACGTATCGAACAGGTAGGACTGGGCAGGTGTGAGCGCTTTGCCCACGACCGTGTACACGCCGTCCTCGTCCTTGACTGCTGCAGGCTCGTTTCTCTCGGGCGGCTCGAGGTTGTCGTAGGACAGGCCCAGTGATCCGAATCGAGCCTCTGCTTCAGCAAAACTGAAACGCTCGACTTCGTCGCCTGCCCCGTACAAGACGGTGTTCGCCGAGGCCGAGAGTTCTTAATCCTTTCCTTTGGACGGGGCTGCCTTGAGTGATACATGGAGGTCCTTGGTACGACTCTCGGAAAAGAAAGCGGACGGGCACAGGTCGGTAAGCGTGCATCCCTTACAGGTAGGCTTGCGCGCCATACATACGGCCCTGCCGTGGTGGATGAGAAGGTGTGAATACATGATCCACTCGTCCCGAGGCACGACCCTTATGAGATCACGCTCGACAATCGAGGGTGAGCGGCCAGCAGAGAGTCCCAGGCGGCGAGAGATGCGGAAAACGTGCGTGTCCACGACCACACCCACGGCGATGCCGTAACCCGTGCCGAGCACGACATTGGCCGTCTTCCGTGCGACACCAGGAAGTTTGAGTAGCTCCTCCATGTTGTCGGGAACACGACCGCCATGTTCCTCGGCGATGATGCTCGCCGATGCCCGCAGGTGACGTGCCTTGGCGTGGTAGAACCCGGTCGAATGGATAATACTCTCTAGCTCTTCCTGTTCCGCGGCTGCAACGGCATCGGGTGTGGGGTACCGTGCGAACAGCTCGGGCGTTACCATGTTCACGCGTTTGTCGGTGCACTGGGCCGAGAGTATGGTGGCGACCAGCAGCTGCCATGGGTCCTGGTGAGTGAGAGCGCACGTGGCGTTCGGGTAGGCGCTGTAGAGGCGGGAAAGGATGCGGGGAGCACGTTCGACAGCCGGCTCCATGGCCTCTCCGTCCTCCCGAAAACTATATATACAACGGCACCCGCCGTCCCTGAACGTCGACGGGAGCGAACTGCGCCACGTAGCGAAATGAAAAACGCCCTCAGCTTTCGAGAATTCGCGTAAAAAGAGCGTTTCAGGCGAAAGGATCCAAATAAACCTTGTATTTTCTCTAAATGGACGGAGAGAAGCACGCAGCGTGCTTTGGCAAAACTATTTAAACTCCACAATCCATAATATCAACTAGATAGAACTATCTGTCGTAACTGTAAGGGGGTAAAAAGTCTTGTTTAAAAAGGACGGGCGGATGGAGATAGTGACCATCCTAGCAATCATCCTGTCCCTTTCCCTGGTCTTGGCGGAGGATACGACGTCATCTGGGAAGGGCTGTCTCGAGGTGATGCGGCCGCTCATGCAGCAGCTTGGAGCGGGTACTATCGAGGTGGAAGCGCTCCAGACCGCGGTGTTCTCCAATCCAGACCTCAAGTACGTATTCCTTGACTCCGAGGGTGATTTCGATCCTTTGTTCAAGAAGGATATATTCTTCGGTCTGAACCCCCAGGGCGTAAGTCATTTCGACATCTCTCTCGACAACATCGAACGGCTCTATTCCCTCAAGATATGCAGTCTCGTAGATGCGGCCGACGGGGATCCCGGATGT
Organism: Candidatus Undinarchaeales archaeon; assembly: GCA_030753015.1. Taxonomy (GTDB): domain Archaea; phylum SpSt-1190; class SpSt-1190; order JASMDC01; family JASMDC01; genus JASMDC01. The sequence continues at coordinate 16,360 of JASMDC010000013.1, read as the reverse complement.
GGTTGGCTCAACATCGATCTGGAGAACCTGGAAGACGATAGTAAGCCCTCGAACATCTTTGTCCCTATCTGCCTCATGCAGGACGGGACGGACGGTGGTCCGGACGAGATAACCTTCTGGGAGATGGTCGTCGAGAACCGGTTCCCCTGCAAGAAGTGGAAGACAGAAAAGAAAGATGGCGAGGAGTACTCCGTATGCGAGGAACGCCTCGAGGCACCTGAGGGGCCCGGGGCCGCCGACCATGTTGCCGATGCCCTGAGCTTCGACTTCTTCGGTGGAGAGAAAGAAGGCTTCAAGGAGCGCGCCGCTGTCATGGAGGCCAATGAGTTCCGCAATGTGATCTCAACGCTCGCCACCCTCTTTGCATATGAATGGGCCGATATCAACAAGGAGAGCCTGAAGGGCACGCTCGGGCCCTGTGATAGCCAGACCGGTGACATGCAGAAGGACTGTTACTTCAACCAGGCTTGGGAGTTGTACAATGCAGTCTACGACACCTACTTGACCCATGTTATGCTCTTCGCCAGCTGGCCGATGTCCCGGTGCGTCGACATAACCGTGGACGTGCTCAAGAACGAGGAGCGGTGCGACGAGTGCTTCGATCTGGCAATAGACTGCTACGAGAAGATCACGCTCAAACCCGTCACCAGGGATAAGATATCACAGAACGCGGCCGGATTCACCCAGGGGCTCGCTTCGGAGTTGACCTACGGTGTCACGGACATCGCTCGCATGACCGCGGACCTGCTCTCGGGTGGGAAGGAGGAGGCAGACATAGCTTCCCGCGTGTTCTTCGGCACGGTGTGCATGCATCACTGTAAAATGACCAAGGGGCGTAATCCCTTCGCCAAGGGACCGTCCGAGTGGATGACGAAAAACGCTGATGATAAGGACGTCTCCGAGCTCATAACCGGTACGGCCATCTCCGAGTGGGGACGGGAGAACCAGGCCGAGATGGTGACCTTGGGAGTACCCCTCATCCTCGGACCTCGCTTCTTCAAGTGCAAGGAGGACAAATACCGGTACGAGTGCACTCAATGGGAAGTGGACGTTGAAAAGATCAAGGCATGCCCCCGCAACCTTTTGCGGAACACAGCCGTTGATACCAAGACCTATGACGCGATCAAGAAACCACGGATATCTGACGGAGAGCTCAAGCTCCCCTGGCTCATCACGCTCAACTCCAAGGTGTTCGCGACATGTCCCATCAACGAAGCTGATCCTGGAGATGCAGCGGACGAGAAGGAACAGGCAGTGTACGGAATAAAGGAACAGTACTGCGAGATCTCCGGGCTAAAGGAGAACGAGTGCGCGTTCGATGGGAAGAAGGCCCTCGGCGCTTCCGAAGGCGGGGGATTCTTGAGCGGAGTAGTGGGTTTCTTCACAGGTACCCTGTTGGACAGCTACGACGAGAGCGCGTTCAAATCACGCCGCCTCTGGCCTGCCCAGCTCTCCCAGCAAGAAGTCGAAAGCTATGCTTTCGGAGTGGTACTGGACTGCACCCGAGAGGTCGACGAGCCACACGTCGTCACCTATATGGGATCTCCCATCCTCAAATCGGGCCGAAAGGCGGAGTTCGAGACCACGAAGGTTAACCGTGATGGTAAGGACGTTGAGATAATCCGGGCGCTAACCCTAGAGAACCTTCTCGGTAGCTTCACGGGGATCAACAAAGATATCAAGAGCCCGTACCGGGCCGAGCTAGAAGCGAAGCCCGTGATCACGTTCATCGAGACCGCGGAGATAGACGGGGTCGAGGGATTCCTGCCCGTTATAGATCCCAACGTCAACCGGCCACAGGATCCTGCGGACTTCCTCGTGGGCCAGGCCGCCGAGGCGACAATGGCGGACTCCAAGTATGTCTGGTCATTCCAGCCCGAACTCCTCATGAGCATCATCTACAACCCGCCCTCCAACGGTCTGCTCGGAAAGTGCCGGGAGAACGGCGGGAAGTGCTGTCATATCTACACAGGCGGATTCTCAGAGGAGGCCGCTCTCGGTAAGTTCCTTGGTCACGCGACCGGATTCGTCATCTCTATTGGCTATGGCGGGCCGCTCTCAAAGATCCACAAGGCCGCTACCAATGCCGTTGGCGGTGCCGTGAAGAAGGGAGCGACGAAGGTGGCGGGAGGTCTTATCAACAAGGTGGCGCCCAAGTGGGCCGTGAAGCATGCGGCCAATGTGGCTGCGAAGAAGGCCGCAAAGGAAGCTGCCGAGCTGTTGTCCAAGGAGCTTGTCGAAGCAGGCTCGAAACGGGTGGCAAAACAGCTTGTAAAGGAGGCCGCGCAGGAGGCCGCCGAGGCCGCCGCGAAGAAAGCTGCGAAGGCGGCAGGCCAACGCGCCTGGAAGGCGGTGGCGAAAGCAGCGGCAAAGGAGGCCAGCGAGAGCGCCATCAAGGAGGCTGCTGAACACGCGGCCAAGCGTCTTGGAAAGAAGATGGTCTCCGGTGGCCTGAAGTACATGAAGAACAAGAACGTCATCCACCGCGGTATCGTCATTACCAGCTCGATGATCGATCCTTCGGTGGGCGTCGACTGGACCCAGTCCTTCTTCAAGTACAGCGCTGAGCTGTACCGGTTCGGGAACACGCCCGACCTGTCCAAGCTCGCTGACGAGATAATGAACACGCCCACGGACAACACGGCCGGCGTGTGCACCGACGGGCAGAAGAGCGAGGTCATCATCGAGAAGGAGTGCAACTTCGCGTCCGGCGACCCGCGCTCCAAGCTGTGTACCGAGGACGCGATCTCAGCCCAGATCGTCATGGACTCCTCGTTCGCCGCGGCCTACCGCAAGGCCATCGTCGGCCCCGCTCCATGTACGGAGGGTGACGACTGTGTCGACGTCGGCGGTGGGAAGAAGCGGCGTCTCATCAAGGAGGACGGGACCTGTGATCCCTTCGTCCACGCCAATAAGCGGGCACACCTCGAGTACATCAAGTCCTACATGGATGACCGTGTGACCTTCCTCAAGACGATCAAGACGACGATCGCCAATCTCAAGGGGGCACTGAACAAGCAGTGCCAGAGCTGCAACAGTCTGCTCGATAGCGTTATCACGACCTACGGCGGCTGTCAGATCACAACGTCCACCTACCGGATGGAGATAGGCCGCAAGACACTGCACGAGGCCCTCCTGGACAATCATCCTGCTGCCGAGCAGGTGAAGGACAAGAAGCGGTTCTTCGCTATCGGCGATATCATCAACAAGGGCGTCAACAGGGACGGTATCCGTGGCAAGCTCGCCGACGAGGTGGACTACCGGATGGCCGTTCAGCTGTGCACCCTGCCCGTGTGCGAGCTCTACAGGCCTACTCCCATCGGCGAGGCCTGGCTCTCCGACTCGTCCTTCAAGCGATGTCCGCTCTACACGCAGGGGAGCGCGTGTTTCGCTACCTCCACGGAGATGGCGTCCAGCTCGTCCGGTGTCGCGATCGACCAGGAGTGGCGCACACTTCCCGACAGCACACTGGATAACCTCTTCAATTCCCGGTCCGTGATACCCCACACCCCTGCGGTGGAGAAGTGCATCCGGGATGTGCTCAAGGCCAAGAACGCCTGCACGGCGCTCGGCATGCGAATGTTCACCGTGAACGCCGACTCGGTCACCGACGAGGGCGTGCCACAGTTCACCATCGGCGACCAGAACCCTGCCACAGACGATCCCTGCGACGTGGGCGTCAAGCTCACCAAGATGATCGACTACCTTGACGGTTATATCCGGCACCAGATCGAATTCCAGGTCAAGATGGGCCATTATGTAGAAGGGCTCGAGTGCCTGGACAAGTCCAGCCGACCCGAGGAGTACTCTTGCGACTGCCAGCCCATGGACAATCCCTCGGCCGCGTGGGCCCGCAAGGCTCAGTACTGTCTTGAGCTCAAGGACCTCCAGCAGCAGGTCGAGGAGACCATGCAGGAGAACACCTTCGCTGATGTGACCTCCCAGGACTTCGAGATCATGACCAAGCAGTTGGTCATGGCCATCATCGGTGACCTCGACAAGCGATACTTCAAGATCGTCCAGGACACCTACCGTACCGAATCGACAAAGGTGACCACCGATGAGGGGACCTTCGACACATTCTACACGCTCAACGATGTGGCCAAGGACAAGACCTACCCGCAGAACATCAGCGCCCTCTGGGACGCTGCCTTCCGCTACCGGCTCAACCTCAAGAACAAGCTGCCCTACCGCATCACACCGTGGCGCGACGGTCGTGGCGGGGAGAAGTGCTTCTGTGAGGACAAGGACAACAAGGGCTGCTTCTACGCAGGCCTGAAGGCCGGTGTCACCTGCGACGATATGCACGACAATGACGGTAACGAGGACACACCTTCCTTCTACGACAAGAAGGGCAACGGTGAGATCAGGGACGAGGACGCCGGATGTTATCCATTCTATCCGTCTGACATCTGGGACGGAAAGGCATGGAAGCCGTACTTCCAGGGCGAGATCTCCGGGTACGGTATCAAGAAGGTCGACGGCAGCGCCATCACCCTGGATCCGAGCAACTGCATCTACACCTGCGAGACCCAAAAGGTCGCCGGCGGGGAGCTCGAGGCGTGCGTGAAGTGCGACGAGCGTGGGTGCACGGGCGAGGACATGCCGTTCCTCACCGTCGAGGACCGTAACAACTTCAACGTCACGGCCTCCTTCCCCAAGGAGGTGCCCATGCTCTGCAGCTTCGGCCTCAAGACGACATCCAAGCAGGACCTGGCGGGAGCACCAAAGCTCATCGACGCCTACCGCAACCTCGCTGCCCTGTTCGACGATCTGGGCCGGCTCTTCCCCAACCCGGTGTGCTTCGACTACCAGAATGAGGGTGGTGCTAGCGGAGGCCAGACATCCGCACAGACCTGTACGGACGCATGCAACAAGTTCTCGATCCCGGAGAAGAAGCGCCAGCTCTTCTACGGCTTCTGCAAGGCGGTCGTCACCAAGGACGGCGTCACGGTCTCCGGACAATGCTATTGTGCTTCCGAGTCTGATCCAGAGGGCACTGCGGTCTCTGACGGGACCGGGAAGGCCATCGACTGCCAGCTCCCCAACTCCGACGACTACTACAAGAGACTCTATCAATGCTGTGTGGAGCGCTACAACTGCGAGAACCTCATCAACAAGCCCACATCCTCGGGCGAGGGTTTCCTGTGCAAGTGCACACCAAGCTATTACGAGATCGATCCCGCTGAGTGCGGTATCGGATCCGGTGTATCCCTCATAGTCCAGGGCGCCGGGTTCGAGGTCGCTGGCGAGGAAGGCAAGCGTCGGGCGTTCCTGGGTGAGCCAATCCGCGGATATGTCAAGATCAAGAACGATGGCACGTCCCCGTTCTCCGGTTCGGTGAACCTCGACCTCGTCGACGAGTACGGTTCATCGGTGAGCAAGGGCGCAGAGATCTGTTCCGAGGAGCCCACGTGCGATTCCGGTGGCGAGCTCTCGCTGACGAAGTCCAGGCTGGGCAAGTACTCCCAGATCAATATCGGCAACGGGCGCATCCTCAACATCACCGTGAAGGACGTGTCGAGCTCATGCCAGGCATCAATCGAGTACGAGCTCACCTCGCCCGGTGGTAAGTACAAGGGGGCCGCCAACGTCCCGATCGACCGGTGCACGTCCACCAAGCTGGCCGAGATCTTCGTGCTCTCCGCAGAGATGCCCGAGGCATCGACGAGCCAGTGCGACGCACTGCTCAGGACGGGCTCGACCATCAAGATCAAGGTCTACAAGGAGACGCACGAGGGTGCCTGCAAGCGCAAGCTCCAGTGCAAGGACCCGCCATCTGAGAGCGATGTGAAGGAACGGGTGCGGGAGTTCTGTAAGGCCCATATCTACCAGAACCAGGATGGGGAGAACGCACTGGGCCCAGGTAAGGCCAAGCTCTACTACACGCCCGAGATGACCATCACGACTCTCATGCTGGGTTCAGATAACAGGGGCAGTCTGCGCATCCGTGCTGCTGCGGTCATGGGCAAGCAGGCCTACCTCAGCCCGCCCTTCGTGTCCGGTATGCAGCTCCTCATCGAGAGGGGCGATCCCGGGTTCGAGGACGCCTTGTTCGATGGCGAGGTTGCTACCGTGGGCGGCAAGCAGGTCTCGTTCCCCGGTGCCGAGGTGCGCGCTGTCGTCAAGGTAAAGAACACCTTCAACTCGGAGTTCGCCGGAGTGGTGATGGTTCGTATCGTTGATGGTCAGGGCCTTGAGGTCGACCGCTACACCATGGACTTCGGCTCCAATCCAATCGCCGTGGGTGCCGTGGGCGAGGCGGCCACCGATTATATAATGTTCACGCCCGAGGACCTGAACAAGGAGTTCCGTGTCTCGATCACCATGTGGACCGAGGCCGGACAGGTGCTTGTCCAGGACTGGCTTGGCGATCAGACCTATCCAAAGGCACGCCTTTCAGTGGTCCAGCCTCAGATGGACTTCACTGATGCCTTCTTCCAGCTATCCCATGACTCCGCGCGCAGCGGCTCCGCTGCAGTGGGCGAGAACGTGATGGCACTTGTGGTGCCGAAGAACAGGATGCCCCTCAACTTCGAGGGTCTTATCAACATCTCCATCTTCCATGAGAACAAGCTCATGGGCGAGGCCCAGACATCCCTTGTAGTGGATGCCAACGCCGAGTCGAGCACGACCTTCGAGAGCGACTCGAGCTTCACGATCCCGACCGTGGGTACCTATTACATCCACGTGGGCGTGGAGGACGCCAACGGATTCCCGTGGTTCCGTGGCGTGCTGCCGATCCAGGACTTCCCCGATGCCCGGCTCGTGGGCCGGCGCGGACGGCCCGGCGACGGTGGCGAGGACGGCGACGACGACGGTATGCCCGATGACTGGGAGGAGGACAATGGCCTCGATCCGGAGACGGACGACTCGACGCTCGATCCCGATGGCGACGGACTGCTCAACGAGGACGAGTACGAGTACGGCACCGATCCCAACGACGACGATAGCGACGATGACGGGTTCAGCGACGGTGCCGAGATCACAGCCGGGACCGATCCCAACGATCCGAACAGCTATCCGAATGACGTGGACGGCGACGGCATGCACGACCCGTGGGAGCGGGAGAACGGGCTCGATCCCACAAGGAACGATGCTAACGAGGACCCCGACGGTGATGGCCTCACCAATCTCAAGGAGTTCGAGCTCGGGACCAGCCCGATGAAGAAGGACACTGACGGGGATTACTACAGCGATGGTGACGAGGTGCAGGCCCGGACGGATCCGCTCGATCCGACCTCCCACCCCGCAGGTGGTGACCCGGATCCCAACACGGACAACGACAATGACGGGATGGACGATGACTGGGAGCAGCTCAACAGCCTCGATATAACTCGGAACGACGCTGGTGAGGACGCCGACGGTGACGGCCTTTCCAACATCGACGAGTTCAGGAAGGGTACCAATCCACAGAAACCGGACACCGACGGTGACGGCTTCTCTGATGGCGAAGAGGTCCAGGCCAACAGCGATCCTCTGGACCCGCTCAGCACGCCGCCGCTCCCGCCCGATCCGAACCCGGATACGGACGGTGATGGCATGCCCAACGACTGGGAGGAGCACCACGGCCTAAATCCGAACGTGGACGACTCAGCGGATGATCCCGACGGGGACGACTTCACCAACCTAGAGGAGTTCCAGAACGGTACCGATCCGAAAAAGGCGGACACCGATGGGGACACCTACTCCGACGGTGACGAGGAAGAGGCAGGCACCGATCCTCGGGACAAAGATGACCACCCCGACGATGACGGTAGCATCACCGAGGGACCGGTCCCCGAGGGCTGCTCGGGACCCGCCACGCAGGTGTACTCCCTGGAGCTGTGTACCGGTGGTGCGTGCCAGTCGCGCCTCAATGGCAAGGGCGGGTGCTTCATCGACCTCTACTGTAAGTGCCCCGAGGGATTCATGCCCAGCATCGTTGAGAAGGACGGTGCCTGTGAGCTCTCCGACGCCACTACGCGGTGTTGCACGGACATCCGCTATCATCGACCGTCCTAGGCAGGGAAAGCGGTCAACCTACCCACAAAACGCCAAGCTGGTCCGGCGGCGACCTTCAGCAGGACGAGCCCTATACCCTGCATCATCGTCTCTCACACATGCTCGGGGAGGCGGATCCCGGCAATCCCGCCGACGAGCACGGTGCCAGGACCGATCATGGTAATCACATCGCATGTCAACGAAAGGACGTGGTAGCGCACAGGGTGAACCACGCCTTTATACGTTTTTCCGGACTCATACTTATTTCCATGGGCCAAGCTCCCCGCCACAACCGCGGTCAGGTCACCATCATCGCACTAGTGGCCGTGGCCGTGGTCCTGTTCGTAGTGGCGTACATGATGTTCCAGCAGGAACAGACCGAGGATGTCGTGCGCTACCGGGAGCGCAACGCAAAGCTCATCCAGGATAAGAGCGAACAGCTGCGCACGATCGTCGGGTTCGTTGTCGAGGAGAGCGTGTTCCAGGCCGTCACCGAGGTGGCGGAGACGGGCGGGTTCACGGCAGAGAACGTACCCTCGCCCAACCACATGGGCGTACCGCTGCTCGTCGACCGTGGGAACGTTATCAATTTCCCCACAGAGAGGACCCTGGCACGCATGCTACGCCAGGAGCTGCGCCGACGCCTGGAAAGCAACCTCTTCGACATGGGGCGGTTGGAACGCTACGGCATAACTCGGATCGAGATAGACGGTGAGCTCCTCGTCGGGGAGGATGACCTCGTGCTCGGGGACAATTATGTTTCCTACACGGCCAACATCCCCGTCATCGCCGAGATGGATGGTGTGCGGGCGGTCCTGCGAGAACCTGTCACCGTTGAACTGCCGCTCCGTCTCATGCGCTTGGCGCGCTTGGCCAGGGCTTTCTCAGAGCTCTACACAAAGCCCGCCGATCGGTTGGGCCTGGAGGAGAATCCGTGGCACCGTGAGCTCGAGATGCTGGTATCCTACCTAATGGCGCACGATCAGCTCCTCCCCGAAGCATCGGCAGAGGCCCATGTCCCCGTCCAGCCGTTCCTGCTGGAGCCCAACCTCGGCAGGACCGAGGCTGAGCGCACCCGGGGCTACTGCACGCTCTGTCGTGACGTGACCTATCCTTTCACCGAGATCCGGCGTGAGGTGGGGAAGGACGTTCTCGTTGGTGCGACGATGTTCTCCACCAAGGCTGCTAGCGAGGGCTTCCAGCGAGTCATCCAGAGGTTCTCGGGGAGCAGCAGGTCGGAAGAGGAGCTCGCACGATTCATGCGCGGTGTTGAGTGGGAGTTCGTTCCTCTCATCGGCGACGTCGAGACAGGGTTCCCGTCATTGGGGCTCACCCTCAACGGTGCTACCAACGACCTGCTTGTCCAGGGGAGGCCTCCGGACGAGGTCAGCTGTCCCGATCCGCAGTGTGCGTGCTGCAAGTGGTACAAGGCCACCTATCAACTCCAGTTCCCCGTCGAGGTACGGATCACCGATCTCCTGCCCACAGGATCGGTCCGGGGATCGTCCACCGTGATGCGTCCGCTCCAGTTCAGGTTCATGTTGCAGGTAGAGCTCGTCAAGGAGTCACCTTTCGGGACTGACATATCCCCCGCCGCCCTACACGAACCGCGTGAGTATGACGTGTCCTGTGAAGGTCACTGTTCCGTCCGTATCCGACCTGTGGGTGTGGACGCTGCCACTGTGGCGATCGCTCCGTGCCTCCAGGAGCTCTCGTTCGTCTTCGACGCGACGGAGATGGACCACATCGACACCGGTCTTGGGGTCCCGTGTGGAGTGCGGGAGGTCATAATCACGCCCAACGACACCGAACGGTTCGGGACAGCTAGGGTACGAGTCCAGGTGCCCTCGCCCGATGTGGTCCCCGTCGAAGTTCCCCGTTATCGGCAAGTAACCGGTAGGGTGCTGGCCAATACGACCGTTTATTGTGTCGATACACGGCGTCTGGCGTGCCTCGACCACAAGTTCCGTGTCATCGCACATGGGGGGCCGTGCACCCATAACGACACTGATGTGTTCGAGCCACTGGAGTATATCCCCGGGGCGCCACCCTCCTATGTGAGCCTCACGCTCGTGCCCCTTGATCCGGGACGCGACCGTCTTGAGGTCTCGAGTGGTGAGGATGGGCGATATACCTTCAACCGCGTGCTCCCTGGCCGATACCTCTTCCTCGCAGCGCCCAACGTGGACGCAGCCGGGAACATCGGGCACAAGGTGCAGACCTGGGCCGAGGTGCTCGCTGTCACGGACGACCTCGCGCAGGACATCATCATGCAGCCGGTGTTCACCGCTAACGTGACCGGTACGTTCACGCCCATCTACGAGCAGCGGAGGTGCGGATCGTGAGGCGAACGATGGTCGTGCTAGCACTCCTGCTGACCTTAGCTGTCGCCGAGGGACCGCGCATCCTCTCGGTCGAGGAGTACGTGGACGTTACACACACCCCCTACAACAAGGTCCGTATCGTACTGCGGGGTATAGCTCCCGACCTGATGGAGGAGTTGTCCCGTCCCGGTGTGCTCAGTGCGCTGTGTGACCAGCTCTCGCCCGTGTACACGCGCACTTGCGATTACGAACGGTACGTGGACCGTGTCGAGTTCGAGCTGGTCACCATCAAGGACGCGGTGCAGATCGCGGGCGGATTCTCTCCGGCCACGCTCCGACCGAGGCTCGCAGTTTATCACGTGCCCCTGAGCTTCCTGGTAGCGGACGAGAACGAGGACGTGGGAAGCCGGTTCGTACGCTTCGACCTCCCCACCTTCGGTATGACCGTGACAGAAATGGTGGTAAAGCGTGACGTGAGGATCGAGTTCCCGCTCGCTTGTTCCGATGGCTCGGACAGATGCTGGGAGCGCATGCCCCTGTCAACCCCTGCCGACGAGTACGCGGTGGGCGACATCATCACTGCGGACATCGGTGAGGCCGAGCTGGCCGTATGGGCGCTCTTCGATCACTCCGGTGCCGCACGGTCCGAGGTCAGGATATGCTTCAACTGTACGACCATCACACTGCCCGTCTCGTACGCGGAGCTGGGGTGTGCGGGATTCGACCATCGCATGTGCCCGCCCCAGGAGATGGTGCTCCAGGCCATAGTGCGGCGACCGGGGAGCGATATGTTGCTCAATGCTACCCGGACCGTGGTGATACGACCGGCCTTCTTCCCCGTCGAAGTGTTCCTCAGCAAGGGTGGGGGGCGTACCGAGGACACCTTCTTCCGTGGCGAGGGCATCCTGGTGTCCACCGGCTTCTTCACGGCCGTCGACCACTGCGAGATCGAGTTCCATCACGAGGGGGAAAAGGTCCACTCCGTTCGCGCACCATCCTGCCTTCAGGTCCCGGTGGTCACCGGTACATCATGGCCGGTGGGAGATTACCTTGTACGCACGACGGTGTACAACCGCCACGGTTTCCCGGCCCATGGCACGAGCTCCATGTTCCTCCTATCCTCCGGTAACGACATCCCTGTCCCGGTGACCGTGGAGAAATCCTCCTATATTGCTGGTGAATCCGTACGATTGTTCATCAACACACGGGGGGAGCGCTGCGAGGTGGAGCTTCTCAACTACACGGGCCTGGGCGTGAACACGATCATCCGTCGCACGTTCCCCTGCGGGAACCTCCGTTTCGACCTCCCCGAGAGCATCCTTCCCGGGCTATATCAGCTCAGGGTGCGGGTCTTCCGCGGCGAGGAGCACGGGGTCCATCTCACGACAATCACCGTCGAACCCTGGCGGCCCAGGAGCGAGCGGGGGACCGACCTGGACCGCGTATGTGTTGATGGTCTTCTGCAGTCTAAGGGGCTCGAGGTGCCGTGCATCGGTCCGGGTGTCACGTGCCATCCTCGCTCCGACCAGCACCCCGTATGCCTGTGCTTCTCTGACGAGGGCGGTGTCGTGGACGCCTGCGGATTCAATGAACGTTGCCAGGACTTCGGTTGTGCCCCTCTGGGAGGTCTCCCTTTCATGCTGATCGAGCGTGACGGTGTCAAGACAGCGCAAGTGGGGCTCCAGCGTATCCCCTTCGTGACAAGCTGGGAGATTTGCCCTGCCCACTGCATGTGCGGCGATATGGCGAACTCCTTCCTCCATGACTGTGGCCCGGGAGAGCTATGCACTCCGACGGGCTGCTACGTCCCACAGCTCGTCTCCCGCATCGTATCGACGATCCCTGACCATATCAGGGCCGATGCCATCGCCCTGGGCGAGGCCACAGTAGCGCTCGAGTTCATGACACGATACCAGGGAAAGAGCGTGCTCACGGGCGTGAGCGATGAGGACCTCACCCTCTACATCGGGGACCTCGAGGTTCCCGGCCGTTCGCTCGAAGTGCATCGCCAGGACCTCCAGTGGCGGGTAGAGGCGACCATTCCCCGCTCGTTCTCTACCGATCTCGTGCCTGGCCGCCACCCGCTCCACCTCATCGTCAAGCATGAGGGCGAGGTGTCGGCCCAGACATCCAGTCTCATGGTCTGGTACCCTACCCACGAGTCCACCTTCCGTGCCAAGCTGACGAGCGTCGAACCTGAGACCATCACACGCAACGAGCTGCGGGACGGGGTCTTCGTACGTCTCTACCTCTCGGTCCTGGACGAGGGGGAGATGCCTGTGATCGATCTGGTGCGCGACGATGTGACGGTCACCGTCGACGAGGGCGAGGCTCAGCTGTTCTCGCTCCATTATGTGGAGAGCCTCCGGCAATGGATCATCACAGTGGTGATACGTGGTGAGCTCACTGAAGGCCGGCAGACGCTCTCGCTAGAAGTAAATCGCCTCGGCCGACGCGGGACTTCCACGGCGTTCCTCACGGTGGTCGGGGCCATGCGCACCGTCATCGACATAGAAGGGAGCGATCCCGGAACGAAGGCTGAGCCCGTCTACCAGATCCTTCAACGCCAAGGCTTCGACCTCGACGTGATGGTCACGGTGCGAGGGGACGATGTGATGGCCGAGAGCACTATCACGGGAAAGGTGCTCGACGAGGATGGAGAGGCTCTCATCGATCTCGGCTCGCCGCTGTACGTGGCGTCCACACAGCTCGGCTATCGGCTCCACTTCACGAACGCACGGATGTGCGATGCGCCCGAAGGTGTCGAGGGATGGAAGCGGCTACAGTTAACCTTTCTTGTCCAGGGCGAGGCGATCCGTTCCATCACAGCAGAAAGGGCCATCCTGTTCTCACGCAATCCCAGCGGATGGGTGTGGGACGGTGCGTGCGGCTGAGGCGGTCCGCATACACATTTAAAGCACAACCACCAATGACCTCTCGTGGCAGTCCGCGAGATGAACATCAAGCCCCGGGCCCTGGAGCGCCTCATCATGCTGGGGATGCTCATCCTCACCATCGCCGGGATCCTTACGGCCATCACGATCTACGACTACCAGAAAGAGGTCTCGAAGATCATCGACGAGACCCCGCGACCTGAAGCGGCCACGAGGGCTCAGTACGACTACTTCAACTACATCGCAAACTATAATCAGCTCGTGACCATGGTCCAGTCCCAGAGCTTCAGCGTGGCGCTCATAACCATCATCGGGATAATCCTGTTCCTTCAGGTCATAGCCTTCCTCATCAACTCCCTGATGCTCATCCGCATGTACGAGATCCTTCTCGATGTGTACGAGCAGCTCAAGGAGAAGAATGCTGCGCTCACTATTGAGACCCCCGCCAAGGAGAAAGTCTCGGGCAGCAGTAAGAAGAAGGGGAAGGACTGAGGAGGTCCTGACCGTTTCGCTACCGTCCCCGGTAGCTCGAGGATGACCATGCGCGTCGAGGATGAGGACTATGCGGGGCTTGTGGTCCAGTACTACGAGGTCCGTGCGATACCACTGTTGGAGCAGCTGGTCGAGCGGGAGGACGTGACCGCTCTTCTGGACCTCGGGTGCGGCGATGGTGCTACACTCTATACACTCAGGGCCCGGGATCATCTCAAGGGCAAAGAGGTCCACGCGATTGACGCCAATGCCGATCGTATCGGGCGTGTCCAGCGGATGGACCGCTCCTTCAACTGCGCTGTCGCAGATGTATGCGACGTAAGCGGTAGTGTACCAGACGGGTCCATGGACCTAGTGCTCGCCTGCCAGGTCATTGAGCACGTCGAAGATCCCGGGGCGATGGTCCGTGAGCTCGCTCGCGTGCTCAGGCCCAGTGGCCACCTGTACCTCACCACTGTGTTCAAACGCTGGTATGGATGGTATTTCTATCGGAACGAGCGCGGGGAGTGGGTCGTAGATCCCACGCATATCCGGGAATATCGGGACGACTCGGAGCTGGTCCCGCTACTTGAGAACGCGGGTTTTCAGGTCCTTGAGAACGAGAAGCGTTTGTGCTGGTTCCCGGTCAGTGACTTCTTCCTTCACCGTCTGGGTGCGGAAAATGACGTGTATGAGCGGAGCACGCTACTCCGATTGCTCCGACGACTGAAGGTTCCTGTGCCCGGCTATTACTACTGGGACCTCGTGCTCCGACGGACGTGAAGCACGCCTCAGCTCGTCGTGAGATCGGGACGCCACCGCATGATGGGACGGTCCACTGCTATATGCCAGAGATGGACCTGTTCGGCACGTAGGTAGAGAGTCCTTCCCTCCTCCAGGTAAGCATCCAGGGATTCACGGCCCTCGAATCCAAGGAGGGTAGCATCCTCATCAGAGATGTCACCGAATCGCTTGGACAGCACCTCCTGCACAGAGGCTATAGCGAGAGGTACCGATCGGTCCCGGTGTCGACCGAACCTGACGAGCACCGGCTCCTTCTTGTGGGGGAGCTCTGCGGAGAGCACCCAGAACCGTGTCGTATCGAGCACATCGAGCCGGAACGGCGGGACGAGCGCCACCTTCAGCGCCTCGAGCTTGTCGGTGGATGTGGTCACCGCGGTCCAGAGGTCACGGGCATCGTCGCCGTGCGGTCGAAACGGGAACGCGCCAGCCATGCACGCGAGCACCACGCCATACTCCTCGCTCGCCTGCGGGCAGAGGAGTTCGGCCACACCCCGGGCCAGGGCGTTGACGACGAGGTTCTTACCGAAGTCACTCTCGTCCTGGCCGGGGAGGAACTCTTCAAGAGTGCCCCAGCTCTCATCCGCCTCTTCCTCAAGCGCAGAAGGGTTGCATCGGACCACGAGGACGCCCTTGCTCTCGCGCACCGACAGGCCCTCGTCGCCATCGGTCCATTTGAGCTCTAACGGATTCCGAATCCAGGTGTCCCTGGCGAAACGGTGGACAATGGTACGGACGTCGTCGCGGTTGACCACGAAAGAACGGCGGCACTCAACCTATAAAAATCCGTGCCTGTGTGCCCCACTCTTCGGTAGGGTCGTACCCTATGACACCAGTTCGTTGCAGAAACTGAAGGTGTTGAGGACCATGGCCGCCTCTTCGGTGACTATCCCCTCACCTTCCATCACGTCCTGAAGCACCGACGCGATCCGCAACACTAGGTGGATGCTGGGTTCTATGTCGGTCGACACCTTAATACCCCCTATTAATATTTAATAAGACTTAATATATAAACCTGGCTTTGGGCCAGTACGGATATCGCAGCTGACGAACGCTCACGACACGTCCCTAGTTCATATGAAAGGCAGTGGAACGCCGCTGGATCGAACAACTGGGGCCGGTATGGCGCCCGTGTGGTCGGTTCTTGACATCAGCGCGTCCTTTGTGGGCACGGGCCGATGAATGCTGTCGATATGTGGACGAACGAACGGTCTCGACAGGGCTCCGGCCGCAGTATATGTCGCAAATCCATAAAAAGATTGGTCGAGAGATAGACCACAATGGACGAGGGACAGGGTGCTGTAGACGCGACAACAGCTCCGGAAGTGGCTCCGACAGCGGTGTCAGCCACACCAGAGGGAGCGATCCCGGTCGGGATCGTGGTTGCGGATCCTCAATGCGCCGAGGGCATCGAGCTCATGAGGACGGGTGACGTGGACAAGGCCATCGAGCTCCTCATGCAGGTGGCGCACGCTGACATGTCGAACGCCTACGCACTGGCCAACCTCGGACACTGCTACAAGCTGAAGGGTATCATCTCCAAAGAGATCGAGTACTATCAGAAGGCGCTGGAGGCCAAACCCGACTATCTTACCGCGCTCATCAATCTCGGGACGGCATACGGCCGACAGGATCTCTGGGACCGGGAGATCGAGCTCTGTCAGAAGGCACTTGAGGTCAAACCGGACCTCAACGTGGCCAAGAACAACCTTGCCTACGCCTACATGGGGAAGGAGGATTACGAACGGGCATCCGCCCTTATCCAAGAGATCCTCGCCGCAGACCCGTACTACATCCAGGCATGGGTGAACCTCGCCTTCGTCTACAACGCTCAGGGTTACCACGACCAAGCAGTGGAGTGCTGCACCACTGTGACCAAGATCGATC
>JASMDC010000012.1 GCA_030753015.1 Candidatus Undinarchaeales archaeon | reverse complement strand
CAACTGGGTGGTCGACCTGACTGTCGAAGAGGACAAGGGATTGGAGCCGAGAAAAGGTTAGTTATGCAACAAAGCAGTGTTGAATTGGTACCTCTTCAGGAGCTTCTTCCGCTTCGGGGGCTTCTTCCGCTTCGGGGGCTTCTTCCGCTTCAGGAGTCGCTTCCTCTTTGGGGGCCTCTTCCTCAGCAGGTTTTAACTCTTTCTCGGGGACCACGGACTTCTCAAGAACGTCCTTCTCCTCTCTCTCGGGCTCCTCTCCGGAGTCTTCTCTCTTGTCTCCCGATACTAGTCTATCTTTCAATCGCCCGAGCGAGGACCGTTGTTGCCGTTTAGCCGGAGTGGCTGCCTTTGCGGGCGCCGCTTTCCCACTTGTGCCTCGTTTCATCTCCAGGCGCTTCTTTGCCCAGGTTGCACCTATAGCATCGCCTCCCTTGAGGTAGTCGTCGATGGCCTTTTGGTGCTCACCTACGCGTTCCCAGCACCGTGCGGCCTCGATCCACTTCTCACCCTTCTCGTAATGAGATGCAGCATCCTTCCATTGGCCGAGGGCCGCATAGCATTGGCCAACCCCGGCGGGATTTCCGCCTTGCTGGTAAAGAGTAAGAGCTTTGCTTGGATCCCCCCGCATCATCCAAAGACGGGCCGCCTTGGACGGGTATCCGGCCAAGCGGTAGGACTCGGCAGCATAATTATACTTCTCTGCTTTCTCCAGTGCCTCTGCAGCTTGAAGATGTTCGCCCGCCTTCGTATAGCACCTACCGGCATCGACCCAGGCACCCATCTTCTTCCAGGCATCGGCCGCCTCGATCCATGATTTCGATTTCTCGAGCGCAGTGGCCGCTTGGAGCCATTCCTCTGCCTGAACGAACAGTTCGGCAGCCTCTTTCCAGTCCTTTTGGGATGCAGCCTTACGTGCCTTGGTAAGGGCCTCGGATCGCGAGAGCTTGGGCCTTGAAGGTCCACTGGAATCCTTCGTCTCTCTTTTGTTCGATCCTTGGTCCGAATCACTCTTCGACGAAGACGCTTGTCCCCCGCCCGCACGGTTCTTCTCCGTTGCCATGGAAGGCCACATCCAATTGGCGCAGCCACTCTTAAAAAGATACGCGTGTAAAATTGCGATGTCCGGGTGCTTCACTCCATCTGAGGGGATTCAACGTCCTGGAAAAGACAACCTATGCACGATAACAAGTCCTGGCCGGATATGACGTACGATGAACTTCATTTCTTTGTCGGGATCTATCTCATCTATTTCTCCGTCAATATCTACATGAGCACCACCGAAAAAGTCGAATGAGACCTTATCTCCGTTCGCGTCGAGTCCGGGCGCTGACAAGGACATGGTCGAGGGCATAGAACATCTTGGCCCTTCCCTCAAGGATATCGAGATTGATACCGTCCACCTTGTAGTACACTGTCGCCAAACCAAGAACAGCTGTGATGAGAGTGAGGAACATGAGGAGGAACGATACCTCCAGTGTCTGATCGTACATCTGACCGAGGGCCCTAGAAGGGCTCGAATTTGCTGCGCCGAAGAACCGGGATGAGATGTAAGTGGCCAGTACGAGGATGACCACTATCTCCACGAAGAAGGCATACCGGTTAAGCTGACGCCGGGCTTCGAACACTAGTCTATTCCTCCTTCTGCTTTGAGGTCTTCTTAGGCTCCTTCTCCACCGTTTCGCTCACGTCCTCGGGGGCAAGCGTATCGGCGATCTGTTCCAGTCGCTCCGCGATGCCCGACTGGCTCTCAACGAGGTCGAGCCGGATGTGGTCGATCTTGTAGAACAGGGTCACGAACCCGAGAGTCAGACCGATAAGTGACGAGAGGAGGAACACGAACGCCAATGAGAACATCCGCTCCTCACTGTTCCCCCTTGCTCCCAGACGGTCGAATCCCTGCGCCTGAACGAAATTATAGGTAAGGACGATCGTCGCCAGGAGCACAATGGCCATTATCACACCGTACCCCGTGGTCAGCGTGGTCCTATCTTCCACCATGGTCGCTCTATGTCAATAATGATATAAAAAGCAACACATGCGAAGGCGTGGAATACCTGAAGGGATAACGCGATGTCAGACCGTTCGGGGATTTGGGTACCGCTGTCGCATTCTTCTTGGCGATTGTGTGTGAACAGCTGATGTGTACACCAATCGGTCTGTACGATGCGATCCCCCCGTACCCGGGAGATACATCTATTGTGGATCCTGGTGGACGTACGAAGCGCGCCTAAGTACCATGTGCTCCCGTTGCCCGGTCGTAGAGGTCGCCACCATGGGCATCCATGGCAACTGTGAGCGGACCGAGGTCCTCCACATCCATTACCCAGAGTGCCTCGGGCATCCCAAGGTCGAGCCAATGGACCTCACGGACACGGCGTACTGCCCGGGCACCAAGGGCAGCCGTACCACCGGTCATTGCGAGGTACACGCAAGTGTCATTCTGCAGAGCGGTTGCGGTCCTGGAGCCCATCCCGCCCTTGCCGATGATAGCTCGCACACCGCACCTGTGAATTACCTCCGGCGCCAGCTCATCCAGTCGGGCAGATGTCGTGGGACCTGCGGAGACGACATGCCATCCCGGGCCGTCCTTCCGGACAAGGGGTCCACAATGGAAAATCACGCCACGGGTAAGGTCCACGGGAAGGGGAGTCCCGGTATCAAGTACTTCGATGATGCGTCGATGGGCCCGGTCCCGGGCCGTCACGATTGTACCTGACAGAAGAACACGGTCACCCACCTTAAGGAGTGAGACATCGCCCCGGGTCAATGGGACTTTGAGCCGTATGACGTTGCGGTCCTTCACAGTGACAGACCCCCTGTGAGCTCCACCACGGCGCCATCGGCGGTGATGCGTGCACCTGCACGTCGGTCAGCCCAGCACTGGACCACGACACCTACAGGGAGCGAAGCTGTGTGACAGCAGGCAGAAAGAGCATGCACTGCAAGGACTGTGGTATCACCACCAAGACCCATGGGGCCGATCCCAGACGCGTTGAGCCGCTCTTGGCATCGGTGCTCGAACGCACCCAGTTCCGGATCATCATGAGGCGTCCCGAGAGTACGAAGGAGCGCTCGCCGTGCGAGAAGGAGCGCTTCGTCAGCGCACCCTCCGATGCCGACCCCCACAACGGTCGGTGGGCATGGTCGCCCCCCTGCTGCGAGAACAGTGTCGACCACGAACCGCTCGACACCCTCTTCCCCGTCGTCCGGATTGAGCATTGCGAGCGCGCTCATGTTCTCCGAGCCGGCACCCTTGGGGACAGCCCAAAGCTCCACATCATCGCGACCGGGTACAAGCTCGATGATGAGGTGCGGTACGCCCTGACCGGTGTTGGTTCCTGTGTTTTCCCGTGAGAGAGGATGGACTGCGTTCGGTCGCAAGGGAAGCTCATCCGTGGCCCTCACAACTCCGCGTCTGATTGCACCTGGGAGGTCGGCTGTGCGTGCGTGGGCACCGAGCAGTATGAAGAACACGGGCAGTCCGGTATCCTGACAGAGTGGCACTCCATCCTCCCTTGCAGCTATACTGTTGTCCAGTACGCATCTGAGCTCACTTTTAGCAAGGGGATCAGTCTCATCGCCCTCTGCCTTCCGAAGGGTTTGTTCCACGTCCGTAGGGAGGTCCACAGTGGCCCTCCTAAGAAGGCCCACGGTCACGTCCTCAATCACGGCATCAGGAATCATGGTCCCCACCACGTCGAGTCCATCCCTTGGCCCCAAGTTTAAAATACATCACGTTTCCTTCAGTGTTCAGGACCGATGGTCAATAGAGTATATACACAGCTTGTATAAACTTTATCGGACGTTTCACATACACGGGAAAATAATTATGATCCATGAGATTCTGGTCGTCGGGACAGGGCTTCTGATCATCGTAGTATCGATTTATTTCTACCTCACACTGGAACCCCCAGGATTATAAAGAAAGCCTCGAAAGAGCGGTTTTCACAAAACCTATGGACACATCCACTTTGTTCTATTGATCGTAACGTGCGAAAAAAGTGTGATATTCTCGCACTGTTCCTTATCATATGTTATTAAGCGAGATATATGTGGTCCATTTCTGAATCCAATCGATTTCTACGTCCATGGAACCGTCAGGAACAATAATCTCCCGTTTTTCGGTATTTTACAGATTCAACGTCGTTACGAATTTCGTTACAGGAACGGTTCCGAGGAGATTATATATACCGTTCCAGACAGAGTATGAGGCCATGGTACCTCCGCGTAACCTCCGTATGTTCACGGTCATCATGCTCATGATCGCCGTGCTGTGTACCTCCCAGTCGGGAGGAGAGCTGGACGCAGTTATCCTGGCGACCAGAGACAACTACCCTGATGCTATTATCGCGGGTGCAGGATCGGACAAAGCGGGAATCCCCGTTCTTCTGACGCCCGCCGATGAACTGCCAGAGGAGGTGGCCACGTTCCTTAGCGACACACGGCCACAGAATATCATCCTCGTGGGTGGCAGTTCCGTCATTTCCACAGATATCGAAGAAAAGCTCAAAGCGGACGGCTTCGAGGTCATACGTACCTGGGGTGTATCCCGTTTTGGAACGGCCGCAGAGTTCGCCACCTATATGTGGCAGGAGGGTGCTGACGAAGCCGTGCTCGTGTACGACATCATCGGGGACGCCGATGGATCCGAAGGATATGAGCATATGCAACTGAGCATGGCGAAGGGCCTTGCGTCCGCGAAGAAGATACCCGTGCTGCTCACATCGGGGGACGCGCTCTCTGCCGAGACAAGCAATGCCCTTAATGATCTCGGTGTCATCAAGGTCTTCCTTGTTGGTACCAGATTCGGTGAGAACGTCACCACTGAGCTCAAGAACCTCGACATCGAAATCGAGGTCATCTCCGGCGAGGACGAGAAGGAGGTCATCAAGAAGCTCGAGGACAAGGCTTTTGAAGAGCTCAAGAAGGAGACCGTCATAGAGGACCTCGTTGTGATCGCGACCGGTGCGAACGACTTCTTGTCGGCCATCTCCATGCCCACCACTGCTGATGTGTCCGCCCGGAAGATCATCTCCGACGAGAGTGAGATCCCCGACGTCATCGAGTTCGTCAAGACCAACGAGATCAAGAACGTCAAGGTCGTTGGGATCCCTGTACTCGTCAGCAAGGTAGCAGCCCAGCTCCTCCTCATGGAGGGCATCCATGTCGAGGCGCTCTCCACGGCCAACGTCGAGAAGAAGCTCGTGGACTTCGTCAATCGCAACAAGGCCAAATGGAAGCAGAAGCGTGTGAACGAGCTCAAGAAGACACAGGAGAAGCTCCTTGAGAAGCGCGCTCAGATCGCAAAGCGCGTCGCCGCCGAGCTAGAGAAGGCCACTGCCCTGCTCGACGAAGCGGACAGTTACCTCCTTTCGCTCGAGGCGGAAGCCGAGAGCGATGATCAGATCGAGGACCTCGCGAAGGCAAAGACGGTCCTTGAGGAAGCAAAGAAGATCATCGCTGAGGCTGAGGAGGCGTTCACAACCGCCGAGGGTTCCAACAACGTGGACGACTACGTTCGCGCACACCAACTCATCAAGAAGGCCTTCAACCTCGCAAAGAGCGCCAGTTATGAGGGCGCCAACGAATTCTATGGCGCAGATACCGAGCGGAAGCGCGAGGTCATCGAGGGATTCCTCGACCGTGAGCGCAATAACATGGACAAGTTCGTAGAGCAGTTCCATCGTGAGCTCGATAAGTTCAAGGCGTTCTACGAGCGTGCCGAAGAGGCCGGTCTGCTCGCCGATGATTGCGGTGAGCTGGTCGACAAGGCCGAGCAGCTCTACACCGAGGGCGAGGAGGCCTTCAACGCGAACGATTACGCCAAGGTAAAGGCACTGGCATCCAAGATCAAGGAGAATCTCCAGAAGTGCGTTACCCTCACCATGCAAAAGGGCAAGGACGACAAAGAAGGCCTCGCCAACTTCAGGCAGGAGCTCAAATCACACCGCAAGGAGGCCGTGTTCGAGGACCGCATCATGATGTGCCGCGACAAGTGCATGGGCGGCATGGACCGCTGCATGCGACGCATCGGGGACTGTGGTCAGCGGTGCGAGGGGCTTGGGCGACGTTGCGAAGATGGCGCAGAAAAGCTCCGGCGACGCTGTGAGGAACAGATCAACAAGCAGTACGAGTTCGATGAGATCATCGGTCGCTGCTTCGAAGAGTGTGACACTATCGAGGATCCCAACGAGGCCGAGTATTGCTACCTCAAGTGTGACGAGATCGATGAGGAGGGTCGCCGTGCCGTCGATGAGTGCTTCCAGGATGTCGACAAGTTCGCCAATGAATGTCACGATGACGCTAACAGCTGCTTCAATAAGTGCGAAGATATGGGCGACGAGAAATGTCGGACCGAACTGAAGGAGTGCGTGCCCTCGTGTGTCGGCGAGCGCTTCTTTACCGATCCGCGGTTCGCCATGGAGGTCTGCCACTTCAAGTGCGAGGTGGATTCCAGTATCGACCGCGACGAATGCCACATGTCCTGCGAGGCCGATCTCATGGCCCGCGGAGAGCGCGACGACGTCAAGCGCCAGTGCATGAAGGAGGCTCACCAGATCCGCGGTCTCTGTTTCGACTCCTGCCTCGGCGACTGTGGTGAAGGCGATGAGGTCGTAGAGGAGGTCTGTCGCGCTACGAAGAAGTGCGAGGAAACCTCGACAGGTGAGGAGAAGTGCAAGGTCTATAAGGAGTGCAAGGAAGTGAAGCGCTTCTCGAAGGGTCTGTGCAAGCGTAAGTGCGAGGACGTCTGCGAGCACAAGGTCAAGGAGTTCGTGTACGACTGCGCCGAGGAGAAGTCAGATAACATAATCGGCGACGAGGGCGTGGGCCGGTGTCAGAACGCCTGTAAGGAGAAGAAGGGCCGCGACCGCTTCGAGTGCATGGACCGGTGCATGGATGAACGGCGTGACTCGGGCAACAAGGCAAAGCGCCTGCTCGATTACTGTATCGCGAAGAAGTGCGCTGACGCTCGCGACTTCACCGAGAAGAAGCTCTGCGTGTCCAAGTGCATGGGCAAGGAACGCGAAGGACGCGAGGAGGAGAAGGAGTGCCGCCAGGACGGCGACTGTCGCGACCTCATATGCCCCATGATGATCGGACAGGACACACCCCGCTGCTTCGACGGCATGTGCGTATGCGGTCCGAGCGACAGGTTCCTAGACAGAATCAGTGACGACAAGCCCGAGGATCCTGGCCGCATCTGCGAGGATAAGTGCCGCCATGAGCGCAGTATCGATCGCGGATTCTGTATGCGGGCCTGCATGGAGCGGTTCCTCGGCGAGCCCGGGAGGCCGCCCGGGATAATGCCCGGACCCATCCCCATGCCGATGCCACCTATCGAATTCAATCCCTGCGACGAGTGCAAGCAGATGTGCAAGCGCAACAACCTCCGCGAGGAGGAGTGCAAGCAGAAGTGTGGTCCGATATGTCGGATCGGCGGTCAGGCCGACGAGGGTTTCTGCGGCGACGGTGTGTGCGACTACACCGTTGGCGAGGACTGCAATTGCAAGATAGACTGTCCGTGCGACCTGTCCGAACTGCCCGTGTGCGACATCGGCCACCCGAACGCCGACGATCGCGGTTGCCGGCCGGCCGAGGGCGATATCGGCTCCGGAGGGACCTGGGAGACATCACCCTGTCAGCAGCACAACGGCTTATGTAACTACTACATCGAGGGATGCTCCAGTGATATGGAGAAGATTGACATCCCCTGTGCGGACTCACGCGAAGTCTGCTGTATGCCTCGGCCCGAAAGAGAAAAGGAATGCGGTCAGGTACCGCGTACCTTCTGCGCGCACTATGCCAAGGGCTGTCCGCCGGGCACCTATGGTGCGCCCTTCTCCTGCAAGTTTGAAGAAGAGGTCTGTTGTGAGAAGATGGACGATAAACCGCCCATGCCCGAGGACCCGGAAACCATGATCAGGCAGTGCTACGAAGAGCGGTGCCGATATGCGCCGGCTGCGGAGCAGGACCGCTGCAAGCTCAAGTGCGAGTGTTTCGTCAAGTGCGAGGGCGACTACCGGTGCGTCGAGGAGTGCATGGGCTTCGATCCCGGCATCCCGTCACCGACATCCATGCCCGTGAACCCGGTCGAAGTGTGTATCCAGGATAAATGCCCGGACTCGGGCACTGACCACCCGCGCTGCATTCGAATGTGCAAGTGCGATGTCAAGAACGAGTGCAAGGGCGACTGGGACTGTATCAATCCGTGCCTCGGACCAGAGGAATATGGGGATTGTTTCAAGGAATGCGGGGACGACTACCGCTGCAAGCGCTCCTGTGAGTGCGCTCTCGATTGCGGCGGGGACAACGAGTGCCTCGCGGGCATCGTTAGGGCATTAGGCGTTGTGAATCCCTCAAGCGCTGAGGCAGAGGCCTGTGGTGTGAAGCTTGAGTGTGCCAAACAGTGCCTTGGTAGTGAGGGGCCCTCCCCCGTACCCACCCCGATCGACGATCCCGGCTGCCAGAACGATGACGACTGTTCCAACCTCAAGTGCATAGATCCGATGTGTGACAGCAGTGGGCAATGTGTGTGCGGGGAGATCCAGAAACCGCCCAAGCCGCCCGCGGACAACTACTGCGGAACCTGCATCTGGTACTGCCGGTACGAGGACGGTCTCCCCGAGGAGCAGTGCAAGCAGGACTGTGTCGATCATTGCGAGGACACGGGCACTCAGGATCCTTGCGCCAGCATGTTCTGCGGAGACGACAACGATCCGTGCACAAAGGACTTCTGCGCCGAGGGTCAGTGCAGGCACGAGAAGATCACCACCGGTGACTGCGGAGAGCCACAAGATCTCTGCGCGGGGAAGAACTGCGATGACGGTAATCCCTGCACGATCGACGCCTGTGATCCTGAGACCGGCAAGTGCAATAACTATCCGGAAGATGGAACTATCTGCGACGACGGCGACGGGTGCACGGAGTATGACATCTGCGACAGTGGCAAATGTAGAGGCGGCGAGCTGAGGACATGCGACGACAAAGAGGCCTGCACCAGCGACAGTTGTGACAAGAAGACGGGCAAGTGTGTCTTCAAGTCGCTCAAGGGCGATATCGCCTGCGATGACGGCTCGGCGTGTACCAAGAGCGACACCTGCCAGGATGGGGAGTGCCTCGGCAAGAAGCTCGACTGCGACGACAAGAACCCGTGCACGGAAGATTTCTGCGATGCGAATGACGGTGGTGTCTGCAAGTATGCTCCCATATCGGGTTGCGGCAAACCAGATCCATTCTGCGGCGACGGCACATGTGATGTCAATGAGGACTGCTCTTGTGAAAAGGACTGCAAGTGCCCGGAGGGTGAGCACTGCTATACCGGTGTCTGTAAGTCCGACAGCGGCATCCCCACCGACGACAGTAAGTCCAACCTCAGCCCTTGAGCAGAAAGAACGAAGGCCGGGATCCTGTCCCGGCCTTCTCCCTTTTTCCCAAAGGTTAACGCTCAGGTTAAAAAAGCTTGAAGACCATTTCCTCCCCGGTGGAATACCCTACCAGCGATGAGGTCGCTGCGACCCTCCACGAGCACTACGATGACGCCCAGCTCCAGCGGGAGGCGCTTGACAAGGAGGTCGAGCGCGCGTCAGGGAACGTAAGCTTCTTCCTCGCCCTTTGCATCGTGCTCGGGCTCGTCTCGTTCTACACGGTCTACCCTTTCTTCAACCTGGTCCTGGCATCCGCCTTCCTGGCTTATCTCTTCCACCCCCTTGAGAAGGCCTTCTCAAGCAAGGTCGGGAAGCGCGACATATCCATCTTCTTCATCGCCCTCTTTATCAGCGTGGCCGGGCTCATCATGTTCGTCTACTCCATCTTCATCCTCAACCAGGTCTTTCAGCATGGCTCCGAATTCTACGAGGGCAACAAAGAGGAGCTTATCGGTAAGGCCAATGGGCTCATTGATACCGTAGAGATGCGTACCGGGGCCGATCTAGGCATCAACGTGACGAACATCAAGATTGGCGAGTACATCAATGAGGCCGTGTCTTCAGAAGCCGTGACACAGAATATACTCGGATCCCTCTCCGAGCTCTCCAGTCTCTTCTTCGCACTCCTGCTGATAATGTTCCTGACCTACTACTTTCTCCTGGACGGTGAGAAGGCTATTCTTGGTATTGTGCTCATGTTCCCCTCTGAGAAGGTCGGCATGGTCCAGGAATTCCTTGGAGAGACGGACCGCATGGCACGCGGGGTAATCTTCTCCCACTTTTCGCTCTCTTTTCTCATCGGTGTCGTTTCGTTCCCCGGCTACGTGGCCATCGGCTACGGCGATCCGCTCCTCCTGGCCGTGGTGACGACCATAGTGGCCCTCGTCCCCATCATCGGTGGATCTCTGGTCCCTTTCGTGCTGGCTCTCTTCAATTTCGCTTCTTTCGAGTGGCGAACAGGGATCGAAATGCTCCTCCTGGCCGTCATCCTCACCATAGTCAGCCAAATGATGTACGCATGGGTGTCCCGAAAGACCGATACACTTCACCCGTTCTATCTTCTACTGGGGATGATCTCAGGACCCTTCGTGTACGGTATCTCCGGATTCTTTATCGGTCCGATCATCCTCGGAGCCTTTGCGAACGCCGTGGAGATCTATGGGAAGTCGCTGCGTGAGAAGCGGGACCTGACCATGTGGCGGGACCATGCCTCTGCACAGATGGTCTTCCAGGCCGCGGAGGAATCCCGTAAGGGAAAAGATCCCGCCGTCGCCAAGTCCAAGAAGCGTTCGAAGAAGAAGAAGGCGTGAGCGGGTAACGTTCACCCGCCATTGTTGTGCGAATCTACGAGCGCAGGCTCGGAAGCGTTGATCGCAGGTGATGGGACCTCTATGAGCTCATCGCCCTCGCCTGTTGCCGAGAGTGCTCGGGATTCCACGACAGCATGATCATCTGACTCATCGTCCACGGGCACGTCAACACTATGGGGTTGCTGCTCTGACGGTGGCTGGGAAGCCACGTCCACAACGGTCGGTGGAAGGCTCGGAGTAGGGGAGGGTGTGGCGCTAGGTGGAGGCCGTCGTGGGCCGAAGCACAAGCACATCGCACACAGGATAATGATGAGAATGAATGGCCGAATGGCGACACGGCTCACGGTCCGTGTCCGGAACGGCTTTATAACGGTCCTCACCTTGCCCCCTCCGTGGTCGTGAGCGAGATGCCTAAACGCACTTAAAGCTTACCGGCCTCACGGCCCCCCATGGCAATGAGCCACACGGCCATCATTCTCGCCATCATCGTGACCGCGGCCCTGGTCCTGGTGACCATCCCGACCTGGCCTGCGAACGGTCTGGACGCGCCCCCCGCGACAATCCACCTCGCCGATAACGGTGAGCTGGAGTCCGGTATCGCCCTAACTCTGTACGACGACGGGCTCGCTCTCGTCCGCGACCGGCGCACGATCCCTCTCAAAGCGAACATCAACGAGGTCCGTTTCCGCGACATTTCCTCGTTCATGGACCCGACATCCGTCCACTTCTCATCGATCTCGGCCCCAGGAACGTTCATGGTGCAGGACCAGGCCTTCCGTCACGACCTGGCGACCACCGAGGCACTGCTGGAGCGTTCGGTGGGGAACAACGTCACCATCCACGCCAACGGCGAAGTGCTGACCGGGCGTCTCATGTCAGCGAACGGTAAATACCTGGCGCTCGAGGGAACAGATGACGAGCTCACGCTCGTTGCACGCAACGATGTGGGGCGCATGACGTTCTCCACCGATGCAGGTGCCATCATCTCGAGCCCTGCACTAGTGCTCCGGCTGCGGAACGGCCAGGAAGGCGAGCATCTCACCGAGCTCACGTACAGCACGACCGGACTTTCCTGGAAGGGCGAGTACGTTGCCATTGTGAACGAGGGCGATGACGGCACGACCGTCGACCTCGCCACGTGGGCGTCCATAGACAACCAGTGCGGAGCGGCCTTCACGAATGCTCGTATCAACCTCGTCCACACCGAGGGCGCGCCCACTGAATCCGCTTCCGAGTACCATGTCTATGAGCTCCCTCGAACGGTCACTCTCCCCGCCCTCATGACCCGCCAGGTCGCACTGGCCGGCACCGAC
Source organism: Candidatus Undinarchaeales archaeon (assembly GCA_030753015.1). Taxonomy (GTDB): domain Archaea; phylum SpSt-1190; class SpSt-1190; order JASMDC01; family JASMDC01; genus JASMDC01. Next base: position 80,685 of record JASMDC010000012.1, on the reverse strand, counting down.
GATGTACGGGCGACCACGGGGTACCTCTACGACCACACCATCAGTCCAGGAAAGGTGGGTGCCATGGTAGAGTTCTCCAATAACGAGGAGTCCGGCCTCGGAAGCCCCCTCCCCCCGGGCCGGGTCCGGATTTACATTATAAAAGAGGACGGGAGCCTCCATTACCTGAACGAGCACGCCCTGTTCCACACGCCCCGTAACGAGGCCATCCGATTCCTTGTGCGGAACGAGCCCGATATCAGAGTAGAGCGCACCGTCCCAGAGAGCATGAATCTAACCGAAACCGCTTTCCGCGAGAGCTATCACATTAAGTTCATCAACCAGAAGTACACAGAGGTCGCGGTGAGCGTCGTGGAGCACCACAGCGGCGACTGGTCCGTTGTCACATCTGACAGGACCTATGATAAGAAGCCGAAGGCAGTAGAGTTTTCAATTCCTGTGCCCAACCGTGGTGAGGCAGAGCTCACCTACACGGTGATGTACCGCCGGTGAGCAGTTCGACTATACGAATTGCGGTGCCCGCTCTGCACGGAGGATGAAGTACGTCTGTGTGTCGCTGACAGCATGCTTAGTACGGATCTCCATTAGGTTATGCAGTACGTCCGACATGTTCGCGCACATGAGGTAGGCGAGCATCTCATGATGGCCGCGGATGGTGAACAGCCGCTTGATATCAGGCAGGTCCTTGACGGTCGCGGCAGCACAGCCATCCTTGGAATGGATGCCGATGAACGCGTGGATCGATTCATTGAACATCCCGTCCTTCTCCTCCTCGGATAGGTCCTTTAAGGTCCGCTCCTCATCCTTGAGCACCTTGAGCACCAAGGATACACGTGAACGTATCACGTACTCCTGATGCTGGACCTCATGGAGGAAGTCGAGGAGCTCTGCCATGTCCCCGATGTTCACCTCCACGAACAGGTCGTACTTTCCTGCAACGAAGAAGAGGTTCTTCACACGCGAACGGAAGTCCTGGAAGAACCGGCTTTCACTCTTGGGCTTGAGTGCCACCTCGATAAAGCCTGCGCCCATTGATGCACGGGACCGGCTGATAAACACTTAAGCTTTTCACTGAAGGCGATAAGTTACCATGGCCGGGATTTCCCTCCAGTTCGAGGAAGGCATTTGCTCTGTGTGCAAGAAGCGGAAGCAGGTGCGTATCATCGCTCATGACGAGCGGATAGCGAAACTGTGCGAAGTGTGCGCTCAGGGCATCACCGTGAGCATCGCTGATTTCCTCAAGAAGTATGGCAAAAAACCTACGTCACCCTTCGAGGTGAAGCCCGCTGATGAGCTCATCAAGCCGGCCGCCCTTGACGAAGGTACAAAGAAGCGTGTGGAGGAACTGCTGAAGAAAGGGGGGAAGAAGAAGAAGAAGAAGAAGAAGAAGGGAAAGGGGGGAAAGGGCTAGGCCCTATCCACCAATCATGACCACAGCATCGGAAATGCTGTAGTCCCCCGAGCCACGGAGGACGTACGTGAGCTCGTGCTCAGCGTCAATCTCAAGTCGGTCCACGGTCCACTGTGCGACCACACCCTTCTCTGTCGTGTGGACGATCTCGTACTCCTCTGAGGAGCTGACCAGATCAAAGCCATCGGGGAACAGGTCCCTGATGACGAGGCCCTCCAAGGGGACATGACCCTTGTTCTTCATGTAGATGACGAACTTGATCTCATCGTCCCGCAGTGTGGAGACCAGGTCCTTGCTCATGAAGATACCCTGAAGGCCCTTGGTGACCTTCATGAGCGGTACCTCCTCCACAGCTTCCAGTGGGATGGGAGTGCCGGCGGGGTCCGTGTTCGCGTGTCCCCAGATATCGGTCTCGTACGTACCCTCGATGGCGCCTGTCGAGAGGAGCTCGTACGTGATCTCGAAGAAATCACCACGCTCCATGTCCTTACCGAAGGCCTCTTCGATATCATCCACGATGAAGGTGATCTTACCATCACCCTTTTTGCGGGTGGTGTCCGAGGTTATGTCCTTGCGGATAGTGTGGTCCTCGAACTCCACCTTGATATCACGGATGTCGAACCCGGCGGGGACCTCGTCCTCCACAGTTATCGAGTGGATGGTTGCCGGTCCCAGGCTCTCCACGAAGATGACAACACCCACCTTCTCCTTCTCACCGAGCTTGAGGACAGCACGATCAAGCTCCTTGCTGATGGTAGCGCGCGCCACATCGACCTCGAGCCCTCCGAACTTGAACTCACCCTTCTGGCGTGTGACGATACCGGGGAGCATCGTAATGCTCGTCCTGTGACCGAGAGCAGGCACGTCCTCCGACCGGACCACGAAGTCCGCTTCCCACGTGGCCCCGGGCTCAAGGAGCTCGTCAGGCATGAACCGCTCGAGGAGACCGGCCTCCATCCCGTTCTCGTGGATGTCCACCTGGTTCACTCGGCAGTCGAACTCCGAGAGGTTCTTGAGGAACACGGTGACGTACCATTTGTCGGGATTCTTGGCATCCTGCCTCTTGTCGATCGCGAACCTGTTGGAGGACATCCCCTCGCTCCGGACCAGCTTCATGTGTGAGAAAAGGCCCTCAGCAGTGACTGATAGGGTGCCGGGCTCCATTGTGAAAACTTCCTCATTGTCAACGCTGATCTTCCCGGCCAGAGTGAGATCGACGGTCTCGTTAGGCTCCATTGAGCCTTTCCAGGTGAAGAGCCGCTTTTCCTCATCGTAGTACGCTTCACCGGACGAAGCGTCGAGGCGCACCGAGGCCATCCCCTCAGGGGCGGGCTTGGTAAGGTCGACCTCCAGGGGGAACTCTTGGGGATTGGTGAGAGTGATGGTGAGCTCGAAGGTCGTTTCGTCACCGTACACCATGTAAGCCTGGGTGCCCTTCATGTCCGCATCGGCGTCGTAGGACTCCTCCACGATGATGGGGCTCTCATCGAGGGTGACTTCGTAGGAGAGCTCTTCCTGTGCCCCGGGTTTGAGCTCCGGCACATGCACGACATCGACCTCGAAGGACGTATTCTCCTGGTCCTCGATGTAAAGATTGATGTCCCAGATACGGTCACGGGTGCCTTCGTTCCTGATGCGCACCCTACCATCACTTCGATCGATGGTGAACGTGTCACCGTCGATAGTGCCGTACACCTCCTCGGTAACGAGCACATCAGCGTCCTCGGCATCGGTGTCGATGTCCGGGGCGGGAGTGGGCGCGGGAGCCTCCTCGACAGGCACGTCCTCTTCGACCGGTTCCTCGATTGGTTGCTCTGTAGACAGGGTCGGATCGATGATGACCGACTCAGTGGGTGGCTGGACCACAGGTGCATTGGTCACAGGGGGCGGCTCCGGGGCCGCTGGGGGTGCGTGCGCCACTATTCCCGTTTCCAGTGCAGCGACATCCGTTCCTATATGGAAGGTGAGGGATAGCAGTGTACTGAACACAAGGACAATGGCCGCAAGTGTTATCTCGGGCTTGAAACGGAGGTATAACTCGTTGAATCGTTCCATTGAAACCACCGGGGGGGGTAGATTAGTAAGGAACGCTGATCGTTTTTAAAGATTCGTCCGGTATATGCCGCTGCCGCGCCCCCCAGAACGGGGGACGCGGCGCCCATTGTTCACTCAGTACCGAGTGCTTTGAGGATCGCGGCCACGTTGGCTTCGACGGAACCGTCAGCCTCGGGCGCGATGCTCTTGAGCAATCCGGAATCCTTGTAAAAGGCGATGAGAGGGTACGTCTCCTCCTTGTACACCTCGAGACGGTGGCGGATAGTGTCCTCTTTCTCATCGTCCCGCTGCATCAGCTCTCCACCGCACTTGTCGCACACACCCTCGACCTTTGGGGGCATGCTCAGCACGTTGAAGATCTCGCCGCACTTGGCACATGTTCGGCGACTGGTTAGCCGACGGACGAGGATATCATCAGCGAGGTCCACATTGACCACGGCATTGAGTCGGATGTTCAGCTCCTTCAGGAGCACACTGAGAGACTCAGCCTGAGGGATGGTGCGGGGGAAGCCATCGAAGATGAAGCCGGATCCGCAGTCGTCCTGAGATATCCTCTCACGGATTATATCCATGATGAGGTCGTCAGGGACAAGGGAACCGGAGTCCATGAATGACTTGGCCTTCTTCCCAAGTTCCGAGCCCTCCTTTACCGCGGCGCGGAGGATGTCCCCCGTGGAGATCTGGGGGATGTCGAACCTCTGGACGAGCCGCTTGGCATAGGTGCCTTTTCCTGCCCCGGGGGGGCCGAGCATGATGATGCGCATGTTGTTAACCTGTCGCCAGCTGCCAGGCCGATGGTTAAAAAGGTTTTGCAGGTCGTCCCCATGCTGCTGAAGAGGGAGAAGGTGAGTATGTCTGAGAGGGAAGATGGAGTGAGTGAGCGGACTGGCATGTTGCCATTTGTACATTTCCCGTTGTTAAAACTTTATCATATCAGATGAGTAATCCCTAGTATTCTTAGGGAATAGTGCCTTATGTCTTAGTCTTTTAAAACTATCAAGCCAAGATTTAAAAACAATTTCAAAAGGCACGTAATGGAGTGGAACGTGCATTGTCATCCGAAATGAAGATCACCGTCGGCGACCTGCTGGACAGGACCGCAACCAATTACCCGGACACGGAAGCCTTGGTCTACGCGGACCGGGACCTGCGCTACACTTACGCTCAGTTTCGCGAGAAGTGCAACATCGTCGCCAAAGGCCTGCTGCGACTAGGTATAAAGAAGGGGGACCATGTGGCTATCTGGGCCACGAATATACCTGAGTGGGTCATCCTCCAGTTCGCCACCGGTAAGATCGGTGCCATCCTGGTCACGGTCAACACGAGCTACAAGGCACACGAGCTCGAGTACATCCTCAAGCAGTCCGATGCGACCACCCTCTTCCTCATCGACAGGTTCCGTGACTGCGACTACATCGAGACCATCAATATGGTGATCCCCGAGCTGAAGGACTCTGAGCCCGGGAGGCTCTCATGCAGCAAGATCCCATACCTCAAGAACGTCCTGTACATGGGTGAGGGGAGGCCGGACGGTATGTTCAACTTCTCGGTTCTCGAGGATCTCGGGAAGGATGTCACTGACGAGGAACTGGCCATTGTCCAGTCCAGCTGCGATCCGAACGAGACCATCAACATGCAGTACACCTCGGGCACTACAGGATTCCCCAAGGGCGTGATGCTCACCCACTTCAACATCGTCAACAACGCGTACAACGTGGGTGCCTGCATGGACCTCAAAGAGGGGCAGGAGCGCATGTGCATCCCAGTCCCGTTCTTCCACTGCTTCGGGTGCGTGCTGTCCACGCTCAACTGCGTCTGCTATGCCGTCACAATGATCCCTATCGTTACTTTCAATCCCAAGGAGGTGCTCGAGGCCGTGTCCAAGGCGCAGTGCACCATACTGGTGGGCGTGCCCACCATGTTCATCATGGAGCTTAACCACCCGGACTTCGCGAAGTACGACGTCTCCTCATTGCGCACGGGCATCATGGCGGGGGCACCCTGCCCCCTCGAGGTCATGAAGCAGGTGATGGACAAGATGAACATGACCGAGATAACCATCGCTTATGGCCAGACCGAGGCGTCGCCGGTCATCACCCAGACCCGCACCAAGGACCCTGTCAAGCTGCGCGTGGAGACGGTTGGCCGGGCCCTTCCAGACGTGGATGTCAAGATCGTGGACACAGAGACCGGCGCGGAGGTGCCCCGGAGCGTCCAGGGCGAACTGTGCACAAGGGGTTATCTGGTCATGAAGGGGTACTATAAGATGGAGGACGCCACGGCCAATACCATAGACGCCGAAGGTTGGCTCCACACGGGCGACCTTGCCACCATGGACGAGGCCGGGTACTGCAAGATCACCGGCCGCATCAAGAACATGATCATCCGTGGTGGTGAGAACATCTTTCCCCGGGAGATCGAGGAGTTCTACTACACACACGACAAGGTCAAGGATGTGCAGGTGTTCGGCGTACCGGACGTAAAGTACGGTGAACAGGTGGCCTGCGCCATCATTACCGCTGAGGGCCAGGAACTTACCGAAGGTGAGCTGCGTGAGTACTCTATGGACCGCATCGCTCGCCACAAGATTCCGAAGTACTTCTTCTTCTTGGAGGAGTACCCAATGACCGCTTCTGGCAAGGTACAGAAGTTCAAGCTGCGAGAATGGGCTATTAAAGAGCAGGACCTCAAGGACGCGGCGAATGTCAGAACCGCCTAAGCGCCCGTTCTTGGCCTTGGAAAGGACGACTCCGTACTAACAGAATGGGTTTCGGGAGCGTCTGGAGAGATCCACTAGAAGAGATGCTCGAGCTCGAACATCAGCGGATCGACCTGCATCAGGTCCAGGTTCGAATGGGACTGGAGAGCGGGGCTCACAAGTATGTTCGCATGGAAGAGTTTCGCCTCGAGAAAGAGGAGCAGGTTGTCCCAATCCTCATCATCCAGCATGTCGCGCTCATGGCTCTCAAGTGCATCCTGGAGATGGTCGTGCAGTAGCTCACGTGGTGGTAGGTTCGTTGTTAACAAGTCATGCTCAGAACCCGTGTCCACATAGATGTTGATGGTGACGATGGCCGCCCGCAGGAGCTCATCACGCTCCTCGCTCTGGAGGAATGACCTTAAAAGGGCATCGAATGTAGAAGTACACAGGCCTTCGTTCTGTGACGTCATGGCACATGCCACGAAGTAGGCGTGAGCACGTGCGCGCAGAGTGGTCTCGTCGAGCACCACGATGGACTCCCCGTCCCGGAAGTGCTCACTCGTCCTCGTCGAGTTCTCGGAGGACGTTGAGCAACGCGGCCGTTTCCTCAGCTGACTTCTTATTCTCGACCATTCCTTCGCGATAGTCCTTTGTCTTTCGGACCTTTTTGTTTAGGCGGTCGATGAAACCGATGGCCACGCCTTTCTCTCCCATTGAAACTGTATGTACGACACGAGGGCATTTAAACGTACCGATTTAGCGGCCCGAGGCGCATCGAAGGCACCAGCGTACGTGTACTCCGGCCGGTACCCGCGTCTTGAGGTACTCCGGCTCGTCCAAATAATGGAGGATGACCGTGAGGTTCCACACCGGAACGATTGCGTAGGCTGCTGCCAGTCCAAGCAAGAACGTAGTCCCATCCAGTGAAACGAGCGCCACAGCGGCCACTGCGCCCAGCACACGGGAGGCCACGAGCATGCGGTCCACACCCACCAGACCCATGAGGCTTCGTGCGAAAGGATTCCGTTCGAGGTGGAGAAGTCCGCTCTCATCTCCCTCAAGACGCTCTCGCCCGAGGATGAACACGATCTTGGTGGTGAGGCCATCGAGCACGAGGTCCAAGAAGAAGAGACCAACTGCCACGCTATCGAGCGGTGTCACGGTTCCACGGGGCGCCGGAATATTTTTAAGTGATGCCATCGTGCGCCCCGCCGTGCCCGCGCCCGACATCGAGCTTGACCTGGATAGGATTGGCATACTTTCACGTCTCGCTCTCGATGATGAGGAGCGTGCCACGATTCAGCGTGACCTCCTGGCCATCCTTAACCAGTTCTCCATACTAGAGGAGATCGGGGAGGACGCTGCCGAGGAGACGCACGAAGTGAGCGGGCGTCGAAATGCCCTCCGTGAAGATCGCGAACCGAGCCGTTTCGAGGGTGTTAAGGACATCCAAGGCCAAGCCCCGCGGTTCGCCGCCGGCCACGTCGTGGTCCCCAAGAACCTATAGAGGCTGGACTGTGGTCGAGGGAACGCGTGAGTGGCTAGAGGGGGTACACAATGGCTCTGTCACAGCTGCGGAACGTGTAGAGGGGCTTTTAGAAACCATCAAGGTCAGTGAGCTCAATGCCTACATTACAGTGGACGAGCGGGGTGCACGAGCTGCTGCCGTAGCTATCGATAAGACCATCGCAGCAGGACGCGATCCCGGCCCCATGGCGGGCCTCGGCATCTCGCTGAAGGACAACATCGCCGTCCGCGGTCTACAGATGACTTGCGCTTCGCGCATGCTCGCCGACTATGTGGCACCCTACGACGCCACCGTTACAAAGCACATCCGTGACGCGGGGGCCATTATCCTGGGCAAGGCGAATATGGACGAGTTCGCATGCGGCTCCTCGGGAGAGACGTCTGCCTTCGGCCCCACACTTAATCCTCGTGATCCAAAGCGTGTCCCGGGCGGCTCATCCTCGGGCTCATGCGCCTCAGTAGGGGGCGGTCTTGCGGACCTCTCCGTGGGAACGGACACGGGCGGCTCCATCCGCTGCCCCGCTGCCTTCTGCGGTGCTGTCGGTATCAAGCCCACCTATGGATTGGTATCGCGGTACGGTATGAGCGACATGGCCATGAGCTTGGAGGGCCCCGGCCCCGTGGCCTCCGATGTGTTCGGGGCCGCTCTGCTCCTCTCGGTACTATCGGGGGCTGATCCTGCGGACTGTGTAACGAGCGAGCCCGGAACGGACTACACAACCGCGGCCACCGGTGATGCAGATGGTCTCCGGGTGGGATTGGTAAAAGAGTTCATCGATGGCGTGGACGCTCCGATAGCACGGGCGATCAAGAAGGCCGGCCGTCGTCTCGAGAAGGCAGGTGCCGAGCTCGTTGAGCTCACCATCCCATCGGTCAGGTACGCTGTCCCCATGTACTACGTTGTCATGTTCTCCGAGTTCTCGTCGGCTATGGCCAAGTTCGATGGTTTCCGATACGGCCATCGTGGAGACGCTGACCTCGATGGATTGGAGGTTTCGGTGAGCCGCACAAGGTCCCAGGCCTTCGGCAGAGAGGTGAAGCGTCGTGTACTGTTGGGCACTTATGTCACCATGCGCGAGCACCGGGATGCCTGGTACACGCGAGCGCTGCGAGCACGGTCGGTCCTCCGGCAGGAGTTCCTCGACCGGTTAGAGAAGGCGGACGTGCTCCTAGGGGCCACAATGCCCTGCCTCCCTTGGAAGCTCGGTGAACTCGTGGACGATCCCGTTTCCATGTACCTCATGGACGTCATGACAGTGTCCGCGAACCTAGCTGGCGTGTGTGCTGGAACGGTTCCAGTGGGCGAGCATAAGGGCCTCCCCACTGCAGTCCAGCTCCATGGCAGACCCTTCGACGAAGGAACGCTCGTGCGCGCCATGTCGGCGGTGGAGGGTGGTCGATGAGCGACGAGAAGGTCAAGGGCGCGGGAAAGGAACCCCTGGAACGGGTCCGCATAGGTCTGGAGGTCCACGTCCAGCTCAAGACCAATACCAAGCTATTCTGTACTTGTCCCACCGACTATCGAGACGCCGAGCCCAATTCCAACATCTGTCCCGTATGCACGGCACAACCCGGCTCAAAGCCGAACGGTCTTAACGCCACGGCCCTGGACGCGATCGTTCGTATCGCCCTATTCATAGGCTGCCGTGTGATCAAGGGCGAGGAGGTCCGAATGCTGCGCAAGCATTACTTCTATCCGGATCTTCCCTCCAACTATCAGCGCACATCCCTCCCCGTGGGAGTGGACGGCAGGTTCGCATCGATTCGCATCCGTGAGGTCCACCTCGAGGAGGATCCCGGTCGATACGAGCTTCGGGACGGCCAGGTGGACTATAACCGCTCTGGTATTCCGCTTGTAGAGATCGTCACCGAGCCGGACATGAGCACACCACAGGAGGCCCGTGACTTCCTCCGCGCCCTCTCCCTGGCCCTGAGCTACCTGGGCGTCGCCCGTGACGAGCCGGGGAGTATGCGTTGTGACGCGAACGTCTCAGTGGGCGAGGGGACCCGCGTCGAGGTGAAGAACATCAACTCCTTCAAGGGTGTGTACCGTGCCCTGGACAGCGAGATCCGACGCCACCGCCGGTTCCAGCGGTTCGGTAAGCGCGTTGTGCGAGAGACCCGCCACTGGGACGAGGCGAAGATGATCACCATCCCTCTACGTAAGAAGGAGGGGGCCGCCGATTACCGCTTCATCCCCGATCCGGATGTCCCACCCCTGGTCATCGACAACGCCCTCGTAACGCGGCTAGAGGAAGGCCTCCCCGAGCGTCCCACCGAGAAGGAGGCGCGTTTCGTCAAGCGGTACGGCCTGGATCCGTACACCTCCTCGGTCCTGGTCCTCGACCTGGAGGTTGCGGACCTGTTCGAGAAGGTCGCTAAACGGACCGATCCGGTCACCGCCGCTGCCTGGCTCAAGGACGAGCTGCGGCGCGTGCTCAACTACAACAACCTGCGTCTGAGTGAGACTACCATAACGGCGGACGAGATCGTGGAGGTGCTCAAGCTCTTCCGCGACGGCACTATCACCGACCTCACCGCTCGTCGGCTCTTTGAGTGGCTGGCTGCAGAGCCGCGCTCCATCCGCCAGCTCATCGGCCGATTGGGTCTCGGTCGTATCGCTGGCGAGGACGAGCTCACCCGTATGGCCCGGCAGGTCATAGAGGATCACCCGAAGGCCGTGGACGACTACCTTGACGGTAAGGTCAACTCCCTGAACTTCCTTGTCGGGATGGTGATGAAGACTTCCGGTGGTAAGTCGGATCCCAAGCTCACTCGTGACGCTCTCGAGAAGCTCCTCGGTGCTGAACGTCTGCGACGTGCAGGAGACTCAGTTCTATCGTAATTTACCAGTATAACGCAGTAATGAAAGCCCTTTGTCAACTTTTATTGACCTGGCACGGTCGGTTCTTTCAGGCATATGTGGATTTAAACCGGGAGGACCATAGAGTAGGTACATGGGAACCGACGAGGTGCTCGCGGCGCTGGACAATCCACTACGATGTAAGCTCCTTCGCTTCATCTCAGAGCACGGCCCCGTGTCGTTCTCCACCCTGCTGCGCCATGCAGACATCGAGACCTCGAAGCTCTCGTTCCACCTGAAAAAGATGCGAACGCTCCTCGATCAGGATGACAAGAAGCGCTACGAGCTGACGGACGAGGGTGTGAGGGCTGCCGACGTGCTCGCCTACCTGGACACGGGGAAGCGACTCACCGTCACAAGCGCGACATCGGGAGGCCGGAGTTCGCCCCCGGCCGATCCCATCCAGCGGGCAGGACTTGTGCTGTTCGGTGGAGGGATGCTCATGCTTCTTGCCTATCCACTTTACATGTTCCTCACGGTCGCTCTGTTCGCCGAGGACACCCCTGCGGTCATCGGTCTCGGGGTTACTGCAATTGTCCTGGGTGTGGTAATACTGCTCGTTGCGGCCATGAGGGACCGTAAGAACGCTGAGAAGGAGGATGATGACGATGAATATACAAGTCGTAAATACTGAGACTATACCTGGAAAGGAGATTACCGAGGTACTTGGTCTGGTCCGCGGATCGACCATCCGGGCCAAGTGGATTGGCAAAGACATCATGGCCGGCCTACGCAACATCGTTGGTGGCGAGATGACCGAGTACACGGAGATGCTGGCCGAGACGCGGGAACAGGCCCTCAAGCGCATGCTCGAGGACGCAGAGCGGCTTGGCGCCAACGCCGTCGTGAACGTGCGCTTCACCACCAGTATGGTCGCTGCAGGCGCCGCCGAGATGCTGGCCTACGGCACCGCCGTGACGATTCGCTAGAGAATTATCCTGGAGGTGAATCTCATGGACATACTGAAAACTCTAGGTATCGGGCTATTCCTAATCGGGCTGGTGGTCCTCACCGTGGGTCCGATGTTCATGATGCTGGAGGACAAGGAGGTACCTCTGGGAATAAGCCTCGGCTATTGGGCCATGATGTTGGGTATGCTCCTGCTCTTGGTCAAGGCCTACCAGGACCGGGTCGTGGCTGCCGCCGAGGAGGCGGGGGACCCGGACATGCAGCGTAAGAACTAGTCTAGTTTATCACCGACCGCCGAAAGATCGGGAAGCTCCCTCCGTACACGACCACTGCGAGCGCGGCCATGAGGGCGATACGCCCCCATACCGCAGGGAGCACCACGGGATTTGATATTATCGCGGTGATGACGTTGGCCGGAGAGTACTCCGCGTAGCTCCCCCCTACGAAGGTGTAGTACACAAATACTAAGAGGAAGAGCGAATAGATCGCGTGGGACGATCGGCGTCGCTTAGTAACGGCCGCGGCCATGACGCCCATCCCTGTGAACACGAGCAGCACAAGGACAAGGTAAAGGAACACCACCAACACGTTCTCCACCATGATGCCCTGGAGACGGAGGATCGCGGTCCACACCAGGATCTGGAAGAGGGTGAGGAGGATGATGGGCATTGTTTTTCCCAGCACGATGGCGTGGGTTGACACCGGGCTTACCAATACATTGGTTAGGGTGCCGCTCTCAAGCTCCTCGGTGATGGAATCCATGACGACCGATGTGGCGATCATCAGGGAAAAAAGAAGGAGGAGAGGGATGACCAGAGTATAGGTTATCTCGAAGGCACCCTGCATCACGCCTCCGGAGCCGAGCGCAGGATTCGGGTAGATGGGTTCTGGTTTTACGTTGGTACTGTCCTCCAGTTCGGCAACTAGGATGGGATCGTACACGAGCCCTTGCTTCCCTGCTCTGTCCCGACCGATCGTCCGTCCGTACTCGGTCAGTACATCTGCTACGGAGCGCGAGGCATAGGCGCCGAGGAGGTTCCCGGGCTCCGTCACCCAGAAGACCCGCATCCGGTCCCCGCTCTGGTATGCATAGCGGAATTCGTCGCGGACGATGACAGCGCCCACGAGATTGCCATCCCGCACCGCCTTCAGTGTGACCGCTTCACTCGGCATCTTGATGACCCGCAGCTCCTTCTGTGTGCTGAGCACATCGAGGACCTCGTTGTAGTAATCGGTAGAATAGAAGCCGATGGCCAGTGTCTGGTCGGGAAAGACCTGAGGCTGGCCCGATAATGAGGAGAATATGACCGAGTACCCGACAGCAAAGAACAGGGCCGAGCACACCATGAGTAGCTGGACCAGCACCATGAGCACATAGGTGCGCTCCCTGAGTAGGGCGGCCAGCTCATGCTTGACCATGCGGCCGGTATGACGCAATGTCAGCCCCATCCCATCACCCCCAGCGAGCGAGAGATGATGATCACGTCAGCGACAAAATGGAGAGCGACCGCAAGGAAGAATAATGCTGCGAACGCTATCGCGTTACGTCTTCGTACGAGGAAGTAGATTCCGAGCCCATAGATGGCCGAGCAGCCTGCCTGTATGGCCGCCGATATGGTCGTGGCTACGAGCACGATACCCAGTAGGTAGCGGTCCAAGGTGACGGCGTTGGCCAAGAGGAGGATGTTCAGTGTTTTCTCCGCTGCGAAGAAGCCCAATCCCGCGGCAGCGCCCATCGCCGCGAAGGCAAGGGGCGATCGGACCTCAGGTCTCCTATAGGCCAATATGAACACTCCTGCCGACTTGGCCACCTCTTCGGCAAGGGCCCACACGGGTACGGTGAGTATGAGTGTGAAGGTCGTAAGGGATGAGAAGAGCGAGAATAGGATGAATAGGGAAACGAGCTCGACGATGAAAGCCAGTGGGAACACGGCCACCGCAACAATGAAGGGGAACACGATCACCTCCCCGAACCATCCCCGGAAATGGGCAAGGACGGCGTCGGCCAGGGAGAGGACAACGGTCAATAGGGATGGCGCTTCATACAGAAGGTTTTCGGCCGTGAAGAGCACCCGAGTGGCCGCCATGGTGACAAGTATGATGACGAGGGAAGGTGTCAGAGAGATCGCCACTCGCACCGGTATCAGCGGTGCCTTGAGCGCAAGGAGGATGAGCACGGTCACAGGGGAGACGAAGGATGCAAGTGTGAGCTTCACCAGCAACGCCGGGAGCACGAACACCAGGAATAGAAGGAAGTACGAGAAGGTCAGGAGGAAGGTCAGCTGGTGGAACGAAGCGGCAACGGTCCCGATGAGACAGGCAATGGCCAGCGGTAACGCACCGACCACCCCCAGAAGGGGGAATGAGAGAACTGGATTAGATATCAATCCGGACCATGCCAAGTAGCCGGACACGGCGACCATCATGTAGATGATGAGCCCAGCGTAGGGCGCTACCTTTCCCAGAAGCACCTCGCTGGCCTCCATGGGAGCCGAGAAAAGGAACTCACCCTGGCGACGCACACGTTCGTTGGCCAGGGACATGGCGCACATGCCGCTGATAAGAAAGGCACCGACGAGGAACGCGGAGATCACGAAGATTACATTGAGCGGGATGGACTGCTCAGCGAGCCTGCCCTCGTTCTCGGCCTCATCCGCCCCCGTCCCAGTATCGGTCAACCCTTGCTCCTCAGTAGTGTCCCCGGTAGTGAGCGGACGGTCCCGGGCATCCGCATAATCGTCGGGGTACACCGTCTCTATAGCGATGGGCGCCTCTACCTCCACAGCGAACCTCAGGTTCTCCCTGACCACCGGACGAGCGATGGTCCTGACTATGTCAACGAGATCGCGCAATGCCAGTTTGGTCTTGGGATTGGTCATGTCGGTGTAGATCAGGACGGTCCCTGTGTGGTTGACGGCCACGTAGAAGTCCTTCAACACCACGGCCATGCACACTTGACGACGCGTGACCATGGCAAGTGCATCGTCCGGATCGCGGGCGCGAACCAGCTCGAACCGTGTGAAGTTCGTGAGCGCTTGAATGACTATATTATCGTTGTTCGAGTACACAGCCACGGGGATGAATCCCTTGAAGGCTGCCGATACCTGGAGGTGTTCCTCCGAGAGGAGCACCGTCTGGAACGCGCTGTACAGCAGGAAGGCTGCCAGGGGGAGCACAATCACGCTGATGAAGAGTGGGCCCTCACCTCGGAGGAGGGAGAACTCCATGCGCGCCACTTGGCTGGCTCTCACAGAGAGGATTCAGTGCAAAAGCGATATAAATCTTCAACAAATTACCGTCTCAGGATGGCGGAACCCGCGATCAAGACCACGGAGCTTGTGAGGACGTACGGAGCGACCAATGCGCTCCGAGGTGTGTCCTTGTCGGTTGAGAAGGGCGAGGTAGTGGGCCTCCTGGGGCCCAATGGTGCTGGCAAGACGACCCTCATCAAGATACTCACTGGCCTCATCTTACCCACATCGGGCGCGGCGTTCGTTGACGGCATCGACGTGACTGATGAACCGATCCGTGTGAAGGAGCGCATCGGTTATCTCCCTGAGGTGACGGCGATGTACGGCGCCATGACCGCCGGCGAGTTCCTGCGGTTCATGGGCGGTTTCTATCCCATCGATGTCGAGGCACGCTTGGACATGCTTTCCGAACGCTTCAGGCTGGAAGAGCTCATGGACAGCCGGATCTCGATCCTATCCAAGGGCATGGCCCGTCGTGTCGCCCTCGCGCGAGCCGTGATCAATGATCCCCATATCCTCTTCCTCGACGAGCCAACCACCGGTCTTGACCCACTCACTCGGGCCACCATGCACGAGCTGGTCGTGGACCTGCAGTCCGAAGGGAAGACCATCCTCCTCTGCACGCACGACCTCACGGAGGCCGACAAGCTGTGCGACCGGGTGGCCATCATCGATGACGGTCGCGTACTCGTGACAGGTGCTCCGGGCGAGCTCAAGCGTCGTATCGAGAAGGATCAGCGAGTGGAGGTCACCTTTCGTGGCGAGGTCCCGGACCTGAAGGGGGCTCGTCGGGTGGGCCCCCGTGACTTCGCCGTACGGGTACTCCGGGGAGAGGAGGAGGACGTACGGAAGGCCGTGAAGAAGGCGAAGGCACAGATCGTGGAGACCCGTCTGCTCTACCCGTCTCTCGAGCGCGTGTTCACGCACTATGTCCTCGACCGGAAGGAGTGACGACAAGCTCACTCCGGAGAGACCATCTCGTTCCAGAGTAGCGTCAGCGTACCGATGATTCCCACACCCGCACCGAATAGCGCGTAGGGCAGTCCCTGCTGGGGGTAGAGGACACAGAGCACGATGGTCGCCACGGTCGTCCCAATAATGAACGCGATGGCCAGTCGTAGCCGTGAGAAGAAGAACGAGATGAGGACGTAGGTGTTCACCATCAAGAGGTTCCGTGCGAGCCCACGCATAAGGAAGTAGATGATCAAGGGTGGGAACGATAGGGCTATCGCTCCCAGGACGAATAGGGTAGGGGAGACGACGGGATCGTACACGGCCGGGATGAGCTCTGCAACGAGCACGGCCACGAGCCCAACGGCGACGCCGGCAAGGAAGACCACGTGGAACGCGCGGGCGACGTCCATGGCGGAGAGGGCGACCTCCATCGAAAAGAGGATGTCGCCAGCCGTTTAAGAACCTATCGCTCAGCGATCAATACTGGCGGTAAGGGCGTTGTTGGGCAGGATTGCTTTGGCCCTGATAGGCTTGCTGCTGTGGGTAGCTCTGCCCCTGGTACATGGCCGCTTGATCCTGGTAGCCTCCCTGGGCGCCATACTGCTGGTACCCGTACCCTTGTTGAGGATAGCCAGGGGCGCCCGCATATGACATGGGGTAAGGGGACGCGGGCTGTGTCCACAGGAACCGGCGGACGTTCAGGAGGAAGAAGGCGCGCACGATGATGAAGATCTCCGCTATGTCCTTGAGGTCGAGCATGTTGCGGAGGGTGTTCGAAACGCCACTGCTATTCTTTTCCTTGTCCGGTGCGGTAGCAGCATCCTGGTCCAGCCGTTTGGAGTTCGGCTCGCCCAGCCCAACATCAGGTTCCTGCAAAGCAGGAGAGGCAGCGTCAGCATCAGGCTCCAGGGGGCTAGGGGGGGCGGTGTTACCTCGGCCCAATGCGGATCCCATGGCTGCACTCGCTCCCGTCCCGTCGCCTCCAGGGCCGCCTCCGATATCTTCATAGTCGGAGGTGTCCTCGTCCTTGACCGGCGCCGGGTCTGTTTCGCGTCCTTCAATGGCCAAGTCGAGGATAGGATCGGGTCCTGCCGTCTCGGAGCCCGTGTCAGCTGTGCCCTCCGTGCCTCCTCCCTCGCGCTGTGTAGCCATCGTCGGAGCAGGTCCCATACGACCCTTAACACTAAGATCGGCCGTCGGTTCGGGAGGCGGGGGCGGTTCGGCGACATAATCAGACGTCACATGGTCCGTCATCATCACTTCGGAAGATGACTTTGATATACCGCCGAGGCTATTGAACGCGACGACCACGAGGGCGGTCACCAGGAGCGCAGCAACGGTCTTTTCCAAGTCGAGGAGCTCGGCATGGAACCACTGCCCCCAGGTCACCGGTGGCGGAGCTGTTCCCTTACCCTCCGTATCGAGGGCTTCATCCGCGGGTTCACTACCATCTTTCTTGGAGGGGGGGGTCTCGTCTTTGGATGAGCTCTTCTTCTTACCAGTTGCCTTAGGTGGAGCCTCATCCTTACGGGCCGCATCGTCCTTTGGCCCTTCAGATGACGTTTCCTTCCCCACATCGTCCTTGGCCATCGTGCCCATTACACTCTTTGTTTTCTCGCTTTATATAGAGTAGGATTTTCTTAGGGTCCACGCCCAACGACGCAGTGGGCGGTCAGTTCAGTGCACACCATGGTCATGCAGGTACTTACCTGCCGCAAAGCCCACCAAGATACCTGCCAGATGGGCTGCGTGGCCCACGTTGTCCGCGGCTCCGAACTGCATCAGGTCGATGGCTGCGTAAAGAAAGGCCGCGTGGATGAGCCGCATGGGTATGAGGAACTGGATGAGCACCGTGAGGTTCGGCCGCAGGATCGCAAGACAGCCGAACACACCATAGATCGCACCGCTCGCCCCTAGGGCGGGCATGGGTGAACCCGGGTTCAATACCACATAGGCCAGTCCACCAGAGAGACCCGCAAGAAGGAAGATGGTGATGAAGGTCTCGCTCCCTATGTCCTGTTCCAGGCGGTTGCCGAAGAGGTACAGGATCCACATGTTGAAGAATAAATGACTTATATTCGCGTGAAGTAGCATGTGCGTGACCAGTGTCCAAGGTCGCGAGAACGCATAAATGGGATAGAGCATGAAGGCTTTGGTGAACCCTGGACCCAGAATATAGAACTGAAGTATGTACACTGCCACGCACAACCCAACGATCTTAGGGACGAGGGCCCGGTTCGTCACACGGAAGGCATCCGGTGGCCCGATCACGACCTCATGCCGCACCCGTGAAGGTGTGTAGATGATATGCGACTCGTGCTCCTCTCTCGTTTTTCGGGCCTTTACAGGATCTGTGCGGCCCTCACGACGTTTGCGTTTGTACTCCTCCAATCCCGAGCAGCTGTGGTTCTCGGGCAGTCGGTGGTCATCGCAGAAATGCTGGCTGCAGAACTTGCACCTGTAGGGCATGGTGACGTCCTTGCCGCACTCGGCACAATGGGCCATGGCGCCTGAGAGGTTCAGCGGATATTAAAAGGTTTCTCGTGATGCGCCCTGCCCTGTTCATTGATCACTGTGCTCTTTGGTCTCGCGCTTCGTTGTACCCAGCTTCCCTCGTGTCATCGCTACGAGCCAATCCCAATGCAGTACTATGTGGATCACGCCAAGGCTGCCGAAAGCGAGCCCGCTGTAGTCGTGCACCCAGTTGATTTTGTACATGGGAAGGGAACTGTACACCTGTAGTACGTACACGAGGACGGCGGGGAACTTGATGAGGCCGGTGATGAAGCTCAGGAGAAAGAATACAGCCATGGCAAGGTCGACGATGTAGTTGATGTCTGTCCGTTTCATGGAGTACACACCTGTACAGAGGAAGGGACGACGGTCGTCCCTATATCCAATATGACGTATTCGCTTAAATCACAATACCCGTTCCGGTCTGAATCCACGTACTGTTCGCAGTCACCGGCGTACAGGTCGTTGACCCTCCCTATCGGACAACCACCATACTTGACCTCTGGTGCGGCCGCTTCAGGTGAACCCTACTGAGCGAGTGCACAACCTATTGAAACTATCAGATTCGTGAACGATGACGGTTTCAAAATCATGTAACCGTTGGCCGGCGCATCCGCCTCCAAGAAATGGTTAAAAACATGTCGCCCTTTCTAAAGGGAGTGGATACTGAGGGGAACAAGAACAAGGTACTTGGCATCGGCCTCATCGTCTCCTTTGCCCTCCTAGTCATATCGGTGAGTCTCTTCTACAACCTCCTGCACGAGGAGCGTGCCGCCGGCCGGCTCACACCTGACGCTATCGACCAGATGACCAAGGAGGAAATCAAGAGCAAGCTGGAGGCACAGTACGCGTCGATGCCCACACTCCGCCCCTACTACTTCTTTCCCTTCTTCGCGTTCATCGGGTTGTTCGTCGGGACGGTGGTCTACTACATCATGGCCGACCGAATCGTCCATCAGGAGACGGTCCTTCAGAAGAACACGCGTATCATCCTCAAATTCCTCAATCCTCTCGAGCGGAAGGTTGTGGACACGATCCTTGAGAACGGAGGAAAGGTCCAACAGTATGAGCTATCGCATCTTCCCAACCTCAACAAGGTCAAGACCCACCGTATCCTCAAGAACCTCGAGAATAAGGGCATCATCGCGAAGGAGCGGCTCGGCAAGGTCAACCGTGTCGTTCTGAACCGAGAGCTCTACGAGGTTCTCAGCGAGTCGTGACCGGGGGCTCTCGTAATCACCGTAGCAGCTCAAGTGAGTCCTTCAGTCCGTTGGAGGCCTCGTTAAGGACGTTGTAGAAGACCTCGCTGTTGGGGAACCGCTGGCGATCGCGTAGGAGACCGTCAAGCTGTTCGCTCAATGAACGGACCTCCTTCTCCATATCTGAGA
This sequence comes from Candidatus Undinarchaeales archaeon, assembly GCA_030753015.1. Taxonomy (GTDB): domain Archaea; phylum SpSt-1190; class SpSt-1190; order JASMDC01; family JASMDC01; genus JASMDC01. The sequence goes on along the minus strand of JASMDC010000012.1, from coordinate 61,112 downwards.
CTCCCGTGTGCACAGGTTCGGGGATAGTCTCAGGCTCGAAGCGAGTTGGAGGTTCCTCAAGAGGGACTGCACGCGGGGGTGCCTCACTTGGCTCGGGAACCGGTTCCTCATCGGAAGGTGGTCCAACAGGCTCACGTGAAGGTACAACGAGTTCCTCTTCCTCGTCATGGAAGGGTAGAGTGATGGGCTCAGGCTCTTCCTCTGCGGGCTCGGGCTCGAGGACAGGGAGACGTTCAGGTTCTTCCTCCAAGGGCTCGGGCTCGAGGACTGGAAGAGGTCCAGGTTCTTCCTCTATGGGCTCGGGCTCATCTTCTATAAGCTCAGGTTCCCGGACAGGGAGGGGCTCTGGTTCTTTCTCCTCGGATTCAGGTTCGGATTCGTCCTCAATGGGCTCGGGCTCTTCCTTCGCCTCGGGTAGGAATCCGTCGTCAGTAGCTGACGAATCAGGCTCTGCCTCAGGTAGGAATCCGTCATCAACGGGTAACGAGACAGGCTCGGGGAAAAGGTCGTCACCCTTTGTCGGACCGGGAGCGTCCGGGAAACTATCGTCACCCTTTACTGGACCGGAGCCTTCAGGGAACATATCGTCCCCCTTGGTAGGGCTTGCCGGTTCAGGGAAGGAGTCGTCGCCCTTCGGGGCCCGCTTCATGCTCGGAAGGCCCTCGTCAAAGGGAGCAGGGCCAGCAGTACGAGATGGTGATGAGAACAGATCTGCTGAGGGGGGATGAAGGTCGCTCGTGGCCAGAGGGGCTGGTTCTTCCCCCTCATCAGGCGCTGTACCACCTGGATGGAGCCCTGGGTCCTCCCTGCCTGCTATGGCGTCCTGGAGACGATTTGCCATCTTGCGACGCTTATTGAGGATGTCCTCGAGTGACTCGTGAGCCTCATCCATGGACTGAGCAGTAGCTCTCATCTAATTAAAAGTCATCGTCAGGTCTTGTGAGCGCTAGCGATGCGTCCGCGGTGGCGGCACATGAGAGCGCATCCAACACTGGTGGCAGCTCATCACCAGGGAACATGCGCTCCAGCTGGGTCTCAGGATTGCAGCCGCAGGAAAGCGTCATACCAATCCTTTGCGCTCCTTCATGAGGATCGCTGCCCGACTCTCCGGTCTCTCTGATGAGGTCGAGTAACGTGGGATCGAACACGGCCGATACATCGAGGCGTGAGCACGTACACCCGACGTCCAAGGTCTCAGCAAGGGACGGTATGCTCCTCCCTCCGTCACCGGAGACGAACTCCTTGACATAGAAGCCCGAGGCTACGACCAGCTCGAGCTCCAGCTCCGTAGGCCCACGGCGACGACAGACTATACTAGCTATCGCTCGGCCGCGCTTCAAGTCCTTTCGACGGTGGAGGACGCGGGTAGGTGTCTGCTGGTCGATCCGGACGCCACAGAGATCGTGTACCCTCTTGAGATGCAGATCGTCGACCTCGTTCTCAAGGGTGACCTGCGCCCTATAACGTTTGAACGCAGCACAAGACTTCAACATCCTGGATATGCCCTTTTCGCAGAACCTGAGGAACAGGTAGTCGGCCTTCCCGTGCGTTATTTCTGGCAGGTCGATGGTGCGGCAGCGCGGATTGATTACCTCGATCACGAATGGCCGTCCAGAACCGAGCATCCGCGCGTCGATGTCCTCACGACCGCAGCCGTGGAGCCGGGTCCCCGTCCCACCGGTATCTGCCAGAAGGGGAGCGCCCAAGATCTCCTCGACGCTCTCCTGATACATTTTCCCCGTACCATCGCAGCGTGGACAGCCGCCACCCTTGCATACGCGACAGGGCCATCTTGTCTGTGGTATCTCTCGTGAGGTCTTGAGGTATCGCCCGTACACGAACAGTGGGCGGGTCACGATCTCCATTGTACCCGGTCCAAGCACTATTGTGAGGTCGGGGTGTTTCTCTGCGAAGGTGGCGCCGAACCTCTCGGTAATCGCCCGGATAAAATTGTCCTTGTCATGGAAGCAGGTCGTGCCGAGTTGAAAGGTGGAGAACTCGTATTCCTTCAGCTGGGAAACCACATCTTCCACACTTGGTCCCGTTTTGTCCATACAGATAACCTCGTCCCCTTACCTCGTTCCTGAAAATATAATGACGTGTATAGATTGTCTATATCCTTCATAAGCAGAACGAAACCTATAAATGTCATACCGAATGAGTTCTAGACTAGGAAGTCAAGTTACTTGGAGGCGAAGGCTATGTATAGAGGATTGCGCATTTTACTCATATTAACCGTGTTCATGGCCACCTTGGCCATGGCAGAAGAGACCGTGGACGCGGTGTTCCTCACCACCACGGTGAACTACCCTGATTCCGTCGTTGCGGCGGCCGCTGCGAACCATATCGGTGCACCGGTCATCGTAACGGACGAGAACGAGCTCTCCGAGGCGGTGGAGGCCACGTTGCGGGACCTTAATCCCAAGACGGTCTATATAATTGGTGGGCCTGCCGTCATCAGTGAGGACGTCGAGAAAAAAATCAATGAGATTGGCTTCACGACCGAGCGCATTTGGGACATGACGCGCTATGGTACGGCCGCCAGCATCGGTATGTACTTCTGGTTCTCAACGGGGACTGACAACGCCGTTCTAGTATGCGACAACATATACTCCGTGGGTGAGGAGTACAAGCAGCTGGCTGCATCGTTGTCCCTTGCACGGATGTATGAATCCCCTATCCTGCTCACTCCTTGTGACGCGCTCTCAGTCGATGCGGCATCGCTCCTCACCGGCCTCAATGTCTCGAATGTGGTGCTCGTGGGAACCAACCCCTCCGAGAACCTTACATCGGCGATAGAGTCCATCGGACCCACACTGACAAAGGTGGCCGGATCCTCCATCGACAAGACCCTCGACCGTATACTCGGCCATATCAAGAGCAAGCTCACCGAGATCGAGGGCATCACCACCGCACGTATCATCGTCACCGAGGATAACTACGAGGACATCCTCAAGATGCCCGCGGACGCCGAGGACACGGTCGTGTTCGTCATCTCTGACACCAGCAAGACCAAGGAACTGGCCGACTTCGTCCGTAACTACAACATCACCAATATCATCGTCGTTGGTGACAGCGGTCTCTCGGAAGAGCTCGTGGAGCGCTTCAAGGAGCAGAACGTTACCGAGGACGCCATCCAGAAGGTGGAGGGAGAGGACCCTGTGGCCGCGGTGGCGAAACAGGTCCGCGATGCCAAGGAGAAGTATGCTAAGAAGGCCAAGGACCTCGCTTCCAAGATCAGTGCTCTTGAGAAGGAGCTCGCGCGGCTCCAGCTCGCCAAGAAGGCCGTCGACGAGGCTGGACGCGCTGAGGTTGTCATTGGCGAAATGCGCGTGCTCGTCGCCAATTTCAAGGACGACATCACCATCGAAGAGGGTGTGCTAAAGAAGGCCCTCGAGTTCATCGACAAGGCAGAGGCCGCTCTCGCCAGAGCCCAGGAATCACTGGCGGGAGAGAAGTACGTAGAGGGCTTCCGTCAGGCACGTCTGGCCCAGGACCTCGCCTCACAGAGCGAGTGGGCGATTGTCTCCAGCCTTGACAAGGATCGCCGGGCCGAACGAATCGAAGAAATGGTAGATTCCGAGAAGAACGACGTTCGCAAGGAGCTCAAGGACATCAAGGACATCATCCTCGCCCTTGAGGAGAAAGTCGAGTCCTTCGAGAAGGAGTTCGGGGAGGACAAGAAGATGCGCTACCTCCTCAAGGCTGTCCAGCGGCTAGGAAGGGACGCTGAGTTCTACGCCCTCGACGCGAAGGACATCGACGCCTTCAAGCACGCGGGTAAGGAGATCAAGCACAAGGTGGGTGAGATCGGGAAACTCATAGGTAGAGCCCAACTCGGTAGCGATGAGGAGGATGTTTCTTCCGAGGTGGAGAGCCGGCAGTTCGATTCCGCCCTCAAGAGCCTTCAGTACGAGTTCGAAGAGGCCGAGGACGAGAATGTCGACCTCGGTGACCTGCAGGACCTGCTCGGTGCGCTCAAGGATGCTGGTAGCAGCTCAGACAATTGGGATCAAGTGCTGGATATCCGTGAGCAGCTTGACCGGAAGAAGGACCACCGACGCTACCAACACGACCTAGACGATGGTAAGCAATACATCGAAGGTCTCGCTGAGAAGGTCGAGGAGCTCAAGGGTGCCGGCTACGATCTCTCCGTCGAAGAGGAGATCATCGAGGAGCTGCGCCTCCTTATCGATGAGGCCCAGCAGCTCATCCTCGAGGGCAAGCTCGAAGAGGTCGACTTCCTTGCCGAGAATGCGAACATGCTCGTAGCTCGTCTGGAGACCTCGATCGGCATCATGGATCTCGATCTTGAAATCACTGCCTTTGACGAGTCGCTCAACGAGCTTGAGGAACAGGGCACCGACGTGGGCAGGTTCCGCATCGAGCTCTCCCGGCTCCTCGAGGAGCTCCAAAACATCCAGAACGAGCTCACGGAAGCGGAGGGCTCCGGCGATATCGGATACATCATCGATGTCCAGCACCGCTTCGAGGGTTTCGCTCGCAGGGTGCACAAGTTCATAAATCGCGCGTTCCAGCGAGCCAGAGAGCCTGAAGGCTTCGCGTTCGAGGACGAGCTCGAGAACGCCTACAACCAGCTCGAGGAAGCACAGGAACGTCTTTTCGAGATGGAGATGATGGGTGCCGACATCGAGGAGATGCTCTACCTCATAAGCGTGGCAGAGGACTATCTCTACCAGTCGTACAGTGCTGCGGCGAGCGGTGACATGGACAATGCCTGGAAGGAGATAGGTAATGCCTGGACCGTTATTGAGGAGATCCATATCCGCGGCCATCTGGAGGGCATCCTCCGTCACTATCAGGACGTCTCCTGGGAGGTCGAGGAGATGGTGGCCAACGGTGTCGACATAGGCCCCGCTCTGTCCATCTTCAACGAGATCGAGGACTTGATCGTGGAGGTACAGGACGACATCGAGGCCGGCAAGTTCAAGTCGGCCGGTAAGCTCCTGGGCAAGATCGAGAAGCGCTTCGGCGGCCTCCACCGTGCTCTTGACGAGACGCGGATGTACTTCGACTTCCTGCGTGAGCAGGAGCACATCCTGTATGAGATCGAGGAGATGCGCTTCCGCGCTGAAGAGCTTCCGGGCGATGTCGGTGCGCGCCTGAACGCCCTTCTGGACGAGATCGAAGAAGGTATCGACAAGGCCATCAAGCTAGCCATGAATGGTCAAACCAGGGCGGCCGAGAAGATCTTCCGCAACGCTATGGAGAAGATGCCCCTTGTGCACTTCTTCTACGAGCGTACCATGATCGATGAGAACCTGTACCGCATGTTCGAGGAGCTCGACAAGATGGCCTACGAGGGCTTCGACGTCTCCGAGATGGAGACCAAGCTCAAGGACGTCGCCCTCTGCTTCGACAACGCGATGGACGAGATGCGCAATGTGCGTAATCCGCACGAGTTCCAGCGCATCATGGGCAAGTGCCATCACAGGATGGAACGGCTCCACCGCGAGTTCGAGTCGTTCATGCAATGGCGCCACTTCAACGATCAGATCGAGGACGCCTATCGGTTCCTTGAGGATATCGACAGGCGCATCGAGGACGCCAGCTACAGTGGTTTCAAGGTCCCCGACTTCGTAGAGGACCTCAGAAGGGAATACGAAGAGGTGCTCCGCACTATCGAGGGTCTGGCCAAGCAGGGCGACTTCCGGCGTGCTGAGCGGATGTTCGAGAAGCTCTGGCACCTACGGGAACAGATCGAGATGAGCGGTGCTTTCATCGATATCGAGAACAGGCTCAGCAATATCGAACAGCGCCTCGATGAGGCCGAGTATGACGGTGTCGACACCAAGCCGTACCGCTCCGCCATCAACGACATCCGCGAGGGCATAGAAGAGATGCGCAGCTCGGGCATACAGAGCCACCGGCTCGGCCGCGCTCTCGAGCGGTTCCACCGTGACATCGAGCGAATCGAGCGCGAGTTCGAGTCCCGCCGATGGCTGGGCGGCCTCGAGGATCGCCTGCGTCAGATGGAGGACCAGCTCCGTGACGATGAGTACAACGGCATCCGCGTCGACGACCTCTACGAGGAGCTCGCCGACCTTCGGGCCGAGCTGCGGCGCGTGGTGCGCGAGATCCAAGAGATGGAGGGCGGCAGGTGGGACAGGATCATCCACGAGTTCGAGCGCAAGATCAACGCCCTCGAACAGCGCCGCGCCATCGCCACCATCCCCCGCGAGTTCGAGCGCAGGTTCAGGGAAATGGAACAGCGCCTCGAGGACATGGAGTACGATGGTATCGATACGGCCGATGCTCGCCGTGGGCTCAAGAGCCTCTGGTACGAGCTGGACGAGTTCAAGGAGAAGCTGAGGACCACTGAGCAGATGGACCGCATCTGGCGTGAGCAGGAAACGTTCAACCGCCGCGTCGATGAGTTCCAGAACTCCGTGTTCCAGCAGCTCGAGGGCCAGCGGATCACACAAGAGTTCCAGCGCCGCTTCGAGGAAATCGAGGATCAGATCGAGCGCATGGAGTACGACGGTGTGGACGTGAGCAGAGCAAAGTCCCAGTTCCGCGAACTTCAGAACAAGCTGGCCTCCATGGGGAGCGATTTGGCCGGTGTCAGGGACATCTGGCGCCACTTCGAGCCGTTCCAGCGTGAGTTAGAGCAGTTCCAACAGAGCCTGTGGATGCTCGAGCGCCTCAGCGGTCTCACGAACGAGCTCCAGGGTTTCGAGGACGAGGTCGATCGTATGGAGTACGAGAACGTACCCGGTACCGAGGAGCTTAACCGCATCCTTCTCGATATGAAGGCTCGCGCCGAGGAGTTCCGCGGCGAGCTCGACGGCACCTACGACGCCGGTCGCGTGATGGAACGCTTCGAGCGCGATTGGGAGGGCTACCGGTTCCAATTCTGGCGGATGCAGTGGCTCCTGTGGAAGTCCCGGGACCTCCGCCAGATGCGCGAGGACGTACAGTACCACGACCAGGCCCAACTCAAGCAGCTCGAGCTGTACTACGAGGAGATGCGCGTGAAGGCGCTCGAGTCCGACGGCCGCGGTTGGGACAGGCTCCAGCGGGACCTCGAACAGCGGTTCAACGAGATGTCTGAGAACTACTGGCAGTCCAACAGCGACGGTAGCAGCGGCGGTAGCAGCGGCGGGATCGAAGCATACTGCGGTGATGGTATGTGCAACGGTGAGGAGAGTACAGGCAACTGCTGCAAGGACTGCGGATGCACCGGCGGTGAGTTCTGCGATACTGGATCGAACATCTGCAAGCCCGAGGACGGTGGGAGCCAGGGTGGCTTCTGCGGTGACAATGAGTGCAACGGTGAGGAGAATTCCGGCAACTGCTGCAAGGACTGCGGATGCACCGGCGGCGAGTACTGTGAGTATGAGTCGAACATCTGCAAGCCCGAGGACGATGGTACTGACGGCGGTAGTACTGACGGCGGCCCGAGCGGCTACAAGTGCTGCCAGTCCCCAGATGATATGGACGCATGCCGCGTCGACCTCGACCAGCCGTGCCCGGACAAGTACCAAGACCTTCCGGACGAGTGGGTGGACCCCAACGCACCCGCCAACTGCATCAGCCCCGGACCCGGTATGACCGATCCGCCCTGGTGCGATATGACCTCGGGTGGAGATCCGACGGGTGGCGACGACCACCCCGATTGCTACGATGCCATCACGGATGCCACGTGCGGGGAGCTGGCCGAATGCCAATGGTGCGAGGGCGACTCTGCCCCTCACAGTTGTTTCCCCGACGACTACACGTGCGGCTCCGGTGGCAAGGTCTAGGGTAGTTGAGAGAATATCGGGGGCGTCTTCGGACGCCCCCACTTCTTTCCATTATGCAGCTCATAGGCTGTCAGTGTCATTACTACTGGACACGGATATGAGTTAGGCTCGAGTGAGAGCCTTCACCGTATGCCCGGTTTGAACCCGGGCTGCCAGTCACCCTTCTTGTATTCCGCCAACACCCGGCGGTACACGTCGATGGTCTGGTCGGCGATGACCTCCCAGTTGTAGACCTTCTCCACCTTGTGACGCCCTTGCTTGCCAAGCTTCTTGGAGAGTGCTGGATCTTTGAGCACGTGAGAGATGCCCCAGGCCAGAGACTCCGAGTTGTTAACCCAGACCTTCACACCCGTCTCGTCATGATCGACTATCTCTCCGAGCCCGCCAGTGTCGGTGACCACGGTAGGGGTCCGGGCCGCCATCCCCTCCAGGGCCACGATGCCGAATGGTTCGTACAGTGACGGGAACACCGCCACGTCAGCTACGTTGTACAGGCCCAGAAGGACCTCCTCGTCCAGATACCCGGGGATGAGGGTCTTATCGCCCACACCGATGTCCCAGGCGAGCTGTTTGACCTTGCTCTTCATGTAACCGCTGCCCACCAGCACGAATTTCGCATCCGGGCAGGATTCAAGGACACGGGGGATTGACCCGACGAGCACGCCAAGGCCCTTCTCGTGCACCATGCGTCCTACATAGAGCACGATACGCTCATGGGGCATGGCGAACTGGGACTTGATCGCGTTGGCGTCGAACTCAAGATCGAACTTCTTGTAGTCCACGCCGTTGGGGATTATGTCAAGCTTATCACGTGGCTGACCGAAGACGTTTGACACCTCGGTCTCCATGTACTTCGAGCATACGATGACGCGCCAGGAGTTATAGGAGAGCCAGCCTTCGATATCATGGATCATCTGCTGGAAGGGATCGTGGATGCCCTGCCGCCGGCCATGTTCGGTGGCGTGGATAGTCGAGACGAGCGGGATGCGGAAGGCGTTCTTCAGCGCGATGGCCGCCGGTCCGGAGAGCCAGTCATGTGCGTGGATGATGTCCACTTCACCGTCGAGGTTCTGGATGACGTCAGCGGCCTTCATGCGCTTGTATAGGTTCATCTGTAGCGCCCATCCGAGGAAGTCCTCGGACGGGATGGTGTAAGCATCGAACCTGTGGACATGGACGTTCTCGTAGTGCTCGTAGTCCTTGGTCCCGGGGAATCCGCAGGTCACCACGTGGACCTCGATATCCTTCTTCACCAGCGCGCGCGAAAGGTCGTGCACGTGGGCAGCGAGCCCGCCAACGCTCCGGGGAGGGTACTCCCAGCAGAGATGGAGCACGGTAAGAGGCCGGTCCCGCTTCTTCGCCGTCTTCCGCTGCTTGGGCGCGGCCTTCTTCGCGGGGCTCATGGCATGGCCTCCCGGTACTGCTTCAGTAGGGCATTGATCCAACCGCGCTTCCCCGGTTCGACGACGTGCACTTTCCGCTCGGGTATCTGGTACTCCTCGACCACGTCCTCGCGCATCTGCTCGGTGTCGACGATGACCGCCTCGGCCTCGAAGGTCCCCTGCCACTCGATCTTACGGATCGCGTCGAGGTAGGGGGTGAACACCTTCCCGCTGCGGTGAGTCTCTGTGGAATGAAGCGTGAGCACCATCGGAATCTCGAACTCGTGGCGTAGAGCCACGGCAGCGGGGATGGCCGCCCAGTCATGTGCGTGGATCACGTCCGCCTTGCCTTTGGCGGCGTGGATCACGTCGGCTGCGAGCCGTTCGAGCTCGACGCCCGCGGTGAGCGCCCATGTGAGCGTACTTGTACATGGTGAGATGGGATTGGCTGCGCGATGGACTGTGATACCCCGGTCCTTACCCGTTCCCTTGGTGATACCCTCTGCCCAGTGATCGAAGGTCACCACGTCAACGGCCACCTTCTTCCTGGCCAGGCCCCGGGCCAGCGATTCGCAATGTGGGGCGATGGAACCGACGACTCGGGGAGGGTACTCCCAGGTGAGCACGAGCGCACGTTCGATGTTCGTCTGCATGGTCTCTCCGCCCTCAGGTAAAGAATGAACACACCGTGATGATGCCCGGACCCGTCACGTAATACCGGGCCACGTCATCAGAGGTGATTGTATGGACATAGCTGAATTCGATAAGGCGTTCGAGGTGTCCCTTGATCTCCCCCTCGTCGATGTTCATCATGCCGACGAGCTCCTGCACCGTCTTGGCATTGTGCCTGCTGACCACTCCGTAGTTATGCATCCGCTTGAGGAGCTCGTACTCGTCGATGGATCCCACCTCTGTCAGTCATCCCTTGTACAAGAATTATAAACCTAATCATGCCGCTCACCAAGGATTCTTCGGATGATTCAATGATCTTAGCACGAAAAATCCATCCATGGAGGTCCGCGCCCTGTCACCCGGGATATTGGCCGTCTCTAGAAAATATATACGAAACCTATTTATACTCCGTAACAGGCAAGCCCGCTCGGTAATAATCATGGATATCGAGTTCGACTACATCGAGAGGGAGCATGACCGCGGGTACACCATGGTCGGTCTGTACGACTACAACACCGTGTACGACAAGCGGCCCGAGGACACCTTCGAGGCCGACGTTGCGGGGCTCTTCTCGGACCACCCCGAGTGGAACGCATCACTGGAGCACTATGGCGACCACGGCGGCGTCTACAACCTCCGTACCTTCACCGAGGGTGCTCGCGTTCAGTTCAGCGGAGACAAGGACGCTCTGGAGGAGTGCATCGTGGCCATCAAGGACATGGGTTACGGTACTCCGGACAAGACGCACTTCGGCTCCATCCTCCACCCCATCGAGTCCACAAAGGCGTTCTTCGCCACAAGGGGCGTCATCAAGGAGCACAAGGTCAAGGCAGAGCTCATAGAGATCGAGGATACCCACAACGGGTACTACAACCACTACGAGCGCGTTATGACATGGGACGGGGAGTAGGCAAGACACCCCTCCCGGCGCATCCTACGGTCCTAGCGTGAGCAGTGTCCTCTGATCACTTCGTACGCTTGATGTAGAAGGTCATGATCGAACCTGCACGCTCGATTTTCATCAGCTCGTGCCCGGTATGCTTCGCCCAGGCCTTGATGTCCTCCTCGGCGGCGGGATCGTCGGCCTCCACCATCAGCACCTCGCCCACCTTGACGGTCTCTATGGCCTCCTTGGTCTGGGCGATTGGTATGGGGCAGTAGAGGCCCACACAATCCAGCTCCTTGGCAGGAGTTATTTCATCGTGGGTCATGGAAACGCACCTTCGATCGTAGCCTATACCGGCTCGAACTGGTCCTTATCCACACCGCACACGGGGCAAACCCAGTCGTTGGGAAGGTCCTCGAAGACCGTTCCCGGTTCCACGTCGTTCTCCAGATCGCCCTGCTCGGGGTCGTAGACATAGTTGCACACTGTACATTGGAACTTCTGCATTGCCCTTTCATCTCCTTTGAGTTCTTTATTTCTTTCGTGGGGTGATCAGCGTCCTGATCGCCGCAAGACGTTCTCCCCTTGGCTTTCGCCGTGCCACGGGATTCGCATCGCCATACAATTCCGTGTGGTACACAGGCCGCTGAACCTTGTAGATGATCCCTATGGGAAGTCGGTCTCGTCGGACCGCGAGCACCCGGGCATCATCGATCGTATCAGGGATATGGTCGAGCTCATCGACGAGGCCGTTGTGCTCCTTGAAGGTGTCATGGAAAGTGATGCTCGACTGGAGCACATCGATGACCGCGAAGCCCTCGTGCTCCACTGCCGCCACCATGAGGTCGACCAGATGGTCCTGTCGCCCAGGGAATCCCCGGGCCACGAAGGTGGCACCGGCCTCCAACATGAGGGTCAGTGGATTGAAGGGCTCCTCGATGCTCCCGCGTGGGGTTGAGGGCCCTTTGAAGCCCTTGCATGCCAAGGGACTGAACTGCCCGGTGGTCAATGCGTACACACCATTGTCATGCAGGATGACGGTGATGTCCGCGTTCCTCTTCGCGGCGAACATCAGGTGGGCCAGCCCCTCTCCGAGGGAGTCGCCGTCCCCGACGAACGTGATGACCTTCAGGTCGGGATTCGCCAGCTTCATGCCCTGCGCGGTGGCGATGGAGCGACCATGGAGGGAATAGAGGCCCGAGAGCGCCAAGTAGTCGAACATCTTGGCGTGGCAGCCGATGCCTGCGGACATGAGGAGTCGGTCACGTCCAACCCCGCGCTCTTCGAGCTTCTTGACGGCCTTCTTGGTAGCGTTGAGGATGCCGAAATTGGCACATCCGGGGCACCATGTGTTCTCCGCCCCAGTACCGAGATCATCCATCACAAGCACCCCCTCAGCTCATCAGCGAGCTCGTGTGGATCGAAGGGCCTTCCATCGAAGAGGGTGACGACGGCCCGCGGGACCAGCCCACCGCGCTCACTGACGAGGCGCGCGAACTGGCCTGTTGCGCTCTGCTCCACGACCACGATACGTTCATCGGCGAACCGTTTGAGCTCCCACCATGGGAACGGTTCGAGGTACAGGGGCTGTACCACAATCGCCTCGAGCCCGCCCGCTCTGAGCGCTTCAAGGACGCTCATGGTGGTGGACCCATAGGTGAGGATGATAGGTCCCTTGTCACCGTACACGTTGACAGTCCGCATGCGCTGCATATGAGCGACCAGGGCCTTGTTCTTGCGTACGCGTTTCTCCTGCATCGACATGATAGCATTGGGGGCCTCAGTGGTGACGCCCCGTTCATCATGCTCGTAGCTCGACCACTTGACGAGCTCTGTCGTCGGGGGGAATAGCAATGGCGAGATGCCGTCCTCAGTGAGCCGGTAACGCGCGTACTCCCCCTCGGCGTGCATAATGCCTGTGGCCTCGGGGGCTGCGTCGAGGGCAAGCTCAGTGGTCATACGTGACTCTGATAGGTGTTTTTCGGTGAGCAGCACTGCAGGCGTCTGGAACCGCCACGAGAGGTCGAGGAGCTCGGCTGTAACCGAGAACGCTTCGCCCACGGTCGCCGGGGAAGCGACAATGCGGGGGAACTCACCATGCCCATAGTGGAGGGCGAAGAGGAGGTCGCCCTGTAATGTATAGGTGGGGACGCCCGTTGCGGGCCCCGGTCGTTGTGAGAGTACCGTCAGCATGGGGACCTCTGCCATCCCTGCCAAAGAGAGCCCCTCCTCCATGAGGGCGAAACCTCCCCCGCTGGTCCCTACCATCGTCCGGGCCCCTACAGAGGCAGCACCAACGGCCAGGTTGATGACGGCAAGCTCGCTCTCGGCGTGCATCGTCGTGATCCCCAGTTCCTCCTCATGAGCCGCTAGGTAGTGGAGGATGGAGGATGCAGGGGTCATTGGATAGGCCACATAAAGGTCCAGCCCGCCAGCGACCGCGCCCAGGGCTATGGCCTCGTTCCCGGTCAGAAAGGCCCGCGCCTCGTCACCTTCTGGAAGTGTGAACCTGCCATGAAGCTCTTGAGGGACCGCGTCGTGCACGGCCCGAGCATAGGCTATGTTGTTCTCAATATCCCGGGGATACTCGGCCCTGACCAATGCCTCCAGCCCGTCGCCGGTAATCCCGATTGCCGCTGCCAGCACGGCGATGGTACCCACACCGATACGCAAGGATGGGTTGGGGAAGGTCTTGGCCAGGGATGTGAGCGGGAGTCCGATCCCCTCCGCGTCCTTGACAACATCGGCGTTATAGACCATCACACCGTCCTTTGCCAGATGTCCTCTATGGTTGTCGTAACTTCGTTGGTCGAGCGCTACTACGAGATCGGCGGCCATGTAATGGCTGGAGATAGGGCTGGAGGTCGTGCTGATGACAGAGAAGTTATGGCCTCCTCTGATGAGGCTCATGTAATCGTCCATCAAGAACACATGGAGCCCTCGTCCTGTGAACAGGCGACCTGCCGTGAGCCCTGCCTTCTTCGTGCCCTCACCGGCCTTACCGCCGACGAGGAACGTGAACACGTCCTTGGTCATTCATCCGCCTCCGGTCCCTCTCCGATCGATCCCGCCGCGGGAGCGGTCCGCGACTGTATCCTGAATGGATCGGGAAGGGGAATGCCGAGGAATGCCAGGGAGTAAGCAACCAATATGATGAGATAGCCTGAGAGCATAAAGTCCCGCCGGCCGGTCATCACGAGGGAGAAACCAAGGATGATGAAGGCCAAGGTTTCCCACCGACAGAGGGGACAGCTCGGGGAAGTGCAGCTCGGAGCATCGTCCGATAGCACTACCGTTGGGCCACTTGCTGCTTCATCCCCCTTGTTCACATCAGAACTCGACATGGTAGGACCCTCCACAGAAGAACCTTACTCCACGATCGAGGTTATGCGCCCAAGGATGAACCGCTTATGCTCGGCGGACAGCTCCCGATCAAGTCGGGGATAGAGCACCTTCTCCTCGAACTGGCTATGTCGGACCAGCAGGTCGCTCAATCCCGTGATGTCGATGTGTCGCTCGTCATCTATGTCCTTACCGAGCGCATCCAGCATCCCCAGGATCTCACTGTGCTCGCGGAGGATGTCATTGATCATCCCACCGGTCTCATCCTCCTGCTTGAGGAAGGTGAAGATGGCACGTTCCTCTGTGAAGAAGTGCTTCTCCAGTGTCCAACGGAACCGCTCGAAAGCCTGTCTGATCACCGAGGGCTCCTTGCCGAAGCTCACGCGCAGCCCCTCAAGGAATCCTATGATCCGTGCATGGTCCTTTGTCATGTGATCCCAAATCTCAACATCGTTAGCCATAGTCAGTTCCTCCATCATATTCATTCACTAGGGACGGGGGGGATTGTAAAGATCCGCTGAGCGAGCTCCTGATCAAGCATGAACAGACCTGCGCCGTCCCCTGCGAGCTTTACCTTCTCGAGCGCCCCACTAGCGGATTCCTCCTCCTCTACCTGCTCCGCGACGAACCACTGGAGGAAGTTCACTGTTGCATGATCCTTTTCCTCCTGTGCAAGGTCGACGAGGCCGTTGATGAGCCCCGTGACCTTCTGCTCGTGGGCATAGGTAGCCTCGAACACGGCCCGAGGTGACTCCCAGTCGAGGGGTGGGCCCTCGATAGGTAGAAGGGTCGCTCCCCCACCACGCCCGAGCACATGCTGATGTATCTTCATAGCATGCACGATCTCCTCCTGTACCTGACAGGTCATCCAGCTGGCGAATCCTGGCAGGTTCTTGGCGGAGAAGTAGGCCGCCATGGAGAGGTAAAGGTACGAGGAGTAGAGCTCCGCGTTGACCTGCTTGTTCAAGGCCTCTTGCATCCTTTCCGATAACATTTTGATCACTCCAATAGTTACTGTTCTATCGTCAGTCACGTCTCATTTCGTTTCATTTTCGAACTTGTGGGTTGATAAGTACTTGAACGCCGAGAGGAGTGCGATACATCCCTGACCAGCCGCAGCGATTATCTGTTTCTCCGGTATGTCCGTGACATCACCCGCTGCGAACAGTCCGGGGACGTTCGTCTCGCACCGCTCGTTGACGATGACCTCGCCCCACTCGTTCTTCTCGGCCTCGCAAGCTGGAGCGTTAACGGGCACGGAGCCGATCTCGATGAACACGCCCCCGACCACCAGTAGGCGCTCCTCACCGTCCACGAGCACTCTGAGATTGGTCACGAAGTCATCACCGATGATCTCGTTCGTCTCTGCTAGATTGAGAACCTCGACCTTCTCGGAGGCCAGTAGCTTCTCCTTCATTATCTCGTCACCTGCTAGATCGTCGTTCCTGTTGACCAGGTAGACCTTGTTCGCGATAGTGTCCAGCTGGAGCGCAGCATCCATGGCGGAGTTCCCCCCGCCGATGACCGCCACGTCCATACCACTGAACAGGGGCGCGTCGCATGTGGCGCACCAGGTCACACCCCGGTTGCGGTATTCCTGCTCGCCCGGTACGTTCAGGTTCCGAGGACGTCTTCCTGTGGCGAGGATCACGCTCCGAGCGGAGATATCACCCGATGGCGTATTGACCAGAAGATGGTCGCCCTCCTTATTGATGCACGACGCCTCCACGTCGATCCGGACCTCGATGTCGAAGCCCTTGAGATGTTCCTCGAACTTCTGGGCCAGCTCGATTCCGGTGATGAACTGGAAGCCTGTGTAGTTTTCGACATCTCCCGAGAGGGCCGCCTGCCCGCCGATGTTCTTGGTGAGGACCAGCGTCCTCATCTTCTTCCGCGCGGCGTACACAGCCGCGGTTATTCCGGCGGGGCCCGCGCCCACGATGATGACATCATACACTCTCAAGTTCCCTCTCTAGCGCTTCCTTGTTGAACCCCACGATGATCTTGTCGTTGATCTCGATCTGGGGTACACCCATCTGGCCGGACTTCTCGATCATCGTCTTGCCCGCATCGCGATCGGTCGATACGTCAATGTCCTTGAACTCGACCCCTTTCTCGTTCAGGAACGCCTTGACCATCTTGCAATAGGGGCAGGTTGGCGTTGAGTATACGGTTATGTCTGCCATGTCGATTCCTCCTTTTCATTATCTTACATCAGTCTCTTATTTGTTTCCCGAGGGCCCGGCCGGTCTCCCGCACCGCGTCGAGCTCATCCTCGTCCGGGATGTACGTGATACGAACCCCGTCCTCGGGCCGCTCCCATTTGAGCCCGTCCATGACGGTCTCGATCTCCTTGACGGCCTGTCCGCCCCAGCCATAGGAGCCGAAGGCGAACCCGAACCGTTTCTCAGGGCGGAGGCCCTTTACATAGGTGAGGAACGCCCCCACCGTCGGGAGTATACCATTGTTCAACGTGGGTGAGCCGATGCAGACCAGTCGGGCCGTGAGGACGTCGGTCATCACATCGGAGATGTGGGTGTGCTTGAGATTGTGGTGGTGGACATGTACGCCGGTCTCGCGCAGCCCGTCCCCGAGAGCGTGCGCCATCTTCTGGGTCGAGCCCCACATGGAGTCGTAGACGATGACCGCGCATGTCTCGGTGGCATAGGTCGACCATTTCTGATACTCTGCCAGGATGTCAGGGATATGCGAGCGCCAGATGATGCCATGACTTGGAGCGATCATGTCGATATCGAGGCCGCCAAGAGACTCCATGGCCTTCTGGACGTTCGCGCCGAAGGGGAGGATTATGTTCGCGTAGTACTTGGCGGCCTCCTCCCGCAGGATGCCCCAGTCGAGCTCGTCGTCGAACCGCTCAGAGGAAGCTATATGCTGGCCGAACCCGTCGTTGGGGAGCAGGAGACGGTCCTCGTGGATGTAGGTGACCATGGAGTCGGGCCAGTGGACCATGGGGACGTGGACGAATGCCAGTGTCCGCTTGCCGATGGACAGGGTGTCGCCGCTCTTGACCACCTGGAGGTCCCAGTCCGCCTTGTAGTGGCGCTTGAGACCTTTGGCGCCCATGGTAGAGGTGATGACCTTCGCGCTCGGAGCGTGCTCGAGGACTGCAGAGATGGAGCCGGAGTGATCCATCTCTACGTGATTAGAGACTATGTAGTCGATCTTTGCGGGATCGATGATCGCACGGATACGCGCGAGCATCTCATCGGCCAGGTGTGCCTTGACCGTGTCAACCAGCACGACCTTCTCATCAATGATGAGGTAGGCGTTGTATGTGGTCCCCCGTTGGGTCAGGTACCCGTGGAAGTTCCTGACGTCCCAGTCGATGGCACCGACCCAGTACACGCCCGGTTTGATCTCGGTGGTCTCCATGGTCCATCTCTCACTCATAGTTTATCTTCCTTGGTCAGGCACTCGCTGCAGATTCCTTTGAAGTAACCGTGGACCTCGTCGACCCGGTGCTCTCCGTTTATGATCCGGTGACAGTTCGGGCATGCGATCTCTATGTCGAGGATCCGCCCGCATTCCTGACACATGAAGTGATGGTGGGACTCTCGTCTAAGGTCGTACCTGCGTTCGGACTCAGATATAGTCAGTACATCGACGAGCCTTTGCTTATGCATAGTCTCAAGTGTATTGTAGACGGTCGTCTTCGAGAGCGAGGGATTCCGTGACTTCAGGGCATTGTAGATCTCGTCCGCATTAGGGTGATTACGATATTTCTCAAGGTATCGAAGGATCACGAGCCTCTGGGGCGTCACCTTCAATCCATGGTCCCTGAGAAGCTTCACTCCGCGTTCGATCGCATCATCGGCCATGATTTCGTGCACTCCAATAACATGATTTGTTATGATTACTACATTGTAATTAGTACAATAAAGTATTTATAGTTATCCCGTACATAATACTATTGGCGGATTAGACCTCCAAGGAGATCGGAACGATGAAGAACGAAAAATCGATCCTCTATGTCCAGACGAGCGATGCGCCCGAGCGGCAGTACTCACCCCTGGTCCTTGCACAGACGGCAAAGGCCATGGACCTTGAACCTATTGTGTACTACCTCGGGATGGCGTTAAAGGTGTTGCGGCCGGGAGAGGCCGAGAAGATCAAGCTCGGCGACTTCCCCAGCGTGGGCGAGATGCTCCAGAAGACCGTCGAGATGGGAATCCCCGTTTACGTGTGCGAAGCCTCAAAGCGGATGCTCGGCTGGGAGAAGGTTGAGCTGCGGGACGGCGTCAAGATCGTCGGAGCCGCCACCCTCAATGACCTCGCCCTGGACGCTAACGCGGCCATGTGGTTCTGATCGGAGAGATGGAGATGGACCGAATCTACTTGGACCATGGCTCGGCGACACCAGTGGACCCGCGGGTCCTCGCCTTTGCCCAGAGGTACCTCGTAGAGGACGTCGGGAATCCATCATCTCTGCACTCGGACGGTCTCGGTACCAAGCAAGCGGTGGAGGACGCTCGGGAACGGCTTGCCGCTCTTATCAATGCCGATGAGAAGGGCAAGCTCATCTTCACGAGCGGCGCCACTGAGGCGAACAATCTCGCCGTAAGGGGTACCGCTATCCGGAATATGGGCAAGGGAAAGGCCGTGGTGGCCAGCGCCATCGAGCACATCTCCGTGCTCAATCCAATGAAGGACCTCGCTAAGCATGGTTTCGAGTTGGCCCTCGCTCCGGTGGACGGGAGGGGGCTCATCGACCTCGGGGCGCTGGAGGGGCTGTTGACCGATGCCACCGTTGTGACCTCGGTCATGTACGCCAACAACGAGATCGGCACCATCGAACCCATCAAGGAAGTGTCCACGATAGTCCATGAGAAGGGCAGATACCTTCATGTGGACGCCACCGCAACGGCGGGGCGCATCCCCATCGATGTCCAGCGGGACGGTATCGACCTGCTCACCCTCTCCGGGAATGCAATGGGGGGGCCGCCCGGTGCCGGCGCCCTCTATGTTGCTCCCGGTGTGAAGCTCCAGACGGTGCTCCCCGGCGGCGGCCAGGAGCAGGGTCTTCGCTCGGGTACCGAGAACGTGTTCGCCATCGCGGGGATGGGAGAAGCGGCCCGTCTGGCCCGGGACGAGATGGCCAAAGAGAGCAATCGGTTGCAGGGTGTCAGGGACGCGCTTGTCAAAGGCATCCTCGCTATCGAGGACTCCCATCTTACCGGTCATCCCGAGCGACGATTACCCCATCACGCCAGTTTCCGGTTCGGCCGGATCGAAGGCGAGAGCATCCTGCTGAGCATGGACATGTACGGTATCGCCATGGCCACCGGCTCGGCCTGCACCTCGCGCACGCTGGAGGCGTCCCATGTACTCCTCGCTATAGGGCTCAAGCATGAGCAGGCACATGGGTCCATGGTGCTCACCCTCGGACGGTCAAACACAATGGCCCAGGTGCCCGCGGTGGTCGACGCCGCCCGGGGCACAGTCGAAAGGTTAAGAAACCTATCCCCATTATGAGAAGGTGGTCACATGACACAAATCGGCTACAGCAAGAAGGTGATGGAGCACTTCATGAATCCCCGCAACGTCGGCGTCATCGAGGAAGCTGACGGCTACGGGAAGGTAGGTAATCCTGTCTGCGGCGACCTCATGGAGATCTTCATCAACGTCAAGGAAGACATCATTTCCGAGATCAAGTTCCGGACATTCGGGTGCGGTTCTGCCATCGCCACGAGCAGCATGGTCACCGAGCTGGCCATGGGCATGCACGTGGACGAGGCCATGAAGATCACGCGTCAGGACGTGGCGGACGAACTGGACGGGCTCCCGCCCAAGAAGATGCACTGCTCGAACCTCGCCGCCGATGCCCTGCACGCGGCCATCAAGGACTACAGGGCACGGAATGGAGAACACACCGTGCACGCTAGCTGCGACCATGATTGTGATAGCTGTGATACGCCCCACCCTCCGGCGGGTACTGATAATAAAGCTTGAAGATGAAAAAGGTGATTTTCTATGACGACGAACCGATTGGAAGTGTATGAGTGCGAGTTTTGCGGGAACATCGTTGAGCTGATCCACGGAGGTGGCGCCGAGCTTGTGTGCTGCGGCCAGCGGATGACACTGCTTCCCGGAAAGAACGAAGACCAGGGCAAGGAGAAGCATGTGCCCGTAGTGCAGGATACAGATACCGGACTCAAGGTGACCGTGGGCTCTGTGGCACATCCGATGGAGGCTGAGCACTACATCGAAATGATCGAGCTAGTCACGGACACGGGTACGCACAAAGCGTTCCTGAAACCGGGGCAGGCACCTGAGGCCCTTTTCTGCAACTGTACCGCCGAGAAGGTCTTTCTGGTCAGGGAGTACTGTACTGTCCACGGCCTATGGTCGGCGAAGGTCTGAAGTGATGACCATAACTCTGTCTGAGAAGGTGAATTGAAAATGCCTGAACTGAAAGGAACAAAGACCGAAAAGAACATACTCACAGCGTTCGCTGGAGAGTCCCAGGCACGGAACCGCTACGGTTTCTTTGCCTCCAAGGCCAAGAAGGACGGCTTCGTCCAGATCCAGAACGTCTTCCTGGAGACGGCCGACAATGAGAGGGAGCATGCGAAGAAGCTCTTCGAGTTCCTCAAGGGAGGCGAGGTCGAGATCACCGGGGCTTTCCCTGCAGGTATCATCGGCTCGACCGCCGAGAACCTCAAGGCCTCCGCTGCCGGCGAGAATTTCGAGCACACCACCATGTACCCGGGGTTCGCCGACATCGCTGACGAGGAGGGCTTCCCAGAGATCGCTGCGGTCATGCGGTCCATCGCCGTCGCCGAGAAGCAGCATGAGAAGCGCTACCTCGGCCTCCTTGCGAACATCGAGAACGGCACCGTGTTCAAGAAGGACCGGTCGGTGAAGTGGAAGTGCGACAACTGCGGATACGTCCACGAGGGGCCCGAGGCCCCCGCGGAATGCCCCGCCTGCGCCCATGGTCAGGAACACTTCCAGCTCCTTGCCGAGAACTGGTGAGACGCCCTTCTGTGTGCGCCCGGTCCACAAGAGGCCGGGCGCCCACCCTTTCTCTATCCCCGTGTGACTATCCGATCGACCTCTTCAGGTGAGAGGGCCGCGGCCTTGGCCTGCTTCGCGATGATGATGCAGTTACCGAATATGTCCTCGAGAATTAGACGAAAGGGTGTAAAGGAGTTCCCATCGATTATGGCATCGATGGAGGCGAGCTTCTCGTCACAGCGCGCCTTTCCCTCGTCCGTCGTCTCCCAGGACCGGGCCATGTGTATCGCGTCCTTCACTCGCTCGAGCACGCCCTGCACGTTTGTGATATATCCCTTGGACGCGGGTCCGGGCTCGATATCAACGCCGAGCTCGGGGATGTGCACGGTCGCGGTGGAGGACTTCACGATCCGTACATCCAGGTCCTTGCTGGAACGCACGCGGAAAGTATAGCGTTTTGGCTCACCTCCTGCTGAAGGGAACACATCGGAGGCGCAATACGAGCACGAGCGGCACTGGTTGAAGATCTCCGTCACGCCCTCGAGATCCCCGCCCATGTGCTCGCGCTTGGAGACCACAACGGTATCCTTGCCGCAGATGGGGCACATCGCGCTCTCGGCGACGATCTTGACACCGAACTCCTCCTCGATGGACATGGGCGCTGGACGAAAGCCTGAAGCGTTAAAAAGTGTTCGGACAGGGAAGGGTGAAGGAGTGGGGACATAGGGATTTGAACCCTAGTTTGCGGGTTTCCACAGCCGTGAATGGATTCTGGAGCCCACCGTGCTGCCTAGCTACACTATGTCCCCACAAGAGTGTGTTTTCTGGATTGGCGGGAGGTATTTAAAAAATTACCCTTCAAGGCTCGATGCGATGGAGGAGACCGAACTACTCCGGAAGCTGCTCGCCCAGCAGAAGGAGATGTTCTTACAGCTCGAGCGGATGGGTTCGCAGCAGGACGCCATCCTCTCACGTGTCGATGCGCTCGAGAGCGGATCGGATAAGGAACACGCCACTGAGAGGAAGGACAGGTCCGATGTACGGCTCAATGCATCGGTGCTAACGCCAGAGATCAGGCAGCGCCTTGAGCGTTGCATCGACACGGCGCGCTATATCCCGAAGGTCGACCTCGCCCGGGAGCTCCTTCGCGACCTGTATGACATCGAGCGCTCGCTCACCGGCGAGGAGAACGCCGAAGCACGGAAAGAGGTCATGCAGGTCCATACAGGACTCCTGAACATGTTGGCCTCGGTGGGGGTCGATACCGCCGACCTCCCGCTCGAACTTTCCACTCAGGAATTGGTCCTCGCGCGGGTCGATCGCGACCTCGCGAAGTTCGACCGTCAGGTCCGCACCTGCCAGGACCCCCCACGCGCCGAGAGCCTCGTGGACGACCTGCGGTCCATCGCCGACACCCTTACCGTGAACCGGAAGCGCTTCCATATCGTTGAGGAGGTGGACCGGCGACTGGGACGTATCATCGGCCTCATGTCCCGGCTCTCTAGCACGTTCGACCTCAGGATGGTGTACATGCCGCCACGGACCCACCGCCCGCACCAGCCACGCAAGCGCAAGCACGAGAAGCGCACCTATATCGAGACGCCCAACTCGCGCATCATGACCAAGCTCCTCGAGGCCATCGAGAAGGACATCAAGGAACATGATCCTGCCCTCAAGCCCAGCCTTCTTGCGCGCCTTGACGAGGCGGAGGAGGACCTCTTCCCCTTCGACATCGAGGAACGGGGGCGGTTCGAGAAGAAGATCGCGGGTCTCAGGGATAGGGTCGCGCGCATCAAGGGCAAGGATCCGCTAGAGGCACTCGAGGAGACCGTTGAATCGCTGGAAGGAAGCGATGCATCGTCCTTGTCATGATCAGTAGGGCCGCCGATAGACCGGCTGGTTGTAGTAGCCCTGGTAGACAGGGGTCTGGGCGGCCCGGTTCACGTTCCGGCGCATGCGCACAACGACGCCCAGCAGTAGGAGCATGATAAGTCCGACAAGGCTGGCCGAGATGGCCCCGCTATTACCGCCCGGGGCAGCAGGTTGTTCGGACACGGGTGGTTCGTCCGTGCAGGCGACCACGTCCAACGTACCCTCGACGACCTCGGCCCCCCTGGTGATGTCCGTGGACACGGTCACCGTGAAGGGATAAGTATCTGGATCCACCGCGTGGAGCTTGGCGGTCACCGGGTAGCTGTAGCTCTCGCCCGTCCCGATGTTCACAACCTCGTTCACGCGCAGCGAACGGCCCGGCAGTGAGAACCTGACGTCCACGGTGAACAATGCTGCCGTGTTGAGCTCGTTCGTTATGTCCACGGCCATGGATATCCTTTGTCCGGGACAGACCTTTCCCGTGGTATGGCTAAGGTTGACGCGTGCGAATCCCGGCTCGGCGAGCGCCAGTGAAGTGGTGAGGATTATCAGGACTTTCATGACCGTGGTCGGCCGCACCATCATTCGATCCCTGAATAGAGCTTCTCGATGCACTGGACCTCCCAGAGGTTCTCGTCCTTACCTATGACCACCATGTACAGTTCGATGTCCAAGCACCGGCCCACATCGGCACCGAAGCATTCCATCTCCTCAAGGAATGTGACGACGTTGGCCTCGGGATCGTCCTTGTCCACGATCACGGCTGGGACGCACGAGATGTCCAACAGCATCACGGTGGCGTTGGTCTCGTTCTTGGTGGCGTTGATGACCGTATCGTTGAGGGTCACGACGCGCACATCCACGTCCGTGAGGTTTGTCATCTGGCATCGTGGGCCGATGAAAAGGACGTTCTTGGCATCGTCCAGGTAGCGGATCTCGATGATGGCTCCCTCGGTTATGTCTGTCACGTTCCCTGCTGCGATATCGTTGAGAGTGGAGTTCTCATCGGTCACGTTGCCCACAACGGCATAGTAGTCGGTATCCCCTGTGAGGGGGTCCACCCGTTCCTGGATGTGGAGCTGGTCGGTCCCTGTGGTCTCCACTCCCTCCTGGGTCACCTTGTACACCTCGTTGGTCGTCGAGTCCACGAGGATGGTAGCGCCGTCCGGCGTTTCGAGCTGTTCCCCGTCCACGAACACGGCCGCTAGATTTGCCGCATCCACCGGATCGAGCTGGGGCGGTGCTGTTACGATCTCTCCGGGTTGCAACGGTTGGACCGGGCCTGCAGGGGTGACGGGCGACGATGTCGAGGGTGGTGACGGGGGCGGTGCGGCCTTCACAGCAACGAGCGGCTCCTCGATAATCGTCATGATCCCTATAGGGCTGTACTGGGTGGGGAACGGATCGATGTACGACGCCACTGGCGGAGGGATGATCACCGGTTCGAGCCGTCTTCTCTCCTTCTTCGGGGGCTCGGGTTCCGACGGCTCGGGCGTCCCCTCGTCAGGTTCTTCCTTGGCAGTTGACTGGCCCACCCGTTCCAGTGTCTCCGTCACGGCGTTGAGGAACTCAACATTCGGATTGGTGTTGGGTGGGGCCTCGGTCACGGCTTCCTCGCCCTCGATCCCCACGCCGGCCTGCTCGATGTTCTCGATGACCGACTCGAAAGCATTGGTCGCCTCCTCCACCGTCCCGGGCTTGTCCTCCTTTGTATCGGTGGCCTTGGGCTCGGCCTCCGGCGGAGCTGCCCCGTACTGCTCCTCGTACTTCGTCTCGAGCTCCTGACGCTTGGTAGCGGCCTCTTCGATGTCCTGTGTCACGTCCTCGAGCTGTGTGGATAGCTGCTCGCGCTCGTTGAGCACGATCGCCTTCTGCTCCTCGAGCTGCTTCCGTTCCTCGTCATTGGAAACCCCCTTGAGCTGCTCCTCGATGGTCGCGAGCACTTGGTCCTTCTCCTTGATGTCGGTGGTGAGCTGCTCACGGTTCTCCTTGAGCTGCGTCTCCTGGGCCTTCGCCTCGTCGATCTGGTTCTCAGCGGTCCGCTGTTCGGGATTGCCTACACCGTACTTATCCTCGATCTCATGGCGACGGTCCCGCGCGTCATCGATCTGGTTCGTTATCTCCCCGAGCTTGGTCTCCAGCTCCTCACGTTCCTTGAGGATCTGCTGCTTGAGATCCTCGAGCGTATTCTTGTCCCCCTCCTCGGTCGCTGCCTTGAGCTGTTCCTCGATATAGGCGAGCTTTTCCTCTGCTGCTGTGAGGTCCGTGGAGAGTTCGGTCTTGGTCTGCTGAAGCTCCAGCTCCTTCTTCTGGGCCTCCTCGAGCTGTCTCTGCGCCAGCTCCTGCCGCTCCTTCTCGGTCTGGGCCTGCTTGTCCTCCAGGTCGTTCTGGCTCTGGTCGATCGTGATGGTGATCTGACCCTGCTCGTCCTTCTTCAGATCTATCTGCTCATCGATGGTGTCGACCGTTTCCGTCGCCCTGTTTGTTGTGATGCCCACCAGGGTGTTGAGCGCGTCAGGGTCCACTTCCTCGCCACCGATGATATCGTCGAAGGTGTCCACAGTGGTCTCGATATTTTCCTTCTCCTCCTCGAGCGCACCCCCCTTCGCGTCCAGTTCTTCGAGCAGCGTGTTCGTCTCATCGAGCTGGGTCTGCAACAGGTTCCTTTCCTCTTCCGCCGTCTGCAGATCTAGCTGGAGTTGTGTCACCGTGTCCTCGTCGCACTCGACCGTATCCCCACTACACTCGTTGAGGGCGTTCGTGGCCGTCGTCACCTTCGCCTCGGCCGCCGTTAAGCTCTCCACGATGGCCGTCTTCGCCTCCTCTGCCTTCTCTCGCTGTTCGTTGAGCTTAACCATCTCAGTGTCGATCCGAGTGACCTCGTCCTTGAGAGCGTCCTGGAATTCCTCGATGAGGGCGATCTCCTCCAAGACCCAGGCGATGTCCTCGGGATCCGCGGCCCAGAACAGGAGCATCGTATAGAACTCCTTCTCCGATTGGAGCGCGTCGATGACGTTCTCGATGTTCTCCTTGTCCATGTTCAGGCCACTGATCGTGCCGGCCAGTGATTTCTCCTCTACATCCGCCAGGAAGAGCTCGCCCTCCTCGCTCGAGAGGTAGTGCATGGCGTCGAAAAAGTGGTTGTCGTCCACAGGTAGCTCATCC
This sequence comes from Candidatus Undinarchaeales archaeon, assembly GCA_030753015.1. Lineage (GTDB taxonomy): Archaea > SpSt-1190 > SpSt-1190 > JASMDC01 > JASMDC01 > JASMDC01. The sequence goes on along the minus strand of JASMDC010000012.1, from coordinate 35,049 downwards.
TTTGTCTCCATCACGAACGTGAAGAGGTCCTCGAGCTCAGCAGGTGTGAGACCCATGGGGTCCTTTCCCTCGAGATAGGCCGTAAGCTCCTCGTTGTCCTCCTCCATAGCTGTCTCCAGTCTATCATAGGCCTCCGCCATAGTCTCGGTGTAGGTTATGAGGTCCTCGAGCCGGTCCACGCCGTTTATCAGGAAGTCGCCAGCCGCTGCATCGAAGTCGGTGGTCGTCGCTTCTGGTGTATCCATATCTGAAAAAACATCGTCTGCTTCGGCGTTCGTGGATGTCTCAATAGCCAAGGGGTCCTCTTCTGTCAGTGATTCGACGTCCTGCGTGATCGTTTCTTCATCGGTCGAAAAGGTCACACAAGCGCCGCCACTACATCCGCCCTCCCGGAGGTCAACACCGTCAAGGTCGCCCTGGACTAGACAAGCGGCGGCGGCATACTCATCAGCATCGTTGAACTCGGTCTCGGCCGTCGTGTGCTCGGTCTGGGCGGCAGTGAGCTCCGCCTGAGCGGTCGCTACGGCGGCCTCCTCGTCGCCGCAGTCGCAGCCGCAGTTCTCCTCACCCTCGGGGCACGAGCAGTCCTGGCAATCTGATAATGCCGCATCAGCGTTGTTCTTGTTCACCTGTTTCTCGTCGCGCACTGTCTCCTTCTGGACACGCTCTTCCGTCCGCTGGTCAAGGACCTCCTGACGCTGCTCCATGACCACACGTTTCTGCTCAAGCGTCTGCCACTTCTGGAGGCGTTCTTCCTCCTTGGCCGAGCATTCCTGGATGGCTATCTGGAGGTTCGCTCTTACGGCTTCCAGTTCCTCGTTTGTCTCGAGCATCTCTTGTTCGCTCTCGCTGAAAAACTGGGAGAAGTCTATTGCATTGTCCGCGGTGTTCTGGGGTGCACCCGTGCCGGAACCGGTGCCTGTCCCCGTGCCCTCACCGTTCCCAACAACGGGGAGCATGAGCAATGTTAATGCGATGAGCACGACCAACGAAGTTCGCCCTACCAAGATGAACACACTCCGGGGCAACACCTAGTTACCACTCCGTAGTTATATTACCCGGCGGGGCTTAAAAACCTTACGAAACCGGCCGGACGTATCCGCCGCCTAGCGTTTCTAAATTGTAACAAAAACGGATATGTAGCATAGAAGATTTCACTTGTTGCTTATTTTTCATAATTAAGAAAAATATAAAAGTAACAAACGCCATATACTTGTCCACCTATGACCTCGCACACATCGCCACATGACGCTCTCATCAAGACCGCCGATGAAGAGTTCCATCAGCTCTTCGTTGATGTCACGACCAGCTTCGGGCTCCCCGCCGCTCCGGGAAGAATCATGGCCGAGCTCTTCCTGGTAGAGGGGCCAGTCACCATGCAGGAGCTCTCGGAAAAGACGGGCTACAGCCTTCCGACCCTCAGCAGGAACGTCCGTGCCCTCGACGGTATGGGTATTGTGCGACGTGATAAACGACCTGGGAGCAAGAAGTCGTACATATCGATCAGATCCAAGAAGCTCCTTGAGATCATGATGAACATCATGCGCATCGGGTACGAACGAGAGGTCAAGGTGATGCTCAGGGACCTCCCGCGCATCCGCAAGGGGTACTTGGCCGTGGAGGAGCGCTTGGATGAGGAGGGCGCGACCGCAGAGGAACGTGAGGCACTCCGGAAGCGGCTCGAGATAGTCGATGGGATGGAAAAGGACTATCAGCTAATGGAGCGGTTCATGATGCTCATAGGCAGGTTCATCATCGAAGGAGAGGAGAGTGTCGGATGATATTCGGTATTTTCAGTATATACTAAAATTATTTAAATTCGGAATGTTCTAAAAATACAGTAAATAATATAAAATTCGAATATCCAGGGGATGACATGGCTATGAAAACGCTCGCATCGGAGATAAAGGGCATCGAGGATGATCTGCTGACGAACGTCATCCCGGTCATGGCGCCCATGGGCATGTCCCCCATCTTTGGCAGGATCATGTTCACGCTCATGTTCTCTCCCGAGCCCGTCACCATGCAGGAGCTCTCTGCGCGCACGGGCTACAGCCTCTCCTCCCTCTCCACCAACCTCAAACTGCTAGTGGGGCTCAAGAAGGTCCGGCATGAGACCCGGCCGGGGAGCAAGAAGCTGTACTTCTCGGTGATGACCCTCGAACTGGGGAAGGCCTTGCTCATCCTCATGACCCAGATTCCCGTCATGTCCCGCACGCTCCGTGATGCGGTGCGCACTGCTCTTGCGGACTTCGAGGGATTGCAGAAGAGCTCCAAGGCATCGCCCGAGGAGCGGGCTGACCTGGAGTACCGGATCAAGACCCTCCGCAAGCTCGAGAACGAGTACACACAGGTCATAGAGATCTACGAGGACATCTTCAATTTCCTCGAGGAGAAGCACGGCATTCCCTTGGAGAATAGCTTCGAGGCTCTGAAGAGATAGGAGACAAGAACAGAAGGTGAGACCATGGCCAAGGACGAGAAAACCAGCGGTGACGGGGGGACCACCCTGCTTATCCTCAAGGGGGTCACGAAGATCTACGGCGAGGGTGACGCTGCCGTCCATGCCCTTCGCGGTATCGATCTTACCATTCACCAGGGGGAGTTCGTGGCCATCATGGGACCCTCGGGCTCGGGGAAGAGCACCGCCATGAACATGGTGGGATGCTTGGACGTGCCTACGGACGGGACCATCCTCCTGGAGGGCCAGGACATCGCCGAACTGGAGGAGAGCGATCTGGCCCAGATCCGTGGGCAGAATATCGGGTTCATCTTCCAGCAGTTCAACCTCATCCCGGGGCTCACCGCTCTCGAGAACGTCATGCTGCCCATGGTATTCCAGGGATACAGCTCGGACGAACGGTTTGAACGGGCCACTGAGCTTTTGGAGAAGATGGAGCTGGGCAACCGCATGGACCATCTGCCCTCTGAACTGTCAGGGGGCCAGCAGCAGCGCGTGGCCATCGCTCGTGCGCTGTGCAACGATCCCGATATCATACTCGCTGATGAGCCCACCGGGAACGTGGACTCGAAGATGGGGCGGGACATCATGACCATGCTTTCCAAGCTCCACAAGGAGGGCAAGACCATCATCATGGTGACCCACGACGACCACCTCGCCACGTATGCGAAGCGGACCGTCTATCTCCTGGACGGCGCTGTCGTCGACCGTTTGAAGTACAAAGAGAACCATGCTTTGGAAGCAAAGAAAGAGAAGAAGAAGGATACAAAGAAAGGTGAGAAATCATGACTGACAAGAAGATCGTAGCCGGTATCGTATGCGCCCTGATTCTAGCCCTTTCGGCCGGGGCCGACTTCCTCCCGACGGAGCCGAACATCCGCGTGCTCGGATTGAGCTATGACCCGGCCCCTGCCGAGCCCGGGCGCCAGGTGGAGGTGAGCATCAAGGTGGACAACTACGCACAGAACACAGCGTCCGATCTTGTGCTTGAGGTGCGGCCCAAGTACCCGTTCAGCCTGAAACCGGGTGAGAGCGAATCGTTCCATATCGGCAGTCTCGCACCCAAGACGGAAGTGTACCGCAAGTTCTATGTCATCGTGGCCGAGGACGCGCCGGAGGACACATATGAGCTTGAGATAGCCGCTTGCCCCGACACGTGCGCCGAGGGCGAGGAAGTGACAGTCAATAAGGTGAGCATCGACGTGGAGTCCGGAGCGGACTTCACGCTCAAAGAGATTGTCCTTGAACCCGAGCACCTCGTACCGGGCGGGACCGTCACTGCAGCCCTTACCCTCGAGAACTCGGGCCTTGGGAAGGCCCAGGACGTTCAGCTGGACATCAGCACCACGCCCAAGGGATCCACGGACTCCAGCCTCTTCTATCTCCTAAGTACCGGTAACAGCCGATGGCTGGGGGATATGGGCCCCCGATCCGCGAAGAAGGTGTACATCTCCCTGGGGATCGGTGACGGTGCGGACGGTATCTATATCCTTCCGCTCACCCTCACCTACAAGAGCAAAGGCGCAACGGCTACAAAGAGCCTCGAGCTCGCGTTGAACGTGCGCAAGGCGGTCGGACGCGACCTGCTCGTTGCAGGTACGACAACCGATCCCGTGCGCATCCCGCCCGGCGGGGACGCCAGCGTCTACCTCACCTTGAAGAGCGCCTCGGACGTGCCCCTGCGGAGCATCACCGTTGGCCTGGTCCTCTCGTCAGAGACCCTCCCCTTCGCAACAAGCCAGTCGTCGGCAGAACGGGTACTGGACAGCCTTGCTCCAGGTACCGAGGGCACCGTGCAGTTCGACCTGTCGGCGGCAGGAACCGCCGCTCCTGGTATCTACAAGGTCCCAGTAGGCATCTCCTACCTGGACAGCTTGGGCGAACGCTTCACCCGCATGAGCATCCTCACCCTCGTGGTGGGTTCGAAGCCCGACCTGGACCTGCGGGTGGCTGCCCCCGACCTGTTCAAGAAGGGGACCACCCAGGACGTGTCCATCGAGCTGCTCAACGTGGGCGCCGAGGAGGCCCGGTCCGTGGTGGCCCAGCTACTGGTACCCAAGAGAGTGAAGGTGCTCTCCTCGCCCACGACGTTCGTGGAGAGCCTTGCGGCCAACGCAAAGGCCACCCTCACCTACACAATCCACGTGCCCGAGGTGTTCGCTGCGGCAACCTCTGACCTCGAACTCCAGCTGAGATTCAGCGACACCCAGAACCACGAGTATACCGAGGAGAAGCACACACTGCTCCGGCTCTACTTGGCTGGCGATCCCATAGGCGAGCTCACGGGCGAGGTCCCGCGCCTCCAGATCGGACTTGAGAAGTCGCCCCTTTACAAGGCGGGACAGAAGGGGACCGTGACCCTGAACTTCGTGAACAAGGGCACAGAGAACATCAAGTTCCTGACGGTCTCGGTGGCCCCCACCGACGCTCTGGAGGTCCTGTCCTCGGACCGAATCTACGTGGGCAAGATGGACTCCGACGACTTCGAGACGGCGGAGTTCGAGCTCAAGGTCAATGCCGATGCCGCACCCGGGAACCTGGAGTTCCCCGTGACCGTAGAATATCAGGACTCCAGTCGGAAGATCTACACCAAGACGGAGAATATCGAACTGACCATCTACGGGGCAGAGGACATCAAGCGCCTAGGGCTCGAGTTCACCATGGGGACCGGAGCTGTCATCGGTATAGTGACGGGTCTCTTGGTATTCGTCGGCGGCCTGTACGGCGCGTACCGCTTCTTCTGGCGCAGGGGCTCCAAGTGAGCCCCTGCCCGGGAGGGCACAGGACCATGATAGGGAAGTGATACCGTGTTCACCGAGTACTTCAGGATCGCGTTCCGGAACCTGCGCAGTCGCGGAACCCGCTCGTTCCTCACCGTGCTCGGCATCTTCATCGGCATCGCTGCCGTGGTGTCCCTGGTCTCCATGGGGACCGGGCTAAAGAACTTCATGGACGATGCCTATTCGAAGGTGGGGTATGACAAGATCATGATCATGCCCGGTGTGGGAGGCACCATGGGTGCCGGGGGGCTGTCCATCGAACCGTTCACCAGCAAGGACGTCAAAATCATCGAGCGGGTGCGCGGAGTGGACCTGGTCATGCCGATGATAATGTCCTTGGTGACCATTGAGCACGCGGGCCAGGAGAGGAAGGGATTCATCGGCGTCATCCCCAACCACATCACGGACGACGTGGTGGGCAAGATGTTCGGGTACTACGTGACCCAGGGCCGGCCCCTGCGGACCAGTGACCGGGACGCGATCGTCGTGGGGACCGAGTTCGTGGGCGATATGTACGACAAACCCGTTACCATGCACAGCAAGCTCACCGTCCGTGGCCACGAGTTCAAGGTCGTGGGCCTCCTGGAGGCCATTGGGGCCGTGCAGAAGGACTCCACCATCTACGTCCCCTGGGACAAGGGCAAGGAGGTCCTGGGCGTCGGGGACGAGGTGTCCATGATCTACGCGACCGCAAAGAACGGGTTCGACGTGGAGAAGGTGGCCGCGGACATCCGCGAGGAGCTAGAGGACCATCGGGGCAAGGAGGATTTTGCGGTCAATACCCTAGCCACCATGAGCGCGATGGTCATGGCCGGCATGCTTGCCGTCCAAGGCCTGATCATCGGCATGGCCGCCATATCACTGGTGGTGGGCGGCATCGGCATCATGAACACCATGTATACGTCCGTGCTGGAGCGCACCCAGGAGATCGGCATACTCAAGGCCGTGGGCGCCCGCAACGGGGACATCATGATGATCTTTCTCATCGAGTCTGGGATGCTGGGCACCGTGGGGGGCATCCTGGGATGCCTGGTGGGCGTTGGCCTGGGGCTGCTCATGGGCGTCGGCGCCAGGTCCGCGGGCATCTCGGCCATGCAGCCCGACCTGGGGATCCACCTGTGGATCGGCTCCATCGCGTTCTCCTTCATCGTGGGTAGCGCGTCGGGGCTGCTCCCGGCCATGCAGGCGGCGAACCTGCATCCCGTAGAGGCGTTGCGCTATGAGTGAGGGAAAGAGATGATCGCAGATTACTTCCGCATCGCGTTCCGGAACCTGCGCAGTCGCGGGACCCGGTCCTTCCTCACCGTGCTGGGAATCTTCATCGGCATCGCCTCCGTGGTGGCGCTCATGTCCATGGGCGCCGGGCTCCAGAAATACATGGACGAGATGTACTCGAAGGTCGGGTACGACCTGATCATGGTCCTGCCCGGTGTGGGCGGCACCATGGGCGCGGGGGGCATGGCCATCGAGCCCATGACCTCAAAGGATCAGAAGGTCATCGAGCGTGTGCGCGGGGTGGACTCGGTGGCGCCCTTCATCTTCACCGTGGTGACCTTCGAGCGCAGCGGGCAGGAAACCCGGGGCTACCTCGTGATCACCCCCAACCATCTCATGGACGGCGTCATCGAGAGGATGTTCGGGTTCGAGGTGGAGCAGGGCAGGGACTTTCTGAGATCGGACCGCGACGCGGCCGTCGTGGGTGTTGCGTACACCCGGGACAAGTTCGACAAGCCCGTCCGCCTGCGCAGCAAGGTCGACGTCCGCGGCCACACCTTCACCGTGGTGGGGGTCATGGAGGACTTCGGGAACGAGCAGGACAACTCCAACTTCTTCGTCCCCTGGAAGAAGGGCAAGGAGGTCCTGGGCGTGGGGGACGAGGTGTCCATGTTCTACGTGAGGCCCAAGAAGGGATTCGACCCGCAGAAGGTGGCCGACGAGGTCAAGGAGGAGCTGGAGGACTCCAGGGGCAAGGAGGATTTTGCGGTCAACACCATGGCCGGCATGGCGGAGATGGCGGGTGCTGCCATGCTGGCCATCCAGGGCCTGATCGTGGGGATGGCCGCCATCTCCCTGGTGGTGGGCGGCATCGGTATCATGAACACCATGTACACATCCGTTCTGGAGCGCACCCCGGAGATCGGTATACTCAAGGCCGTGGGGGCGCGCAACGGGGACATCCTCGCGATCTTTCTCATCGAGTCGGGGATGCTGGGCACCGTGGGCGGCATCCTGGGATGCATAGTGGGCGCCGGTCTGGGGCTGCTCATGGGTATAGGGGCCACCGCAGCGGGCATCCCGGCCATGCAGCCCGACCTGGGGATCCACCTGTGGGTGGGGGCCATCGGATTCTCCTTCCTGGTGGGGAGCATCTCGGGGGTGCTCCCGGCTCTGCAGGCGGCCAACCTCCATCCCGTGGAGGCGTTGAGGTACGAGTGAGGTGATACCATGATCGGCGAATACTTCATAATCGCGGTACGGAACCTGACCCGGCGGGGGCTTCGCTCCTGGCTGACCGTCCTGGGGGTGTTCATCGCCGTGGCGGCTGTTGTGAGCCTCATCTCCATCACCAAGGGGCTGGAGGGCTACATGAACGAGCAGTTCGAGCGCATGGGCACCGACATGGTCATGATCCTCACCGGCGAGGGGGGGATGGGGAGCTTCGGGGTCTCTGCTGGAGCCCTCACCGAGCGGGACGCCAAGGTGGTGGACCGGGTTCGGGGCGTGGACCGGACTATGAGCATGCTCTCGGGCGCCACCACCATCGAGTACGGCCAGGAGAAGTACGTCACCTTCATCATCGGCGTCTCCCCAAAGGACATAGGGTTCTTCTTCCACCGAATGGGTATTGATGTGTCGGCGGGACGGATGCTCAATCCCGCCGACCGCTCCAACATAGTCATCGGCTCCAGGATAGCCAATGGCTACTTCGACAAGCCCGTGCCCCTGCGAGGGAACCTGGTCGTGGATGGCCACCGTTTCAAGGTCGTCGGGATCCTCGAGAGCATGGGCAACTCCCAGGACGACTCCCAACTCTACATCACCAAGGACATGGCGCGGGAGCTTATGGACAAGCCCGAGGAGGTGTCCAATATGATAGCCATTGTCCGTCCGGGGCTCGATCCGGCCAAGGTGGCCGAGGACATCAAGGAGGAGCTGGAGGACTTCCGGGGCCAGGCGGACTTCTCGGTCCAGACCGCCAACCAGATGATGGACCTGATGGGGGGGATCATGCTCGCCATCCAGGTGTTGTTCGTTGGCGTTGCCTCCATCGCACTGGTAGTCGGCGGCATCGGCATCATGAACACCATGTACACTTCGGTGATGGAGCGCCAGCGGGAGATCGGCATACTCAAGGCGGTGGGCGCCCGCAACGGCGACATCCTCGCCATCTTCCTCATCGAGTCGGGCCTTCTGGGCCTCGTGGGGGGGCTTTTAGGAGTGGGCGTGGGGCTTTCGTTCGCCCTCCTCGCCCAGGCGGGGGCCGGGGCCGCCGGCTTCATCCTCCACCTCTACATCACACCCGGTCTCATCGGCACAGCACTTGGGTTCTCGTTCCTCACCGGCAGCCTGTCGGGGGTAATGCCCGCGTGGCAGGCAGCCCAGCTCCACCCCGTGGAGAGCCTCAGAAAGTAGCGAAAGGAGATGATCCATCATGGCTGAAGAAGATACGAAAGATGAAAGCACACCCAAGGGAAAGGATCCCAAGGACATGGGCTGGCATGAGTGGCTGGACTTCAAGGTGACGAAACTCGACTACGTGGACGTGAAGCTCATCGGGAATATCGGGTTGCTGTTCGGGCTCGTGATAGGGGCGCACTTCCCCGGCTACATCACGCCCTACTGGATACCCATCGTCGTCCTGGCGCTGCTCTGCTACATCAGGCCGCTCAAGCATATGTTCGGGTAAGGACACTCCGCCCGTAAAGGTGATACTCCATGGCAGAAGAAGAAACCAACGAATCGAGCGAACCCACGAAGAAGAAGCCCAAGGACATGGGCTGGCACGAGTGGTTGGACTATAAAGCAAGTAAGCTGGACTTCATCGACATCCGGTTCATCGGGAAGGGCGGGTTCTTTATCGGGGTGCCTGTTGGTGCTTACTTCGCCGACTGGGTCCTGCCCTACTGGTGGGCGTTCATCGTTCTGGCGCTGGTACTCTACATCCGGCCGCTGAAGCACATGTTCGGTGAGGATTAGTACCCTCGACAGAGGACTTCAATGATCGGCGAATACTTCATCATCGCGGTACGGAACCTGGCCAGACGGGGGCTGCGCTCCTGGCTGACCATCCTGGGGGTTTTCATCGCCGTGGCTGCGGTGGTGAGCCTCATCTCCATCACCAAGGGGCTGGAGGGCTACTTTAACGACGAGTTCGAGCGCATGGGGACCGGCTTCATCATGATCCTCACTGGCGAGGGGGGGATGGGGAGCTTCGGGGTTTCCGCGGGAACCCTCACCGAGCGCGACGCCAAGGTGGTGGAGCGGGTCCGCGGAGTTGACCGGGTGATGGCCATGCTCTCGGGCACGGTCACCATCGAGTACGGCCAGGAGAAGTACATCGGCTACCTCATGGGCATCGACGCGAAGGACATGGACTTCTTCTTCGAAGGCCAGGGGTCCGAGCTGGCCGGGGGGCGCACGCTCAAGCCTACCGACCGCTCCAACATCGTCATCGGCTACCGCATCGCCGAGAAGATCTTCGCCAAGCCCGTTCCCGTGCGGGGGAGCCTGGTGTTGGAGGGCCACAGGTTCAAGGTCGTGGGAGCGCTCAAGAGCAAGGGGAACTCCAATGACGACGCCCAGATCTTCGTGAACAAGGACATGGTGCGGGAGCTTATGGACAAGCCCGAGGAGGTGTCCATGATGGTGGCCATCGTCCGCCCAGGTCTCGATCCAACCAAAGTCGCCGAGGACATCAAGGAGGAGCTGGAGGACCACCGGGGCCAGGCCGACTTCTCGGTCCAGACTGCCACCCAGATGATAAACCTGGTATCGGGGATCATGCTCGCCGTCCAGGTGCTGTTCATCGGGGTGGCCTCCATCGCCCTGGTAGTGGGGTGCATCGGCATCATGAACACCATGTACACCTCGGTGATGGAGCGTCAGCGGGAGATCGGTATCCTCAAGGCCGTGGGCGCCCGCAACGGCGACATCCTCGCCATCTTCCTCATCGAGTCGGGGCTGCTGGGGCTCGTGGGAGGGCTTTTGGGAGTGGGTGTGGGGCTTTCGTTCGCCCTCGTCGCCCAAGCGGCGGCCCAGGCCGGAGGCTTCTCACTGCACCTCTACATCACACCAGGGCTCATCGGCACGGCACTTGGGTTCTCGTTCCTCACCGGCAGCATGTCGGGGGTGTTGCCCGCCTACCAGGCGGCCCAGCTCCACCCGGTAGAGAGCCTGCGAAAATAGCTGAACGGAGGTGATGCACATGGCCAAAGAGAAGAAGGCAGCGACGGGACCGAAGGAAGAAGGGCTTCTCCATGCCACGGTGAAGATGCTTGCCATCAGCGTCTTCTCTGTGGGCCTGACGGGGATCCTCCTGTTCGTCGGTGCTGGCCACACGAACATTTTCCGGGCGTGGCAGTTCTTGGGCATCATGTTCGTGTACACGTTCGCCACAATGGCGTATTTTTTACCGTCATAATCCGGCCATGGTAACCCACCGGTTCGGGAACCGACAGGAGTCCGAGCCCTGGGACCGCTGGCTCATGCCCCTATTCATGCTCCTTGGTGCCCGTCTCCAACCTCTGGTCGTCGGGCTGGACATCGGACGCTACGGGTGGACCGGCGCCTGGGTGCCACAATGGGCGCTGCTCGACCCCTACCTCTCATCGCTCGGCTTCGTCCTCTACACCTTCGGGTTCGCCGTCGGGACCTGGGCCATGGGCGAGAACCGGTTCTTCGAGGCCTTTGTCCGTATCCAGAAGGAACGGGACCATCGGGTCGTCGACACGGGCCCCTATGCCTACGTCCGCCATCCGGGCTATGCAGGGAGCATCCCCGCCCTCATCGGCGTCCCCCTGTTCTTTGGCTCTCCGATAGCGTTTATTCCGGGCGTGCTCGCCATCGCCGTCATCACCCTCCGCACGGCCAAAGAGGACGCGTTCCTCCAAGAGAACCTCGACGGGTACAAGGAGTACACGAGGAAGGTGCCACACCGGCTCGTCCCCGGTGTCTGGTGATCTGGACGCCTATGCCTCCACCGAGAACAGCACGAGGGCGATCATCGCGAACACCATCCCGAGACCCTGTCGTGCTGACGGCTCCTCGCCCAGGAGCGGGTACGAGACCAGGATGGTGATTAGCGGATAGAGCGCCGTTGTCGTCACGACGACGGACGCCTTGCCCTGGCTGACAGCATAGAAGAAGAACACGGCACCGATGCTCCCTATCAGTCCACCGAGCACAGCGTACGACACACCTTCAACTTTCATTTCCGGTCGGAAGCCGATCATGGCAAGGACCACAAGGGTCACAACGAACCGGCCAATGCCCTCGAAGACCAGGACACTCCTCGGATCGATATGGTTGGTAGCGAGCTTGGGGAAGATCCCCCACAACCCCCAGAGCAGCAGTGTAATCAGGGCAAAGGTGAACCAAGCGGGCATACGTGACACCATCCGTGACGTGAGAACTGCTATGGCATCTTAAATATTACCTTTCATGGGGCCGGCCTGCAGTGGAAGGGGGCTCATCATTATAAGGGGCGGCCGCTACCAGTGCTTCTGTGGAGGATCTTGAGATTCGCCTCACATGTGGCCGGGAGGAGTTCGAGACGGTACTTGCCATCCGTCGGGAGGTGTTCGTTGAAGGCCAGAGCGTCCCGCTCGACAGGGAGCTGGACGGGCTGGATGACGGAGCCGAGCATATCCTCGTTCTGCTCGGGAGCGAGCCCATCGGGTGCGCCCGCGTCAGGACCACAGGAAGGACGGCAAGGCTTGAGCGCATCGCCGTCCTCAAGGGATGGCGGGGCAAGGGATTCGGCCAGCGGCTTGTAGTGTTCCTTGTTGATCACTGTCAGAAGCATGGCATGGAGAAGGTCGTCCTGCACTCCCAGTGCGCCGTCCGCGGTTTTTACGAAGAACTGGGGTTCACAGCTCACGGGCCCATCTTCATGGATGCAGGCATAGAACACGTGAGGATGGTCCTCGGGGTGCCGAGCGCCGGCAACGATCCCGACTGAGTCGGTCCCGTCACTTCCTCATGTCCGCGAACTTCACTGAGTGCTGGATCCCCTCGCTCCCCCAGTTCTCCATCTCGTTCTCGTGGATGACCACGGTCACCGCCTGGGCAGGGATGCCCAGTCCCACGAACACCTCGGTGATATTTCGGATCACGTCGGTCTTCATCTCTTTCTCCATGGGCCACGTCTCGATTGTCACGATCGGCATGTGATGCACCTCTGGGCCGGGAGTGGTGCACTGTCTATTAATCTCTTATGCCCTGAAGATTTTCCGGTCACAACCTACCAATGAAACCAGGCTTCAGAGAGGAGAGCGAAGGATGGACATGATCCAACTTGCGATCGGGGCCCTTGCCCTGAGCGTGAACCATGCATTGATGCCCGATCACTGGATCCCCCTGGTCATGATCAGCAGGGCCGAGGGATGGACCCGCGCAGAAAGCTCCTGGATCGCAGCCCTCATCGCCATCCCGCACACTGTGAGTACGATCCTGGTCGGTGTCCTCATCGGGGTCGTCGGCCATACTCTCTCCTCGACCCACGAGTTCATCATGGGCGTCGCCGCCCCACTCGTCCTGATCGCCGTGGGACTTGTCTACGTGGCCCTGGACTTCAGAGGCCACGATCACCACGGCCACGAGGGACCCGTCGACACCGATGCATATTCAGAACGATCACGGTTCGCCATCGCGATCCCCCTGGCCACAGCGCTGTTCTTCTCCCCGTGCATCGCCATGGTCTCCTACTTCTTTCTGGCCAGTACCGGTGGCTGGCCAGGCATCGTCATGGTCTCAGTGATCTATCTGATCGTTACGGTCCTGGGATTGGTCCTGATGGTGAACCTGGCCTTGAGCGGGATGGAGAGGATAGAATGGCATTTCCTGGAGGAGCACGAGCGCCTCATCACAGGGATCGTGCTGATCGCCCTGGGCGTGCTGGTCCATCTCGTGGAAGGTTGAGCGCCAGATATCGGGTCAATCCTCCCGATCGCGTTCAGGATCACCCGGGTCTGTAGGTTGGACGTTGGCACGGACGGCTATGTGCATCTCAGCTCCCGTCAATATCGATGGTTTTACGTAACTTGAAAAAAACTCTTCACAACGGCGAGGGGAGGAATAGGATGGAGCCCATCCCGTGAACCCCCCCCCTCCTCTCAGTCTCTTCGACTGACGTCTCATCATTCGTTGATCACCCTGTTCCCATCACCCCCTATGTTGTCGGAAGAAAGGAAGGGACGCTGCTCAGCAACATCCCTTGGAGCCGTCCTTGCACAGGTCCTTTCCCTCATCCGTAAACTGGATGTTGCACCCGTCAGCGGTACAGTCGAAGGTCGCGATCTCCTTGTCGTCGCACAATATCTTGCAGGTCATCATGTTCACCACTTTATCGGTTATCCAATATCTTATACCCGATACTTCCATAAATAGTTATCGGTTAACCGATATCTACTCGTCCTCGGGAACGGGAATGTTTTTATCTCGGTTGTCTGATAATATTGGTATGGAATGCTGCAACATGAAGGGCTTCCTGTCCTACCTCATCCTCTGGAACCTCAGCAAGGAGAGCATGACAGGTGCCGAGATCGCCCGGGACCTGGAGAATCGGCGGGGGATCAAGCCGAGCCCCGGAACCCTCTATCCTGCCCTGAAGACGCTGAGGGAGAAGGGCCTCATCGAGGCAAACAAGAAGAAGGCCTACACGCTGACAAAGAAGGGGGAGGATGAGCTGAAAGAGGCGAGCAAGGAATTCTCCAATATCTTCTATGACGTGAACGATATGTTCGCTTGTTGCATACCTGACTCCTCGTGAACGAGCGCCCTCGCTCGACATCTTTAACCGCTATCATCCGGTGTTCGAGCGGATCGATCGTTATTCTTCCAGATCCTCTGGCACCGAATAGAAGACGCCGTTCCCTGCCTTTTGTTCTGCCAGCAGCCCTCGTTCCCTCAACAGCTCGAGCCGTCCAGTCGCGGCCTCCATCGTGATGTCGAAGACCTCGCCTACCTCCCTCGGGGCCACCTTCCCGTACCTGCGAACGAGGTCGAGAACGGTCTGCTCAGTCAGCACTATCGTTCGTGGCTTCAGGGTGTCGTCTGCAAGCTTGGTGAAAGCCGCCTCGAAGGACCCGAACGACACGTATCCATGAAGGAGTATCCGTTCGCCCTTCTGGTTCCTAATGAGAAAGGTGGGGAAACCACTGACACCCATCGACCTGCATTCCGCAAGGTCTTTTTTGAACGCACCTTCCGCTTGGCCGTTGTTGATGTCCTCCAGGAACCGGTCGCGGTCGAGTCCGACCTCCTCCGCCAGGTCCGCCTGCATATCCAAACGATGGATCGCCCGTCGCTCGGCGGAGGCAGCTTCACGCATCCGCCTCAGGAACCTCTTCGCCAACCTCTCGTCCTGCATCTCGGCGGACTTGTAGGCGATGTTCGCCGGATAAGTGGAGAACACCTCATCCTTGATGTCGAAGAATATCTCAGGATCGACCGGCATCCCGTGGCGTGAGGATGCCTCCAGCCAGTGCTCGGCGACCTGCTTGTACCAGTCCTTCCCACCGATGCGATTGGCCGGGTCGAAGAACTGCCCTATGTCCTTTACGAGCCCCCCCATCCTGAAACCGATCCGGACCTGTTCCCCGTAGACCTCTTGGATCTTTCGTAGGATGGGTTCGGAACCCCAGCACCAGGTACAGTACGGGTCCGTGTATTCAATGACATCGAGTATCATTCGGCTCCAAGTCACCACAAGGATACTGTATTGAAATAGGTTTTCCCTACCGGGCCACGGCCCGGCGAAACAGCTTTAAAATAGAGGAACCGAGCGCACCATGTGCCCCGGCCCGATCTCGTCATAGCCCTCCGCTCCCAGGGAGAGGTGGATGTCGGTGATGTCGGCTCCAAAGGCCACAACCTCATCCGGCTCCATCGGGAAGGATTCGAGGTTCCCGACGGTTTCGTCATCACCACTGCGGCCATCGAGCAGCTCCTTGCCCACAACGGCCTTCTGGACCGCGCTCGGGAGGGCAGACTTGAAGGGATGAAGGAGCAGGTCCAGCTCGCAGTGTTCACGGACGAGCTCGAGGAACGGATACTGGATGCGTTCGACGCTTTGGGATCAGACAGGAGCGCCGTCCGCTCATCAGGCATCTCTGAAGACTTGGCGGCCCGCTCGTTCGCCGGTCAGTACGAGAGCCTTCTGGACGTGGAAAAGGATGCCCTCCTGGATGCTGTCAAGGAGTGCTTGGCCTCTGCGTTCAACCGGCCACCCGAGGAGTACACGAAGGACCTTCGCGAGCAGGGATTCGGATTCGCCGTCATCGTCCAGCGGATGCTTACCCCGTCGGTGGCTGGTGTGTGCTTCACCCGCGAGCCCACGACGGGCATGAACTACGCGGTCATCGAGGCCTCCGCGGGACTCGGCACTGCCGTGGTCTCCGGGACACGGCGGGTGGACACCTTCGTCATCCAGGTCCGGGACAGGCTCCTGATCTCCAAGAACGTTCATGGCAATGAAGTTCTTGACACCCGACAACTCCTCGCCATCGCGGACCGGTCCCTGGCAGTTCAGGACTCCTTCGGCACCCCCCAGGACATCGAGTGGGCGTTCGAGGACGACCGTCTCTACCTCCTCCAGGCCCGGGACATCACCACCATCGAGGAGCCGGTTCCCGGGAACTCGATGGATACGCCCATCGATCCGGACTATCCCATCTACACGTCTGCGAATATCGGGGAGGTGTTGCCCGGGGCCATCACACCCGTGACCTGGTCCACCCTCGGCGAGGTCCTCCAGAAGGGGTTCGTCGAGGCCGAGCGGTACTACGGCATCCACGATGAGGCCACCAGCGATCAGGTGTTCCTGGGCTACTTCTCAAATCGTGTCTTTCTCAACCTCGCCTACCTCTGTGCTCAGACCATCAGGATCCCCGGTACCTCGGTGGAGGACCTGAAGCGGACGATCCTCGGCGAGAACGACACGTACGCGTTCGAGCCGCTGGTATCCGCCGGCAATAGGCTCTCCCTCCGGTCCTCAGCTACCTTCTTGGCGCAGTCGCAGGCATTCTTCCTCTCCATGGCGCGTCTCGTGGAGCAGAACGAGCGGGATATCGAACTGCTGCTGGATCGACGCCCCGCTCGAGCGAACCCTGTCGGATGTCGCGAGAACCTCAGACGCTTCATCCATACCGGCATAGAGACAGCGCGTCTACACTTCCTCATCTCCCAGTTCAGCTCCAAGATCACCGGCAACTTCTTCCAGTTCTGCAAGACCGTGTTCGATGACGACCACCATGCCATCGCCACATCGCTGACCTCCGGCCACGACGAGCTCGAGAGCCTGAAGCCGATCATTGAGCTGGAGCGGCTCGCGGGCACCATCGCCGGGGATTCCCTGCTCTCGGACCTGTTCGAGCGGGACACCCGTGACATCATCACCATCGTTCAGGACCTGTCCTTCTTCCGGGAGTTCTTACACCGATACGGCTACAGGGGGCCGAAGGAGGCAGAGATGCGTGCCGACTCCTGGGAGACGGATCCCTCCCTTGTGGTGGACATCCTCAAGCTGTACCTCCGGGACCCGCCGTCCCAGCACGGGCCCTCCCCCGAGGTCAGCGTTCCCGTGTTGCCACTTCTTTCCAAGGTACGACTCACAGCGCTATTGAGACTGGAGCTTTTGTTCTCCAAGTACCGTGAACGCCAGAAGAGCAACCTCATCCGACTCGCAAATTTCTGCCGCAAGAACCTGCGTGCCCTCGCCTCAAACGCCGCTCATGAGGGGCAGCTCGACTCAGAGGACGATATCTACTTCCTCACGCTCCAAGAGATCCTCGCCCTCGATGAGAAGAAAGAAGACCTTGGTGACCGCATCGCGACACGAAGACGGGAGTTCGAGGCGAACAGCGCCCTCGCCTCGTTCCCTTCCATCATCGACTCACGTGTCGTGCTCACCGAGTGTGAGGACGCAGCATCCACCGGGGGGCTTGCGGGGATACCCTGCTACCCGGGACGGATCTCGGGGCGCGCGAGGGTAGTTCTGGACCCCACCTCATCGGGTCTCCGTCGTGGGGAGGTCCTTGTGGCGCCGGTGATCGACGCCGGGTGGTCGCCGTTGTTCGCCCTGGCCTCGGCCATCGTTGCTGACAAGGGTGGGCTGCTCTCCCACGGCGCCATCATCGCCCGGGAGCTGAAGGTCCCCACCATCGTCGATGTCCAGGGAGCGACCCATTCGATACAGGACGGGGACCTCGTCATCGTGGATGCGAACACGGGAACCGTCTCTATAAAAGGACCGGGAGGGGGACGGGCATAATCAACGAGAAGGACGAGGCGTTACACACTCCTGACAGCCACCACCTGTGGCGTGAGAGCCACTTCTTCCCCTTCTTCGATCCCGCATCGAACATCAAGGGGCTGGTGACCATGGCCCTCTGGCCCAACCAGAAGCGGATCGAGTATGCCACGGTGCTCCATCCCGACGAGGAGACAATCCTCGTCGATATCAAGCGGGAACCGCTTGATGGTTTTCCGAGACCCCTTTCCCTGAAAGGCCTGCAGCTGAACGCAGAGGTCCCCCTCAAGCGATGGCGACTCTCTTACACAGGGGAGCTCATGGCGTTCAAGAACGAGGACTTCCCACCCCACCCCCTCCGACTGCTCCTCTCCAGGAAGAAGATGGTCCCGGTGTCCTTCGAGCTGGCGTTCGATGGTATCAATCCATGCTTCCACTTCGGCCATCACCTCTACACTGACGGCGGACAGCTCCTATCGGAGGTCGATCCGGACTTCTGGGGTGATATCGGCCTGGACCATATCGAGCAGTCCGGTGTGGTCACAGGCGAGATCACCCTCGATGGCGACGCCCGGAAGATCGAAGGGTTCGGCGAGCGGGACCACTCGTGGGGTGTCCGTGACTTCCTCTTCGTCGACCGGTACCGACTGTTCACAATGTTCTTCTCCAAGGACTTCACCATCCAATGCTCGCGCCTGGAGAAGGGGTCCACGAACATCTACACCGGATTCGTCTACAAGGACGGTGTGAACCATCCGGTCACGCATGTCAACGTCGAAACGACCTACGATCATCGGGGCCTTCACAAGCAGGTTGACCTTGACATTGGCTATGGCTCGCATACACTGAAGGTCCAGGGGGACGTCAAGCGCATCTCCAGGATCCCCCCCTTGCGAGAGCACAATCCGCTCAAGCTCCTATTCAAGCCGTATCCCCTGGTGCTGCACGATGGCTACACGGTGTTCACCTGCGGGGACCGGACCGGCTACGGCCTTGCCGAGTACTGCAACGTGGTCCCCGATCCGCGGAGGTCCGCACGACGATGATCGCCGAGGCCACGTTGCACTCTCTGTTCATCTACGGGCTGATCCCGCTGGTATTCCTGCTTGCCGTTCTCAGCAGCCTCAGGACCTACGGCAGGAACGCCACCATCCGCACCTTCCTTACCATGGCGGTGGCCGGCCTCCTCATGGAGGGCCTGACCATGAGACTCTTTGCGTCCCACACCTACAACGGGATCTTCCCGGTCCCCATCGGGGACGTGCCGCTGGTCATCGTGCTCGGGTGGGTGGTCATCATCTTCATCTCCCACGAGATCGTACAAGCCATGCAGATACCGCGTTCCACCGTCGGATTCCTCATGATGGGGGCGCTTGCGGTGAACATCGATCTCATGCTCGATCCGCTGGCGGAGGCCGTGGGCCTCTGGCACTGGAATATCGCCAACAGCTTCTACGGTGTCCCCCTTGGCAACTTCCTGGGATGGTTCCTCATCGTTTTCCTGTTCAATCACCTGTCTGCGTCGAGGGCCGTCAAGCGCGTCTTCCCGAACGTCATCATGCGCTCCCTGTTCCTGGCCATCATGCCGGTGCTCCTCATCCTCCCCGTTGGCGTGGCCTGGCTCCACCTCGACGTAGAGAACGTGATCGGTCCCGTGAACGCCAAGGCCGTCGTCGGGCTCCTCTCCTGCGGCACGTTCATTGCAGGTGTGTGGTACGCCCACGCCCGACAGCAGTGCGCGGATGTGGACGTGACGCTCCCCTGCATATTATTCCTCCTCATCCACCTCGCCTTCCTGGCCGGTGCGGCAGCCGCTGCCGAGCACGACCTCATGGCGTGGTCCGTCCTCTACATCGCCGCTGCCACACCGTATCTGACGCCACTCGTACAGCGAGGGCAGGCCGGGCCTGTATCATCCGCTACATGAGGGGATCACACTAATCCGCCCCAGGTATGCTCAGTGTTGCCCACCCCGGGGCCGAGGTCGTCCAGGGTCAGCCGGCCATCGGGACCGTCGAGCGTGAAAGCAGTAATCTGCGTGGGGTACTCGTTGTAGTACATGTCGTTGAGCGGGAGTCGCGGTCGATGGGGACGGAAGCGCCAGACAACCCGAGCATAGGAATCCAGGGTGGCGTCCAGGTGCGTGGTGTCGTCATGGACGCGCAGCCTCCAGGTGGGGAGACCATCAGCGTCCAGCTCCTTCTCCACAGTACCACGGGAGAAGGTGTGGGTGGTGTCCGTTGGTGCGTGGTAGAACTCCGCCTGCCGCCTCGCGGGCAGCAACCACCGCTCGTGCCACGGCAGCCTCTCGGCGGGATCGTGGCGGAAGGCACTGGTGGACACGTGGGGGAAGAAGTACTTGAGCACCGATCCGTCGGCGAAGTGGAACACGCCCCAGTACCAGGGACCCATGGGACTGTTGAGCCCGATGCGCTGGAAGTATGCTGTGCCCTTCACCTGCTCGCCGTCGATGGTACCTGCCGCAGTGCATCGGTTGAGCTCCAGGGCGCTGTACATGAACCTCTTTGCCACGATGCGGTTCCGGATGTGGGACGGGCGGGTAAACGACGCAGGCTCGTCGAGGCGGAGGGACACGTCCACGTCGACCTTCTCATTGCGCAGGCGCAGCCGCCAGTCCCTCGGTTGTCCTGAGAATGCACACTCGTTACCTACCGCGGACTCGAAGGAGAGGCGTCCATTGCAGGGATCATCAGCATTGTGCTCTGCTGTAAGGGTCCCCCGCTCGAAGGCCAGCTCGGGGTCCATGCGCTCCCCGTCGAAGTACCAGGCGGCCACCACGCCGGGGAAGGACTCGCGCCCCGACCCATTCTTGATGCCGTCCTCCGGCAGGACGAGCATGTCGTTGAACAAGGTCGCCGCCTCCTTGTACGTCCACAGCACCATGAGCTGGCGGGGACGGGCCGTCTCAGCGGGATCGTCCAGGAACACTACCCAGAACCACCAGTACCAGCGCATCGACCACTTCGGATCGATGTCCGGGACCGTCCAGAGACGGGCATAATCGTCCATCTAGCGTTCCTCTGGTCTCGAACGTTTGCCAGTCATGTGCTCGATGTCCACCCTGATGATAGTGACCTTGCGGAGCATGGGTTCGGGGTAGTCAGCCCCTTGACCGTCGTAATGCGCCATGATGATGTCGAGCGCCGAGCGTTTCTCGTCAAGGTTTTCTACGAGGGAAGCGGTCCCGGACCCGATGACGCTCGCATATCGCATCCCCCACCCGCACGGGCTCTGGGCGGGGATCACCTCGGTGTCCACGTCCACCTCGAAGCAGACCTTCTCGTTCCTACGAAGGATATCGAGCTTCTTCCCCTCGGTCGCGGAATGGAAGTAGAGACGGCCGTCCTTGTGACCGAAGTTCAGCGGTACCACGTACGGTTTACCATCAGCGCACATCCCGAGCCGGCAAACCGTCGCCCGTTCCAGGATTGAATCGATCTCTTCCCGGTCCGTGACCTCTCGGTCAGCGCGTCTCATCGCTCGACCTCCTTGAGCATGACGAACACCGGGAGCCGTGCGAACCCGACCTTCTCCCAGAAGGCCGCACTGGCCTCGGACACGGTTACGCTCACCGTGGGTGCTCCGCGGCGGACCAGCTCGTCGACACAGGCCTGGAGGAGGGTCGTGCCCACGCCCCGGCCCTGCTGGTCCGGATGGACCGAGAGCAAGTGGACAAGTGCCCGGGATCCGTCGTACACCGCCCGGACGAGCCCGACGGACCTGCCTTCCACCTCTGCCACGAGGAACACGGCCGCATCGCACGCGGCCACACGTCGCATGGCCTCTGGCCCCTCGATCTCGGGGTAATCGTACTGGCCGTTGAGAGTGAGCATCTCTATGAGAGCGGGGATGTCCTCTTCTCTGAAAGGGCGTACGACAGGCTGCATGGACCCAGGCCATGCTGCTCAGATATTTGAGCTTTCATGTCCTTGACCGATGCATGCTCCGGGACGACCACAAGGCAGCCACGCTCAAGCTGCTCTATGTGTGTCTCATGGGAGCAGGGCTTGTCATCACCGTACAGCCCCAGCCAGCCCCTCCGTCCATCTACAGCCTCGGGCAAGCAGCGGGCACCCTTGCCCTCACGGCCATCGCGGTCCAGCTCGTACTGGCCTCCCGTTGGCGCATCCTCGAACGCGGTGTCGGCCTCGACCGCATCATGCGCTGGCATTCTGCGAACGCCAAGTTCATCGCGCTGTTCGTGCTCCTGCACCCCTTGCTCCTCTTCCTCAGGCAGCTCCTGAAGGGGGACATCATGGCCCCCTATACCATGTACGGCACTGACATCCTGGGCGGCGTCATCGGCGCCGTGATCATCGGCATAATCTGGATCAGCGTGCTCAAACGCAAGCAGCTCGGGCTCCTGTACGAGCGCTGGCGGCTCGTCCATCTCCTCACCTATCTCCTGGTAGCCATCGGTCTCTCTCACAGTCTCCTCCTCGGTTCCGACATCAAGAGCGGACGCCCCCTCTACACCTGGTGGCTGCTATTAGCCGCGGTGTCCGTGGCGGCGGTCGTGTACCGGTACGTGGTCCGGCGCATTACGTTCGCGGGCAGCGAGTACGAGGTCGTCGCCAACAAGCTCGAGACACACGACGTTCACACGATCACCCTCCGGCCGACGGACGGTACCGTCCTTGGCCACGAGTCGGGACAGTTCGCCTTCCTCACGTTCACATCCGAGGATCTCCCTGTGGAGGAGCATCCCTTCACCATCGCCTCGGCCCCGGGTGGGGACACCATCTCGTTCTCGATCAAGGAGTCGGGCGACTTCACCGCCCTTCTCGGCAAGGTCGAACGAAGAGACATGGCCCATGTAGAAGGTCCGTACGGTGTGTTCTCCAACAGGAGCATGCCCGGTCCCTTCGTCCTCATCGCCGGTGGTATCGGCATCACCCCCCTGATGAGCATGCTGCGTGCCATGCATAAGGAAGGGGATACACAACCGCAGACACTGCTGCTATATGCCAACCGGACCCAGGGCGACATCGCCTTCCTCGGGGAACTGGCCGCCATTGAGCGTGGGTCCGACTGGCTGCGTGTGGTCCACGTTCTCTCCAAAGAGACCGTCGAGGGAATGCGTCACGGTTTTGTCGACGGTCTCGTCCTGAGCGACGAGATCGAGGAGCTTACAGCCCCCACTTATTTCATCTGCGGCCCGCCGCCCATGATGGACGCGCTCAGGACGACACTGGCCGAGCTCGGCGTACCTGACGATCAGGTGGTCACAGAACGGTTCGCGCTGTGAGCGGGTTCACTTAGTACTGTAGTCAAGGAGCACGTAGGGTGTGCAGTGGCGCATTATCGAGGTGAACAGGCAGGCGGCGGCGATGAACCCCACAACCCCACGTACGGTACCCTCTGGTACGAGGTCCATGGCCAGAGCGACCACTGCAACGCTCCCGAAGAGCGCACGCAGGAACAGGTCCCATCCGCCGACGTTCTCGGTGAGGAGCAGAGTGCGCAGGTCCATACACCCGTAAAGAGCACAAAGGATTAAGAGTGCGTCGCCGGGTTCAGCAGTCCTCGACCCGGGTCACGTACTCGTAACCCCTGCTCGTGTGGACCGGGATGAGGGGGTACATCTCCACGGGCACCTCGAGGTCCCCGATTCCCACGGTCACGACCAGGCCACGGGAGCGTACCTTGTATGCCGGCCGGTTAGCGGCATCGGTCGATGGGAGGGCCAGCAACATGTACGTACCTGCGTCCACCTCGGGGAAGGTGTACAGTGCTTCCTCGTCAGCGACCGCGGACAGCTCGAGCGCCAGGGTTCCGTCCAGGGGGACGAGATGGAGGCGGACGGCGCGCGGCGGGACGCCCTCCACGAAACCGAGCGCTCGCTCGCTCTCGGCCTTCACCCGTTTCGTCTCTGCGCACCATACCCGGTCGTTGACGTACACCCTGCCGTGAACCCTTCCACGCGCGCCTAGCTGGATGCGACGGGAGAGGAGCCCGTCAACCTCCACACGCTCCACATATCGGCCGAGCCCTGGTGGGAGCAATGCCTCGACGATGAGGGTCCGCTCACCGCAGGGGACCGGTGTCCGTTCGAGCTTGCCCTTCTCGAAACCGTACACGCACGTGTCCAGCCACGCCCGGCCGTCCACGGGCATGTCGTTCGGCCCGGTGACCGCCAGTTCCATCTCGCATTGGCCGGACGGTGCGCACAGGTCATCCACCGAGGGCGGGAAGAGCTCGCCGAGCCGGGCGAAGGGATCGATGCCCGCCATGAACGGCTCAAGCACGAACACGAACTCCAGCGGCCTCCCACCGGTCCGGGCGCCCCGTGCCGCCGGTCGGAGGTCACGTACGGTCATCATCACGGGGTACCGGACGGTGTAGCTCACGTTGTAGCGGCTGAGGCACATGGGATCTACGTCGCCACGCCGGTCGATGAAGGGGATGGGAACTGCTATGTACTCGATCGTATCGTTGCTCTTCAGGGGCGTGCCAGGATTGGCCAGGAAGGTCATGTTGACACGTTCCGAGGTCAGGCGCATGGACCACTCGATCTCGCGTTCGTCGGCGGCGGCCTCGCGTATCCGTTGGAGCTCCCGGGCCACGGACAGTCTGGCGTTCTCCGAGAAGGGTTCTGCCATCCCGCCCCCGGTCGCCAGGACCTTCCGCTTTCTGCACGACATGGTCTCGCCCGGCCCCCCCGGTGGGCTCGGGATGCGCTCGTCGTTGATTATACCGGACAGCAATGACCGCTCCATGTACCGCTCCCGCGCATAGGCCTCGAGATAGGCCTTCGCCCGTGACCAGAGGGCCCGCAGCCTGAGATCGAGGACGACGCTCATATCCTCCACGGAGCGTGCGGTCCCCCCCTCGGCGTTCAATGTGTAGGTCAGCTCCAGCGACGCTTCCACCGAGTTCTCATTGAGTTTGACAGTGACCAGCGGGGCGCCGAACGAGATTGTGCCGTTCGCGTCCGCGCGCACAGCATCGAGCCGTGCTCCCAACCGTCGGGTCGCCTCTTGTCCCAACAGCTGTTCCATGACACGAACCGACGGGAAGAGTATCATCCGTCCACCGAGGAAGAACACGGGACGCTCACCGACAGTCGGTCCCGGGAGGGTCGCGGCAGTATAGCCGCCATGGCGGCCGAGCTCGTAGGTCGCCTCCTCCACGGCATCGCGCAGGGCGCTCTCCACGATCTCAGCGAGGTCCCGCGCATCGTCCACGGCCGCGGTCCCTGCCCTGGCGATGGTCCGCGCTTGGCGCTCCGCTCGTCCCCAGCGGAGGAAGAGGAACACGATGATCAGCACGGCCAAGGATATGCCGAGGAGGGCGATATGGCTGACCTGGCCTCGTCGCCGGCCGATGCCTGTCCACGGTCGCGCGCGCATCAGCAGCTCACCCCCTCTAGCGACCGCCAGTTCCCGGGATTCCCCGAGAGCCTGATGCGGGACGTGGCGGACGCTTCCTCGCCGGTGGTCGCGTCCCGGACGGTCACCACCACGTCAAGGGGCATGGGGCGGTCGGGTGTGGGGCATAGGCGGGCACTGGATAGATGGAGGCGGACGCCGACGCTCGTCCTGTAGATGTAGGATATCGCTTCGCTCACGTCGTGGTCGCCCACCATGACGGTGAAGCTGTCGGCAGAGATCCGGTCGCCGCCCTCCAGGTCCATGAGCACGTCCATGTCGAACCCGAGGCCCGCCAGGAGCAGGAACAACGGGTCCTCCTGCGTCCCCGGCTCCACCCGGATGATGTCCAGTGAGAGGGGGATGCGCTCGAGGATATCGAGCCGGGTCCGTGCCTGGCCCGTCCGGCCGAGGTGGCCTACCGACAGGGTTAGGTGATCGGACATGGTCGAAACGCCCCGGAGGTACACCACAACAGTCCAGAGGCCGGTGTGGCGTTCGTACCCGGCAGAGGTCACGTCCGCGCGCACCCCACCCTCCTCGTCGCCCACGGTCGCGGTCATGGCCGAAGCGGGTACGAAGGGCACGGGAGCGCCCGAACCATCGGAGATGCGCACGTTCAACTGGACGGTCGCTCCCTGCTCCACGTCCGCTATGGAGAGGCGACGCGGTTTCACGGACACCACCTCCATGTCGAGCTCGCTCTTCTCCAGCGGGTACCACATCTCGAAGGGCCGGCGCACGAGGAGCATATCATCCCCCACGCTCAGCATGAGGAAGGCGTCGTACCGCCCTGGCTCGAGGTGGTGGGTGAAGCCCGAGGTGAATGTCCACTCGTTACGGGATGCGTCGAACGACGTCTCGGGCGCCGTACCTCCGGTACCGCCCAGGAAGGCGGACGCGGTCAGCTGCTCGCGCACACGCTTGTCATCCAGACGTTCACCCACCTTCACGACCCCCTTCCAGGTGAGCTGTACCTCCTCCGCCACCGCACCGGTGCGCACGTGGATGGGATCGAATCCCTTGACCTCGAACACGAACGCGGGGTCACGGCAGCCTGTCAGCGTGCACGCCTGCCCCGCAGTGCAGGGAGAGAGAGCACGGTCCGACGGGTCCAGGCACACGCACGTACCCGTGCACAGCTCGCCCACCTCGACGCAGGAGAGCGTCTCCAGACCGCGCTTCGCCACACACCTTCCACGGGAACGGATCACGGTGAAGGGGGACATCGTCGACGGGGGGGGTTTGCATACACTGGCGTCGGCACCTTGGTCCGGGACACACGTATCGCGGTACTCGCACACGTCACGGGGGCGTCCGTCCGCATCGAAGCACAGACAGAGCGGGATGGACTCGGAGGTCGGATGGCACATCATGCGCGGGCCGATGCATGGGATGCTGG
Source organism: Candidatus Undinarchaeales archaeon (assembly GCA_030753015.1). Classification (GTDB taxonomy): domain Archaea; phylum SpSt-1190; class SpSt-1190; order JASMDC01; family JASMDC01; genus JASMDC01. Next base: position 8,546 of record JASMDC010000012.1, on the reverse strand, counting down.
TGTCGAGCACGGGCAACGAACCGCCGAAGCACAGGGTGGAGTGGACGCTACCCCGTCGCGGTTGCCAGTCGACGACCTCGACGGTCTTGACACCGGTCGCCACGATGGAACCTCCTTGGAACAGCTCGGTGCGCACCTCATAAGTGCCGGGCTCGAGCGCCTCGTCCAGTGCGAGCTGGGCCGGCGCGCAGCCGCCTGCGCTCGTCCGCGTCACGGTGGCGCCGTCCATGTCCGAGATCGTCACCTCACATACGTCCCCTTCCCGCTCGGGGTACACCGACACGGTCTCGCCTGCCGCGTACACGTCCTTGTCGGTCGTGAACACGACACCTTCGGTCCGGGTTGCGACGAAGGTCACAACAGCAGTACCGATACCTTCGAGATCCCCGCGCGTTGCCCTGGCGCGTACCAGATAGCGTCCCGGCTCGAGCTTCGCTGTGCTCAGCCTGATCCTGCCGCAGGTGGTGAGCGAGAGATGCTCCATCCTGTTCCCTTCAAGGTCCACCAGCGAGACCTCGCACGCGTCCACGGGGCCGTCGACACGAACGTCCACATCGAAAGCGGGCCCGGTCACGACATCACCGTCCGGTCGGACCGCCACCACTATGTCCGGCTGCTCGAGGGAGAGGGGGACGCGCGACGAGACGAGCTCTATATCGTCTCCACCTGTCCTGACCGATACCACGACCAGCTCGGCGTCACCGCCAGCGATCAGCCCCGTTGTGGAGAGTGGGAAGGGCGTGCATCCCGGCGAGAGAGCGTTCAGTACGGGCCGGGGCTCGCCCTCGCGAACGACGGCAGCGACGCACAGCGCACCCGGGAGCTGCGGGAGAAGGAGAGCATCGCCGATGACAAGCTCACGTGCCCATCCCTCCACATCGTCGGGCAGGTCGAGCGTTCCCTCGGGGCCGGAGAGGATGAAGGTAGAGAAGGTGGGCATGTCCCGCAGGTCCTCCACGACCGCCCGGTGGGACGGATAGCGGATGGTGAGGTCCCGCCGGTCCGCCAGAAGCCCGGGTGCCATTGCGAACTGGACGGGGCGGTACTCGAAGGAGAGCTTGAGGCGAAGGACGGTACCGTCGGTCCCCTCGCGCCAGGTGAGCTCCTCGAGCCCGAAGACCGGCTCGCCGGACACGTCGAACGTGATGCGCCCCGAGGCCTCGTCCCTCTCGGGACGGCATGTGAGCGATGGCACGGCTGTGATGCACCGGGCCGCGAGGTCCGCATCGTCGAGAGCGGCAGCGTCCTCGGGAGGCAGTGAGAACACGACGTCCACCTCCTGAACTTCCAACAATGAGATGTCCACACTTTCCGTGACCACCGACGCGACAGGAGCACCGGCGTGAACGAGCGCGACCAGCATTGCCACTAGTGCTACTGCCACCCGTCCGCTCCCGAGACCTTCACGCACCATTCATCCCCCCCCGGTATCACAGGTGCACCCGCATCGGCGGGTCACCAGACCGCAGGTGGCCCGGTCGATGTGCAGCTCGCACGTGGGCAGGCAACCCTCGCAGAGCACCTCGAGCCGGCAGCTGCCGACGATGAAGGTGGTCTCGATATCGCGCCGCCGTCCGTCCGCCACGTCATCCTCTTCGTCCTCCCGCTGTGTGAGCGTGGAGAATGGGAATAGCGCGGGGTCCACGTCCTCGTCGAGCCAGATCCGACCCTCTACGTCCCGGACGGTGACGTGGATGGCCATGGCATCGCCCCCGGCCGGGTCCGCGAAGGCCGGGAAGGGCAGCGAACCGAGGGTGACAGGCTCACCGCGCTCCAGTGAATCGACGATGCGGTGGACCGAAGAACCGGTAATGTTCGTACCGTCGGGCCACCGGGCCACTGCCGTCATGGTGCCGGAGAATGGGACCAGCTCCCGGTTCTCGAGCGTCATCTCATAGGTGACCTGTTCACCGGCACCTGCCCGTGCCGTCGCCAGACCATCCGCGTCGAGGAAGGCCGCCTCCTTTATACGGACCGTAGGCCGACGCACCTCCAGGTAGGCCTGAGGGTACCCGAGCCGCACCCTCGCCCGTTCCTGGACGCACCAGGTCGTCATGGCCCGTCCCTCGCACCGACCGGGATCGAACCCCTGCTCGTCCAGCACGGTCTCTACGAGCGTCCTCCCGCCACCGTCGCTCAGGCGTACACCGAGGTGGAGCACCAATCCCAGATGATCATCCGTGAGCGACAGAGGATGGGTGAGCACCTCGAGGTCGGTGACGGTGCCCCCGCCCTCTGTGACCGTACCGCCGATCTCACCGCAGGCCTTCCGGAACCGCTCGAACACGATCTCGGGATAGTGGGGGCCCATCCCTTGGCGTCGGCAATAATAGTCGATATTGTCCCACGACGTCCCCGGTCCGTACCACTTCTCGCACGCACCCATCATGGCCTCGAACACCGTGGCACCCGCCTTTCTGTTCTTGATGGCATCGTCCATGGCCGCCATCCCGCGGTTATAGCCGAAGAGCACGAACGTGAGCGCCTCCTCCTCGGCAGCACCCCGGAGCACGGCGCGGTCCAGTCGGTCGCGCAGGAGCTTCGTTCCGAGGTTGATACCGAGCTCCGCATCGCCCTTGCATGCGCAGTATAGCGGGGAGTCCTTCTCCACCCGGCATGGATGGTCGACCTGCATGATACCTCCGCAGTTCACGTCGGGATTGCACGAGGACTCCTGCATCATGAGGGCCATGACCATCAGCGGATCGATACGTCCCTGGAGGTCGAAAATCTCAAGCTCCCGTTCCACGAACTCCCGGTAGGGAGCACATCGACGTAGACCGCTCTTCTCGAGGCGTGAGAGATCGCCGCCATCGCATCGAAGGGATGTCGCTCCTGGTCGCTCGACCATCAGAGCGTTCCTTGTCCCCATCAGTTCCTGGTTGTCGCCGATGATCGTGTAGGCTTCCACCAGCACGGGGAACAAGCGGGTCGAGAAGCGTACCCTGCCCGAGATGTCCATGCCCGGATGCCCTGCGGTCACCTCGGCGCCCTCGGCCGTCTCGATGAACGATGCGTGCGTGACCGAAACGTCACCCATCTCGACGATGTGCACCAGTGGACCCTCGCCAATAGCTACTGTCGTGGCGTCGGGGCCCACGACCTCTACACGGAGCTGAACGGTCTTGTTGGCCAGCGACGGTTCGAGCGTCACCGGATCGGACAGATAGGCGATGCCCTTGCCCGGAGCAAGGCTGGGGACCGATAGCTCGCGGAGGGTCCTGACCTCCTCTTCGCACGTGCACCCGCAGGCATAGTCCTCAGGGCAGGTCGGGCAGTCACAATCGCCGATTATACGCATCTGGACGATGGCACGGCCAGCGAACGTGTAGTTGCCCGTGTTGTTCACCTGGGCATGGACCCGGACGGTCTCGTTGGCGAGGAAGGTCCGGGCGGGCGTCGTTCCACGCGTGAGCGCCACACCGGAAACGGTGACGTCGGGGGCCAGAGCCTTGCAGAGCCGGACGCACTCGTGCTCGTCGCCGCCCGAGGCTGTGCAGTTCTGGATGCAGGATACCGTGCTGTTGGGCGGTTCGCAGGCCACCTCGCACGACCGACGTGCCGTCTCGTCGAGGGGGAACCGCTCGCGACACACATCCATGCACCCGGGGCTCTTCCCGCATCCGACGAGACAGGAGCTGATCCATGTGGTCCGCTCTTCCCCTGTTACTGCGAGCTCGTCGCCCTCGCGCAGACACCGCTCCTCGCAGGTCACGTCCACCTCACCGCACCTGCTGACGCATATCTTGGCGTTGGAAGAACCGGCCCCGAACTTGATGATGCAGCCCTCCTCGCATGTGACGTTCGCCGAGCCGTCACCCCAGCCGACACATGCCTCGAGACAGGGCCGGAGGAGCACGGGGTCCGGCCGTTCCTTGGAACAAGTGTCCTCACAGGCGAGGTCGCCCCCGCAGCCCCGCATGCAGGTGAGGGCCGCCGTAGCGTCATCGTCGTTGTCCCGAAGGCACGCCTGCTTGCACTCCAGGGTCGCGTTGTCAGCGTCATCGGGCGCTGGTACATCGGGCGTGGGTTCAGGTGCGGTGCCGTCTTCGGGGAGCGTGCAGTTGCGGACGCACCGCCGAGCGGCCCGGGTGTCGTCAGCATGGATCCTGAGGCACTCCTCCTCGCATGTGAGGTTCAGCCGCTCCTTGCATTCATCCTTCCCGACCGGGCTCTCCTTGAGCCCGTCGAGGCAGCACAGTCCCGTCGGCGAGCTCTTGCTATCGCACACGTCGAAGGTGGCCTTCGCGGCCTCTGCCGGGCTCTGGCACACGGCATGGTCGGCGTCCGAACCGACAGCGCTCTCGCGCAGTACGAGCAGGCCCTCATCCCCCTTCTCCTCCCGCGAAGGTCCGGACCGCTCCGCTGCACAGCACTCACGAGCGAGCGCCAGGTCGTCCTCGCCCGGGCCCGGTGTGCAGCCGAGGTCGATGGTATGTCGACCGCTCGCAGTGCGGCACACGCACAGGCTGAGCTGGGGGTGGCAGTGCGAGTCCCGTGAGCCGAAGCAGAGCGCACAGCCCTCAGAGCACTGGCCAGGCGCCAGTTCCCCACCTCCATCGTCGGAATCCCCCGGACCGTCCGGAGGATCCGTCGTTGCGTACCTGAAGCATTCCCGCGCGTCGATGAAGAGCTTCTTGGTGTCCAGACCGGCCAGGGCCTGTAAGGCCTCGAGATGGGTTGTCGACCATCGATCACTGTTGCCCAGCGCCACCTCGCCACCGGCCTCGAGCGCGGACTCGCACCGCCCCATGGGGCCCCCACATCCCACACCGGGTGCCTTGGACTCGATGGCCGAGGTGTCCACGGGGTACCTCCCAGCTGTCTGGGCGTAGCGGCCACAGAACGTGGCCCATTCGTCGCTGCCGCGGTACCGGACGACCGCGCGCTTCATCTCCTCTCCGGCAGCAGTACTAACCTCGGACCGGCGCCAGGTATCCTCTGTGGGCGTGTACGGTGCGGAAGCGTCACGCCACGAGCCCGGAGCACCTGCTCCACCAGCACCCGCGGAGGGCATGGCCCCGCCCACGTCCCGGATAAGGGGGCCACCGGCTAAGGTGAGGATCCTGGTGAGGTCGTGCTGGAACGCCGTCACGGACGCACCGTCCCAGCCCTCGCCCGAGAGCGCGTCCATCATACGCTCTACCTGACCTTCCGTCCCGTCGGGAGGCACGCCGTTGCGGAGCGAGCCCCGCACGCCCTGGGCCATTGCTCTCAGCTCCCTGGCAGCTGTACCGAGGTTGGTGACGAGCTCCTCGAGCCGTTCCCTGACAACGGTCACGCGGTCCCGAGTGGCACACGGGTCCAGCGTCTTGCCGGTGATGACGTCGGAGCCGTCCACGGTGCACGCGTCCTTTAGGTCGGCAAAGACGCGCTGGCACATGGCCAGGGACGTTGGCAGGGTCACCACCGTACGGGAGCCGGCCGTCACCACTGAGGTCCGCACGGTCTTGCACACGCTGCACGAGGACGGACAGGTCGCTCCTTCCTTGATGCAGCAGGGATCGCCCTTCTCGGGATCGGCGGTGCATGTGTAGCCCCCTCGGAGCCCTGTCGCTGCTCCGGCCCGGACGATGTCACCGCAGGAACCACTGGTGTCGCACCGGTCGTCGGACGACGGTGAGCCCACTTCGCAGGCCACAGCATAGGCGCAGGGAACGGCCACGCAGAGAGGACAGCGTACAGCGGCCGCTACCTGACCGCTCGAGCGGACGCGCTCGGGCTCGGGTAGCGGATCGATGATCGGTTCAGGGGCGGGGAGCGGCGTCGGGGAAGCACCGGGGGCAGGCGTGGGCGTTGCGGTCGGTACCGGTGTGGGCGTGGCCACGGCGGTACATTTGTACGGGTATGACTTGGACGTGTCACACCGGAACCCATCGAAGCAGTGGAGCCCACAGCAGCGGGCACCATCAGCGTTCCCACAATGCGCCTTGCATTCATCGAGGGTCTTCTTAGTGTAGCGATGGTAGCGGTCCGCCCGCTCGAACGCCGCCTGGACCTGGACGCAGTCCTTGTCCAGGAACTGACCGGTACCGGTATACACGTTCCATCGTTCCTCGACGACCTTGTTCGTTGCCTTGTCAAATGTCTGGTCGAGGCAGCACGCGGGATATCCCTCACCTGCGACACCAGCTCCCGTCCGATCCGCAGAGGGCGAACTCGCCGTGCCCCAGTAGTACTCGTGGATGTCCTCAGGCTTCATGAAGAGGCCTGGCCCCTGGCTGCGATGGACGATGATCCCGAAATGGACGTGAGGGACCTTGTTCCCGATGCCCGTTGTACCGAGCCGCTCGCCCCGACGGACGGGCCGTTCCTCGCCACCGTCCTTCACCTCAAAGGCCAGGCTCGCGAGGTGGGCGTACCAGACGAAATAGTAGGTCTTCTGCTTGAAGGTGACCGGCTTGTCGAGCCTGATGAGGATGGTGTTGGGGGTGTCCGGCGGCCGGTTCCAGGGCGTGTGCCCCTCCTCGCTGTATATGAGGGCCCCGTCCGCAACCGCCTGGATGGGCGTGCCCACGGGAGCGTGGGCGTCCATTCCCGTGTCCGATGCATAGCTCTTGTCCTGATCCTCCTTCATCCCTGGGATGGGGAGGAGGAGCTTTTCGCCCTCCCGCTCCGTCGACGGGGGGAGCGGGATCGGCCCCTCAGTAACGCCAGCGCCCTCAGGCAGGCACTCCTTGAGCGCCCGGGGCTCGCACCTCCGCTCGGCGGCCTTGTGGCAGAGGGACGGACCGAGCGTCGTGTTCGCTGCGACCGCTGCAGCGGTGAGGCCCTCGCCCGTGAGGGCCGGATCGCACGGACCGAACCCGAGACCTTTCACACTTCCGAGGGCTTTCGAGCACATATCGCACTGCTGGCCCAATCCGTCCTCCACGACGATCAGGTCGGCGGCGATGGCGGTATAGTGGATAGCGAGCGCCTCATAGGTGGCCGCCATAGCGTCAAGATAGTCAGCCATGTTGTCGTACGTCTGGCCCGTGCACGGTACCTCTGGTGCACCGAGCGGGACGGGTCGGGTCGAGGGCGCTGTCATAGAACCTATATCAAGCCCACGTATGTCGTCGGGGGACACACCGCCGGCACCGTCCGGGGGATCGTGAGGGATTCCTTGGTTGTACCCGTCTGGGATCGCCAAGCGGTGGCGTGCGGGAGGACGGGGTGTCGGTGTGGGCGTCGGCTTCGGTGTAGGAGTAGGTGTCGGTTTGGGCGTTGGAGTCGGGGTCGGCTTGGGTGTCGGGGTCGGTATGGGCGTCGGCTTCGGGCAAGCCCTGAGGCTGCGGCCGATGATACCCCTGAATCCCCCCTCGGTGAGGCTCGTGTCGTCGTCGACCTCCATCTCCTTCCCGCGGTAGTCGTTGTAGATGATGACGTCGTCGTCGCCATCCTCACCGTGCATCGTTCTCCAGAGGACACGGGCGCCCGCATCGAGGTCTGCGTTGCGCAGCGCGCGGGTGATACGCTTGTAGATGTCACACATCCCGCTCTCCTTGCGCCGGACGAAGCTGCTGCCCACGTCGTTGTAGCTGCTCGAGAGGCCCTTGCCCTTCACCTCCCAGTGACCGTTGTTATAGCGGTACCAGAGGTTAGTGCACCACATGCTGCCGTCGCGGTACTCGACCTGCTGGGATACACCACTGAAGTCCTGGCCACGACGGCATCCTGCCTGGACTGGTGTGAGCAGGACGAGAAGAACGACGAGTAAAAGGCCTGCTCGTGCACGCACTAGACCATCCCCGCTCATGCCCGCACCACCAAGGATAGAATATAGCAGCTCACCTATATACGCTTTTCCGGCGGCCGCGAGGGGATATTTTTTAAATAATCAAGGCAATGTCCAGCATGAAGAACATGGCACGACGGACGAGCATGTCCAAGGTCTACTCCATCACGGCCGTGGTTTTCATCATTCTAGCCGCGCTCATCGCCTCGGCGTACGTCCCCCGCGGGCCGTACACGGTGGACTCCTTCATCCAGGACCTACGCGTCAGTAAGTTGATCATGGGGATCGTGGCCGCCATGACCCTCCTGGCCGTCACCGCCCTGGGCATGTCCTCGCTCATCAACGTGTTCGAGCTCACCCAGGACCATGTCGTCCAGACCTCCGATGCCATCGTGGAGAAGCTCGACGAGTGGAAGGACAACATCGAGGGGCTGTAGTAGGCCCTCCACACCGTTCCCGCAGGAATCTTTCTTCAACTATTGCCATCGTTCAATCTTGAGTGCGTCGATCGAGCACGCTTGCTGTCCTGCAGAAGAGAGGTATTGAGAAAGGCTAAGAGGGCGCGCCCCACAAGGACACGCCCTCCAATGGACCAGGCAGGATTCGAACCCGCGATCTGAGGCTCCGGAGGCCCCCATGCTATCCAGGCTACACCACTGGTCCTTGTCGGTCGCTTCCGGAGTCAACGGTCAAAAAGGTTTCGGTCGGCAGGGCCGTGCTCGATACCTTTAAGAATCAACCATCCAATATGCTTTGTTGCATAACTAACCTTTTCTCGGCTCCAATCCCTTGTCCTCTTCGACAGTCAGGTCGACCACCCAGTTGA
>JASMDC010000011.1 GCA_030753015.1 Candidatus Undinarchaeales archaeon | reverse complement strand
ATCGTATCGAGCGTCAATGAGGCAGACGCCATCTATCTCCGCGCCAACGCCGGCACATCAGAGACCATCAAGATACACGCCGACCAGGGGACCGGCACAGCGTCGATCAACCTCCTCTCCGACGGCGGCGGCATCACCCTCGACACCGGCAGCGACGACGACATCGCGCTGACGGCAGGGGCCGACATCAATATCCCTGCCAGCGTCGGCCTGACCTTCGGCGACGACGGGGAGAAGATCGAGGGCGACGGAACGGACCTCACGATGCAGTCCTCGGGCAACCTCAACATCGTATCGAGCGTCAATGAGGCAGACGCCATCTATCTCCGCGCCAACGCCGGCACATCAGAGACCATCAAGATACATGCCGACGCGGGCACTGGCACCGATTCCATCAACCTCGTGTCCGACAGCGGCGGGATCAAGATGGTCACTGGCGTGAACGACATGGTGGAGATCGGGACCGATGGCTCCAACTACGGCTTCCTCCGCCTTGCTGGGTACGCTGGCGGCTCCGCCACCGGCGGTAGGTTCTACCTGGGTATGGCCAATGACCACGACACCACGTACAACGAGTGGGCAATCCGTGTCAATGAGGACGATCTCCAGTTCAACCGGGGGACCAGTTCCAATGTTGTGACGCTCACGGCGGAGGCCGAGGTCGGCATCGGGACGAGCGATCCTACCTACCTACTCGACATGCATGGCAGTGATTCGGTTCTAGAGGCGGCACGAATCTTCAATACGTACAACGGCAACAATGCCGACGGGCTCCAGGTCCAGATCGGGTACACCGGTGACCTGGGAAGCGGGAACAATTTCATGACCTTCGCGAAAGGCTCCGGGACCGGGACTTTGATCGGCCAGATTGAGGGCGACGGTTCGGGCGGCGTCGTCTACCAGACCTCCTCTGACGCCCGGCTCAAGGAGAACGTCGTCGATACCCGGTACGGCCTGGAGGACATCATGCAAGTGAAGGTCAGGGACTTCAACTTCATCGGCTCGGATTCGACCACTACAGGCTTCGTCGCGCAGGAGCTGTACGAGGCCTATCCCGTGGCGGTGTCGGTGGGCAGCGATTATGTCGAGGAGGAGCCTTGGGGCGTCGACTACGGCAGGCTCACGCCGCTCCTGGTGCAGGCAGTCCAGGACCTCAAGGCCGAGAACGACGCCTTGAAGGCCATCATCTGCCAGGACCACCCGGACGCGGAGATCTGCACGTAGGGGGTCATGGTGGACACCTTGGACGGTCTAATGAAGGTGAAGGTCAGGAACTTCAACTTCATCGGCGTGAACATCACTACCACGGGGTTCATCGCCCAGGAACTGTACGAAATATACCCCGAAGTAGTGTCCGTCGGCGGCGATGATCCAAAGGCGGACCCCTGGGGCGTCGAGTACGGCGGGCTCACGCCGCTCCTGGTGCAGGCAGTCCAGGACCAGCAGGGTCAGATCGAGGCGCTGAAGGCAGAGAACGACGCGCTGAACGACCGGGTGGAGGCACTAGAGCGTCTCGTGTGCCTGGAACATCCGGATGCGGAGGTGTGTGGATGAGGGCACCTGCCGACCATGGATCTCCCCGCAATACCTATTATAGTGTGATCTCTCTCGCGCTCTGCCTCTTCCTCTGCCTGACGCCGGCCACAGCAGCGGCCGAGGACCTGGGGCACGCGCTGGATATCGGCAGCTCCTCTGGCGAGTACGCCAAGGATACCTCTTTCTCGAGCTTCCCCACCACCTCGCTCACCATCGAGTTCTGGGCGAAGACCAAATCCAGTGAGGGGAGGATTCTCTCATGGTGGTATAAGAAGAGCTCGGATATTAAGGCAAGGGACAACGGTTTCGTGATAACCACCACGAGCTCCGGCCTCAGGATCTCCCTGGACTGCTACAACGACGCCTTCACCGGCGACGACTGCCAGGACCAGCGGGAGCACACATTCTCCAACGGCATCACTGATGGCGAGTGGCACCACGTGGCCATCACCTGGCGCTCGTCCGACGGGCGGCTCCAGTACTACAAGGACGGCACCCTCAAGAGCACGAAGACCAACGAGGCCAAGGGGGATTCCCTGAAGTCCAGCGGCTCCCTCGTGCTGGGCCAGGACCAGGACACCCAGGGCGGCGGGTTCGAGTCCGCCCAGCGGTACATCGGGCGGCTGGACGAGGTGCGCATCTGGAACGGCATCCTCAGCTCCTCCACCATCTCTGCGTGGAAGGACAAGGAGGTCGACAGCACCCACCCCAACATCGGGAGCCTGAGGAGCTACTACAAGTTCAACAGGGCCAAGGGCACATCAGTGGCCGACCACGACGGGAGCAACCACCTATCCATGGGCGGCATGGACGCGGACAGGGACTGGGTGGGCTCGCGGCCCCACGACGGCCCCCCAGACAATATCCCGCTGCTGACGTTCACCACCTACAAGGCCGACACCGCCCTGACCCAGGGCGTCGACGCCTCTGTCGCCGACCTCGACGGCGACGGCGACCTGGACCTGCTGGCCACCTCCTATAGTAAGGACAAGGTCTACTGGTACAAGAACAACGGCGGCGCCGCCCCGTCTTTCACCAGGGCCGAGGTGGGCTCGGCCAACGGCCCCTACTCCGCCCAGGCCGCCGACGTGGACCGGGACGGTGATCTGGACGTGGTGGTCGCCTCCAAGAACGACGACACGATCGCATGGTACAAGAGCGATGGCGCGGCAACGCCCTCCTTCACCGAGCAGACCATAACCACCTCCGCCGACGGAGCGACCTTTGCTTACGCCGCCGACATCGACGGCGACGGTGACATGGACGTGCTCGCCACATCCATGAACGACGATACCATCGCGTGGTACAAGAACGACGGATCCCAGTCGTTCACCAAGCAGACCATCACCACCTCCGCTGACGTCGCAAGCCGTGCGGAAGTTGTGGACCTGGACCAGGATGGCGACGTGGACGTGCTCGCCGCGTCCGAGAACGACGACACCATCGCATGGTACAAGAGCGACGGGGCCGCCACGCCATCGTTCACCAAGCAGATCATCTCCACATCAGCCGACGGGGCCACGGACGTCAGGGCCGCCGACATGGACGACGACGGGGACCTGGATGTATTGGCAGTGTCCAAGAACGACGACACCGTGGCCTGGTACGAGAACGACGGGTCCCAGACGTTCACCAGACAGGTGATCACGGAATCCGCTGACGGTGCCCGCAGGGTGACACCGACCGACGTGGACGGCGACGGCGACCTGGACGTCATCACCGCTTCCGACGACGACGAGACAATGGCCTGGTACGAGAACGATGGTGCCTTCGACCCGTTGTTCACCGAGCACGTCCTCACCCGGGCACCCGGAGACCGATATCGTGTGTACCTCCAGCTCGTGCACGGGACGCGGGAGGGCGGCCAATGTCAGGTGTGCTAGCAGGACCGCCACGAGGAATAGGGCGAGCCACCCGCGGCCAGGTGGGATCATGCAGGCCCCTCCCGGTCTGCCAGTGGGGGCACCTCGGCCAGCGATCTCACGACATGGTCGAGCCAGGGCAGCATACGCGAGCGGTCAGGTGTGTAGTCACGCACCACAAGGCATGTGCGACAGCCAGCCTCATGCGCCGGTGCCAGGTCGAGGCTGACCACGTCGCCCACGACCAGGACAACGCCATGCTCGCGCACGAGCTCTTCCAGCTTGCGCCGGTAGGCCGGAGGATCGCCCTTCAGAGGGCGCGCTGCATCGTCGCCAGCCACCAGGAACACCACGTGGGGCGTGAGCCCTGAATCTATGAGCTCGCGGACCGCTTTCTCGTGGACCGTGTTCGTGCACACGCCGATGGTATGGCCCCGGGCCTTGAGCGCTTCGAGGCAAGGGAGGGCGTCGGGGAACGGCGGGCTCACACAGGAGGTGCGGATACGGCTATAAGCGCCCACGGCATCGATGGCCGGGGCCACACGCTGCAGGGCCTGGTTGAGAAGGATGAGGGGGTCCTCGTCGGGATGGACCTTTGTACTGAAGAAAGTTACTTTCCCTTCCTGCTGCCGGAGCTCGTCCTCGGTCCCGGCAAGTTGCCCCTCGGCCTCATCTGTTGAAACGCCGATCTCATCGGCGACCATGCGGACGATGGACTCGCGCAGCACGGCCGCCAGCAGGGAGAGGTCGAGGAGGGTGCCGTCCAGGTCGAACAGCACCAGCATCCTACCTCTTCCTCCTCTCAGCGCGTGATCTCCTGGGTCTTGACAACCTCGTAGAGCTTGCGCGCCGATGGGTTCTTCTCGAAGTGCTCACGGATGGGCGTGATGAACTCGATGAGGACGTCGGCCACACCGTTCTTCAAGTCCAGCGGGTGCACGGCTCCCGCCTCGAACATGCTCTCCAGCTCTGGATAGGATGGGACCTCGATATCACCGCCGAACTTCGCCGGCCGCTTGATGACGAAGGTGTCATGGAGCCGGAACACGATGTGCTTGGCGTAGTCCATGATGGGATTCCCGGGATCGCCCGCCGGGCAGTAGGCCTTCTTCAGCTTGGCTCGGATGGCCTCATCGCTATCATGGACATAGATGCACGAGTCCGGATTGGACTTGGACATCTTCGAGGATATCTCGACGTCGAGCGCGGTGTCGTCATCGAGCCCGGAGGCGTTGACCGGGCCATCGAGCCCCATGAGCATGTGGTGGTGGACGCACACGGGCTTCCAGTGCCCGAGCTTTGGTCCCAGCTCGCGGGCCAGCATGTTGATCTTACGCTGCCCCATGCCCAGCTGGCAGATGTCCACACCCATCTCGAAGATGTCAGCGCACTGCATGGCCGGGTAGAAGTACTGCGATGTCTCCTGCAACTCACCTTCCTTCCGTCCCATGATGGTCAGGCACCGCGCCATCCGCTTGAGCGTCGTCTGTCGCGCGATGGCGATGACCTTCTTCCAGTAGTCCGGATCAGCGACAACGTCAGAGGCCCATATGACCTCGACCTTGTCCATGTCGACACCGGCCGCCTTCCACACCTCGAGGAAGTACTTGCCCACGGACCTGATGGCCTCGAGATCCCCTCCCATCTTGTTGTTGATCCAGCCGTGCCAGTCCGCGATGAAGAGCTTGAAGTCGACACCGGCGGCCAGCATGTCCTTGAGCAGGATCGGCCGGAACACGCCCACTGGGAGGTGGGCGATACCTGAGGGCTCGAACCCGTCGTAGGCAACGGGGCGGTCCTTTGTCTGGAGCAGCTCACGCAGTTCCGCGAGGTTTATGACCTCCTCACCGACCCCGTAGATCAGGTCGACACGCTTCTCCAGGTCCACACTAGAACCCGCCGAGCTCGGTCGGCGTGAGGAGGACCGTCTTCTTGGGTACGGTCCGGAGCCCCACGACCTTCATGCCGATGAGGTAGGCGATGTCCTTCTCCTCGGCCATGTCCACCAGCTTCTTGGTAACGACACCGTCGAACACCACAGCGAACACGCCCTCGGCGTCATTGAGGCTCTGGCGAAGTTCGATGATGGGGATGCGCTTGACCGCGTTCAGCTCTTTATCGAGCAGAAGTGCGCCGCGGGTGCCGAACAGACCCTCCATCATGGTCTTGAACTTCTTGATGCTCTTGGGGTCCGCCCGAGCGAGCATCTCCTTTGCAAGGTCCACGTCCTCGCCCCCTGCAGGCTCGTCCTCCTTCTTCTCGGGGAGCCGCCTGGGCGTGGGCTTCCTTGTACTCTTGCGATCGTCGTCATTATCGATCCCTGCGTCGTACTGCTCGCCCGGTGTGCGTGAGCGGAGGCACTTGTGGATCTCCTTCTTGGTGAGCTCCTCCACCTCCTTGCCCGTGGGGGCCATGGTGATGAAGTCGATCTCGGCACCGGAGTGCAGGAGCTCCTTGATGATGAGCTCGCCCCCGTGGTCGCCGTCCACGAACACTGTGGCGGTCTTCTCCTTGGTCAGGCCGATGACGCTTGGTGGGATGTTGGTCCCCTCCACGGCCAGCGAGTTCTTGATACCCTGGCGAAGGAGGTTGATGACGTCCGCCCTGCCCTCGACGATGATGATATCGTCCGAGGAGAGTAGGTTGGGTCCGGAGGGGAGCCTCTCGGGTCCATAGTCCACGATCTCCTCCACCCTGACCGCCTGCTTGACCTCGTCGGAGAGCTCCTGGGAGTCGGGGAGGATGTCGGCCATCATCTGGGCCAGTAGCTCCTTGGCGCGGTCCACGATGTACTTGCGCTTGGCCATGCGTACGTCCTCGATCCTGCCAACGGCAATCTTGGAGGTACACGGGCCGATGCGGTCGACGGTCTCGAGGGCCGCCGCGATGATGGCGGTCTCGGACTTATCGAGCGACGAAGGGACCGTGATAGAACCGATGGACTTTCCTGAGCGGCTCTTGAGGGTGACCTCGATGCGGCCAATGCGACCGCTGCGCTGGAGCTCACGAAGCTCAAGATCCGGGCCCAGAAGGCCCTCGGTCTGGCCGAAGACGGCACCCACGGCATCGGGCTTCTCCACGATGCCATTGACCTCAATCTCTGCGTTGATAATGTATTTTGCTGCAATCGGGCTAATCTTTCCCATGTGTATCACCCCTGTGGCAGGGTGTCCGTGGGGTAGAAGGGCCGTGCTCACTGGTTACGTAGACGCGCAAGACGCCGTGGAAGGCCCTCGACGTGCGAGGCGCGGGTAAGCCCCCTGAGCCGGTTCCGGATGCCTGTTTCGACGTTGACGCCGTGTGAGATCAGCAACCGTTTCAGCTCCTGAGCGAGGGAATCCCCCTGATGATCGAAGTCGGTGAGCATGATGGCCTCTCCTGCCTGGATGGACAGAGTCTCTGCCAACATAGGTAGGCTCGTGGCAGCCGAGCCAATCTTATAAACCTTTCCAAGGACTCCCAAAGACCGCAATGCGGCCTCGTCCTTCGATCCCTCGACGATGACAGGGATGCCATCTTCAGAGAGCTGACGGAGCTGTTCGAGCACTTCATCGATCCGCTCGATCACCGGTCGCCGACGGGCCATCACGCCTCACCCACGACGGTGAGCACCCGGTCCCGGGACACGCCGGGGAGGAACACCCGCTTACGGCGGGAGGTCACCCCGGCCACGAGCGAGACCTTCACGCCGAAGAGCTCGGAGAGAAAGGATACCAGGGCGGCGTTCGCCTTTCCTTTCACCGCCCGTGCGGCCACTCTTACACGCAGGCTGCCCGTCCACGGGTCCCACGCGGCCGAGGGCGTGTCCGCTCCGGGAACGGCGTGAATAGCTACGAGACACCCGTCGTCCCCCTCCTCGATATCGGGCGCGGTACCCATATATCCGGGGATGTGAGCAAGAGTTAAAAATGGTGCCCGGCTCCCCGCGGCCATGGACGATGACCAGCTGCGACGGCTCATCCTTGCCCATGCCCTTGAGAACGCCCAGCGTCACGATGGCGCAGCCCAGATTGGTGCGGTCATGGGATCGGTCATAGGGACTTCCACGGAACTCCGGCCCCGAGCCAAGGAGGTCAAATCGCTCGCGCTCGAGGTCATCGCCGAGGTCAACGCTATGGACGAGGCTACCCGGGAGGCCAAGTACGTCGAGCTCGTCCCCGAGCCCACGGGCAAGAAGCAGGGCAAACGGACCGGACTGCCCCCCCTCGAAGGCGCCGAGGATGGGAAGGTGGTCACGCGGTTCCCCCCCGAGCCGAACGGCTTCCCCCACATCGGCCACGCCTACTCGGCCCTCATCAACTTCCTCTATGCCAAGATGTACAACGGCAGGCTCGTACTTCGGTTCGAGGACACCAATCCCCGGAAGGAAGAGGTGCAGTACTACGACGCCATCAAGGACGGCCTCACCTGGCTGGGCATCGAGTGGGACGAAGAGCTGCGAGTGTCGGACGAGATACCTCTTATCATTGAGCACGCCGACCGGCTCCTGCACGACGGTCGTCTCTACGTGTGCGACTGCCCCGCAGAAACCATCAGCGCGAACCGCCGTGCTGGACGCCCCTGCAGTCACCGTGACCGGTCCATCGAGGAGAACGTAGCCCTGTGGGAGAGCATGAACGCTCGCAAGGTCGGTGAAGGTGAGTTCGGCGTCCGTCTGAAGGGCGACATGGAGGCCGGGAACATGGTGATGCGCGATCCCATGATGCTACGCGTCATCGACCATCCGCATCCTTTACACGGCGACAAGTACTACGTCTACCCCACCTACGACTTCGCCGTGGCCATCCAGGACTCCCGGCGGGGCATCACCCACGTGCTCCGGTCCAACGAGTTCCAGCCACGCATCGAGCTGCAGGAGCACATCCGCGGTCTGTTGGGACTTCCCAATCCCCGGATCATGCAGTACTCACGTTTCTCTCTGGAGGGCACACCGACCTCCAAGCGCCTCATCAAGGCCCTCATCGACGAGAGTGTCGTGGAGGGGTGGGACGATCCGCGGCTCTCCACGCTCGCCGGGCTCCGCAGGCGTGGCATTATCCCCAAGACGCTGAAGGACCTGTCCGTCGAGATCGGGCCGTCCACCGCAGAGCCCGTGATCAGCTGGAAGCTGCTGGCGGGCCTGAACCGCAAGAACATCGACCCTCTCGCATACCGGGCCTTCGTCGTCGTGGACGCCGTCGAGCTGATCGTAGAAGAGGCCCCCGAGCGGACGGCACGGCTGAAGCGGCACCCGAGCAATCCCGAGATGGGAGAGCGGACGTTCGAGACGGGCTCGCTGTTCTGCATCACACGAGAGGACGCAGACAAGCTACAGGTCGGGGCCGTGGTCCGCCTCAAGGACCTCTACAACGTGCGCATCGAGGGGCGTGACGAGCATACCGGACGCGTGCTCGCCGTGTACGATGGCGATGATGTCGTCAGAGGTATGCCCAAGCTCCACTGGGTGCCCAAGCGGACAGCTGTCAAGGTGCACATATACTATCCAGGAATACTCGAGGATGAGAACGGTGAGCGTGTCCCTGACTCCATGCCCGCCAAGCGAGCTCTTGGTGAGCCCCCGTTAAAGGTCGCGCACCCGGGCGATCTCGTCCAAATGGAGCGCATGGGATTCGGTAGGATCGATCGCATAGTCGACGGCGTGGTCCACATCATCTATGCACATGACTGAGCACTGTAGCGGTGATGTCCATGACAGCGCGATGGGACTTCAAGCTTTGAATTGACCTACGCGTCCGGAGGGAACAGCGCCCCAGTCATACGTTCTCGGTGTTTACTGCTCTTCCTGTTCGGGCTCCCGTTGCACGCCGATCATGGGGAAGTGGTGGCCATGAGCGGCCTTTTCGTAGGCCTGCGCTACGTAAAGGAAGTTCTCGTCATCCAGCTCCTCAGCAATTTCGCGAGCGCGGATGTTGAGCGTTTGGTAGGCAAGGGACTTCTCGGCCACCTTGTCCATGATCCGCTCCCTGACATCCTTGGGTGGGACGATCTTTCGGAAGAAGCTGAGCTGGCCGATCTCCCGCTGGATTTCAGCATCGATACTGGGTATGTCGAGCTCGTTGTACAGCTCGTGGAGCTCGGAGAGGCCCTCGGACTTCTCGACATGGCCCTTGACGATGTTCTTCTCAAGGCGCTGACCCTCCTTCATGAGCTTGTAGGACTTGAACGCGTCGATGGCGTCCATGGCGGAGACGACCAGACCATACGGGTAAAGGAAGTAGCCCCAGATGGCAGCTCCGAAAGCATCGCTCTTTATCTTAGCTACAGCGGAATCCTGTGTGTTCTTGGACAAAGTGCGTAGTTCGTTGATATCGTAGGTGGATCCTGAGTCGGTGTAGAGGGTATAGGAGGCGTCATCCTGTTCGAGCGCGTCGTTGAGTGAGTGAAGGACGTCCTTGTAGGTCGGCCCCTTGCTGAAGTATCCGGGGGGCTCCATCCGCGGCTCCGCCACCACATAGGTGTTCAGGCCAGGTACATCGTAGATCTCGATAGATTCCGTTTCGATGATGTCTTCCATGATAATCACTCTGCGTATGGAGCGCGGAGGCCCGAATGCTGTCTTTTATAGTTTTCCTTTCGACGTGCGCTCCCGTTGCGGACCTGGGGACTTGACTGATTGTCTAATCTATAGATCTCAGTTTGGGTCAACTGGATTCAGAGGTCTAATCTACGCCAACATGTGAGCAGACAACTACATCCTACCTAGAAGTACAGATGTGTGTATATTGTAGTGAGCCACTGGCGCCAACAAATACCTCGCTCGTTCGTCGTATGGCTAGAACGAGGTAGCATCGGTGCTTCTAGATGCGGCGCGCCTTGCGCTGCATCTTTCGGCGCCGCTTCTTGCGCCACTTCCAGCGGCTCTTCTTGCCGACCCGCTTCTTCCAAGGATGGGATGTTTTCGACAAGTTATATCACTCGTAGGCGACTGTGGAGTGGATAGCTCTTTTAAGGGTTTCGGCTTGGACGGGCAGCGAGGGAAGATAAATAAAGATTTGCCCACTCGGGAGTCAAGCCTTTATGGGCTCGTGGTGTAGTCTGGATAGCATGGGGGCTTGCGGAGCCTCAGATCGCGGGTTCGAATCCTGCCGGGCCCATCCGGGGGGGACCTCCCCCCCGGTTAACACCTATTTAACAGTCGCAGGACTCGTCGCTATTTTCACGTAGTCAGAGCGGTTGGGAACCCCATCAAGCACGTAATAATCGCTGTACTGAAGACATGCCCTATAGTCGAGCACATTATGTAGTACATCGAAGTATGCGGTCCGAACGAGGTCCTATAGGGGGGAGAAATGTACTGAACCAGCCCTGCAGAGGGAATTAGAAAGCCAAGAATCTTAATAAGGCTTAATAAGGCTTAATTTAGTTAATTAAGCTATATTCGTGCGATTTGGGCGCACAGGCGATAGTAAAGTTTATAAACAGGTATTCGATGGGGCGCTCTTGGTAATAAAGCAGGTGACAATCATGATCATCATCGATCCGGAAATGTACGATGCCTATCAGGCAAGCCATGGGGTAGTAGGCGCCGAGCCTAACACCATCCTGGACATGGGCTTCGGTAACTACAATCCCTTCGACCGGTCCGAGAACGACTACGTCGTCAAGGGTTACTGGGAGCCTGTCTACCAGCCCGAAGAGGACCTCGACAAATATTAGATATCATTCTTTTTTCCGTACCCCGTCCCCCCATCGATCCCGCCTCTCCGGCGGGATCGATACCCCCTTTTTCCCTATCATCCCCATGTGTGAGCTGTATCTCACGGCGATGTGTTAAAGCGGCGTTAGGAGGGACCGTTCCAATGGCAGGTCGTATCACATAAATGTGCGGTCTGAACGCACGGCTAATAACCCTTATTATTACTTAATTTGACGAATTAAGCTATATTCGTGCGATTTAGCCTCACAGGCAAAGGAAAACCTTATAAACCGGCCAACAATGGAGTGAGAACCGTCCGAAAAAAAAGGTGAACGCGATGCTCATCATCGATCCTGAAATGTTCGAGGCGTACCAGCGCACCCATGGTGAGCTGGGCACCGAGCCCCGGCCGGAACTCGATCCGGGTTTTGGGGACCTCGATATATTCAGGAACGAGCAGCTTGAGCATCCGACGTACGGGGAGCAGGACCACAAGGACACCCCGTACAATCAGGAGGAAACGTATCACTGATCCTACTTTTTTATCCGTACCCCGTCCCCCAACGGCTCCGTCATCGTGGCGGGGCCGTTCCCCCCTTTTTCCTAACTTATCCCGCCCGGAGAGAGCTTTCTTCCCAGCAGGACCGTCAGCATAGATGCTGTTCGGTCCGTATTATACATTAATAAATCACGATCATCAGCACTACTCGTAGAGCATCTGTATCTCGGTTACGGATTTCGTAATCCCCGGCACACCGCCTACGATACTACATAAGGTGTGCGGTCAAAAGACAGACGGAAAGACAACCCTTTTAAGGCGACCATGACTCGTGGCCACCGCTCGCCCGAAAGGGCGCGCATAGAAGAAAAACGAAACAAATGGATCTATGGAGGGATGCGAAATGCTCTCACTAGTACCAGGCCCAATGAACATCCAACGGCCAATTGATTCCACAACCCTACGACACTACACGAGCGACGAGAACGAACACCCGGAGGTCGAACCTTCCACTCATTTTACTGATGAAGATCTGACCACATTCTAGATAATCCCCGGACACATCAGGACCGGCTCACCCCTGCTTCTTCGGGGACCCGTCTCCGATACGCGTCCACACATCGCCCAGGTGGTTGACGAGGACTATGTCACCCTCGGCATCTTTCTCTAGCAGATCGAGCGTGCGCTCGATCTCGGCGCGGACGGCAATGGGCCCTGCCGCAGGATCGTAGATGTCCTG
Organism: Candidatus Undinarchaeales archaeon; assembly: GCA_030753015.1. GTDB lineage: Archaea > SpSt-1190 > SpSt-1190 > JASMDC01 > JASMDC01 > JASMDC01. Next base: position 80,571 of record JASMDC010000011.1, on the reverse strand, counting down.
CCAGACAAGACAGATGAAGACCGCTCGCCCCCGAGTGCGGAGGTCGTAGAGATGGAGGTACTCCCGGGTCAGCGTGCTGCGCAGGCCACAGCACCAGAGGAACTCCACTTCCACCGTGCCATCGAGCACGGCCGAGAGCTCGCCCTTGCTCTGGGGGATGATTATATCTCCCCCCATCCCCTTCTGGGGTATGACGAAGAACCACCGGCCCATGGGAACGGGATCGTCCGGCACCGGGAACGCGGCCAGTGCTCGTTCGCCCAGATGGGTCCTGATGAGCTCGAGCACGTCCGGCGCGACCAGGTCGTGCCGCCGTCGGAAGTCAACGGCTTCCTTCAGGCTCTCCAGGAGGTTCTTCATGCGTTGGTCCTCCTCGTCGAGCCCAAGGGCCATCTGGGCACACTCCACGGCACGGTCGAGCTTCCCGAGCTCGTCGCTGCACACGGCCAGGTTCAGCCATGCCTCGCGGAACGACACGTCCAGGGCCACGGCCCGTTCGAAATGCTGGACTGCACCCTTGAGCTCCCGCCGTTCCATGTGGAGGGCGCCAAGGTGGAAGTGCGCATCGGCGCTCTTCGGATCGGCCTCAATGGCCTTGTGGTAGGCGGCCCTCGCCCCGTCTACGTCCCCCGACCGTAGCAGGCAGAGGCCAAGGTCGAGCCATCCCTCGATGAGAGCGGGCTGCATCCCGACCGACCGCTCGAATGCCTCACGTGCATCCTGCCATTTCCCGAGGGATGCCAGGCCGACACCGAGGTTGAGCCAGAACTCGGCTCGCGCGTCGTCGATGGAGAGGGCCATCCGGGAGCACATCACTGCCTCTTGGTGCTTGTTCTCCTCCACGAGCCAGATGGCGAGATTGTTCCAGGCCACGCAATCCCGGGGGTTCTTCTCGATGGCCTTACGACAGGCCATCTCTGCGCGGGTGTACTTCCCCTCGCCTGCGAAGTAGAGGGCGAGGTAATCGTACGCCTCGTTCTCCGGATTGGACTCGAGAAGGCGCTTGAAGCACCGCTTCGCTCCCTTCTCGTCCCCGAGTTCCCCAAGGGCGAAACCGAGGTAGATGAGCGCCTCAGGTGCATCAGGCTCGATGCGGAGGGCGGTCCGCAGCAACCGGGCGGCCTCCTCGTACTCCCCTTTGCGGTAGTGCTCCTTGCCATCACGGAGGAACACGCTCTTGGTGCCCACGTCACGGTTCGGACGGCCAATTATATAAAGGCCCAGGGCAAAGGTCCCGGCATGACGAAGGCGGTCATTCTCCTCTCCGGGGGTATGGACTCGTGCGTGACGGCGGCCATAGCCCGTGACCAGGGCTACGAGCTGTGCTTCCTCCACCTCACCTACGGTCAGCTCACCAGCGAGCGCGAGCGTCGGGCGTTCGATGCCATCACCGACCACTGGGGTGTCCGCGAGCGGTTCGTCGTGGCCACCGACCATCTGTCCCGCATCGGCGGGTCCTCGCTCACGGATTCATCCTTGACGGTGACCGACGCCGACCTGGAGGCTGACGGTATTCCCAGCTCCTACGTGCCCTTCCGCAACGCGAACATCCTTTCAATGGCGGTGAGCTGGGCAGAGGTGCTGGGTGCCGAGGCGGTGTTCATCGGTGCCGTCGAGGAGGATTCATCCGGCTACCCCGACTGCCGTCCCGCGTTCTACGATGCCTTCAACCGCGTCATCGAGCTGGGCACGCGCCCCGAGACGAATATCGTCATCAGGACGCCCATCATCAAGATGTCCAAGACCCAGATCATCCGGGAGGGATTGCGTCTCGATGCACCGCTCCACCTCACATGGTCGTGCTACCGCGCGGAGGACAAGGCCTGCGGCACATGCGATTCGTGCGCCCTGCGCCTCCGGGCTTTCGAGGAGCTCGGGGAGAAGGACCCCATCCCCTACCACGAGCGGCCGAGCTACCTCAAGAAGTGAGACGACGCTCCTGAGCTCCCAGCTCGCGAACACCATGCTCAAGGAGCGGAAGGAGATTGCGCAGGTCCTCGATGTTGTACTTCACGAGCGTGTCGAGAGCATGAGGATCACCTTTCTTGTGTGCGTACCAGAGCCGTACGGCATCCCGGCCGGACAGGCCGTCGGTCTCATCGCTCCGCTGGACCCCGAGCTGGTGCTCGATGGACTTCAGACCCCCTCCGAGCCCCAGACGTCGCAGGAGGAAACACAGGTCGATATGGAACGGAGGGAACCTCGCATCAGGATAGCGGTCACGAAGGAACGGGACATCGAACCCGGAACCGTAGAACGTCACGAGGAGGGTCTTGGAACCGACGACATCGACGAAGTCATCAAGGTCCTGCCCTGCCACGAAGACATGGGGTTCTCCCTTCCCATCCCAGGTGCCGACGACCGACACCTCCGCTGACCGAGAGAGACCCGTTGTCTCGATATCGAGGAACAGGGCCTCGTCAGCGAGCTCGGGCCAGACACGCCAGTGCTCGCTCATCGGGAGCTCGCGCCCCAGCCACACCCAATCGCGTGCATCGTACCGCCGCACGGCCTCGTCAGTCCATTCGAGGAGGTGTTGCCACGTGGCCAGGCCTATGGGTGGTTCGCCCTTCCAGGAGAGGATGTCGTCCCAGGTACGGACACCGGCATCGAGGAGCTTGGCCCGCGACCCACGGCCCAGACCTTGGACGTGCTTGATAGCGGTGTCGAGCATATCACGACGGATGGGGAGGCCTACGAATATAAAGTCCTCGGCGGTGGCGGGCCGGTACCCGATCACTCGTGCTTGTGTTGATGCCCAGGGCCGTGGTCATGGCCGCAGTCGCAGCCATTGCCATGCTTGTGCTCGTGCTGCATCCGCACGAAGTTCTCACGCTCCTCGATTAGGTGGGCGATAAGTCGCTCGACGGTCCATTCGGCGTTCGACTCGGTGAGCACGCAGAAGATGGGCCGCGGCAGATCCTCGCTCACGGGGAACCGGATGATCGCCTCGTGGATCTGGTCCCGGTCGAATCCCAGAAACATGCAGAGCCGGTCGTCCCTGGCCTCGAAGATCCCAGCGGGGCCATCGTCGACCACAGCGAAGACCGTGTCCCCGGTACGCCCATCGGCGCCGATGACATCCACGGGCCCTCCCATCGCCTTGCTGAGCCCCTCCTTGATTACCTCCGCCTGGTCATCGCCATAACCGTAGATCATGATGGCCAGCCGTGTGTCGGCGGGGGTGGGTTCTCCCATGGCATCCAACCACGCAGCAGGGCTTTAATTTGTTTGCTTCAGGGCGCCTCGGCACCGACGACCGTCATCCGTGAATCGTCGATCCCAGTGAGCTCTTCCCGGGTCCTGTGGGATGTGTGCGTGACGACCATGGCCCTCCCGGTGAATCTGGTAAGAAGCTCCTCGATGTCCACTGGGCAGAGATGGCCGAACCGTTCCAGGGCGGGTCCTCTGGAGGGCATGGCGCACTCGGTTACCAGCACCTCGCTCTCCAGCGCGTGCTCGGGGATTCCTGCCAGGGTCGTGTCCCCCGTGAAGGTGAACAGTGGCTTCTCGCTCGCACCCTCCACCTGCTCCCCGGCCCGGGCCCGTTCCGCTATCTCGTCCTGGGAGAGACCCTCGAACGACGGTAAGAGGTGCGATGTCCGACGCCACACGGTCCACCCCCTGGATGGGATGGCATGTCGGGTCGTGAAGGGACGTGCCACCAGGTCGCTCCGGACCTCGACCTCGTCGCTCGGACGCACGTCCAGTGCCGCGAACAGTGCCGGGATGCGGTCGAAGGCCGCCAGCTGGCCGAAGAGCTCCGGGAGACGCTCTGCGTCCTCCGGGGAGGTCCACACTGGTACCGTCCGGTCCCTCTTCTTTGCGTAGAGTGCGAGCTTTGCACAACCATGCAGGACATGGTCGAGATGAGAGTGGGTGAGGAGGACGGTGCGGACTCCCGCCATGTCGGGGAGCATGAAGTCCCCCAGGTCCACCAGCAGCCCCCACTGCCGGACGAACACGCACTGTGAATAGAGGCTGTCCGACACGACAAGGGTGAGCTCTCCTTGTGAGGTGGCGACATGGAGCTTCATGGAGTGTGGAGGGGCCGGAAAACGCTAAAAAGAGATGTTCCGTGACATGCAATCGCATGACAGAAGGGCACATGAATCATGTTTATCAGCCCAGTACTGAACGGGAGTATACGGGCCATTTCACTGGTCGCGAGGAACAGATGCCTTTTTATATTTAAGGCTGTTCGGTGGGCCGCTCAGAACGGAAGGGACGGAACATGTACGAGATAGAAGTAGCGGCCTACGAAGACCGCCTTGAGGAATTCGCGACCAACTACGAGAACGACTTTGGTGTCACGTTCGGTGAACGACCCAACATAACCGTCGCGAACGAAAAGGACTACCGCTCCTACCTCGAGGACCTTGGCCGAGAGACTGGTCTGGAGCTCGGAAGCTCCGAAGAGCTCGATATGATGGCCCAGAGCATGTACTATCAGGCCATGGGCATGTACGACGACATCAACCACCAGGTGCTCATCTCGGACTACGTGATGGGCAACGGTGACGATGTCGACCAAAGCGTGGTGGACTACGTGCTAGCACACGAGCTGGTGCACGCCTACCAGCACAACCAGGGCAACACCATGAGCACCGTGGAGCTGTCCAAGGAGATCAACGATCGGTTCGGTACCACAGAGGACCTGCAGACCCAGCTTCTGGCAGCGACTTGGAGCTTCCCGGTCATGGCCATCGCAGAGGGCCAGGCCGAGTACATGTCGATCAACATGCTCAAGGAGCACGCTGCGGACAACGAGCGCAACGCTGCCGCCTGGGAGGCCGCGTCCGAGAAGTACCAGGAAGGCTACGTCGGCGCCAAGGAATTCTACCGCGAGAACATCGAGGCGCTCATCGAGGTCGAGGAGCGTGCCAAGCGCGGTGAGGTCGGGTTCATGGACATGTTCATCCTGGGCCAGATAAAGATGGCCCAGTACGTGCTGGGTGTCGGCTACATCGAGGACGTGGTCGAGCGCAACGGCACCACCATGGACGAGCTCCTGGAAAACGGTCCTGAGACGCTCTCCGACTTCCTCAAGTAGGACCTCGGAACGATCGGACGGTCCCCCCGGTAGGTCCGGGGGGACGTCCCATTCTTTTCTTCTAAGCTATCCTTATCCCCGGACGCACCGTGCGTAGTTGTAGATACGGATTACGTCGCCCTGGGGCCCGCGGCCGGTGGGGTACGCGGACGGGTCGCCCGTCTTCGGATCGCTCCGCTGGGCACCTGCGCCGTGCACGTCCATCAACGTGGTGTCCAGGGAGTAAGGAGGCATCCGCATGAACCCGAGAGCCTCGCCGAAGGCAACGTAGACCGCTGCCTCGGCCCTGCCGCCCTCGAGATGTGTCGTGCCCGTCCAGAAGAACGGATAGTTGGTGCTCCCACCCTCGTCAGTTATCGAGGACGTCGCGAATACGGGATCGATGGCAGGTGAGCTTGTGGTGTCCGGCGACCGGGTGTAATCGACGATCCCCTGCAGCTCCTTCGCGTTCGGGAGTCGCCAGTCATCGTGCCCGGCATAGGACAGTCCTTCGCACCAGGACAGCGCCTGCTCCCAGTCCAGGCCTCCGTTCGCTCCCGCCTTGTGGCCACCGCTATCCTGCTGCAGCCATGTCAGCCCCGTGCTGTTGTCAGTGACCGTCCCGTCACCGTTGTCGACGAATGCGTTCTCACCATAGGCGTTCCCACGAACGTATCGCACGAACATCGGCTTCCCTGTCCGGCTCCGAGGATCCAATTTCGGGTATCCCTTGATACGCCCGTCCGCGAAGTTCACACCGAAGACCGTTGCATCGTTGTTCATCGTTGTCGAGACGTACTCGTTCGAGCTGAGGAACTGGGCATCGATGAGCCGCTCACCTGCGCTCGTGTCCCCGAACCGGAACTCGAAGATGGTGGTGTCGAGGTACGGAGTGCTCTCGGCCTCCGTCCTTCCGGACCCCCCTCGGAAGTCCATCAGGGTGTACAGCTCTTTGATCGTCGGTACCCTCCAGTCGTCATGACCGGCGAGCTCAAGTGTATCCGCTATTGTGAGCGCATCGTCAAAGGTGACCTTGTCCCCCGGATCCTTCTGCCACATCAGGCCCGTGTTCAGATCGGTCACGGTGCCGTCGCCGTTATCGATATAAGAGAACTGGTCGCCTTCGTATTGTGAGTCCTGTCCATAGAACGCCTCGCCCGGTCGCGGACAGGGTATCTCCTGTGAGGTGTCATAGCAGCGGTCCTGGCCTGTGTCTATGATTCCTATGGTACTAACCGTCCCCATATGGCCCGAGGCACGCTCCGCCTCGTTCAGAGCCTTCGGCGGCGGAGGTTCCCGGATGACCATGGCCAGGATGACGATGACCACTAGACCTGATGCAAGGAGCGCTGTTCGCCGCCATTTGTTCTCGATAGATCGTTCCATGGGGCATCATCTTCATCACACTTGAGCACTGAAATGGGTTATATGGATTCTCTGAACACGCCTGTAAGCGCTTTCATCCAGTCGAAAATAGATGAAAAAGACTGATATACACGTGCCGACGACCTGATAGATATCTACGGCCAGCCGTTCGATAAAGCATTAATAACTGAGCGGTCCTTAAGGTCTCATGGGGAAAGAGGACACCTTCAAGGAGGAGGCGGCAACCGCCTTCCGGGAACTTTTAGGCGCCAACGTCATGGTCGATATGAACAAGCTCGAGTTCATCCGGTTCTTCGGCCCGGGAGCCCCCATCCGAGGCTTCGAGGTGAGCGTATGGAGCACGCGGGCGGAGAGCGCGCTCCCGATCCTGACGCGGCCGGTCCTCACGCTCAACGTCCGGGCGGTCTGCAACCGCGGGAAGCGGTTGAACATGCTCCTCACCCATGAAGGTTACCTGTCCGCGCTCCAGCGGGACATCGAATCGGGTGACAACGCTTTTGACAAGCGGTACAACATCACCGCCGATAACGAGCAGTTCGCACAGTCCATCGTGGCGGACCCCGAGGTGCGCCGCTTGGTCGTCGCAACGGACGACGTCTCCCGGTTCGAGCGTCTCGAGATCATCTGCAAGGACGATCCCCGGTCCAGTGGTTCCACGCTCGTCGAGGTGGAGTTCCGGCCCGAGCCGCTCAAGGGCGAGAACCTGCGTTCATCCATCGAGCTCATCAACTACGTTTCGAAGCTCCTGGTATAGCCGCTCCTCACGCGCTCACGTCAGCCAGGTGCAGTTGAGCAGCCGGCCAGGATCCTCTAGGTGCCAGTCCCACACCCAGATCTCGCCCGTCGTGTGGTCGAACCCCATTCTGGCCACGGGGAGTTCCGGATCGAGTAGCAGGCTGAGATCGTGGTCGTACACAATCACGCGGCCGTTCTCGCGGCGTATTGTCAGGCCCCTGACACCCCCTTCATCGGTCTGCAGCACCACGCCCCCCGTGCTCGGATCAAGGATGAAAGACGCCCAGTGGCCCGGCGCGGTGAGGTTAATATGGTCGCCGGCCGGATCCCGGCTGATCTCGGCCCCAAGGGCCCATGACACGCCCAGACTATCGTTCAGGTACCGCCGCAGCCCCGCCTCTCCTGTGCCCGGTACGCTCTCCCAATCGAACACGTGCAGGGGGCCGAACCGGGCGAGAATCCCGCCCTCACCCTTCTCGACGGTCACCGTCGAACCTGGCTCCGGGTAGTCCGTGGCGTATGTCCCGGGCACGAGCACCACACCGTTGAGGCAGGTGCCGTTCCTCAGGCCCATGATATGAGGAGGGCTCATGCTGGAAAGGACGGCAAGGGCGACCTCGACCTCCTCGAGATCGGTGGCCTCGAGCGCGCCCTCTTCCGGTCGCCGTTCCAGGAGGGGCACAGCAGTGTTGTCCTGAAGGAGCTCGTACACCGCGTGTATCCGGCCGACATCATCGATAACGAAACGACGGTCCAGTGTCTCGATGACACGCAGCTCGATATCACCCTGCTTGCCCTCCCCGGTGCACCAGAGGGACACGACGTCCTCACCCTTGACAAACGTGAAGTTATCGCCCACGCGCATGTTCGCGAGGTCTGCGAACAGAGCGCCCAGAGCGATCGAATCAGGAGCCGAGGGATGGCGCGCGATCGCTTCGGGCCCGTCCCCTCGCAGAGCGAGCGTGAGGAACATGATGGCCAGTACGACCACCAACGCCGCATCGCTACGCTCCATGTACTGTTGCGGGACCGTACACGATAAAAAGTTTTGCGAGATGCGCGCTGGGCATAACAATAAAAGCCTTCGCCGCTTGTCGCTAATAATGGAAGGACGTCTCCCCGGGAAGCTCGCTGTCATCCTCCTCGCCCTCGCGCTCCTTCCAATCAATGGATGCGCTGATTCGACGGATATCTACGTCATCGCACCATGGGAGATAATCATCGGATGGACACTGGACGTGCCCCCGCATGCCGTGCTCACCATCACCCTCCCGGACACGGCCACCGTGAAGGGGATCAAGGACGCAGGAGGGGACGTGAAGTACGAGCAGGACGGGGCGAGCTTCAAGATCACCATCGGCGAGCACCCACAGATCCTCATCCTCTACTCCATGGGGTACGAGGAGAAGCCCTATATCTCATATGGCGGCGCCTTCCCCACCGACAACGTCACCGTGTGGGTCCCCGAGGACATCTCCATCGTCACCATCAACACCGAGGAGCAGCCGGTAACGAAAGATGGGTGGACCGGGTTCATGGCTTCCTCGGATGTGAGCTTCACCGCCATGCTCAAGGAAGCGCGCTACACGCTCTCCCAGACAATTACCATCAAGGGTGACAGCACCACCGACCTCACGCTCCATGTGCTCGTGGCCCAGCAGACGCGAAACCAGGAGGTGCTCTCCACGGAACCGGAGGGCATAACGACGGACATCGAGGGCCTTGAGTACGCGAAGATCGAGATGAAGGAGGTGACGGGCACGAAGGTCCACACGATCGTACAGGACGTGCTCGTGCACACGTCGGACGACCTGGTGGATTACCCCCGGGATAACGGTACCAAACCCGACAGTACGTTCTGGTCAGTGACCCCTGCCATGGACCTCCGTCTCAAGGAGATCTCCGATCCCAAGAAGGTGTTCGACTGGGTGGCCGGTAGCATCGAGTACATTAAGATGGAAGAACGGATGGGATCCGACTGGGCCTACACGAACCGCAAGGGGGACTGCAACGAATTCACCGACCTTTATCTCGCATTCACACGGGCACAGGGCGTTCCCGGCCTGTCCATGTCAGGCATCACCGGCGACACGGGCCACGCCTGGGCAGCAAGCTATCTGAACGGCAAGTGGCGAGGCATCGATGCCACATGGGACATCTTCGGCTACACACCCGCATCTCACGTCATTCTCTCATACAGTACTGAGAGCGCTGTATCCAACATCAAGCTGTCGTTCTACGGCGACCGTCCCGAGATCGTTCACGACTACACGCTCATGTACAACAAGGGGACGGTCCTCACCACGGGCATCGACGCCCTCCCTCTTGCCGACCTCGAGCGAGGGGAACCTGCCTCCAGTGGTGCCGAGCGCGTCGTTCCCGTCGACACGCCCATCGAGATTACGGACACACCCTCCCTCAAAGAGGAGGTCCCCACACCTGCCGTGGAGGAAGCCCACACAGCCCAGCGCATCGAGCCGGGCAAGGCCGTGGGCAAGTCCTTCGCGAAGCAGAACGTCGAGGCGGCGTACGACTTCGGCAAGGACGCGGGCGTCACCCTCAAGTCAGAGGGACTCTCCCTCTCCTCGACAGAGGCCGCAGTCGCGGGCGGGGCCGTGGGGGGCTTTATTCTCATCATGCTTATCGTAGTCTTCAAGAGGTGAAGGTGAACTATGGCAGTACTAGCAGCTGAGATGAACCAGCAGATCGTCAATGCAGGGTTCGCGGTGTTCTGGGGGCTCATTGGTATCCTTCTCTACGCGATGGGATGTCTTGTGGCCATCAAACTGTGGGACAAGGCCACCCATGGCATAGACGAGATCAAGGAGCTGAAGGAGAACAATACATCCGTGGCCATGATCTTCTCCGCCCTTATCCTGGGTATGGCCTACGTCCTCGTCAACATCATGAAGTGAGGGCGAGGTCTTTCCCCGGCGGGCGGGCCGTTAGATAGAACTGGGCCCCGTCCTGCCGAATCCAGGTAGAGAGCGATAGAAGGTCCGTCGCGTGTAACAGTATGAGGGATGAACGGATGTTGCGACTAAGGCTCCTCCTCACCGTCCTGGTAGCAGCCATGGCGCTCGGAGCATCAGAATCTATCATTCGTCTTCAAGTGTCCCCCGACCAGCTCTCTTTGGAGTCCGGCCAGGCCGCTGCGCTCCATGTCAACATCACCAATTCGGGCGATGACCCCGCGCGGAGCCTCAAGCTCTATGCATCCGGAACGCTCGCGCGCCGGCTGCCCGATATCGCACCGAAAAGCTCGTACGAGTTCACCTACAACTACACCGCCCAGGCGCCGGGGACCATCGTCCTCGGACTATCCGTGCGCAGGGCCAAACGGGAGCTGGTGCGAAGGGACGTGATCATCGACGTCCTCGGCGAGGTGCTGCCGCCACCCGAGCGTCCCACCGAGCTCCCGACAGTGACGCCCAACGCAACATCCTCGCCGGACACGACAGTGGAGATCAGACCGCCTCCAAAGCCCGCACGCAAGCCGGGTCTGAACGACATGATCACACCAGGCCCGGTCATCATCCTGATCCTGGTCGTCACCCTCGGTCTCGTCCTCATGCCCCACCGGGAGCGGGGTGTGGCCATGCAGCCCCGGCCCGAACAAACGATGGGATACCAGACCGCTTACGGTTACCAGCAGGCGTACCCTCAACAGCAGCAACAGCAGCCCTACCAGGGGACCTGGCCTCCCGAGCAGTGATCATCCCAACGTCATGAGGGTGACGCCCGAGCTCTCGGTGGACGTCATGCGCCAGAGCCAGGACACCTGTGACACGCGGACCGGTTCCCTGCCCGCCATCCCTGCCAGAGTGACGACACCGGGCTCGAGCGTCTGGGCCGATGCGGGCGTGTAGAGCGCTGACGACCCGGGCAGGTCCGAGGTCCGTACGGCCGATCCAAGGTCCCACGCACGCATAACGCCGTCCTCACCACCGGTGTAGAGGCGTGCCCCGTCGGTCGCGAGCGCCCAGATAGCGGAGCCCGCCCGTACAGTTGCGCGTTCCTCGAGGGTGGCGCTGTCTAGCACGCGGACCCGTCCGTCCTTCAGGCCCACGTAGACGTGGCGGGGACCTACTAGGAGAGAGTATACCGCGCTCCCCATGTCGATGAGGTCCCGTCGCCCGAAGGTTGTCCTGTCGAACACGCGCAGCCACCCGTCCTGGGCGCCGGTCAGGATCCGGGATCCATCCACAGCGACCGTCCAGATAAAGGAAGAGGTCGGGATCCTGGTCACCCGGGCAAGGTCATCCCGCGCCCAAATAGTCACACTCCCTGGGCCATCATCGGCCCCACAGGGATTCCCGCCGCCACCGGCGTAGATATAACGACCGTCAACCACGGCCCCGTGGAAGAACGGCTCGCCGAACAGTCGTCCGCGCTCTGCGAGCGTCACCGCGTCGAACACGACCACGGGCCCGCCCTCGGTGGCACCGACCACCACTCGCGCGTCGGCGAACACTGAGTGCACAGGGGCGCCCAGGAAGAGCCGGGAGCGCTCGACGAGATCTCGCCGGCCCACGACCGCGATCGTGCCGTCATCGTTCCCGATGAAGATGTCGCCACCCGATTCGGCAAGGGCTGATGACCAGCCGTCGGTAATCGGGACGGAGCTCAGCTGAGCATGGTCGCTCGTATCGAGCACGCGTAGACGGCCGTTCCCACCGACCGTGTACACCTCGCCGTCGCCCAGAATGATACCGAACACCTCGCTCGTGTGCACGATCTCGCCCGCGGGCCTCACCTCAAAGGCGAGTCCGGGGACCAACAGCAGAACATATACTAGGAAAATAAGCCTCTGAAACGAGCCCATACGACATCCTCCGACCGGTAAACCCTGTCCAATATATTCTCTGTCGTTACAGGGCAATAAACTTTTCGGCAGGAGTGCCCGTAAGGCGGAGTGATCCCTAGGACATAGAGCTCAGGAAGTAGCCGGAGCGGCGTCCCCGGAGCACCTTGCCAACGTCACCACGGACGAGAAGGCGCTGGAGGGCGCGACCAACATCCTTGTGCCCCATACCGGTGACGCGGGCGAGAGCCGTGAGCCCGACGATCCGGGTGTCACCGTTCGCCTGCATCCAGGCCATCTTGTGCATCACTTCGTTCTCGATCTCTCTTGCTCGGTACATAACGCCTCACTAAGCCCATTCGACTGTACGAGATCGGTTTTAAACGTTCCCTTTAGGTGTTCGCATCGAGGCGAATGGGGGATACCAATTTAACTCCTAGCCGGTACACCGTGAGCAATGGCTAGAGGTAGGAGTGGCGTCGTGTTCATCGCAGCTGTCCTCGCAGCTGTCCTCGCGCTCTTCTTTATCACCAGCTATCTCTCGTCATCCCCCATAATGGAGGAGGCCTTACGGGACTGTACGATCGAACCGTCCGGGACACGAAGAGACCAGTGCTACATCGAGCAGGCATCGGAACTGGCGCGAACGGACGCAGAGGGCGCAAAGCAGCTCTGTCTCGCCCAGATCGGCGATCCCGGACAAGTGGAGCCCTGTCTCGCCCAGGCCGCCGTATCCCGTAGCGAAGGGAGCGCAGGAGTGGAGGCGGGGGCCGTCCTTTGCGTGGGCGACCGCCGAGAAGGATGCCTGCTGGACCTCGCACGTCGTTCCTCGCAGACGGATCCTCAGGGGGCCATGTTCGTGTGCCGCGCCATTCAGAACTCTGGACTCCGGGACTCGTGCATCCTCCACATCGTGAGCACACGCAAGCTCCCCATCGGGCTCGCTGAGGTTGCATGCAGGAACGTTAACGGCCCGAGCACCAGGGAGCGATGCTTGCGTATAGCGGGCAATTAACCGCGGTCCCGCCAGGACCGGCGCGCTTTGTTCCTTCGCTCCACCAGCTCCCGGTGGTGGAAACGCCGCTTGACGTTGAAGTAGTAGCCCTCGAGGAGCTGGAGCAGGTCCCACAGTTCCGTGCCTTGGAGCACCTCGACGTCCACGGAGTAGTGCCCGTCATCATCCTTGAGTAGCGGTTTCACCCTTCGTAATATGAGGCGAAGGCGCTGGTTGTCGAGCTCCACGCCTCGGTACAGGTCGTTGAGGGTCGCTCGCGGGTGGAGGTAGATGAAGAGCATGAGACGGACCTCGTCCACGAAGAGGCGCTGGATCCACACGCTGGCGTCAAGGACCTCATTGATATGGACATCCTCGTCCTCATCGACTGTGACTTCGAAGGGCCTCGTATGCTGGAGCTTCAGCTCGAGGGAGATGAGTTCCTCCTCGATGGCCTCCCAGCCCCCGTCCTTCATCGAATGCGGGAAGGTGCTGAACACATATAAAGCTACGGACGGACGCGTCCGCGATGGGCAAAGTGCTCGACAGGCTGTCCGCGCTCGCCCTACGGTATTGGGCGTTCCTTGTCGCCAGCTTCGTCTTCTCCTTCATCTTCAAGGTCACGGTGGCAGGATGGCTCGGGCCGGCGCACAACGGAGCGTTCGCCATCGGGCTCGGACTGTGCTCGTTCATCGCCTTCGTCTCCCAGCTTGGCTACCCCTTCGCCCTCACCCGGTTCATCGCGGAGCACAAGGAGCAGGAGGACAGCGAGGCGGTGTCCGAAACGCTCTCGGGGTGTCTTGCCCTCGTCATCGTCACCGGCGGTATCGCCGGTGTAGGCCTCTTCCTAGCCTCCGACTATGTGGCGACCGCTGTGTACAGCGATCCCGAGCTCGCGTCCACCATCGCCCTGTTCGCGCTCGCCATCCCTCTATTCGCTCTGTTCGACGCCACGTTCTACGCCCTGCGCGGATTCCAGCGCCAGGATCAGGAAGGGATGGTACGGGCATTGAGCACGCTCGTCCAGCTCGTGATCGCCGTGGCCCTCCTCTCCATGGGCATGGGTCTACGCGGTGTCATCGCCGCGGTCATCGCCAGCTTCGTCGTCAGCACCGTGGCAGGCCTTTTCCTTGTCTCGAGGAACGCTGGCGGGATCCGCCCCGTGATGCCTTCATCGGATTCGATCAAACGGCTCAGCACCTTCGCCATCCCCCTGGGGATCTCCAACATGTTCGTCACGGTCTCTGAGCTGGTGGACACAGCCATCATCACACGCATCGCTGGCAAGGCGGTTGTCGGTGCCTACCAGGCATGCTTCCCCTTCACCATCAGCCTGGCGAACCTCTCCTTCTTTGTCGCGCCTCTCATCATGCCACTGGCCGCCGGTCTCTCGTCCGGGGGAGACGAACGTCGGCTCAAGCGGCTGTTCGGCGCCCTGGTCCGCTACCCATGGTTCGCCTTCCTCCCCGTCGCCCTGCTGGTCGCAGGGATCGCGGATCCTCTGGTGACATATCTCTACGCCCAGCGATACGGGCCCTACCTCCCGGAGATGGCCCGCTTGACAGCGGTCCTCGCCTTCGCCGTGCTCTTCCAGATGCTCACCCTCCTCTTCTTCCAGATGGCCGGCGGCCTCGGGAGGTCCCGGGATGTGCTGCGCATCAACCTTGCCTACCTCTCGCTCCTCGTCGGCCTGGACCTCGTGCTGGTCCCCGAGCTGAGCGCCACCGGTGCTGCCATCGCACGACTCGTGGCCGCAGGGGGTGCAGTCGCCCTCTACATCCGCCTACTCGGGAAAGAGGTCGGACGACCTTCTTTCGCGGGGATCCCAACAAGCTGCATACTTGCACTGGTCGCGTTCGCTGCCATGCGGTCGGTACCGGTGACATCGCCCGTCCCCGCCATAGCGGCCCGCGCTGCCGTGGGCTTCCTCGTCTACATTCCGGCCTTCATGTACCTGTGCGTGACAGACGATGACCGGACAGTCGTCAGGGAGTTCATCGATCCCTTATCCGGGAAGGGTGTTTCAGCTGATGAGGACGCCGAGGATTGACACGTCACCCCTTATAAGTGACACCCAATCCAAAAGATATATATACCCCCTGTCCTGCCGTTTTCTTCATTCAAGGACTAATGGTACACAGGTGATAAACATGATCGAGCTCCCAAACGAGGGCGATGCCCCCAGTTATGATATAGGCGGAATGAAGGAAGAGATCGATGCCTACATGGGCGTGCTGGACAAGTACAACCAGCCGATCCTCCAGGGACGCCCACCATGGGACAAGTTGGAGGAGATGGAATGGCATACAGGTGCCAAGGACTATCTCAAGGAGCTTCATGGTAACGACGCGTCCACTGTGTACAATGCCTTGAAGAACACTGGCGATGTCACCACCTTCATGAGCTTCGGGCTGAAGCAGAAGTACGGCAGCGAGGGAGTCGACGCATTGATGGATGAGTACGCCAATCAGACCCGCGACGCCTTCGACAAGCTCAGCGGAAAGGTGCGCGACGCCGGGATGGAGAGTTTCGCCGAGACCTTCACGGGCATCGGAGACGGGCTGGCAAAGGTCTACGAGCATCAGCCCTCCGGCTACCTATTTGCCGAGGGACTGCTGCACATCAGCGATCAGGCGGGCAACATAGCCAAGAGCATCGAACAGAGCGCCGACAAGTTCAGCGGCGAGCTCGAGAAGCTCACGAACCTGATCGACAAGCTGAACGAGCGGTATGGGGACCTGGAGTAATCCTCCAGCCCCCTGCCTTTTCTTTTCTATTTTCCACTCGGGATAGCGTGAGCGCTGACTTCGGATCGCCTTGACCAACGGTGACCACTGATTAGAAGTCGTGTTCCACCTCTGCCGGCCCCTCCATCGGGTCGGTCCTCCAGGTAACACGGTTGTATGTTGAGCGTAGTCGGTGCATCGCACCCGGTACGACCTCGAAGGTGGCCCGTCCATCAGTGCTCGTTCTCAGGTTCTTCACATAGCCCCCATTCGAACGGAGCAGATCTACCCGATGATTTATGAGGTCGACACCAGAGGACGTGAGGTGTGCTGTTAGAGGCTGGGTCTGGATGTTTAACAACGTGTTCTCACTCACTGTCGTGACGTTCGTAGTGTATTTACCTCGGTTGTAGTCCAACTCAAGTCTCATTTGAACATCCGGTAAGACCTCGAATGATGCGATGCCCGAGACGTTGGTGCGTGAATACCTTACATACCTGTTATTTGATTGGCGGAGGTTCACTCTGGCATTCTCGATGGGAGCACCAGTACTGTCAGTAACGCTCAAGGCAAAAGCCAAGGTCTGGAGAGTAAGTAGCGTGTTCGCGCTCACTGTCGTGACGTTCGTGGTGTACCTCTCACGGTTGTAGTCCACCATAAATCGCATCTGAGTGCCCGGTAAAACCTCAAATGATACGATGCCCGATGCATTGGTGCGTGAGTTCTTCACATTCCTGTTATTTAATCGGCGGAGGTACACTCTGACGTTCTCGATGGGAGCACCAGTACTGTCAGAAATGCTTAAGGCAAAGGCCAATGTCTGGAGAGCAAGCATCGTGTTCTCGGTCACTGTCGTGACGTTCGTAGTGTACGTCCCACCGTTGTAGTCCAGCTGGAACCGCATCTGAGCGCCCGGTAACACCTCGAATTTCGCGATGCCCGAGGCGTTGGTACGTACGTTCATTACATTCCTGTTATTTGATCGGCGGAGGTTCACTCTGACGTTCTCGATGGGATAACCAGTGCTGTTAGTTACGTTCAAGGCGAAGGCCAAGGTCTGGACGGAGAGCTGGGTATCCTCGCTGACCGTAGTGGGTTCTGTTTGATGGGTCACACCGTGGTACGTAAGCTCCATCTTCATTTGTGCCTCAGGGAGGACCTGGAATCGTGCGATACCTGTGGCGTTCGTGTACGCGCTCATCACATTCCTGTTGTTGGACCGGCGGAGTCTCACGCGTACGCTCTCAATGGGCTGGTCATCGCTGTCCGTCAACTCAAGGTCAAACGCATGTGTACGCACGGTCTCGAGCTCGTGGGTCGTTGTAACGTTCGTCCTGTGGGTGGCCCCATTGTAATCCACCTCGAAGAGCAGAGGTAGGTCAGGAAGCACATCCACGGATGCTATGCCCTCAGTATCCGTCCGTGTGTACAGAAGGTGTCTGTTGTCGGACCGGCGCAGATTCACACGGACATTCTCGATGGGATCACCAGTGCTGTTGAGTAAGTAGAGCCTGTAGGCCCTGGCACTGACTATGACGTCGATGTTCGGAGGCATCGGATCGGTCATCAGTGTGCCACCGTTGTAGTTCACCTCAAACCGCATAGAGGATTCGGGTACCACTTCGAAGACAGCATAACCGTTGGCGTCCGTATTGGCCCGAGTAACGTATCTACCGTTCGAGCGACGCAAGTTCACTCGAGCGTTGGGAATGGGGTTGCATTCATGGTTCTTGAATTGTATCTGATACTCTCTCGTCTGGAGTGCTATACCTGTGTCGAAGGTGCCCGGTGCTGTGGGATAGGTCGCACCGTTATAATCGATCTCGAAGAAGTCAGGGGTGGCACGGCCGCTGTACCCACTGAAATCCGCCACACCGTTCGCGTCCGTCCGTGCGTTGGTGATATAGCCCCCGTTAGACCGACGGAGGTTCACCCGAACGTTCGGTAACGGATTGCATTCGCTATCCACGAGCTTGATGGTCTTGTTCGCCGCGGGGAGGTTAGAGCAGTCCGGTTTGTTCCCCATGTCGTTGTAGAGCACAGGAGTGTCCTTGTCACCACAACACAGCGGGCCCGGGGATGGACCCGGGGTGGGTGTGGGCGTGGGTGTGGGCGTGGGAGTGGGCGTGGGTGTGGGAGTTGGAGTGGCGGTCGGAGAAACTGAGGGTGATAACGTCGTCGTGTTGTCAAATTTGACCAGGTGTCCTGTACATACCATGACCTCTGTGTGGTCCGACATGCCGTGCACTTCGTCGAAGTTGATACGCACTTGAGCCGAGTACCTACGACCTTCCTCTAGTTCTCTGAAGGAGCTTCGCATGACTACTATCCCATGACCTGCTTCCACGAGCTCCAGTGCGGTGTTACCCTGGTGATACTCATCCTTCTCCGGATAGGCCACATCGATCGAGGTGATGTTGATGTGCTTCCCAGCTCCGTTGAAGAGATGGAGCCGGAACTCCCCGTTCGCGCCGAACACGTGGTCACGGTACTGAATGACATGGCCGCCGACGCAGGAACCCCTTTCATATAATTCACTGTTGAACAATCCAATGGAGTGCATGGCACCTCCGGCCATTGCCACTACGAGGATCATGGTCCCGTAGGTAGCTAAGAACTCAAGGCCTGCCTGTCCTCTCACGGGAGCGGAATCATCCTTGCGCCTCGTAGAAGCTGACATTGGGCTGTTCCCTGATAATACGTATGTATTAGTACGTATTAAAAATTGCGTATAGTACGTATTTATTGAGTGTACAAAATATAAACAGTACTATATTTGACTAGAGCGTCTCAAGGGCCATCCTGGCAGCCTCGCGCACATAGTCCATCTCGTCCTCGAGGAGTGTCTTAAGCTGATCTGCAGCGCGCGGGTCACCCAGTTCACCGAGACTCCTTGCGGCAGCTGCTCGAACGTCAGCATCACTGTCACTCAGCAATCCTATTAGTGGTTCGACGGCCCTGGAATCATGGATCTGGCCGAGGGATTGGGCCGCGTTCTCCCTCACATATGATGAGGTGTCATTGAGCGCTGCGATGAGACCTGGGATGGCCCTTGTATCGTTCACCGCGCCAAGTGCGAGCGCTGCGCTCTCCCTGACCAGGTCGCTCTCATCGTTAAGGGCTACAACGAGCGGGTCCACGGAACGGGGATTGCCGATTTCCCCGAGCACACGCGCCGCCATCTCCCTTCCGTTCGCGTCCGTCCCGTTCAGTTCGACCAGTAGCGGTTCAATGGCACGCTCCCCTTGCGCGGCAAGTTCCGCAGCTGCGAGGTCCCTATTCTTGATCTCCTTGTCCTTAATATCATCAAACAGCTCGTCTAGGGGGCGCTCCGTGGGTGTGGGCTCGGTATAGCCCAGCTCCTTGAGTGCCTCGGCGACGACCACCCTTACTTCATGATCAGGGTCCATCTGCATCTCTATGAGCGGGGCAATAGCACGAGTATCGTTCAAGCTGGACAGAGCTAGCACCGTGTGGAACCTAACGGTCGCGTTTTCATCCTTGAGGAGGGTGAGGAGAAGCTTCACGGCCCGTGGATGGTTAATGTTTCCCATGACGATGGCGATCCACTGTCGGACTGCAGGATCATCATCCTGTATGATTTCTGAGAGAGAGTCCACTGCAAAAGGACCATGCTTGATGAGCACTTGTGCAGCCCGAGACCGAGTCTCTGTATCACCTGTGCGCAAGTCGATGATAAGAGCGTCGACATCGGGAGTAGCATCTGATGGGACTACGAGTTCGGCTTCCGTCACGTCATCTGTACTCCAGAAGTATCCAATCGATAGTAGCAGGACAAGAATCCCTATGAGGCTTGTCGTAGAAGGACGTTCCAACCTAATCCCCTGTTCCATATGTTACAATGATTATTAATCTTCTGCACCGGGCGACTATCCTCGTACGATGTCAATATAATCCTTTACTCCTTCTGGAGCTACATGGACATCGCCAGGGCCGCCCATCTTGTCGAGGACGACATCGTCAGGTTCTGCCAGCGACTGGTGAGGACCCCCTCCCTCTCAGGTGACGAAGGAGCGGTGGCCGAGCTCCTACTGGACCGCTTGGACCGTACCTTCGATGAGGTGTTCATCGATCCTCTGGGCTCCGTGGTGGGCCGGATCGACGGTGGCGACGGCCCTTCGATCCTCTTCAATGGTCACATGGACACTGTCCCTCCTGGAGATAGGGAGGCATGGTCGTGCGAGCCATTCTGCGGGACGGTCGTTGACGGCCAGGTCTTTGGCCGCGGCGCCGTCGACATGAAGGGCGCGCTGGCAGCCATGGCGTTCATGGGCGACGTCCTGGCAAAGGCCGGTATCGAGCCACCTGGTGAGCGTATCGTGTGCTTCGTTGTTCACGAGGAGACGTGCGAGGGCCTTGCCATGCGCCACCTGCTCGAAGAGGGGCGTGTCCACGAGCCCGCCCTCGTGATCCTCGGCGAGGCCACGGGCCTCGACCTGGCCATCGGTCACCGGGGCCGTGCCGAGGTCACGTTAACGACAGCTGGCGTATCGGCCCACGCGAGCATGCCGCATCTGGGTGAGAACGCGCTCATGGGGATGACACGTGTTCTGGACCGGCTGGACACTATCCAGCTGCCCGCTCACGACCTCCTTGGCAGAGGCACTCAGTGCGCTGTAGGTATCGGTTGCTCGCCCGGTGACGGCCCCGTGGTCCCCGAGCGATGCACCGTACAGGTCGACCGTCGGACCGTGATGGGTGAGACCGCAGAGGACGTTGTGGACCAGTACAGCGAGCTCATCGAATCCATCGGCCTGGAGGGTGCTCTGGCCAAGCTCAGGCACCACCAGCTCAGATGCCACACAGGGCTCCAGGTGGAAGGTGAGGCGTTCTACCCGGCCTGGCTGCTCCCCGACGGCTCGGCCCTGGGCCAAGGGTGCCTCCGGACGCTGGAGGCCGTCGGGCTCTCACCGGAAGCGACCGTATGGAACTTCAGCACCGACGGGGCGTACACGGCCGGTGTCCGCAACATCCCGACCGTGGGATTCGGGCCGGGCGACGAGTCGCTGGCCCATCGCCCTGACGAGCATGTCCCCGTT
This sequence comes from Candidatus Undinarchaeales archaeon, assembly GCA_030753015.1. Taxonomy (GTDB): domain Archaea; phylum SpSt-1190; class SpSt-1190; order JASMDC01; family JASMDC01; genus JASMDC01. The sequence continues at coordinate 59,834 of JASMDC010000011.1, read as the reverse complement.
AGCGAGGTCATCCGAGCAGCTACCGGATACGCGGCTTTCGCGGCCTCCGGGATGCGCCGCGTCGGCGGGTACGAGGTCGGCGACGAGTAGGGACACGAGCATATATACGACGGGATCGCCTACCGCTCGTTCAGAACAGGAAGTACAGGTACACAAAATAGAGGCCGGACAGGAGGAAAGCGGCCTTGCGCCCTACGCGACCTGTGCGCCACATTATGGCGACTGCCACTGCAGAGCAGATCAGCATGTAGAGGCCGTTGCTGCGCACCAGACCCGAGTTGACGATGATGTTCCCGCCCATGAAGGCGCCGAAGCCTATGGAAAAGAGCGGATCGGTGATATTGCTGCCCACGAGGTTGCCCAGGCTCATCTCCTCCTCCCCTTTATAGGCGGCCATGGCCGAGATGATCAGCTCGGGCAGCGATGTGCCGAAGCCGACCATCGTCATGCCGATGATGAAGGCAGGGACGCCGAACATGATGGCTAGGTTCACGGACGTGCGAACGAGCATGTTGCTCCCCACCACCACAAAGATGAATCCCGCTATCAGGAGCACCACGGCCTTCTCCCGGGTGATCTTGGACTGCTGGATCTCCTCGGGCGGAGTGGAGTGCTTGTAGAGATAGATCACGTAACAGATATAGAGCAGGGCAAGTCCCAGCCCCTCGAACCGCGTGACACACCCGGTGTCGAAGGTCGCCGAGGCGGCGTTCGAGGTACAGGTGGCGTTCACCTTTGACAGCTGTTGGGTGCTCGGATCGAGATAGGTCACCTCGACCGTCCCGGTCGTTTGGTCGAGCTCAGTATCGTACCGGACCAACACGTTCTTGCAGGTGATGGTAATGTCACCGTCGTTCCCGAACACTTTCTTGCACATGCACGAGTCCGAATCCACTTCGTCCTCGATGAGCGAGATCTTCTCGGGGATGCACAGGGTATCTTTGTTGAACGGGATGTCCTGTCCCGGCGGATCGTCGCCCTCGCACACGACGGTGAGCTCCGCGTCGTGCATATCGAGTCCCATGATCAATCTTGCCTTTCCGGAGGCCTCGATGTACTCAAGGTGGGATGTGAACTCGCCGCTACGGTCGATGCAGCTGAACGTATCCGGGCCAGGTTCGCACTGGAGCGTGTGCGCACAGGTCCCCGTGAGCATCGCGAGGATACCAAGGGTCGCGGCCGCGAGCATGATGATACCGTCCTGGCGTACCTCGGACCGCTCCATGAAGATGGGGCGGATGAAGGCACAGATGCCCAGGATGAGGGTGATCTGGACAAGGTCCGAGCCGATGATGTTGCCACCGGACACTCCGCCATACCCCTTGAACGCCGCAGTCGTCGAAACGGCGATCTCCGGGATCGATGTCCCCACCGAGATGAGGGTGAGGCCGATGAAGGCGGAGGACACTCCGAGATAGAGCGCCATGGCCGACGCCGAGTCGACCACCCACTCGCTGCCGAAGTACACAAGGATGATGGCTACGACGAACTCGATAAAGAGAAGGATGACTGGCAGCGTAAGTGGCAGTGCCACGATGCCGATAACCACTAAGGCTTTATTAAACTTCCCAGATGGGTTGCACGCCTCTCATCCTAGCTTTGTGAGGATGGGAGTGAGCACTGCAGGGATGCTCACGAAGGTCCCTATGGTGCTCCCTATGTTCGCCGCAGCTCCCACGAGGAGCACGCGAAAGGCGCTATTGGCCATGAGATCGTCCATATCCTCGATCTTCGTCAGGTCCTCCAGGTCCTCCACCGTCAACCGCCGCCACCATGCCTCCGTCAGTCCGGCGAACCATCCCGCGGCCAGGAACGGTGAGAGGCTCGTGATTGGGGCGGCCAGGAACGCTATGACGATGGCAGGGATGCTCCCGCGCACGAGCAGCGTGCACAGTGCCGAAAGCGCACCGTTGATGAGCACCCACCGGCCGAGCTCTGGACCGATGGCCACTCCCTTGAGCATGGCCAGCAGGAACACGGCAACGAACATGAAGGGGAGTGCGTACAGGAACATGCGGCCCCAGTGCCGGCGCTCCACGATCTCGACCTCCGGGATCTCCTCCTCGGTGCGCAAGTGAGTGGCTATGCCGTTGGCGTGAGCTGCGCCTACCACGGCGACGACTGAACGGTCCTTCGCCGCGGCCTGGATGCGACGTGCCATGTAGGCGTCCCGTTCTGCCAGGAGCACGCGGTGGGCGCCAGGCGACAATTCACGCAGCTGGTCGACAAGTTCCGAGATGACATTGGCGTCCTTGTAGGTCTCCAGGAGCTCGTCCACCTCCGTCTGGAGAACCTCGTCGTCAGGGGACAGCAGCTCCTTGAGTATACCGTACTTCTCCCTAACGCTCATCTCGTCCAAAGCCCGGCGAAGGGTCTTGGTGATGTCCCTGTCCACGAGCACTACCTCGGCGTCCACCTCTTTCGCCGCTTCGATCGCGGCCAGCATCTCCTCCCCCGGGCGGCTGCCGACACGTTGTCCGACCATTCGCTGGAAAGCGAGCATCAACGCGTTGGCCAGGGCGATGTAGAGCCGGTCGGAGCGAAGAAGATCGGCGATGGGCTCCTTCCGCCAGTCCTTTCCCTCAACGAGTGACTTGTAGCGCTTCTCGTCCAGTTCCACGGCGACAGCACCAGGACGTTCCTTTGAGATCACGGAACGCACCTCATCGATTGAGTCGGCAGAGACGTGCGCCGTTCCTACAATGATTATGTTGCTAATCCTCTCCACGTGGAACGCCTCTGGAGGCCAGCAGCCTCAGCTCTTCTTGAGGATGAACTCTATCTCCGAACGGAGACAGGAACTGGTGGACGCGAGCCGTCCGAACTCGTCCAGAAGGGTGGAGAGGCGGATCACCATGGTATCATCGATCTCCGCGCCATGCTCGTCGATGATCGCGCCGAGCTTCTCGAACCAATGGAGAGAGAGCTTCTCATTCCCCTCGAGCTTTTCGAGGACCTCATGGAGCCGCTTCTCACCCCCGAGAACGTCCTTGAGCCAGGTCGCTGTTTCCTCCATGGTTCTCGCCCTCCGAGCGTACTGTATTGATACCCGTTGATATTTATAAGGCTTGTATAGGAGGTGCCTCGTCCGAACGTCTCGGAGATGATGCGAGCGTTACTCCACGACACACGATGCGTAGCCATTGACCTGGGTGTTGTCGTTTAGGATCTCACCCGAAGTGTAGTACTTGAGCACACGGGCACTCTTGGCGCCCATCTCCTTACAGGCGACCATCATCGCGCTCACGGGCGCGAATCCGCACATGGAGACCTTCTTACGCTCGATGGTCTTCATCAGACGCTCCTCGTCGAGCTTCTCGATGTTCTGGAGCACCAGATCGTCCAGCTCCGATGCCACGCGGGCGGGGACGAAGTGCGAGAAGTCCGAGGAAGCGATGATGAGCACCTTCTTCTTCATCTCCTCAGCAGCGTCGACGATCGAGAAGGCGACGTCGTCGCAGGCGTCCATGTCGTGGATCATCATTAGGATGGGGACGATAGGGACGTCGGGGAGCACGAACTGGAGGAACGGAAGCTGTGTCTCGATGGATGGCTCGTACTGGTGCGCCATCTCGTCCAGGTCGAGCATCTCACCGTGTTTCACGATGGTCTTGGCGAACGCCTCGTCCACCTTCACTTCCCCCAACGGCGTCTTCCACGCGCCGGCCGGGTAGACGGCAAGGCCTGCACCAGTGCCCGTGTGGTTGGGTCCGACGATGATGACAACGTCCGGCTTCGCGGACTCACCGATCAACTTGTAGGCATGGGCCGCGCAGGCACCGGAGAACATGAACGCACCGTGGGGGACGATGATGCCGTGTATACGCTTGTCCGAGCGCTCTCCAGGGAGCGCTCCGGGACCGAGCTCATGGGTGAAACAGTGCTTGATCTGGAGCTCGAGCTTATCAGTATCTGCAAAGTAATGCTGGCCCGCCACTGCCGGGAGCCGTAGCATATCTTAGCCTCCGAACTCTTCCACTGGTACTTCGTACTCGACATCCGGAGGAAGGACCCCGCGCTCGATGAGCATCTCCTTAGCGATGATCCAGTAGACCAGCCCGAGCGACTTCTTCCCCTTGTTGTTGGCGGGGATGATCAGGTCGATGTTCTCTTTAATGTGGTTGGTATCACAGAGGGACACGATGGGGATACCCACCTCCATGGCCTCGGTGATACACTGCTTGTCGGCGATCGGATCATTGACGAACACGACCCTCGGCTCAGTGTACTTCTCGTAAGCAGGATTTGTAAGGGTCCCGGGCATGAACCGTCCAATGCAGGGCTTGCACCCCGTGGCCTCGGCGAACTTGCGGATCGGTTTCTTGGCGGTCTCACGGGCTGCCACGACCAGAACCTCGCCAGGTTCGTACCGGGATAGGAATCGGGAGACTACCCGCAGGCGCTCGTCGATCTTCTGGATGTTCATCACGGCCAGACCGTCAGGACGGAGCTTGTAAATGAACTCGCTCATATCCTTCATCTTCTGGCGGGTGCCGATATGTACGCCACTGACAAGGTACTTCTCCAACGGCACGAGTTTCCTTTGCCTGCTCATCGCCAAGCCCACCACCTAGGCTTTTTTAAACCTTGCGACGGCGGCCAGGACACCCTCACGGAGCGTCGGTGCTGCCCTCTTCGCGAGTGCGACGGCCTGCGATATCTTGTCTGACGAGAGCGTGCCCCGACCACTAGCCATGACCTGTGCGAGAGCGCCGTCCGGTTGGAAGGTTACGCGCACCTTGGCGTCGGCCACCGTCCCCTCCTCCCGGGTGAGGTCGGCCACGAGCTTTCCGTCCACCAGGCCAAGAGTGCAGGTGACAGGTAGGCCGTCCACCATCAGTGGACCTATCCGCTCGTCCCGGACCACTCTCCCGCCGTCGAAGCGTGGCATCTGCGCCGTGGCGAGAGCTGCGACCGATGCCAATACACAGGCATCGACCAGGGAACCGTCATCGTTGATGCAGCGCACGTCGAGCCACACGTGCCACACGGTCCGTCCTGGCTCGATGCACAGACGCATGAGGTCAACGGCCTCGGTATCACGAAGGGTACGCTCAACGGCCCAGGCAAGACGAGCACCATCCTTGCCGGCATGGACATGGAGCACTCCCTCCACAGGATGGTCCGCCACGGGCGGAGCAGCCTCGAGCCGGACACCGGCGATGACATGCGTCATCCCAATGAACGCCTGAGCGGAGCCCTCGGCCACGGGAGCCACGTCGCACATGACCTTCACGGGCCGGACATCGCCCAGACCCCTGCCATCGAACCGCTGACCGTTCGCTAGAGAACGTCGTACCGTTCGACGGACCACGGTGCAATCCACCAGTCGGGCAGGTATCATTTGTCCTCACCTCTTGTCGCATACCGGCGGAGGAACGAGTCGGTCATGAGGTCGCTGACGGCGCCCATGCCACGCGCTGCGAGCGTGAGGGCGCTCTCAAGCTCGTCCTGTGATTGCCTGCCGTTAGCACAGAGAAGGACGAGGTCCCCCCTATGGCAGGTGAAGCATACAGTGATCGTGGACGAGGCCCATGTACCCTCGATCTCTGACGGATCCAGGGCGATGAACCGTTTCCCCTGTGCATCATGGACGATGACCACGTCCACAGCGGCCACCAGATCGCGCATGGGCACACCGGCGTCGGCCAGTGCGAGAGTAGCGGCGGCGAGGGCCGTGGCGAGAACGCTTGCGCCCGAGGCCACGAGTTGGATACGCACATCGACTACACACCCGGGGAGGTCGTCGAAGAGCACCAGAGAGCACAAGGCCCCCTCCATCCGTTCGGTGAGGTCGTCATGCTGTACAGGACCACTGAACGAGGGGACATCTATAGTGCAGCGAACGTGCGTGAGATCATCTTCATGCTTTTGGGGCTCATGTGGACCGCGGACCGTGGCGAGCACCTTTGTGCCGCTCCGTTCCACCTTTGCGGACCCGTCGGCCTGGGGGATTATCCCGGTCTCGGCCACAGCGGTGCCCAACGCGTCGAGAGCTCGGCCATCAAGCCGTCTTCCATCGACGAACAGGCTCTCGGGTCGCCTATTAATCACGGCGCTCACCTTCCAGGAACACACGAACGGCATCGGTCAATCCGTGAGTGTGAGCATTGGCCTCGACGAGCCCGACGGCCCGTGCGGCCAGGAGCTGGCCCCCGGGCGTCCCTTGTATCATGACACGTCCGTTGAGGCCGACGATTATGGTGCAGCCGGTAAGCTCACGGATCATGCCCACCATGCTCCCACTACGCCCGATTAGCCGGGCCACCTTGGGGGCCGGTACATCGATGAGGAGCCCCTCGGAGATCGGACCATGGTCCATTCCGCTGATGTCGAGCATAGCGTGCTTCTCCTCGTCCATCCCGGTCACGGTCGCGAGCACTGCGTCACCTTTCCGCCAGCCACGCTCCGGTCTCCGGTCGTCACCCCCCTCCAGCCCCAGGTCCGCGGACCAGGGTGCCTTGATGTCGATCTCTATCCACGTTCCGCGTACGGCCGTGACGATGCCGATGACAATATCGCCCTTGGACGGCAGGTAGGGGCCTCCCAGGGGGATGATGCCCACATCGCCACTACGCACCGACGCCAGGCCCACGACGGTGGCATAGAGCGTATCACCATCGAGCCGGGTGCCGGGGGCGGCGCCCCCCACCACACCCGATGCTAGCGGTGTACCGGGAACGACGAGCTGCCGAGGTTTCACAAGGATGCGGGCCATCGATGTCACCAGTGCTCAGGGGAAATGTTCCAGCACGCGCGTCTCGGCCTCGCCATGGGTGAGGCCGGCGAGCTTACCGAAGAACTCGTCCTGCATCCCCGCAGGTATCTCCACCACGGCGACCCATGATCCGTCCTTGAGCCACTGGTCCTGCTTCATCTCACCGAACGTGCGGACCTCCCGCTGAGCGTTGCTCGCAAAGCTCGGAGGAACCTTCAGCGCGATTATTCGCGTCTCGAACTTGAGCGGCAGGAGCGGCCTGAGCAGCTTGACGACGTCGGCCATCTGCTGCTCGGCGTCCTTGAAGATATCGCAGTGCACCTTTGCCTCTTCCATGGCACGCTCGATACGGACAACGGGGTGCGGAGTGCCTGTCTGCGGATTGATCGCATTGCGGGCGATGAGGGCTGCGACCTGCTTGTACTTCTCCTCCGCCATATGGCGCTTCTGCTCGGTTGTGAGCTGGATCTGGCCCTTGTCGAGTATCTGCTTGGCGACCTCGAATGGATTGGTGGTCTCGAACACCTTCAACAGCGATTCTTCGCCGCACCGGTCTCCACTGTGAGCGTCCTTGAACACGTCCTGGGCCGCCATGAGCTTGTCGATATCGACCTTCTTGCCCTCCTTGTACTCCCGAGCCACGTCGGGGTCCACGAGGATCTCGAAGGTCGATCCGAACTTCTGGAGCCGGGCGATCACTGCCCGGTCGATGTCGACCACGCTGGCCGACCCCCTAGTCCTTGTCCTTCTCAGGCTCGAGCTTCTTGAGGTACTTGACGAGCCGGTCCTTCCCTAGCTTGGTGAACTTCCGCTCCTTGGTGGTGATTATCGCGGCCTCAATCTTCTCGGGCTCGATCGGCTCCTTCATGATGCGCTGGAGCGCCTTGAACACCAGACCGAGGCCTTTTTCAAGGGAGATATCGTCCTTGTAGTTCTCCTTTAGGTACTCGAGGACCTCTTTGCGTCCCTCTCCCACGGCGGTGGCCTTCCACTCGGTAGGTGTACCGCTGGGATCGGTCTCGAAGAGGCGGGGCCCGGTCTCGTCCACACCTACGATGAGGAGGGAGACACCGAAGGGCCTTAGCCCTCCGTACTGTGTGAAAAGCTGCTTGATGTCGCAGATGCGCTTGACCAGAGAGGCGATCTCGATGGCCTCGTCGAACACTATATGGTTACGTTGGGATTCGATGCGCGCGTCGTCCACGAGCTTGCGCCCGTCGGCCACAAGTCCGGAGGTTGCGACCCCCACGTGATCGTCCACTTCGAAGATCTTCTCGACAAAGCTGTGGACCATGAGCACATTGGAGATGCGCTTGTCCGCCGCAAGCACGACACCGTCCTTGCAGACGATGCCAATGGCTGTGGCGCCCCTCCGTACCGCTTCCATGGCGTACTGGACCTGGAAGAGGCGGCCGTCCGGAGAGAAGACGGTACTCGCACGATCATATCCCATCATTTCAGGTGTCATTAGTTCCATTCTCATCACCCGTGAACTTTCGCTTTGCTGTTCTAATCGAACCGGAGACGCCCAGGGTGTCGATGCGGACCCGTGCATCGCCGATCCCGGTCACGAGGGCCAGAGAGGCCCTGACCTGATCGACCCGTTCATGCACGCAGCGGACGAGGCCCTGCCCGGTCGCGGGGTCGTACCGGTCCTTCATGACCCACACGCCGGCCTGAGCCGCCCCATGGTCGCCGAGAAATGACCGGACGGACGACCGGATGGCCCTGTCCACATCGTTGAACCCTGGGGTAGGGTTCCCGGCTGGCCAAACTTGGTACACTATATATCTCTTTCGTTTTCGCAAGTAAGCCGGCACTCGCCGCTTCTTCTTCTCGTTCATCCGATCACCCGCACTCCTGGCGCGATGATGCGCTCGTCCTTTCGCTCTAATGCCCTGTCCACGACCTCGCCCGGTACCGTGCTTACGGCCTCAAGGGCGTCCTCATTGTCCATCCCGAGACAGGTGACGAACGCGGCAAGGTCCTGTGGCACCCGAAGCCCGAGCATATCGATGGCACCGCTGGAAAGCACCAAGCAGGTATCGAACGCTCCTGCAAATTCAACGAGCTCTCCGAGCCGTCGGAGGAGACCGATCCGACCGCTGTTGGGAGCGAGCACATCAGCGAACGAGAGCTCCAGCGCTACACCGTTCCTGGCAGCGGCCTCCGCTACGACCTTGTCCACGCCCGAATCACGTCTGCCGCGATAGGGGGCGCGGAGCACATCGGTCTCGCGCGACTCGACAGCGTACTTGTTGATCGCCAGGTCACCGCCCAGTACCGCGACAATGTCAGCGAGCTTCCTCGCCCGGCCGAGAAGGTTATGGAGACCGTTCTTGGAGCCGCCGATCACGTCGATATCGGCGCCGATGAGCGTCCCTTCTCCGAGGTCCTGGTCCCTGAGCGACTTGAGGAGCTTGATCCCTTCCTTGCCCCGGACCGGGACGTTGATGCACACGCGATGGAAGCCCATGCGCTTCGCCTCGGTGACGAGCTCCCTGGCGTCCTCGGGTGTTCCGGGGTACCGGAGGCCGATGTCGTGGAAGCGGCGCATCGGGCGGAGTTGGGGAACACTCCTTAAATGCCTTTGCACGAGGGGCCATATTACCTCCGTATATATAGTACCTTGCGTTCCAATGCAAAGGTATATATAGTACCTTGTACTACAAGGTACTGTGCATTCAACAAACCCTAGTGAGGTGATGACTTCATGAACATCCAATTCAAGAAAGGCGTACTGGAGCTCTGTGTGCTCGCCCAGCTGAGACGTAAGGACTGCTACGGCTACGAACTCGTGGCCGAGATCTCCAAGAACATCTCAATCTCCGAGGGCACGATCTACCCCCTTCTCCGCCGATTGAAGAATGACGGTTACGTCACCACCTACCTACAGGAGTCCCAGGAGGGGCCCCCCCGGAAGTACTACAAGCTGACATCGGAAGGGAAGACGATGAAGGACGAGCTTACCGACGAGTGGCTGACCTTCGTCGAGCGTGTGAATCATTTCCTGGAGGGTGCCAATAATGAATAGGAAGGAGTACATCGGGACATTGAGGAGGCATCTACGTGGGGTTCCCAAGGACGATCTCGAGGACGTTCTCGACGATTACCGGGAGCACTTCGAGGCAGGGCTCGAGGAGGGACGGAGCGAGGATGGTATAGCTCGCGCCCTCGGAAGCCCGAAGGCGTTGGCCCGCCAGCTCAAGGCGGACTTCATGGTCCAGCGGGCCGAGGACTCCGCTTCGATAGAGAACATCCTGCGGGCGGTGCTCGCTGCGGCAGGGCTCGGCTTCTTCAATCTCGTGTTCGTCCTCGGACCGTTCCTTGCCCTGGTCGGAGTGCTCTTCGCGCTCTTCGCGGTAGCTGTGGGCTTTACCTTCGGTGGCCTCACCGGGATCGTCGCAATCATCCTGTCATCGATCGGCGGGTATGGCTACACCATCGGGGGCCATCCCTTCATCGGCCTCATCTTCATGATCGGGCTCTCTCTCGGTGGGCTGCTTTTCGTCATGGTCGATATGTACCTGGCCAGGGCCTTCGCCGGCCTGACGGTCCGGTACCTGAAATGGAACGCGAGTATCATCAAACAGGAGGGATGAGGATGGAACGAACGATGAACCGGATGCTGGTTGCGATCATCTGCTTGTTCGTGATGATCGGCTCGGCCGCTGCATACACACTGGCAATGGGAGAGCACGAGACGGTCACCATCGGAGGTGATGGCCTGGCTATCGACGACAATGTCTATAGCGCTGGGGGCAATGTCCGTGTCACTGCTCCCGTCAATGGCGACCTAATAGTCTTCGGAGGGGATGTCGAGGTCCGGGCCCCGGTCCGTGGCGACATACTCATCGGCGGCGGTCATGTGACAATCCTCGACGCCGTCGGCGGCGATGTACGTACCGGTGGCGGTAAGGTCGACATCCGCGGAAATGTCTCCGGCGAGGTCGTGGCCCTTGGCGGGGAGGTCAGTGTTGGTCCTACTGCCGTGATCGACGGGGAGCTCGTCGCCTTCTGCGGTGAACTGGACATGGACGGTATCGTGCGGGGCGACCTTACTGCGAACGCTGGGGCCGTGAGGCTCGGCGGGAAGGTACTGGCGAACGCCAAGATCGGTGCCGGGGACTTCGACATCTCACCCGACGCCATCATCGGCGGCAACCTCGTCTACAGCGCTGAGGACGCACCGGGGAACCTGGACCGCGTCCGGGGGAGCGTGGAGCGCGTCGAGCACATGGACGAGAACCTGCCCTTCGATTTCGACGATTCGGACCTCGCCCACAACCTCCCCTTCGTCGGGGGCATCCTCGCCATCGGAGCTATGGTCCTGTTCGTGCTCACCATCATGTTCGTAGTGGCCTCGCTCGCCTTCGGCCTGGCCGTGGTGCACTGGGGAGGTCCCTTTCTCGACCGTACCTCGGAGGCCATCATGGACGAGCCGCTGTACACCGGTGCAATAGGATTCGGGGTGCTCATCGGCGTACCGATAGGCCTCATCCTCCTCCTGATCACCATCGTGGGCATCCCCTTCTCCATCATGGGGGGATTCCTGTTCGTCGCAGCGCTGTTCCTGACGACGGTGGTCATCTCGGTGCTCATCGGTGAGCAGGCACTGCCCGAGAAGAACCGGTACGTCCAGTTCCTTGGTGGATGGGTGATCTTCACAGTCCTCCGCTGGCTGCCGATACTGGGTGAATGGATCAGTCTCCTGGGCATGATAGTCGGGCTCGGGGCGATGGTCACCGTGGCACTCTCCTGGGACCAGGGGAACGGTTCTAGCGACGAGGAGATCGTTGACCGCAGGCGGAGAAGGACCGTCCGGAAGGCGCCTTCCGAGGAGGAAGATGAGGACATCGAGGTCGTGAGCCTCCGGACCGAGGACGTGAAGAAGAAGACCGTAAAGAAGAAAGCGATCAAAGACAAGACCGAAGATAAGGACGATGAGCGCACGAAGGTGTGCCCCTACTGCGAGAGCTCGATCCTCCACAGGTGCGTCAGGTGCCCCAAGTGCGGAGGAGACCTGAAGAAGGCCATCGAGGACTGAGGTGAGATACATGGACCTACTGACCGAACGTGACGGTGAACGGACATGCACTGTCTGCGGGAGTGCTGTTGAAGAAGAATGGGAGTACCTCGAATGCGGTGGATGCAGAGCGGTCGTGTGCAGCGCCTGCATCCAGCGCGTGGAGGGACGAAGAGTGTGTCCCGTGTGCCTCGGTGAGATAGGACCGGGGAGGGTACACGCTGCCCCCATCACCGGTACGGGCGAGGATGCACTGATCCCCGTGGCCCTCGCTCATGGAACGCATCCCACTGCCAGTTGTTTAGCGGCCGTTTAACGTACAGGACAGGTGTGCCGAAATGACGAAGAAAGTTGATGCTCGGAAGAAGGAGCGCATCGAGGAGTATGAGCTCGATGCCGGGGAGCTGGTGGACCGTGTCAAGGACATCGTGCACAAGGGGAACGTGCGCCGGCTCATCGTGCGACGATCCTCTGACGACGTGCTTCTCGAAGTACCACTTACCGGCGGGGTGGCGATGGGCGGCGCATTGACGATCTTCGCGCCCCATATAATAATCCTGGGCGCCCTGGCCGCACTGCTCACCAAGGTCAAGGTACAGATCGTGCGGGTCGTTGATGTCAAGGGACCGGCCGAAGCGGACTGACCGTCCTACTCCACTGGCTTCCGAATGAGCCCCTGCATGTGCTCGGCCGCTTCCTTGGCGCCCCATATCTCGATGTCCAGTCGCTCGTAGTACTCCACCGGATCCTTGCCTAGCATGGCCAGGGAGTAGAACATGGCAGGGAGAAGGGTGCCCAGGTCCTTGATGTAGAAGTCCGTCGGGTTCTGGGCGTGGAACTCCTTCATCAGGTCGCCCTCGATGGCACCGCGCTCGCGGATGTAGGCCAGGGCCGACCATGCCATGTTGTTCCCATGCATGAGGTGGGTCATCTCCGGGCCGCTCAGGTTGTCGAAGCACGCGTCGAGGTACGAGAGCACATCGGCCTCGGAGTAGTTGACCTTGCCCTGAAGGCCGGCCCACCAGCTGGAGAGGGACTTGGGGAGCGAGAGGGACGCCAGTTCGTTGCTGTACTTGGTGAACGGGTCAAGCTCCTCGTACGGTCGGAAGTTGGGATTGAAGACCTTGTCCTCCTCGCGGGCCGTGTCGGGGATGCTCAGCCCCTTGCGGGCAGCGGTCGAGAGGTCACTGGCGTACACGGGTACCTCATTCTCGTCGGAGGCTGTGTAGTCCTCTTTGGTCGGGAATGTATAGAGGAAGGTACCATGGTCGGTGGCGACGACGTTATCGCCCTCCTCGAGGTCCTGTCCCGCCAGGGTCCTGAGCTCAAGGGTTTCACCATAGGGTGTCCCTCCGCGGAAGGAGTATGTATCAGGGTCCGCCAGTTTCGCCTCCTCACCAGCATACCAGATGTCGTGGTTGGCGGTGGCAGGGACGTGGATATGCTTCATGAGGTGGTCGTAGAGCAGGCGCCCGGTCCCCGGAGCGCTGCTCACAGATTCGACTGGATAGTCTCGAAGCATAGCGTGAGCCTTCTAGTGGTCGACGGCCCGTTCGTCTGTTTTTATACTTTCCTGTTGCCTCTACTCCGTCCTCGCAATCTTTTTAAGCCCCGGCCCACCTACCCTGGCCGTGACGATGACCGACCTCATCCTCGAGGGACCGGACGATGCAATCACTGCGGCCCTGCTGGCGCCTGCCATCGAGGTCAGTGCCCATCCCAAGCCGGGGAACGTGTCGCCGGTCGCCTCTTTCCCCGACATCACGCACGCACACTTCCTGGCCTCTGCATCAGCGCTCCATGGACCGCTCCACAGGCTGGCGTCCCGTGCCACCGGAGAGCCCTCCGCTGCCGGTCTCGGGCTCGCGATGGAGGAGGCCGTGCTCCAGGGCGGGCGGTGGCACCATGGGGGGAACACCCTCCTTGGCACCATATTCCTCATCGTCCCCCTGGCAGCGGGCGCAGTGCGCACGCTCGCACTTGACGACCGTACCCTCGAGGGGCTCATCAGCGCCACCGGTGAGCTCATGCGCGAGGCGACATCGGAGGACACTGGCGCGATCTACCGCGCCATCGCTGCGGCCAGTCCCGGTGGGCTCGGCCGGACGGAGCGTTGGGACGCCACGGCATCAGACGCTGCCGAGCAGGTGGTATCCCAGGGTGTAACTCCGCTCATCGCCTTCGGCGAGGCCGTGTCGCGGGACGACGTGGCCCGTGAGCTCGTTGAGGGCTTTCCCCGGTCCCGCCGTTGCTGCTCTCTCCTCCTCGAGCGCGAGAGGTTGGAGCCTGAGGCTGTGGTGCTCGCCTACATGGAGCTGCTCGCCGAGCGCCCCGACTCGCTGATCCGGCGCAAGGGCGGTGACGAGGTGGCCCGGGAGGTCATGCTCGCCGCCAGGTCGATCGTGACCGGGCTCGAACCGCTCTCCGTTGACTGGTGGCATGCGGTCCGGTCGCTCGATGACGAACTCCGCAGGGACGGGAACCGCCGCAATCCCGGCACGACCGCCGACATAACCGCCGCCGGGCTGTTCCTTGCTCTCTGCTGCGGACTGCGTCCGTAGGCTCGTCGTTGCCGCGACAAAACGTTAATAAAAGAGGATGTCGCACTATCGGACGGACGGAACTGCCGCCGATATGGGACACATCATGGCCGACGACAACGACACAGTCATCGCCCCCGGGAACATCCGGGTGCGGGGCATCCGTTCCGCCGTCCTTACCGGTGACTTCATCGCTCGCATCGAGCGGATGTTCCAGCGCATGGCGGGTCGCGGTTCGTCCCCCATCGCCTTCGACGCCGGTAGGGAGATGGGCCTGAGACTGGTGACCGAAGGTCTCGAGGCGTCCCTCGACGAGGCAGGCTCCTTTCTCTCAGAGACGAACGTCGGTACCCTGACAGTGGTATCACTGGACACAGGCCACAAGGGGGGCATCCTCAGGGTCGAGGACTCGTTCTTCGCCGTATCGTTCCTGGAGCACGCAGGAGAGTCACAACGACCCGTCTGCGACTACCTGCGCGGGCTCTTCGCAGGAGTGTTCGAAGGGCACTACCACGAGCGCTTCCTGTGCCTGGAGCGACGCTGTGCTGCGCGAGGAGAATCTGCCTGCGAGTTCTCGATATACCCCTCACACCCCGTCTAGGAGGTGAACGCATGGATGAATGCGTGCGCGCCCACGTGATCGTATCAGGCCTCGTCCAGGGAGTCTTCTTCCGGGTCACAGCATGCGATGTCGCCGACGACCTCGGCCTCACGGGCCTGGTCCGCAACCTACGCACCGGCGACGTTGAGATCATCGTAGAAGGCCCCCGTGGAGCGATCGAACGCCTCATCTCCTGGGCACACCAGGGGCCGCGCCTCTCCAAGGTGGACGATGTGCATACCACCTGGGAAGAGGCCACTGGCGATTATTCACGGTTCGACGTGGCGCTGACGCTCTAGCAAAGAGTTCCCGTCGAACTCGGGAGCGCTACACTACCTGATGGAAATGTTGAGCTGGGGCAGGCCGATACGGATCCGCACACCACTGTGATGACCACGGTGGCCGTTCCAGCGGTGGTGGTATCGCGGGCCGGGGTGCGACCTGAAATTGCGTGGGTTGGTGCCGCGGTGCACCTCGTCGCCATCGGACCAGCCATCACCGTCCGAGTCCCAGTGTTTGAGGTTCGTACCGTGGTAGACCTCCTTACCATCTGCGAGACCGTCCCAATCGGTATCGATGTCCCGTGGGTTGCTACCGTAGAATTTCACTTCTGTCCCGTCATTGATCCCGTCACGGTCGGTGTCGATGAGGCGCGGATTAGTACCGTAGGTGTTGAGCTCAGCATGGTCGCTCAGACCGTCACCGTCGGTGTCGATACCACTGCCGACATTACTGCCTACATCACTACCGCCCTGGTAGTTGTTACCGCCACCGTTGACATCGTAGTTACGCCAGCTGCCGTTGGACGAGCCGCTCTTGTCACGCCAGCCCTCCTGGGCCTCGGCCGTCTCTGCAAGAGCGAACACGCCCACGATGGCACCGGCAGCGATAGCCGTGCCGGCCATACCGTAGGATGAGAGATCGTCAGTCTTATGGTAGGCGTCCGTTTTCTCGGCGGTCGCGATACCATCGGTTTCTAGGTCAAGACCATACATGAGGGATTTCCGGCCCCCGGTCTGTTAATAAAGTTTTCCTTTTGTTGTCACCGCTGAGTGAAAATCAGCTCATCTGATGGTGAAGTTCAGCCGCGGTAGCCTGATTATGAGCCGTCCCCCGCCGTTGTGATGCGGATAGTGCGGTTGGCGGTATCGTCCGTTGTGATCGCGCCAGCCGCGATTGCGGTCCCGCCAGTGGGGTCTGTTGTTTCCACGGGGTTGCGATCGGGAGTTGCGTGGATTGGTGCCGTAGCGCACCTCGTCACCATCGGACCATCCATCGTTGTCCGTGTCCCAGTCCGTGAGGTTCGTCCCATGGTAGACCTCCTTCCCGTCCCAGAGGCCGTCGCCGTCCGTGTCGTTCGAGAGCGGATTGCTCCTGTAGAAGTTGACCTCGCTCCCGTCGTTGATACCGTCACGATCGGTGTCGAACATGCGGGGATTGGTACCATAAGTGTGGACCTCCCTGTAGTCGGATAGACCGTCGCCGTCAGAGTCCTGAGTGTAGTTGATGTTCGGCTGCTGGTGGACGTGCTCTTGAACATGATTGGTCTCGGGCTGAGGCTGGTAATGCGGCTCTTGAGGCTGGTTGGGGAGGTTCCCGTTGTCGTCCTGGCCAACGTCGTAATTGCGCCAGTCGCGCGCTTCCGCTTCTTCTGCGAGCACGCCGAGCCCGATGATGAGGCCCGCCATGGCGACACCGCTAGCGACACTGTAGGATGAGAGGTCGTTGGTCTGTCGGTAACCATCGGCCGACTCGGTAGCAGCATATCCTTCCGATTCGAGGTCAAGAGCGTCCATGAAACGTGTCAGACCGTGGCAGGGTTAATAAAGGTTGTTCCTACGACGAGCGGAATCGGAATCCGGATTGTCCTCACGTGACCCGGATCATTTATACGGTATTGTTTGGAATGTTCAGCATCTACCCTTCGAGGAGGAGCGTTGCGTCGCCAGGCCCACATCCGATGACCGGCTTCATCTTCTCGTGTCGTCGGGCATACCATTCACCCGATCCGAAGTCCGAGGTGATCGCGTCCTCCCGCACTCTAAAGGCGACGTTGAAGTACGGATCATCGGTACCGTCAACATCGAGCTTGGCATGGTAGTTCTCGATGATGATCGGCGCGTCAGGATCGCTTTCTGGGCCCACCTGGTAGGCGATGGATTCGAGGACGGTCGTCGCTTGGCGGCCCCACGCACACGCGAGCCCGGCGGAAGCGTACCCTGGCAGCACATCGCTGAGGAACCCGTCGACCCGGTCGTCGATGACGACATCCATCTCGGTCAGGACATCCTTCATGTTCCCTTCCGTATACCCTTTAGGTAGCTCACCGTCGAGATGCGAGACCTTGTAATCGCGGTAGCCAGGAGATCCAACGACGACCGACCGCACGGCGGACGCCTTCGTCCCGTCCGGGCTGTTGAGATAGAGGACCGCGTACGCGTCTTCCTCATGCACCACGGGCTGCCCGTCGTCACCTCGTGTCACCCGTCGGCAGACCTCTACCTGGAAAACGGACCTGTCCATGTCCGGAACATCGCACGTCCCGTACTCGTCGATCCTGTACACGTCCGTCAGACCGTAGGAGATGGGCCTCTCACCGCTCTGGTACGGTTCAGGGGAGATGGCGGCCTTAAGTGAGTACTGAGTGGTCTCTGGGAAGGTATCACCCGCATTTGTGATCCGGGGGTCCGTGTAGAGGTCCGATATGATATCTCCCGGATTCAATGCGACCTCCAGGTACGGCACGTCATGTCCTCCCGATGGAGGCAACGGGCCGATGAGCTCCCATATAAAGGTTCCCAAGGGTCACGTTTAATCCCACAACCGTCACATAATTGTATCAATTGATACAAAATCATATCACTTCGCTACAGGACCACGGTTAGGTTACCCGGTCTGCCCCTCGCGGACGACCACACCCTCCTTGATGACCGTGTCCACAAGGTTGACCCCGAAGTGGTAGGGGAGATGGATGTGGTTCGGGGCATCGAGGATAATAATGTCAGCCTTCTTCCCGATGTCGAGGCTCCCGACCTCGTCGGCCCGGTTGATGGCGTACGCGGCGTTGAGGGTGGCGGCGACGATGGCCTCGGCAGGCAGCATGCGCATCTGGACGCACGCCAGTGCCACCATGAGCGGCATGCCCTCGGTCAGGCAGTTGGGATTGAGGTCCGTCGCGAGCGCCAGCGGAAGTCCCTGCTCGACCATGTACCTGGCCCGCGGGTAGTCGCTCCTCAGCACGAACGGCGTCCCCGGAAGGAGCACGCCCATGACATCTTCGCGCGCCATGGCCTGTATCCCTGCGTCCGAGGCCATGAGGAGGTGGTCGGCCGACACGGCACCCACCTCTGCTGCGAGCTCCGAACCGCCCCGCTGTGAGAGCTCGTCGGCGTGGAGCTTTGGCGCGAGACCCGCTTCGGCCGCTGCGCTCAGCAGTCGCCGGGACTGGTCCACGGAGAACACGCCCTTCTCACAGAACACGTCGCAGAACTCGGCCAGGCCCTCGGTGGCGACCTTCGGGACCGCCTCGTGCACAAGAAGGTCGATGTAGGCATCGGGATCCATCCCCTCGGGCACCGCATGGGCCCCCAGGAAGGTGGACACCACGTCCGCGGGATGCTCCCTCCCGAGCCTGAGGGCAGCACGAAGGCACTTGAGCTCGTCCTCCACGGTGAGCCCGTACCCGCTCTTGGCCTCGACGGTGGTCGTCCCCCAGGTGAGCATGCGGTCGAGCCGTCTGCGCGCCTGCGCGACCAGCTCGTCCTCGGAAGCAGCACGGGTCGCGCGCACGGTGGAGAAGATGCCGCCTCCGGCCTCCATGATCTCCATGTAGCTCTTGCCCTCGAGCTTCATCACGTACTCGTGCTCGCGCGATCCACCGAACACCAGGTGCGTGTGCGGGTCCACGAACCCGGGCATCACCACGCGTCCGCTGGCATCGAGCTTCTCCCCTGAAAAGGCACCGAGCACGTCCCGGGTCCTTCCGATACCGATGATGCGACCGTCCGCTACCGCAACGGCGCCGTCGCGCACGATGCCCAGGTGCCCCTGCGCGGGACCCGTGCGGGGGCATCCCCCATCAGGGACGATCAGCAGCTCCGCTGCGTTGGTGATGATGAGGTCGGCGGCGATCCGTGCCATGGCGTGGGCCACGGGCGGGTAAATCTTCATTAATCTGATGGGTGATAAAGAGGGCATGTCCGACATGAACCTCGAACCCAAGCTTGCCAGCATCATCAAAGAACTTCCCAACGCCGTCATGGCGGGCGACAGCGTCAAGCTCGGCAACGTACGGGTGGCCGCGGACGAGGCCCTCGGTGATGTCCGCGAGTTCGTTCAGGCCGCTCAGCAGCAGCAAATGCAGACCGTTATCACCAAGCTCAACCAGGACCAGGCCCTCACCACCGACGAGGCAGCTGTCGTCGAGGACTTCTTCGTTGGCGACGCCGAGGCCTACATGAAAGCGGAGAACAACGTGGAGGAGTGGAAGACCGAGCTCAAGCGCCTCCACGGTGTCGTGCGGACGCTCACCCAGCGGTTCCAGGCCAATCCCAATGACATCAAGATGCTCCACGAGCTGGGCGCGTCCCTCCAGGACCTCTCCCAGACGTCCATCAGCCTCATGTTCTTCCTCCAGGCCAAGGACCGGATCGATCAGTTCAAGCTCTACCAGGGCAGGCTCACGAGCTCGGGTGACATGTGCAAGGAGGAGCGGCAGGGGCTGTCCCAGTCACTCATGGCCATGCTGACATCGTCCGACTTCTGAGCAAGGTGATCATAATGAGCGAACTTGACTCACTTGACGCTGAGAAGCTCCACCGGATGATGGGGGAGCTGGAGAAGGCGGTCGTCATCCTCTCCGAGGATGAGGACTACGCGACGGCGAAAGAGCACCTGCTCTCTCTCATCAAGCGGGCGCGGATGCAGGTGTACGATACGCTCGATCTGGACGGCTCCTACACGCTGTTCAGCACCGTGCTGGCGCTCAACGCCACGGGCTTCCTCTACCTCGCCCAGGCGGGAGAGTCGGCCGGAACCGATAAGGAGAAGGACTATCTCATCCGGGCCTCTGGCGTGTTCGAGATGATCAATGCCGTGTTCGATCCGATCATGTCCAAGGACAAGGACCTCCCGGTGGACGTGCGAGAGGGCCTCGACAAGGTGTCGGACCTGGCCTCCGACGTGGCAGCCCAGCTCCTGCGAAAGCACGGTGTATGGGTCGATCTGGACTTCGTGTAGTGGTTAGGGCCGCTTCGAGGCCGCAAGGGCGGAAGCTCCGATACCCAGCACGAGGACTATCTTCACAACATCGGTCGCATCGTAGTCCATGGGGTCGTCCGGCTCCTCGAGCACGACCTTCGGCTCTTCGCTCGGGACCACCGATATCGAACGGTCCTCGATGATGCATCCATCGTCGGTACACGTCTGGCCCGGCGGGCACCCGCAGTCACGACAGCAGTTCCCGGAGTCCTCGTCGGTATCGCACACGTCGTCCCCGCACGAGCCGTACACCATCTTGAACAGGTTGCCAGAGGGTTTGGTGGGGGAGGGTTGGAGCGTCACGTTCGGAACGAGTGTGACGTTCGGGGCCACTGTCACGTTAGGCCGGATCGTCGGTGTCACGACCACCGGTTCTGGACGATAGGGACGCTTCCACAGGCGCACAGTACCGTTGTCGAAGGACAGGACACGGTCGTCGAGGGGGACGATCCCCAGCACCGGCGAAGTGTGGCCGCGGAGCGTGAAGCGACCGAACAGGATCTCCGCCTCCCGGACCTTTATCACACCGTCCGCACCGCCAGAGTAGATGTACCTGTCATCGGCCGCGAGCACCTGGAGGGGGCCAGTGTGCCCCGGCAGCGTCCGCTCCCCCAGATCTCGTGTGAGGTTCCAGGCCATCAGACGTCCTCGGGGCGTACCGGCGTATACACGGCCGTCATGGAGGAGCACCGATGTGGGCTCGTCATCAAGCTCTGGTGAGGACCACAGAGGCAGGTGATAGGTATCGTTGTGGACGTGGACCTGCCTTCCTCCGACATGTACGACGGAGACCATCCAGTCGTATCCCGAACATGCAGCGGTCCCGTTGTCGAGCAGGAGATGTCCCACGCCCTCCGAGGCACCGGTCCGCATGATGGTGAGAGCGTCCGGGCCGCACAGCACGAAACGGTCGCCGTCAGCCGTCACCGATGTGAGGTTACCGAAGTGGTGGTCGGTATGCTCCAGGAGGTAGGATCCGTTCACGAGATGGATGCGCTGGAAGGGTGCGCTCTCGCCTGAATCATAGTGCACGAGGAGCCGGTGGTGCTGGAGGGCCATGGCCGTAGCGCCGTCGGCCGGACCGATGGTCCTGGCCGAGAGCCGGTCACCGACCAGATCGATGTGCATGAGGAATAGCCCCTCGTCGGAACCTGAGTGGAGCAGGCCGGGACCGCGGACGAGGAGGTAGCCGTCGGTCCACTCTGCCGCACCATCGATGATCTCGAACGGACCGAGGTCCAGAACATCCAGGAGCCAGGGGCTGTCGGTCGAAGGGGTGAAGGTGCTCATCCGTGAGCACGTGCCGGACACGCATATCGTCCCTGCGTCGCAGTCATCGTTTGCGCAGCACTCGGCACCGGGGTACCACGCGTCTTTGCAG
This sequence comes from Candidatus Undinarchaeales archaeon, assembly GCA_030753015.1. Classification (GTDB taxonomy): domain Archaea; phylum SpSt-1190; class SpSt-1190; order JASMDC01; family JASMDC01; genus JASMDC01. Next base: position 38,309 of record JASMDC010000011.1, on the reverse strand, counting down.
CATCGGCCTGCCGTCGGATTGACGCACTCGTTACCACAGGTTTCTAGCTCACCACAGTCGCGGGGAAGGCATTCGCGCGAGGTGCAGGTCATATCCTGCTCACAATCGGCGTCGGAACAGCAGCCTTCGGACGGTCGACAGCCCCTGAAAGCGTACAAGTACTCATCGTCGGAGCCCACGTAGATCATACCGTTGGAGACGGCAGGGGACGATGATATCCTCCCACCCGTTTCGTATCTCCAAGTTTGCTCCTCTGTCTCGATGTCCACGGCATAGATCGAATTATCGAGTGAGGATATGTACACGGTCCCACCAGATACTGCAGGGGCCGAATACACCCAGATACCGATCCAGTACCTCGCTCTTTCCTCGCCTGTAGACGCGTCCAGTGCATGCACAAAACCGTCGTCCGATCCGATGAACACGCGTTCATCATCAATGGCGGGAGCGGAGTGGATCTTACCTCCGGTCTCAAATTTCCATAATTGGTTCCCATTGGCGGCATCAAGTGCATAGATGAAATGGTCCTTTGAGCCCGCGTACACGATCCCGCGGATCACGGAGACCGAGGTGATGCTGCTGTTACCTAGCCTTTTCTTCCACATCCCAACGCCTGTATCCGCATCGATCGCGTGAACATGTCCATCGGTGGTGGGAATAAAGACAAGGCCGTCGTGGATCGCGGGATACTCATCGAGCACATGGTCGGAGTCATACCTCCATCTGAGCCCTCCAGTGCCCGCGTCCAAGGCATAGAGGTAGTCGACCGAGTTGATGTACACCGTATCGTCATATACCACGGGCGATGAAGTGACAGCGACATTGGGATAGTACACGATCGTTTCGTTGTTCACCACTGACACGGGGAAGTTCCACATGCTAAGCCCCGTGGGCTGCTTTCTTGTAATGGTCGCCTCGGACCGTTCTTTATTGAGGTATATGGTGATGCTGTCGCCGTCCGATGTGACCGTGATGGACATCTTGTCATCGGCTTTCGTTATCTTGGCCCGGTCCGCCCAATCGACTACCCTGTTCCCTGAAAAATAATCACGGAACCGGCCCTCATCGTCACCGGGGACCTTGTCCCAGTTGAAGAAATAACCCATCTGGTACTTCCAATTGAGCTCTCCTGTGGCCGCGTCCAAAGAATAGAGATAACCGTCGTGTGAGCCGATGTAGAGACTGCCGTCGGACAGCGCTGGAGAGGAGTATATCGTGTCCTTTGTACGGTACTTCCATATCGACTCACCGGTGGTCGCGTCGATCGCATGCACGTGATTGTCAAACGATCCTACGTACACGGTTCCATTAACGACGGCAGGGGAGGAGCGTACGACCTCGTTTGTCTTGTACCTCCATGCGAGCTTGAGGGGGGGCCGGACCTCATCATCCGTGTATCCCGTGCGCGCCGGATTCCGCTGGATCATGGGCCAGTCGCTACCCTTATCGTCCAAAGCCTCAGGCACCAGCTCGATAGTCGCGTCCGAGAGCGTTCCGTGCAGATCACTCCAGATAATCCAACCGTCGGAGAACAGATAGACGATCGTGACCGTATCAAGTCCAGATACATCCGCGTCGAGCTCGCACTCCCTGTCAGCCTCGTTCGTGCGGACATTGCAGTAGGCGATCGCGGCCTCGTCCCATCGGCCCCACCCAACGCCGTCGGTGACGCCTTGCAGGGGCTCGCCGTCAAGAGAGCATAGCGAGTACCTATCCCCGTCCTCGCAGGTCACCCGTCCCGGGAGGACCACTAGCACCGAATGGTAATCCCGCTCGATGGCTGGCGATGACGTGATCGTACCCGTCAGCCGCATCCGACTGTAATCGCTGACGTCCACCTCCCGCAGGGCCACTGCCGACCACCAGGCTGAAGCGTGATCGCATTTGAGCGTGATCCGCGACGGAGAAACCTCATTGTCCCAGGACGTGCAGGGGTGGGTTGGATCATCGCCGAAATGGACTACAAAAGTCGAGAGGTCGAGGGGGCCATTGGGTGGGAGGCCATCGTACAAGGAACTAGGCATAGTTGGTCCCATCCCCGCATCTCTCTCCACTATCGTGTGCAGGTCTGTCACCTCATCCGCCGTCAGCGCTCTCCCGTAGATACGCACGTCGTCGATGGCCCCATGGAAATACCAGCCCGGCGGATCCCACCCTCCCGTGTCTTGACCGATCTTGAGGTCGTCCCCTCCGTACTCACGGTTCTGGATGGTTGCGACCTTGGACGATTTCTCGGCCACCACGCTTCCGTTCACGTACAACCTCATTATGCGCCCATCCCATGAGGCCGCGATATGGGACCATCCGCCGACATCCACCACTTGCTCGGCGACGAGCTCGTCGAGTTCGGTGTCCCCGGCCACCCGGAAGATGATATTTCCCCCTTCGTAGAGCGAGAGGTGGTACTGTCCGATGGGGACGCCGTTCCTCGTAGTTTCCCATTTGGTGACGATGGGATTCCCATTGTGGTCGCCCTCGCCGAAGAACGCCACGGCGTTGATCCACGCAGCGATGGTGAGCCCGACAGTGACATCCAGGCTGTCTGAATCCAAGACCCGCACACTGCTGCTCTCCCCATTGAAGGACAGGGCGTCGCCGGAAACGCCTGCAGTCCATGTCGCTCTGTCCACGGTCCCGTGGTTTCCGTACTCGCTATGATCATTGACGGTCGAGCCGCGGCCTTCGTCGAACGTCCAGTGCGCTATGAGGCCGTCGTCCACGGCTCCATGGGCCAGGATGGCAATGAGTACATTGATTAGGAGAACGACCAATACCCTACGAACTAGTCTTCCCCCCCTCATACTAGAAGATGAGGCCGTGCTGGAATAACTACCTTTCGCTCTCCGGCTATCCCGCGTTCAACCTTCGCACGACCGGGGCGGTCGTATCACATCATCTGCGGGATCTGCTCCATCTGCATGCTCAGCTTGAGCTGCTGGAGGTTCTCGTTGAGCTCGTTGAAGGTCTTCTCCAGGCCTTCCTGTCCCTTCTCGAGGTTCTCGAGCTGTTTATCGATGAACGTGATGCTGTCGGGGATGCTCCTGCTCCCCACGACGCCCCCGATGTTGACCATGACCTTCTTGGTATCCTCGAGCTTGGTGTAGACGTACACGCCCGAGCCGATGGGGATGAGCGCCTCGCTACCCTTCTTCAGGTCCTTGAGCCGCTCGAGCGCATCATTGGTCAACGCGAGGCTCTCACGCGTCTCGGCGACCTTCATGAGCTGGAGCTGGATCTGCTGGGCCCTCTCCTTGAGGATCTCGATCTCGTAGAGCCGCTGCTGCATTTCGGCGGCATTGGGGTCGGTCATAGCGCATGCAGGGACGTGTGGGATTGATAAAGGTTTCTGGGGCGGCGGTCACCCATCGAGGAGCTGTCGTACCCGTCGCACTACCGGCGGTACGTCTTCTGGATTGAACGGATCTTGCTCGAGCACGACCGTGCCACGGAATCCGCGGAGTCCCTTGAGGAAGCGCTCCACAGGGCATGTCCCCTTCCCGATGGGCAGGTGTATGTCGCCCCATCCCTCCTCGGGATTGCTCTCCCCTTCGGGATGGACTCGCCCCAGATTGTCGTGGACGTGGAGGTGGACGATGCGCTTCTTTAGGAGCCGTACGAACTCCTCGGGCTCGAACCCATGGTATGATGAGGACACCCATCCGTGACCGATGTCCAGACATACCGGGAACTCGAGGTCGGCGACCTCCTCGGGGCGCTCGAACACGGCCACTCGGACTGGATCGACGTTCGAGTTCTCTATCACCAGCGGGACCGATGAATCGTGTGCCAGTGCTGGCACCGTGCGCTTCGCCTCCGCTACGGCCTCGCCCCCCTTGAGCCACTCGTCGTCCTTTCCGTCCGGGAACACCTTCCCGAGGTGCGTGATGAGCGGGGACGCGTCGAGCCGTTCGCAGGTGTCGAGGTAGAGGCGGAGAAGCTCAAGGCTCCTGCGGCGTACGCTCGCAGACGGGTGCGCAGGATTGAGCCGGAACCCGTCCTGGTAGATGGCGGCGTGGGCCGAGAGGGTTAGGCTGTAAGAGGAGAGGATGTCCTGGAACTCTGTCAGGGCCCGAGGATTGAAGCGTGAGCCCTCACGCGCCAATGGCACGTCACCGAACCGCAGCTCGGCATGGCCCACGCCCAAGCGCTCGATGTCGTCCAGCCTCTGGACAACATCGTCCATTGAGAACTCGGCGGTCGTGAAGACGGCGACACCGACGCGCATTTCAGTCCAATTGCCGTAGGTAACATTTTTTAAGTGGTGTGCCCTCCTCCCGACCATGCCCCGGATCCGCCCGAACGACGTCCTCCGTGCCGTGTTCGAGCAGGGACGCGTTCCCACGATGGAGGAGATCGCTGTGCTCGACTCACGATCGGATGCCATCGCGAACTACAAGCTCTTCGTCGACGATGAACGGGTGGAGCGCGTGTTCGAGCCCTCATATCTCCGTGAGCGGTTCGGGATCGAGGTGGACCACAATCCATGGCCGTCCCCGCAGGATGAGGACCACGGGATCCTTCGCAAGGTGAACTCTTGTGCCGTGAGCGCTCTCCGCATCCTTGGCCGGGACGCTGACATGAAGGATGTCCGTGACCTGACCGTCCTCGCTGCGGTCTCAGTAAATCTCATGGCCCTCATCATCCATAAGGATGAGCGGGAGGGCGTCGGTGACGCATGGGGACGGTACGGCGAGCGCGAACTGGGATGGATGCTAAAGATCGGGGGTGGTAGATCACGGCAGAGCCGATGAGCAGCCCTGACGTGCGTGCTGTCGTCAAGGAGCTGGCGGTCCTCGAGGGGGCTCGTGTGGACAAGGTGTTCCAGTTCGAGGACGAGGTCCGCATCCGCCTCTACTCCCGTCTGACGGGCCAGGCCGAACTGGTCGTGGTCCCCGGCAGGAGCGTCCACCTCAGCGTCACGCGCAGGAGCGCCCCCATCCAGGCGACGGCCCTCGCCATGCAGCTGCGTAAGCACCTTAGCGGCCAGGTTATCAAGGAGGTGCGTCAGTACGGCTTCGATCGCATCGTCGAGGTCGACCTTGGAGAACGCGTGCTCCTGCTCGAGCTCTTCAGCAAGGGCAACCTGGCCCTTCTAGGCCCTGAGGGCCTCATCATCGGTCTCCTCTCCCGTCAGCGATGGCGGGACAGGGACGTGCTCCACGGGAGGTCCTACGAGTATCCGCCAAGCATCTCCAGTGATCCCTACGATCTTGACGAGGAGGGTTTCGTCCAGCTGCTCGCCGCGTCCGAACGGGACCTCGTCCGCGCTCTGGCCGTTGAGGTCGGGCTCGGTGGGAGGTATGCAGAAGAGGTGTGCCTGCGCGCGAGCGTTGAGAAGGACGCGCCAACCACAGAAGAAGTAGCGCGGAAGGTGTTCCCGTTCCTGACCGCCTTCCTCGAGGCGATCGAGGGCGAGCTCTCGCCGAACACGCCTACCGGGGGGAGACCTGCACCGCTCAAGCTATTGATCGACGGGGAGACCGAACGCGAGACGTTCGACACATTCAACCAGGCCCTGGACGACCACTACACGGAGCACGCCGGTGGCAGGGCCGAGAAGGCGGCCGAGGATAAGCGCCAATCGAAGGTTCGCTCGCTGGAAGAGACGCTTGCGAAACAGGAGCGCTTCCTCGATGGGTTCAAGGCCTCGTCCGTGGAGGACCGCAAACGCGGCGACCTCATCTTCGCCAACCTCCAGCTCGTGGAGAACATCCTTGCGAACCTGCTCGCGGCCCGGCGGCGCCTGGGCTGGGACGAGATCAAGGAGCGACTGGAGGAGGGGAGCAAGGCCGGTCTCCCCGAGGCCAAGGCGGTCGTGGAGATCAAGGAGGACGAGGGACGGATCGTCCTGAAGCTGGAGGACGCATCATGACGTATCTCACCGTTCCATGGAAGGGAGAGTACGTCCGCGGGGAGCGGCCAGAGGGATGCATCCTCTGTGCTGTTCGCGAAGGGGCCGATCCCGACTACGAGGTGTACCGCAACGATCACACGATGGTCGTGCTGAACATCTACCCGTACAATCCCGGTCACCTCCTCATCATCCCCTTGCGGCATGTCGAGACCCTGGCCGACCTCCGGTCCGACGAGCGCGGGTCGTTCTACACCCTCATGGAACGGAGCGTTCAGCTGCTCGAGGAGGTGTTCACGCCCAAGGGCTTCAACATCGGTATCAACCAAGGAGTGTTCTCGGGAGCGAGCATCCCCCACCTCCATGCTCACGTGGTCCCCCGGTACCCGAACGAGATGGGCTTCATGGACATCGCGGCAGGAACCCGCATCCAGCTCGAGCCCCTGGACACGGTGGTCGAGAAGCTCCGGGCGCGGAGGGACATCCTTGCCGGTGACCAGGGAACGGGCTGAGGAGCTCCTGACCTCGTCAGGTCTCGAGGCCCACGTCATCGACCATTCCCGGACGGTGGCACGGCTGGCCTGCCGGGTCGCCGAGACACTGAGAGGTCGCGGGCATCCTGTTGACGTGGCGCTGGTGGAGACGGGCGCCCTGCTCCACGACATCGGCCGGTCTCGCTCCCACGGGATCGATCATTGTCTCGAGGGCTACCGCATTCTCCGCGACGAGGACGAGACCATCGCGCGGATCGCCCTAGTTCATATCGGCGCCGGTATCGACCGGAAGGAGGCGTCCACGGTGGGCCTGCCGGTACGCGACTATCTGCCCGAGAGCCTGGAGGAGCGGGTGGTCGCCTTCGCCGACAACCTGGTGTTCGGCGTTCGTGTCGGTACCCCCGAGGAGGCGGAAGCACGGTTCATCCGTGAGCTCGGCTCCGACCACACGGCCACCGACCGCGTGCGTCGGCTCAACGCGTGGTTCCTCGACGCCCTAGGCCCAGAACTGCCCTGGGAGACGGCCTGAAGGCGCTGCTGCCCGGCCAAGGACAAGGTTAAATGCTTTTCTTATGTTCCGCGCCAGAAAGGGCGCCGAGCCCTAGGTGGGGTCGTTTACCATGATGCGTATCTACCGCAAGCACGCTGCGGACGAGACCCTCCAGCTCGTCGACGACGTCAAGCCCGGCGACTGGGTCGACCTGGTCCGACCGACCCCTGATGAGATGGGGAAGGTGCTCGGGAACACCACCGCTGTAGAGGACCACATGCTCTTCCCCCTCGACGACGACGAGCGTTCCCGCCTCGACATCGAACCGGGAAGCCGCCTGTTCATCATCCGCATCCCCATCAAGAGCGAGAAGGAAGGCGGCAGGCTCAAGCTGTCCACCCTCCCCCTCGGCATCATCCTCGCGGAGGAGCACGTCATCACAGTCTGCCTCGAGGACGAGACGGTGCTCCACTCGTTCAGGGAGGACAAGGTGCGATCGTTCGCCACCTCAAAGACGACGCTGTTCCTCCTCCAGGTCATCTCACGCACTATCGTCGCCTACCTCCGCCACCTGGCCAGCATCGAGCGGGAGATGCAGAACATCGAGACGGGTCTTCTCAGCTCCATCCGGAACGAGGAGATCATCGAGCTCATGGAGCTGCAGAAGGACCTCATCTACTTCCGCACGGGCATCGTGGGCAACGGGAACGTGCTCGCACGCCTGTCCCAGGGCAAGGTCGTCAAGCTCTACGAGGAGGACGAGGATATTCTCGACGACCTCATCGTCGAGAACCAGCAATGCGTCGAGATGGCCAACATCTTCTCGAACATCCTCCAGGGGACGATGGAGACGTACTCATCGGTGGTCTCGAACAACCTCAACACGGTGATGAAGATACTCACGTCCATCACCATCATCCTCTCGCTCCCCACCCTCGTGTCGAGCATCTACGGGATGAACGTCACCCTGCCCCTCGACCAGACGCCCCACGCGTTCTGGATCATCATGCTCATCTGCCTGTTGTTCTCCGCAGTGGCGGTCGTGTACTTCATCAAACAGGAGTGGCTGTGACATCATCCCACTGATAAAGTGGTCATCCTGTATCATGCCCTCGATGTCCGGGGCAAGGTGCCATTCTTGCTTGTGGAGCGATCGTGACATCCTCCCGTGGATAAAATCCACGGGCTTCCAGCGTATATCGCCCCGATGGGCTCACCGCGTATAGTTCCTGCTTCTGCGATTCCGCTTGCCCCCCCCCGTCTATGGCGGGAGTATAGGCGGGATCTCCACAGGCGTGACTTCGGGCTCGTCCAGCCCTAGTTTCTACGAGTATGTTCTCTGCGACGTTCACATCCGGATACGCCTCGAACCCGCAGTGCGGGCATCGATGGACGCGGGTCTGCGCCCTGGTAACTATGTCCCGCACGAGCTGCATATCGGTGATGTGTTCCTCGGGCCCACCTCGACCAGCTCCGCCCAGGCCGCTACAGCCGTGTTGCGGAGCAGACCGATGAAGGCATCCCACTGATCGCTCCAGATGAGCGTCGCCTCTTAATACCGCTTGAAGGCCCTTGAGCATCCCTCCAGACAATAGGAGGTCGTTCAACAATAAATACCAAAGGGGGGCGACATACCGGTATTCATGTGGTCCTTTTACCTTTCGGGTTTGGTTCCCTTCAGGGAAACACGTCATTCATCCCACCCATGAATGAGGTGAGCTTTCTGACTCAAACCCGTTGTAAGTGTCTGATCGGATCGCCTTCTTTTTCTGGGATCTGTATCTTGGTTTCAAAGGGCCCAGGTACTTCACTGTCCTGTGAACTACACGGCCGTTGATCCGGACGCACTTGCGGAGGTACTTGTATTGCCGTCCTTTGATCGTCTTGATCTCCGTGTACACCATGACTGAAGTTAGGGTGCACAACTTTATTGACCTTGTTTGAGGGCCTCTTTCCATCCAGGTGCTGAATATCACCCCCATAGAAGTTAGGGTGCACACTTCCTGTGACATGGTTCAGAGGCCTTGAAGCGACAGGATCTACGAATTATCGGACAGCCTGTCCATGGAGGGGGTGACCTTGAGGTACGGCGCCGTCTCGCCGCGCAGCTCAACGGTGAACCTGCCGCCGTCCTGCACCCCACTACCGCTACCAGATCTTGGTACCGAGCTCCTTCGCCCTGTCAAAGTGCTTGGTATTCCTCGTGACAAGAACATAGCCCTTCGTCAGGGCGATAGCGGCGATGAGCGTGTCCCGAAGATCTAGCGGGCACCCCTTGTCGTGGAGCGAGGCGAACAGGGATGCGGCCTCGTCCGCGCTTTCGAGGTCGAGGGGAAGGATGTGAAGCCTGCTGAGCAATCTGTTGGTGGCAAGGAGGTTCTCCTTCCTCTTTCGCGACCGGTTCGCGCCGAAGAGGACCTCGAACGCGTTTACGGTCGTCGTCGCAAGCTGGGTCCCTTTTTCATTGCCCAGGATAAAATGCCTGGCGGATGGGTCGCCGCGAAGTATGGCCACCAAGAGGTCCGTGTCCAGGCATAAAGGGATCATAGGAGCCGCCCCTCGAACGAACGCCACGTGCAGACCAGATCCTTCTCGATTCGCGCCCACTCTTCATCGTCTACATCCCATGTGCCGATGCAATCGGACAGTGACGTCGTCCTACCGACGAGCTTGAGGATGACATCGGTGAAGCTCTCACCTTTGCCTTTCTCCCGAGCGAGCGCCTCGTAGGCCTCGTTCATGATGGAGATGGTCTTGGTGCCCATACTATGTATGTGTACACGTACATATATATAGATTTCTCATCGTGCATGCCGCCGCGCTCGCGGTGGCGCGTCATCCCCGACACCCAGACCGACGAGCACGCGTCCTCGGGCGAGTTCTGCGGCGTCTCGCCGGCATCTGGATTGAATATGTCGTCCCGCAGGTTCGCCGTCGTTGGCACCAGCCGCTCGCCGAACAGGTATTCGGTCAGGTCGTCGGTATCGGGAGACAGCACTAAGCACATCTCCAGCGAGAACGTAGTGTCAAAGTACAGCTCGGACAGCCTGTGAAGCACGCGGGATTTATTTCTCGAACACGTTCTAGGAAAGAGGCTGCCCCTGGAGCGGGGTGGAAGTATCCTGGAGGTCTGATCTACATCTCCCCAAGACCTGTGCCCACTCCGACGAAGGCTATTTATATTTCGAGCCGCTAGCCCGCTCGGGTCGTTCATATGGGGTACAAGTCCATCGGTGTTTCCAAGAAGCGGGCCGACGCTGTCGAAAAGGTCACCGGCCAGGCAGTCTACGTTGCCGACATCAAGCTCCCCCGCATGCTCCATGCGAAGGTTCTTCGGGCGGGTGTCGCTCACGCACGCATCCTTTCCATCGACACGTCGGAGGCCGAGGACATGCCCGGCGTTCGTGCCGTGGTTACGGGCAAGGACTGCAACATCATCTTCGGCATCTGCATCGAGGACCAGACGCCGCTCGCCGTGGACAAGGTGCGCCACGCTGGCGAGGGTGTCGCTGTGGCCATCGCGGACACGGAGCTCCAGGCGGCCGCCGCCTGCAAGGCCATCAAGGTAGAGTACGAGCCCCTGCCCCACGTCATCGATCCCCTGGAGGCCGTCAAGGAGGGAGCGCCCCAGGTGCACGAACGCAACGGAGAGTACGAGCACGTCCCCGGGTTCCATGCGGAGAAGGGGAGCAACGTGTTCCACCACTACAAGCTGCGCAAGGGTCGGGCCGCCGAAGGCTTCGACGAGGCCGACTACATCGTGGAGGGCAAGTTCGAGTTCCCCCACATGGCCCACATGACCATCGAGCCGCATGGCGCGATCGCCCGCTGGGAGTCCGATGGCGGAGTGACCGTGTGGGCGTCGAACCAGGGTCCGTACATCCTCCGCGGCGTCCTCTCCCACATGTACGACCTCCCCATGACCAAGATCAGGGTCGTCGTTCCGTTCCTGGGTGGTGGCTTCGGGTGCAAGTCCGACGTGATCATCGAGCCGCTGGTGGCCGCCGTTGCCAAGGCCGTCCCGGGCCGCCCCGTGCGTCTGGTGCTCGACCGGAAGGAGGTGTTCACCTCATCGGTCGTCGGCCGCGGAATGAAGGGCCGGATGCGCATCGGCGCAAAGAAGGACGGTACCCTGGTGGCCATCGAGGCTGGTCTGTACTTCGCCGACGGTGCCTTCGCCGACACGTCCTGCAACGTCGTCACCGCCGGGGGCCATAACTGCACAGGCCCCTACGAGTTCCCCAACTGCCATCTGGACTCATACGGTGTCTACACCAACACACCGCCTGTGGGCGCCTTCCGCGGCTACAGCCATCCGGAAGGTCACCTCATGTGTGAGCGTCTCATGGACCTTCTTGCCCGAGAGCTGGGGATGTCGCCCTTCGAGCTGCGACGCAAGAACTTCCTGCGCGCTGGCCGGATCAATGCGCTGGGGCAGACAATCACCCCCGCCAACGGCGATCTGGACGGATGCCTCTCCTCCGTTGAGAGGGCGGTCTTTGCCGGTGACAAACGGACCGAGGACGACCGGTACGTGTACGGTAGGGGCGTGGCCTCGCTGATGAAATCGCCGGTCACAGCCTCCAACGCCGCGTCCTGCGCGGTCGTCAGGTTCAACAACGACGCCACCGTCACGGTATCGATGGCCGGGATCGAGATGGGCCAGGGCTGCACTACGGTGCTCGCCCAGATCGCCGCCGAGGAGCTCAAAGTACCCTACGAGCGCGTCCGGGTCATCCCGCGTGTGGACACCGACCTCTCGCCCTACGAATGGATGACCGTGGCCTCCATGACCACCTACCGGGTGGGGAACGCCATCGTCCACGCCTGCCGCCGGTGCGTCGTCCGTCTCCTGGACAACGCGGCCCTGGTGCTGGGTGTGCCCGAGGACGAGCTGGAGTACGACGGGGAGGCCGTGTTCGTCGCCTCGGACCCGTCCCGCAGGGTCGCTCTCAAGGATCTTGTCAAGGGCTACACCTACCCGGACGGCCACTGCGTGGGCGATCCTGTTGTCGCCGTAGGCTCTCACATCGTACGCGGGCTCCAGACACCTGATCCCGAGAGCGGGCAGGGTAATTGTGCTGCCGAGTGGACCTTCGGCGCCCAGGCATGCGAGGTCAGGGTGGAGAAGGCCTCCGGCAAGGTCGAGGTCACGCATTTCGCCACCGCGCTCGACGTGGGCAAGGTCATCAATCCCCAGACCGCGCGCGGCCAGGTCGTCGGTGGCGTGGTCCAGGGCCTCGGTCACGCCCTCAAGGAAGAGGTCCTCTACAAGGAGGACGGGAACCTCGCTAATCCGATCATCGGCAAGTACAACGTCCCATCGGCCAGTGACATGCCGGGGAAGCAGACCGTCGATCTGCTCGAGACGCCACAGGAGGACGGCCCTTTCGGCGCCAGGGCCATGGGCGAGCATCCCATCGTAGCGGTGTGCCCCGCGGTGCTCAATGCCGTGCAGGACGCCACTGGCGTGGACCTCTTCCGCGTCCCCGTGCGACCCGATGAGCTGAAGAGAGCGATGGACGAGAAGGGAGGAGGTGCCTGAGATGGCCGACGAGTACATCACCGTGACGATCACCGTCAACGGGGAGCCATACGCTTTCACGGTCCACCAGAAGGCCAGTCTCCTGGACGTGCTGCGCGACCAGCTGGACCTGACCGGTGCGAAGTTCGGCTGCGGGTACGGTAAGTGCGGAGCGTGCACCGTCATCATGGACAGCCAGCCCGTGAAGGCCTGCATCGTTCCGGCCAGCAAGGCCGACGGGAAGAGCGTGCGCACGGTGGAAGGGTTGGCAGCCAAGGACGGCACACTGCACCCCGTGCAGGAAGCAATGGTCCGTAGCGGTGCCGTTCAGTGCGGCTTCTGCACACCAGGCATCATCATGGAGCTGGTGGCGCTGCTGGAGCGCGATCCATCTCCGTCGAAGGATGAGCTCTTGGACGTGCTGGAGGGCCATCTGTGTCGGTGCACCGGCTACGAGGCGATCGTCGAGGGTGCAGAGCTGGCCGTGGAGCTGTTCGCCAAGCAGTGATCGAGCCCTTACGCTCATGATAGATCTATTTCTGAGCGTGAGCGCTCGTGGACGAGGGGCCCGTTGCGGTCGGGACGGTGGACGGCGCGTGAAGAACCGCCTCAAGGTCTACCGGGCCGAACACGACCTCACCCAGCAGGACCTGGCCGGCAAGCTGGGAGTGACGCGACAGACCATCATCGCCATCGAGCGGGGGAAGTACGACCCGTCACTGGAGCTGGCGTTCAAGATCGCCCGGCACTTCGAGGTGTCCATCGAGGATGTGTTCAAGTACGAGGGATGAGGGTGACCGGGCTCATGTTAGGTCCTCGCTAAGAAAACTAAAGACCCGCGCGATGAACGGGCGGACCGTGGCCGTAAGGAACGCTCCGCTCCGTTCTCGCCCGATGGACCTAAGCTCCACGTAGTTGGCGTTCTTGCGGAAACCAAGCGCCCGCTTCAGGACATCGCTATAATCGTAGGTGTCCTTCGAGCAGTCGAGCTTTCCATCGTCCTGCATCGCGGACAAGGTCTCTGCGACACCCGCATGGCTCCTCATCCCGACCCCTTTCCGAGCGAGGAGTGCTTCTGCAGTATGGTACATAGCATAATAGCTGATGATCCCCACCCAGCTATAGAGGCGATACTCCCTATCCAGAAGATCGTCACATCCAGTATCCTGAAGAGCCTCTGCAAAGTGGAGGTCTGCCTTTGCCTGTTTCACGCATTCCTTGTACCGTCTGTTCTGATCGGAGCGGTTCCCGGTCAGATCGCGGTATTCCCGTGGGTAACGTTCCTTTACATCCTTCAGCGTGACCATCAGTACTCCTTCTGCACGTACCGCTCAAAGCTGCGGAGGCCCTCCTTTCCGCAGAAGACCGGAACACCGACCGTCACGGACGTCTTGAGCTGTTCCGCACAGATGACGACAAGGCCCTCCATGCTGTTGATCTGTGATTCAAGTTTCTTGATGGTGCGATTATCGATCCTTCTCTTCAGTTCAACAAGCAGCATCCTGTTGTTCTTGCGTGCAACGATATCTACCAGATAGTCTATGTTCGAAGACTGGCTCGACAGGATGTCGAAACCGTTCTTGATGAGGATGAAGACCACATCCTTCATCATCCCGTCCTCGCTTCTCGTGGACCTCGTGAAGAAAGCACCTTCCTTGATCGCGGCACGCAGCTCACTGCCGTAGACGGTGATGGCCTCACGGTCGAGCGATTGGACCAGAGGATCGTTCCCGCGTATCAGAGCGCTGAACTCCTTGCGGGAGAACTGGTGGATTGATGGCCTGTTCTCCAGATTCCCGATAGCTTTTTCCGCGATCCTGTCAAGGGCGGCCTTGGTAGCCTTGTTCTTCGTTTCGGTGATGACGAGCAGATCGATATCGCTCGTCGGTATGTCGTCGTTCCTAGCGAAGCTGCCAAAGAGCGCCACGGTCAGCAGCGAGGAACCCAGCTCCAGATGAGCCTTGTACGTGAACTCGGAGATGAACGTTCGGATGTGGATACCCATCTTATTATCAGCAATCTCCCCCCAGAACAATGCACTTATCGCTTCAGTATGCGGATTAGAGGGAGATAGAAAGTAGCCCCGTCCCTCCTTTTCCACAAGCCCCAACGAGGTCAATAGCATGAGCCCGCGAGAGACGGCGGTACGTGATATGTTCGTGATATAGATTATGTCCTCCTGAGTGTACCACCGCTGGGAAGGCCCGCAAGAGAGCGCCCGCAGGATACGCACGACGTTCCTGTTCGCGAAGACGAGATCCAGCAACATTTTCTATATTGACAATATATCCTCGTTAGTTTATATATTTTCTCATATATGAAAACTATATTCTCATATTTAGTATCAGTTAAGTAGTTAATAGATAATTTTCCCAAAATAGAAATGGGCAGGGTTACTCCGCCAGAAATCCATTTATAACTTCACCTCCCACGGCCGACCATGCGCGAGGGGATGCGGCCGTACGTCACCGCCATCGGCTTCTTCGCCGGGTTCATAATCCTCTCCTACGTCGTCATCCTCTTCGCCGAGCCACAGCTCATCGAGGGGCAGTCGGTCCCCGAGGTGCTCTTCCGCATCATCGTCTCGGCCACCGGAGAGTCGGTGCTCTCACCGACTACACCGGCCGGATTCGCCGCCACCCTGCTCGTCATCGCCTTCGGCATCATGGTGGTGATGTTCGTCCTGGAACAGCTGGGGAGCGCCGTGCTGGAGAGCAGGCTTAAAGAGCTCATGTCCGCCCGCACCGGCGTCCCGCCCACCATCGAACGCCACGTGGTGGTTTGCGGCGACACGGCGCTGGCCTCCATGGTCATGCACGAGGTCAAGGCCATGGGCCACGACGCGGTCCTTGTGGACGAGGTGGAGGACGACCGGGCCCGGGAGGTCGTTGACGAGGGTTTCCATGTGGTGAGCGGCAACCCATCCGACGAGGATGTGCTCCTGGCCGCCCGGGTGGATACCGCACATGCCGTTGTCGCCGCGAGCGATGACGATGGCGCCAACTCCTTTATCTGCCTCTCGGCCAGGGACCTGAACGAGAAGGTCCGCATCTGTGCTGCGATGTCCAACGAGACCCGCCATGGCAGGTTCAAGCGGGCCGGAGCTGACCTCGCCATCTCCCCCGAGTCCATCACAGGTCGGCTGCTTGCCCAGTGCGGGACCCATCCTCTCTCGACGTCATTCACCCTGGAGCTCCTGGACCCGGAGGTGGGGCTCGACATCGACGACATCCAGGTCCCATCGAAATGGGACGGCCACACGGTCCGCGCCATCATGGAACGCACAGGTTGTCTATTGGTGGCCCACTTCCCGAAGGACGCCGAGGAGATCACGCGCAATCCGCCCTCCGACACGACGGTCAACGAGGGCGATATCATGGTCATCATAGGACGCAGCGAGGACCTCGCTACGCTCCGCTCGATGTAAGGATAGGTGTATCATCATGGAGAAACGAGAGATGAAGGTATCGGACCACGTCATCGTATGCGGGTACGACGGGGTAGGCAAGAACACGGTCGAGGAGCTTCTGATGATCGGGAAGAAGGTGATGGTGGTCGCTCCCGAGCTCACAGCGGAGGATATGGAGTACCTATCCGAGCATCTGGTGGGCGTTGTGGCGGGTGATCCAACGGAGGAGACCTGCCTCAAGCGTGCCTTCATCGACTCCGCCGACACGATCATCGCTGCGCTCCCCCAGGTGGGCAACAACGTTTTCATCGCCCTAACGGCCCGGGACCTGAACCCGGACATCCGCATCATCGCCCGCTCCGACCAGTACTCGGAGTCCACCAAGCGCAAGTTCATCCGCACCGGCGCCGAGCGCGTGGTGTCGCCCTACGTCATAGGAGGGTATATCCTGGCACGCGCGGCCACGAGACCTTACTCGGCCGAGTTCCTCAACGACGCTCTGACATCCACCTACGGCATCGAGATCAACGAGGTACAGGTGCCCGAGGACGGGACCGTCGCTGGCAAGAAGCTCGACGAGCTGGACATCAAGGGCAGGACCGGCGCACTGGTCGTGGCCGTCAAGCTACCGGGGGACGACATGGACAAGACGTTCTTGAAGAATCCGCCACCGGACACGAAGCTCGTGCCCGGCAGCTGGGTCGTGGCCATCGGCTGGCCCAAGGAACTCAAGCTCCTGAAGCGTCTCATCGACGCGCTGGAGTGAGCTCTCCGGGAAGCGTCAGTCCCGAGTGACTACTCGCCTTCGATCGGTGGTGCCAGCTCGTACCCGGCAACAGGCTCGATGCCACCCTTCTCTCCCGGAAGGAGCCGGAAGGGGACCTCGACGGTAGCGTCCGAGACCTCGAAACCAAAGACAGGATCTATCTCCACGTTGAGATCGTACGTTACCTTGAGGACGCCGTCCTCCCAGGGATTCTCGCTGGTGCCGGACTTCTCGTACTTGAGTGTCCTGAACTCGCCGATATCCTCGCTGTCCTCGAAGTACCCTTCGAGCTTCTCGATGACACCATGTGCCTGGTGAAGGATGCATTCCTGATAGATATTGTTCTGGACGGGCTCGAGGATCTTGAATCCCTGGATGCGTTCCAGTACCGCGTCGGGTTCCTGGAAGTGCTCGGGATTCTCGAGGGTCTCGAGCTGGTCAGCATTATCATAAATTGTGGTTAAATATCCGCCGATCTCGTACAACATGGAGGTCGCCCGCTCGACATCCCCATTTTATACATACCCTTTGGGGTCGGGCCACGGCAGCTACTCGGAAGACGAGCTCGAGGACGAGCTGGACGAGTCGTTGTCGGACTCCATGGCGGCGTCCTTGATACCGTCGAAGGTCGCCGTCGCGTACAGGACGAGCTTCTTGGTGGCAGCGTCCACGACACCCTGGAACTGTACGTCGTAGGTGTCAGTCCACGAGATGACGCGGGAGTCGATGTCAGCCAGATCGCGGCCGCCCTGGCTCACGTCCAGGTGGTTGTTGATGCGCAACAGCTTGTTGTCCAGCTCGGCTATGGTGCCGCCTGCGGGATCACGGACGTTGCTGTCGTAGCCCCAGGACATGACCTTGCCGTCGATCTTGGCGATGAGGGAGCCTTGTGCGTCGTAAACATCGAAGTCATGGCCCCAGGCGAGCACCTTGCCGTCGATCCTGGCAACGAGGTCCCCGTCGCCATCGAAAACGTTGTAATCATCGCCCCAGCTGAGCCAGGGCTTCTGGATATAGGCGACGCGATGCCCTTCCTCGTTGAGGATGTCGTACTGCTTTCGCAGGGAGAGGAGGCGCTCCTCGACTCGGAACCTGCCGTCGTCGACGTTGAACTCGCTCTCGTTCTCGTACTTCTGGCGGCCGCCGACGTAGACCACTCCGGCGATGGCCCCGGCGAGGAGTGCGCCATAAGCGATGGCCTTCCCCGAGAGGTCGTCCGAGGTGGAATAGCCCTCTGCGGCGCCCGAGGTGCCATAGTCCGCACAATCGAGGTCGAGCTCTCCGAGCATGAGGACATTTTTCGGCAGGGCAAGGCGTTAATATAGGTTTCGCTCAAGAGTTACGAGATTCGTACCCAGGGGGCGGTATATTACTGAATCATCGTTCAGTAAACCTCGGTCTTTAGCCAAAGGTGACACAGCACCAATGCTTTTCAGAAAAGACATGATCCAAGTGAACACGGCTCAGCAGGTCCCGTGGACCAGCAGCGCGGCCTTGCGCCCCTCGCGCATCATCTCGTTGTAGGTGAGGCATGCGTCCTGGCTCCGCTCGACGATGAGCTCGAGACCGTGGGATTCTACCGCTTCCCGGACCTCGTCGGGTACCTCTACCATGTTGTTGATACCATTACCGATGACCAGCACATCGATATCCCGGTCGTATACGCCCGTGACCATCTCGGGTGTGAGCTTGTGGCCCTTTCGCTCGGCCCACGCTGTCGCTTCGGGACCGATGAGGCGCACGTCCTTACCGGCGCCGATGAGCCCTTCTGGTGTTTTCGTATGCTCTTCGCCGACGATCGTGTACAGGCCCCATTGGAAGAACTCCATCGGACCCCGCGGATCGTGGAACGCGACACGGGCCTGGTCATCGAAGACGTACGTGAAGCTCGGCACAGCGGCGATGCCGCCGTCCTCTCCTGATCGCACACGAAAGGGCAGGTCCATCGAGGCGCTGCCGATACCGTAGGTCGCCATGAGGACGCCGTCCTTACCAGGTCCACGCTCCTTCTCGGCGAGCTCGTACCGGACCTTCAGGAGCCCGTCGTACCCGGCCTCGACCGCGTATGCCTCGAGCTGTTCGCGGACCGCGTCGGCCTGACTGAGGATGGCCTTCTCATAGCCATTGTCTAGGGCTGGCCTGAGTGCGCTGAGGTCGTCGAGCGGATTGGTCTTTGGATCCCGTCGAAGAAGTCCTTTCAGACCTGTGTTCGGCTCAGGTCCTGGCTGATCGAGGTTCTCGTAGATATCGGTAAGATATGCACCGATCTCGTAGAGCACAACATTCGTGCCGTTGGAAGCCCCATTTAAACATACCCTTGGGGAGACGGGAGGAGAAGCTCACACACCCTCACTACCAAACATAACAAAGGCCATTTAATATTTCCTGCACTCTGGACCTGTATGGGAAGGTATATTCTTGCTGTATTCCTCGTTATCCTCTTCTTGGGTGCGAACCAGTTCATGGCGTACCGCGCCTCCACCATGGAGGAGCGCATCGACCAGTACGACACCATCGTCCTCGGCCAGGCGGTCGTGCAGCCTGGTGCGCCCCAGGCGATCAGGGTGGTCGCCCGCCACGTCGGTACCGACAAGCCACGTCCCGACGAGGCCGTGAAGGTCTACATCACACCCAAGGACCGGCCCGGCGAGAAGAAGCTCATGTTCGAGGGAAAAACGAACACGGAAGGGAGCTCTGCGCCCAAGTTCGTCGCGCCCGAGGAGGAGGGGACCTACACCCTCATCATCGAGTCGGGGACCGATACGCACGAGGCGATCCTGACCGTGAAGCGCAAGGCCAAGGTGCTAGTGTCCACGGACAAGCCCCTCTACCAGCCCGGGCAACTGGTGCACGTACGCGCTCTTGCTCTCTCCTCCATCGACGCCAAGCCCCTTGCCGCCACGAACGCCACCTTCGAGCTGGAGGATCCCAAAGGCAACAAGGTGTTCCGCAAGGTCATCACCACGAGCGAGTACGGGATCGCGTCAGTGAGCATCGCGCTGGCCCCCGAGCTCATCCTCGGCAGGTACCGCGTGACCGTCATCGTCAACGGCGTCCAGAGCCAGAAGAGCATCAGGGTCGAGCGGTACGTCCTTCCCAAGTTCAGGGTCGCCCTGCAGACCGACCGTTCCTTCTACAAGCCGAACGACAAGCTCGAGGGGACCATCACCGCCCGGTACTTCTTCGGCAAGCCCGTTTCCAAGAGCGAGGCCGAGGTCGTGTTCTATACCGTGGACGTCGGTGAGCGCGAGCTCCACTCTTGGAAGGGCACCACGGACGAGATGGGCCAGGTCAAGTTCACCTACACCCTGCCCGCGGCGTTCCACGGCTCCGAGCTGGAGAAGGGCGGTGCTCTCCTCTTTCTCAACGTCTCGGTGACCGACCGGGGCGACCATGTCGAGCAGATCGTGCGCCAGTTCCCCGTGTCCACATCCGATATCGTAATCGACCTCATCCCCGAGAGCGGGCATTTGAACTTCAACTTCCTCAACGTGATGTACGTGGCCACCTCGACACCCGACGGTGTACCGGTCCCCGCGACGGTGGAAGTGAGCGGTGACGTCGACTTCTCGACGACCGTGAAGACCGGGAGCCTCGGCCTCGGTTCGTTCGAGTTCAGGCCACAGAACAACAATCCGCAGCTCATCCTCAAGGCGAAGGATGCGGAAGCTCGCACGGGCAGTAAGAAGTGGTCCTATCGCGAGGGACGCGAACGGCGCGACTACGAGCTCGAGCGGAGCACCATCCTCGTCCGGACGGACAGGGGTGTGTACCGGGTGGGCGATACGGCGACGGTCACCGTGCTCCACTCGGGGGCCGCTCCTGCCGCCTACGTCGACATGGTCAAGGACGGACAGACCGTGGACGCCCGCTCCCTCACCCTCAAGAGCGGACAGGGAGACGCGGTGTTCGACATCGACGCCTCGATGGCGGGCCAGCTCATCGTGCACGCCTATCACACCACTCGCAGCACAGCCGTCGAGCGGGCCACGCGACGCATCGTGGTGCTCCCCGCAGACCAGCTCGCGGTGTCCATCGGGACGGACCAGGAGAGCTACAAACCGGGAGAACTAGCCCAGCTCAGCATCGCTACCGAACGGAAGGGTGAAGGCGTCCCCGCGGCCGTCGGGCTCACCGTCGTGGACGAGTCGGTGTTCGCTCTCGAGGAGGCCAAGGCCGGGTTCGAGCGCATGGCGTTCTACCTGGGACGCGAGCTTGCACGACCACGGTTCACGGTGTACGGGTTCAACCCCATGGCACCCGAGCGGCCGGCACCGGCACCTGACACCGTCAAGGTGGAGGAGGACATTCACATCGCCGAGCAGGTGTTCCTGGCGCGCAACGCGCCTGAGGCAAAGTTGGGCCCGTTCGGCATCCAGGTATCCACACGTGAGGAGAAGGAGGCCCAAGTGGAGGAGGCGAAGCGCTCGTTCTTCCGGAACCAGGCCCTGCTGTTCTCTCTTGTATGCCTTCTGGCGGGCCTCGCGAGCGTCGCTGCCTTCGTACGAGGTACAGAGGAGGGGTGGTGGGCCGCCATCAAGGACCTCGTCAAGGGCATTGTCCTAGTCGGACTGGTGTTCGGCGCTCTGGTCGCGTTCATCTACATGCTCGAGTGGGTGGACGATGGCATCGACGACCTCAGCTATAGTGAACAGGACGCACCGAAAGGCGTGTTTCTCCTCACCTTCCTCCTCCTGAGCGTCACCCTCTGGCGGCTCCAGCACGTCCGTGCGGCAGGGTACTATGCCCGCTTCATCGCCGGTATCCTCTTCCCAATCGCCTTGCTCGGTGTCATGGCGGCCGGGACCATGGTCCGCAGCCCTATCGTGATCGTCGCCTGCGTCGCGGTCCTTGGAGCGTTCATGCTCAGATCGCTCTTCATCCTGTACAACGCCTCGGTGACGGACACCGTGCTCGCCGGCATCAAGAACCATCTCTTCGCCCTTCTCGTCTTCATGATGGTTATCATCGCCATGCCCTTCATCTTCTCATACTCTCGGAGCGGTGCGCTCGATGAAGGAAGCGTCGGCGCGGTCTTCCTCCTTGCCTCGAGCTTGCTGATGCTCCCGTTCTGCGGGGGCGCTGCCCGGCACATGCGCCAGCGGACAAAGCTCGCACTGCCCATGCTGATCTCCGCGTTCGGCATCGCACTGCCCCTCCTCATCATCGGCTTCTTCGCGTTGGCGACACCCCTCATGCGGAGCGTCAACATGGGGATGAACGACGAGGTGTCCGACACCATGCGCGAGCGCATCCTCAACGACATCAAGAGCAGGCCGGAGAAGCAGATCATGACGTCGTTCTCGATGGGTAAGGCTGATATGGAAGTGGAGTTTTTGGACGAGGAAGGTGGCGGGGGCAGCGAGGAGGAGGGCCCGCGCGTCCGTGCGTTCTTCCCGGAGACGCTCTACGTCAATCCCCAGGTCATCACCGACGAGCAGGGGAAGGCCGATATCTACGTCCCTCTGGCAGATTCCATCACCACCTGGAAGGTGGGCGCCATGGCGAACGCCATGAGCGGCGAACTGGGCTCGACCGAGGCGGGCATCCTCGTGTTCCAGGACTTCTTCGTGGACATCGACTTCCCCGTGTTCCTCACACAGAACGATACAGTGACCGTGCCGCTGACGGTGTACAACTACCTCGACGCCGAGCAGGATGTGCGGCTGGTGGTGGAGGAGGATCCCGATGATCCGTGGTTCACGCTCCAGGACACGCTGCTTCCGATGAGCGATCCTTCGAAGCGCGAGATCATCGTCACGCTCGGTGCCAACGATATCACGTCGGCTCACCTGTCTCTGCGCGCGGACACCATCGGCCGCCACAACCTCACCGTGTTCGCCTACGGAACCGGTTCGAGCGACGCTGTGCGCCGTGAGGTGGAGATCCTCCCCAACGGCCGTGAGTTCCGCACGAGCACGTCCGAACGTCTGAAGGAGGGGACCGTGACGGTGCCGCTCACCGTCCCGGCAGACGCGATCCCCGACAGCTACAAGGCCATCCTCAAGATCCATCCCGGCGTGATGAGCCAGATCGTCGAGGGGCTCGACGGGATGCTCAAGATGCCTACCGGGTGCTTCGAGCAGACCTCGTCCACGACCTATCCCAACATCATGGTGCTCCAGTACCTGCGCGAGACCAAGCAGGCGAATCCGGAGCTGGAGCTGAAGGCCGAGAACTTCATCGGTGTGGGCTACCAGCGCTTGCTGAGCTTCGAGACATCGACGCCCGGCGGGTTCGACTGGTTCGGTAATCCGCCGGCCAAGCTCCTGCTCACCGCCATGGGACTACAGCAGTTCAGCGACATGGCGAAGGTGTACGAGGTGGACCCGGCCGTCATCGAGCGGACCCAGAGGTACCTGCTCTCCGAGCAGAAGCCCGACGGCTCGTGGGAGCCGCAGGGAGCCATGTTCGAAATGAGCAAGCGGCAGAAGTCGATGACGGGCACCACGTGCTACCTTGTATGGAGCCTGCTCGAGTCGGGCCTCGACCGCGACCATAGGGCGTTCTCCCGTGCGCTGAGCTACCTCCGCAAGAACATCGATCCGGCCACGGCCGACATGTACACCATCGCCCTTTGCCTCAGCGCCATGGTGGAGTACGACGTCTCCGACTCGCTCACGAACCAGCTCCTCGTCCAGGCCGTCGACAGGGCCACCGTCAAGGACGACATGGCGTGGTGGGCCCCCAAGGACATGGACGCGCCACGCGGGTTCATGGGCTCGGGCGGAAAGGCCAAGAGCCTCGAGGACAGCGCCATGATCGCGCTCGCCCTCATCGAGGCACAACACTCCCCCATGCTGGTCACCAAGGCGCTGGCGTTCATAACCTCGGAGAAGGACAGCTTCGGCAAGTGGGGCTCCACCTACTCTACGGTGCTCAGCCTCAAGGCGCTGATGGGCTCGTCCCTCAAGGCCAAGGAGAGCGCTGACGCCACCATCACCGTTAAGGTCGACGACGCCGAGGTCCGCACCCTCCGTGTCACGAAGGGGAACGTCGACATCATGCACCTCGTCTCCCTGGGCGACGAACTGGCACCCGGAGCGCACACCGTAGAGCTCGTCACCGAGGGTGGAGGGCTGCTCCACTACCAGGTCGTGGGCTCGTACTATCTGCCATGGTCGCACCCCACGGTGCTCGCCGAGCGCTCGGCCCAGGACATGGTCGGGTTCTCGCTCAAGTACGACAGGACCGAGCTTGCCACCAATGACATGGTGACCGCCGACGTCAAGGTATGGAACAACGGTGCCGGCGTGGCGCCCTTCATCGTCGCCGATATGGGCATCCCGCCCGGGTTCGCCGTCGTGGCAGAGGACCTCGAGAATCTCAAACAGCGGGGTGTCATCTCTAGGTACTCCGTGAAGCCGCGGCAGGCGATCCTCTACATCCAGAACCTGGACAAGGAGGGGCTGAAGTTCACGTACAGGCTCGTAGCGCTCTACCCGGTGAAGGCCACAGCCCCGCGATCCATCGTGTACGACTACTACCGTCCGGACGCAAAGACCGAGGCACCGCCCGTGGACATGATCATCACGGGATAGGAGTCGAGAGAGGACATGCCCGTCACCATCCGCCCCCTGAATCCCAGCTCTCCCGCCGACCTCGCCGCTGTTGTAGCCCTGGATCTCACATTCACCGAGGAGTTCTTCCCCGAGAGGGTCTGGAACGCCGCCGAGCGAGAGCGCGAGCTCCGCGAGAGCCTTGCTCGGGGCGAGCGGGTGGTGGTGGCCTGCGATGGTGAACGCGTCGTCGGCGCTGCATGGTTCCGGTTCACCCGCGACCGATGGAGCGGCCAGGACGTATGCCGCCTCTCCTTCATCGCCGTTGACCGGGATGTTCGCAGCAAGGGTGTGGGCCGCATTCTGATGGACCACGTCAAGAGCGATGGTCAGCGCGAGGACTGCTCTGTTCTGGAGGTCTCGGTGAACGAGGGCAACGAACGCGCCGCCGCGTTCTACGAGCTCTGCGGCTTCGTCCCGGTGCGGCGCGTGCTCCGGTTCCCCTTAAAAACCAACCTATAAAAAACACGAACGCGGATTGTACTCCTAGCAGGTAGACGAAGGTCTATCGAGCGGAGGATCTATCCGTGGAAATACCGGACGGGAAGTGGGGCATCTGCCTTGTCCTTACTGCCCTCCTCGCCCTGGTGGTCCTGCCCGATCTCGGCATCGCCGCTTGCGATCCGGTCTGCAACGCGTGCCAGGACTGTGTCAGCGATGCTTGTCAGGCAAAGACCGGTGGCATCTGCTGCGGCGGTAACTGGTACGCCGGGGGCAACTGCTGCTCGAACTCAGAGTGCGGTGCCTGCAAGAAGTGCGACGGCGAGAAGAAGTGCACCGGCCTGAAATGCGGCGGTGGGGGCTACAACTGTGCCGTCGGGAACGCGAACTGGTGCTCGAAGTGCGCCAACAGCAACGGCGACAACGACGCCAACAGCTGTGTGTGCAAGGGCGGCTCATGGAAGGCCAACAAATGCTGCGGCGACGACGGCTCCAATGACGACTACTGCTCGGGAACGAGCTACTGCTTCGACGGCAGCTGGTACACCGATCCGGACAAGAAGAAGTACGGGTGTCAGACATGCGCGAGCAAGGTATGGCTCAACAACAAGTGCTGCGGGGACGACGGTGCGTCCGACGACTACTGCGCAGGCTCCACGAACTTCTGCCTCGACGGTGTCAAGTACACCGATCCGGACAAGAAGAAGTACGGGTGCGAGACCTGTGCGTCCAAGAGCTGGCTAAAAAGCAAGTGCTGCGGTGACGATGGTGGGGCCACCGACACGTACTGCGATGCGTCCGGGAAGTACTGCGAGTCGGGTACCCTCCACAACGATCCCGACGAGTCCGAGTACGGGTGCGTCACCTGTGGCAGCAAGGTATGGCTCAGCAACAAGTGCTGCGGCGATGACGGGGGGTCGACCGACACCTACTGCGGGCCGACCAACAAGTACTGCGATTCCGGTGTCTACATCACCGACTACGACCAGTCGTCCTACGGCTGCCAGACCTGCGGTTCCAAGCTATGGTCGTCCCAGGAGACTATATGCTGCGGTGACGATGGCGGAGCCACCGACGACTTCTGCGCAGCCACCTCGTCTTGGTACTGCCTGACCGGGTCCAAGACGGTGGACGGTGACGATTCGAAGAAGGCCTGTACCTGCATCCTGGGAGCCGACCACTGGGCCCGGTCCACGTGCTGCGATGACGCGGGGGAGGATTTCTGTCAGAGCGCCACCTCCGGTGCCGGTACCTGGTACTGCGACGACGGCGCCCGCGAGCCCGACGCCGACACGACCCAGCCAGCCTGCGACTGCGAGGCCGGGTCCAACCTCTACACCACAAAGAACAGCGGCAATAAACGATGCTGCGGCGGGAACGCAGAGGAGGCCGGAGAGACCTGGTGCGAGAGCCCGACGGCGGGCAGCGGCACCTGGTACTGCGACGGCGCCGTGCGCCAGGACGACGCCGACTACAAGCAGGCGTACTGTGACTGCGAGGCAGGTACCAACCTCTTCACGGCAAAGAACGCGGGCGCCAACAAATGCTGCGGCGGTGTCAACGAGGAGGCGGCCGAGACGTGGTGCGAGAGCCCTACCGCCGGTGGCGGTGACTGGTACTGCGACGGTGCTACACGCAAGGACGACGCCGACGTCAAGCAGGAGTACTGCGACTGCGAGGCGGGCGCCAACCTCTACACCACGAACAACGCGGGCTCGAAGAAGTGCTGCGGCGGCACCAACGAGGAGGCCGGGGAGACGTGGTGCGAGAATCCCACTAGCGGTGCCGGCACCTGGTACTGCGACGGTGCTGTGCGCATGGACGACGCCGACTACAAGCAGGAGTACTGCGACTGCGAGGCAGGCACCAGTCTCTTCACGGCAAAGAACAGCGGCGCCAACAAGTGCTGCGGTGGCGTCAACGAGGAGCCCGGCGAGGTCTGGTGCGAGAGCCCAACGCCCGGTGACGGTGACTGGTACTGTGACGGCGCCGTACGCGTGGACGACGCCGATACGAAGCAGGCCTACTGCGACTGCGAGGCGGGGCTACGCCTCTACACCACCAAGAACAGCGGTGCGAGCATGTGCTGCGGGGGCACCAACGAGGAACCTGGAGAGACGTGGTGCGAGAGCCCTACCGTCGGCGACGGCGCCTGGTACTGCGACGGCGCTGTGCGTGTGGACGATGCCGATAGCAAGCTGGCCTACTGCGACTGCGAGGCCGGTCCCAGCCTCTACACCACCAAGAACAGTGGCTCGAACCGGTGCTGCGGCGGCGTCAACGAGGAGGCGGCCGAGACGTGGTGCGAGAGCCCCACCGCCAGCGACGGCCAGTGGTACTGTGACGGCGCCGTGCGCGTGGACGATGCCGACGTGAAGCAGGCTTACTGCGACTGCGAGGCCGGGGAGGAGCTCTACTCCACCAAGAACAGCGGCGCCGATAAGTGCTGCGGTGGCGTCAACGAGGAACCCGGCGAGACATGGTGCGAGAGCACGAGGATCGGTGACGGTGCATGGTACTGCGACAATGCTGTGCGCAAGGACGATGCCGATAGCAAGCTCGAGTACTGCGAGTGCGAGGCCGGCGAGGACCTCTACACGGTCGACAACGCAGGCGACGACAGGTGCTGCGGTGGTGATGTCGGCGAGGTGGACACATGGTGCTCGAATCCCGTACCCGGTGGCGGCGAATGGTACTGCGACACCAACGTCCGCAAGGACGATGCCGACCTGAAGCGCGACTACTGCGACTGCGAGGCGGGCCCAGACCTCTACTCGGACAAGAACGGGGGACCGTTCAAGTGCTGCGGTGGCGTGAACGAGGAGGCCGGAGAGAGCTGGTGCGAGAGCCCTAATCCCGGCGATGGTGCGTGGTACTGCGACAACGCCGTGCGCGAGGACAACGCTGACGACAAGAAGGAGTACTGCGACTGCAAGGCCGGACAGAACCTCTTCACGACCGACAACCCGTCCGGGGAGAACCGCTGCTGCGGTGGCGACACGGAGACCGACACCTGGTGCTCGTCCCCGTCCTACGGCTCACAGAATTGGTACTGCAACGAGAACCAGCGGACCGATGAGCCCGACTTCGACCAGCCCGCGTGCCGGTGCATGACTCCCAACGGCTGGTGGTTCAGGAGCGTCGACGACGACATCGACACGTGCTGCGGTGACGACGCGGGGGAGAGCTGGTGCGGGCTCGAGGAGGACGGCTACTGCCTCCAGGCGGCCTGGTTCCCCGTGGCCGATTACGACGACGACGAGCACTTCTGCACCGCTTGTGCGGGCAACATCTGGGAATCGCTCTACGACCTCTCGGACGAGGAGTGCTGCGGCGACGACCCGGGCGAGTCCTGGTGCGGTGACCGGGGCTACTGCCTCGAGGGTGTGTGGCATCCTGTCGCCGATCCGGACGACGACGCCCACTACTGCGAGCAGTGCGTGGAGGAGGAATGGCGCGAGGGGACGTGCTGCGGCGACGACGTGGACGAGAAGTGGTGCGGCACCGCCGGCTACTGCTACCATGGCGACTACCATCCGGCCATCGGCCTGGAGGTGTTCGCCCGGGAGACCCCTGTCTACGCGGAAGAGGCCTGCGCCACCGATCCCCTCCGTGATCCGTTCAACCAGGGTAGCTGCGCCGAGAGCAAGACCTACGAGGTGTTCCCGGGCGCGTCCCTGGACATCAACATTTTCACCTGCTCGCTTCTGGGATGCCATTGCACCTACCCGATGTTCGACCTGTTCGACACCTACCAGGGCCTCACCTATCTCAAGGGCCGGTACCAGGACCTACCCCAGGAACTGGGCTATGCCACCCATATCCGGCTCAACGCCACGGGCGAACGCGTAAGGATCTCGGCAACGACGGACCAGTGCTTCTACTCGTCGGTCACCCTCTCGTACCCGACGACCATGTGCGATGTCTGTGACCGCACGGACGGGTGCTTCGACCACATCGACAAGTGCCAGGTGCGGCAGACACAGTGCCACTTCTGCCTGTTCCATCCCGAGAACTGCACCGATGAGCTCATCGGCGGTCTGGAGGGTTGCTTGTACACGGACGCGTCCAACAACAACCGCTGTCTCAAATGCGCACGCCACCTACAGACCTGTCAGCGTTGCCTGGACGACGAGGAGTGCCGTGAGCACTTCGACCTCTGCATCGACAACACCCAGATCTGCGACGGCCTCCTCAACACCGACATGATCACATTCCAGGAGTGCTTCTTCGGCGGGCTCACCGCCTGCCGGGAGACCCTGATGGCGCTGGCGGGCCGGGCGGCCCTGCTGTGCGAGTTCGCAGACGACGACCTTGCCAAGGTCGTGTTCATGTGCAACGTCCCGCTGGGTCTCGGGTATCGGTTCGAGGACGTGAACAACCGGTTCGCGGCCCGCAGATACGCCGACATCCTCCCGCTGACCAAGAAGAAGGAGCTCACCAGGATGCTCGGGCCCGCTATCAACGAGATGGTGGCCAACGCGGCGGGCGAGACCGCGGTCCTTGCCGCCCAGCTCCAGGACCGGTTCCCGAAGCTCGCCCAGGCCCTCAACGCCACCATCGCCCTCAACGCATCGATCAAGGATACTGCCACCGAGCTCGACTTCAACATGGAGGAGGACCTCTCGCGGGCGCTCGATTACGGTGTCGTTGCCCTCTACCGGCTCACCACAACCCAGGAGTACGCCCGCACCGCCGGGGGCATGGACACCGCGCTCTTCATGCTCGAACGCATCCAGGACCGCGCCCGCTCCCTGGACAACCTCCGTGCCATCATCAACAACAGGACCATCGAGCAGTTCTTCACCAAGGCACAGCTTACCGACCTCCCGTCGGATGATCTCATGACCACGGTGACCGCGCTCCGTGTCCTTGTGGGCATGGTCAACACCGTGTTCGAAGTGGACGAGACGAAGGTGGCGCAAGATCGGCTCGCCGAGCAGGAGGGTCGGCTTCGGGACGCGATCCTCGCGACGAGCGTGTCGGGCGTCGCCGTGGACCCCGCGTTCATGGACGAGGTGCGGTCCAAGGTGGCCCAGGTCGCTGCCGGATGGGTGACCATCACCATCACCGAGCGCGAGTCGTACCGGCTGGAGGTGGAGCGCGAGGACGTATCCAAGACCGCACTGGCGCTCAAACGGCGCACGGACATCCTCACCCTCAACCTCACCGAGGACAACCTCATCGCCGTCACCGTCCCCGCCCTCGTCGAGATCTCCGTTCCCGATGGGATCGAGTACTACTGGTCGCTGTTCACCATCAGGCTCTACAACGCCAAGGGCCAGGCCATGGAGGACGTTGTGGTGCCCTACCGCGTGAAGAAGGGCGTGACCCACAGCATCGAGGAGCTCCACTTCGACCGTAAGGTGAAGGTCCTCGACGCCGTCTCCCTGGTGGCGTGGGAGGTGCCGCTCCTCGAAGTGGACGATGTCCTCGAGCTGAAGTTCGTGGCCAAGAAAGGCCTGTGCCGGACCGTCGCGGACTGCAAGGAGGGAGAGGTCTGCGATAACATCCATCCCCTGGGCGTCTGCAACACCCAGTGCACGGCGTGCGGGACCGTGTGCGACTCGGGCGATCCTGCGTACGAGGTGTGCAACGGCAATGGTGCATGCGTGGCCGAGAGCTCACGGCTCGATAAGGGCCAGGCCTGCCAGTGCAACGAGATCTGTGCCTCCAACCTGTGCACCATGGGCGTGTGCTGCGCCAAGGGGGAGTTCGCGGATCCGATCAACATGGTGTGCTCCAACAAGCTCAACCTTCTGCTCATATCGGAAACCCAGTTCGAGGTAATCCTTGGCGATTCGTACGTCATCGCCGTCCACATAGCAAATCCATCGGGTGTCGCAAAGACATTTACCGTGCGGGCCAGCGGTGTGCTCGCTGACAACGTGATGATCTTCCGCCCGACCTTCGTGCTCCAACCCTGGGAGTACCGCCAGCTCCTGCTCCAGGTGACCGGCCTCATCTCGGGGAAGCGGACGCTCGTCATCGATGTAGAGGAGAAGGACGGCGAACTGCGCGACTCCGGTGCTATCGACGTGGTGGTCCGCTCGCCTGCCCAGTCCATGGGCGTGGAGATGCGCACGGCCCCGGGCCTTACCGTCGCCCATCTTGCCCTGCTCGGCCTCCTGGCAGCGACGGCGATCGCGAGGAAACCTATATATGCACCGCGTGGGAGGGTATGACCGTGGTCGCGGTCCGCCGTTTCGTGCTCCTGCTCATCCCGCTCCTACTCGTGACGGCCACCGGGATCGCCGCCTGCGAGGGCGCCGACCTCTCCCGGCTCGGCTCTAGCAGCTTGCGGTCCTGCGCTCCGTACAAGGATCTCTTCCTCGAGTTCATGGGCAAATACGGCGTCGACAAGATCATCGATCCGGTGATGCTCATGGCCCAGGTCATCAGGGAATCGTCCTGCAGGGCCCAGGTCAACTGCGGCGGTATCATGCAGGTCGACCACCCATGCCGGGTGGACAAGGGGTCGCCCGACTACTGCAGGTGCAAGACCGACGTCCGGTTCGGTATCGACCTTGGTATGAAGCACCTCAAGGGGAGCCTGGACAAGGCGATGAACATGGGCGCGAACGAGGACGAGGTGCTCACCCTCATCCTGTTCGGGTACAACCGGGGCAACGGCGCCATGGCCACCGCCATCGAGAACCGTAAGCAAGGGATGTCGCTCGCCGACGCCATGATGAAGTCGTGCATCAAGTACTACGGGCCGGGTACCAAGTGGAACGATGTCGACTACTACTGCAAGAAGACCGGTACGGTCTATCCCGAGAAGATCTACTCGACCTTCCGCAAGGCATGCAAGGAGCTGGGGGGCACACCCGCCGACGTCCCGGCCCTCTCGCCTGCCGCCGGTACCGTCAACTGCCCGGACTACCTCACCAACAGCCAGTGGATCTGGCCCCTCAAGGGCAGGATCACCTCCCGGTTCGGACCGCGTCCCAAACCCTGTGCCGACTGCAGCTCCTACCACCACGGGCTCGACATCTCTCAGACCCAGGGCACGCCCATCGTCGCCGCGGGGGCCGGCAAGGTCAAGTACGCCGGGTGGGCCACGGGCTACGGGAACGTCGTGTACATCGATCACGGGAAGAACGTCCAGACACGGTACGGCCACAGCTCCAAGCTGCTGGTCTCCACCGGTCAGGACATCAGCCAGGGACAGAAGATCGCCCTCGTTGGTAGCACCGGGTACTCCACGGGACCCCACCTCCACTTCGAGATCAGGGTGAACGACAAGGCCATCGACCCGCTCCCCGAGCTCGAGTCAGGGAGCACCGGGTCCGTGGACCCGCGCAACGACATCGATGGTGATGGCATCTGCAACAACTTCGACGACGACATGGACGGCGACTCCATCCCCAACGCCCAGGACCAGGACATCGACGGCGACGGAACGCCCAACACCCTTGACGGCGACAACGACAACGACGGCCTCCCCGACAACCAGGAGGTCGAGGACTGCCGGTACCTCTACGACTGCGACGGGGACAGCATCCCGGACTCCACCGACGCCGATCCCCGGGTCACCAACCTCGACCTCGACGGCGACTGCATCCCGAACGCTCAGGACGATGACTGGGACAACGACGGGGCGCCCAACGGTGAGGACGACACCAACGCCAATCCCTGTGCTGGGTGCCAGGTGATGGCCGGTACCAAGGGCGGTGGTGACAAGACGAGGGTCGAGATGTGCGTGACCGGTCCCTGCGACACGACGAAGTGCATGGACCACCTCGAGGCGTCGATGCCCTCCGGAGCCCAGAGCGCGCCCGCCATGGCCACGACCGCCACCGGCGCCATCCTCCCGGGCACTCTCGATCTCGAAACGATCCCCTACCTCGGCACGAAGTGCGAGCCCGACAGCACACAGCGTGCCAGCGTGACCGTCGATCCCATCGATGCGGGTGCCCATGCGTCCGTGAGCCTGGACACGTCGCTGCTCACCTGCCCCGACCGGACGTACGACAACATCAACGAGTACCGCGCCGACCTCATCGAGACGCTGGGCAAGATGAAACAGTTCTACATGGCGCTCAAAGAACACCTCGTCGTCCTCGAGGACGCGCTGAGGAAGCAGGAGAAGCAGTGCGAGAAGGCCATCACCCAGTTCACGGGCGAGTACACATCGTGCGACGAGCTGAATCTCGATCCCGAGGGCGTGGCTAGCCCCGAGTTCACGCCCGCCGTATGCGGCGAGATGGCGGTGAAGGCCTGCCCTGCCGAGCTCGCCGCCTGCCTCAAGGACGCCCGGCCCGCTGACGCCCTGAAGAAGGCGAAGACGTGCTCGCTGTGCATCGTGCTCCCCTGCTGCCCCGGAACGGGATGCGCTGCGGGGAACGATCCGGCCGACACCACCAAGTGCGGCAAGGACGACATCGACCCGGTCGAGGGCGAGTGCCGGTACACCGACAAGGACAAGTGCGAGGAGGGGTGCCCGGCGGGCCTGCGGACCGTGCCATCCAGCGGGTGCACGCTCACACCCAAGGAGGAAGGGGACGGCGGTGACCTGGGCGTCACGTCGTGCGAGGTCTCCGGCCAGTCGCTCACCGTTTCCTGCTGCCACGAGAAGGACGGAGATGTGTGCAAGGACGGGAAGCGGTTCACCGACACCGACGCCTGCTCGGCGGTCGTGGTCTCGAAGGAGAAGCGCGAGCACGCTCTCGTGTTCCCCCGCACGCTGGAAGAGTGCTATCAGAAGGCCTTTGACGTAAAAGACCTGTGCACCGTGGAGGGCTCGGCGGTCCTCGGTGACGGACGGACGCACAGCCCCGGCCACGTGGCGGACGCCATCGGCCGCGCGGTCCGGTTCCTCGAGCACTACGACAAGGTCTACCCGTCCCTCGAGGCCAAGATGCGCGAGCTGGCACAGGCCGAGGAGGAGAACCTGCGCCAGGGCGCGGCGACGACACGCAAGGACACCATCGACATCCTGCTGGGCATCGAGCAAAGCTCCAACGAGCTCGCCACGAACGGGGAGACGACCCTGGCACAGTTCCAGAAGCTGGCGATCGACATCGTCGGCCTCGCCGGGAGCAACGAGCTCAAGAACGACGTGAGCGGGACCCACAACCAGGAGGCAGGAGATCTCAACTCGTACCAGATCAAGGCCACCGAGGGATGGAAGGGAGCTGAGCTGTGCATGTTCGACGGGACCGTGGACACCTCTGTGTTCGACGACGAGTGCGTTCTCACCGGACCTGCGACCCTCCAGGAGATCACCGCCGTGGCCAACGATCTTTCCTGCGATGGGTGCGCCAAAGAGAACAAGCAGGTCGGCCGGTGCCTCCAGGAGCCCAAGCCCGTCACCGTCCGCGAGTCGAACCTGGACGTGTGGCCGGACGCCCCTCTTATGAGCCTCGTGTCCATGGGCAAGCTGGACCCGCAGGCGATCTTCCTCGACTCACAGAAATGCTTCGACTACCGTGGCCCTCCGTCATCCTCCCCTGGCACGGGTCCGGGGGGTGCGAGCGAACAGTGCTCGCTGGTGTGCGGCTCCATGGGCGCTCCCCAGGGGCACTGCCATCCCGAGCTGGGAGTGTGCGTGTGCCTGGTCGAGGGCCTACAGCAGATCACCGACGCCACCTGCGACGAGAGGGTGGACTCGGCGCTGGCCGCAAAGCTCGCGGCGTGCTGCGAGAAGATGGTGGGCGAGACCGCTGGCGTCGAGACGTTCAAGGGTGCGACGAGGACCGACTCCGACAAGTCCGACGCCGTGTGCGGGACTGCCAGGGAGTACCTGGGCTGGAACTACGAGATGTCCACCAAGGTACCCTACTGCTCCGGCGGGAAGTGTTACATCGACTGCTCGTCGCTCACCCAGCAGGTGTTCAAGAAGCATGGCGTGAACATCCCCCGCACGGCCTCCGCCCAGTACGAGTGGTGCCGCAAGCAGGGCAAGCTCGTGGACGAACCTGTGCGCGGGGACGCCATCTACTTCAAGAACACCTACAAACAGGGCATCTCCCACACGGGTATCTGGCTCGGGGACGGGAAGTACCTTCACGCCGCCGGTCGTAAGTACGGCGTCATCACGAGCACCCTCACGGCCGATAGGAAGGCCAAGCACTGGGCCGGTGCATGCCGGCTCATCGGGGACGTCTCGACCACGGGCACCTCCTCGAAGGTCACTTTCGGCCTGTGCAAGGACGGCTCCGGCGACCTCTGCTGCACGGGCCGCGGGCTCGAGGCCGAGAAGCGCATCACCGCAGAGACCTGCGATGTGACCTGCGAGGACATGTGCTCGGTCAAGCACACGGCCGGATCGGAGGATGCGATGCGGTGCGTGGCCAAGTGCGCGGGGAACACCTGCCTCGGACGGCCCGACAAGACGGAGTGCGAGGGCGGGCTGTGCTGCAAGGGCCAGTGCGTGCCCGACGCCTCTTCGTGCGATGGCGAAACGTGCGAGGAGGAGGACAGGGCCTGCTCCGGCGGCTGGTGCTGCGACCTCCTGTGCGTCCCGGACGCCACTGCCTGTACCACCGACACCTGTGCCGAGGCTGCGGACGGTACCGAGTGCGAGGGCGGGCTCTGCTGCGAGCACCGGTGCGTCCCCGGGGCCTTGGCGTGCTCGATCGAATGCGCGGGCAAGGTCCAGAGCGACGCGTGCGAGGGCGTCGAGGGCCTCTGCTGCGACACCACCTGCATCCCCGGAGCCCAGTCCTGCGGGTCGCCTGACGAGCAGTGCGACATCCACGAGGGCATCCCCTGCGCCGCCGGTGCCGAGGAGGGGATGTGCTGCGACAAGAACTGCGTTCCCGGCGCCAGCGCGTGCTCGGGCTCACCGGCCTGCGATGACAAGGCCGACGGTCAGGAGTGCGATGGCGGCGTATGCTGCCGCGGCGTGTGCGTGGCGAATGCGGACGGCTGCTCGGACGAGGACCGGTGCCAGACCATCTGCTTCGACCGGTTCCCCGACGACGTCAATGCAGCCAGGCTGTGCACCGTCAGGTGCAACGAGATCAACGTGACCTGCGAGAGCAACTGCCTCGAGAACCTGGAGGGCATGGACTGCGTCTCCTCGTGCGGCGACGGCCTCGACAACGACGGTGACGGCGACATCGACGAGGACATGGTCAACACCATCGATGATGACGGTGACGGTCGCCTCGACGAGGACGGCTCGGGCCACGACATCCCGCAGTCCGCCATCCACTGCATGGCCCAGTGCGTCCCCGCCGAGGCCACAGGCCCCTCCGCCCGCATCATCTCCTGCATCAAGGCGTGCCGTGCCCTGGCCCCCTCGCTGCGGTTGAGCGTCTCCTTCGCCGACGACGTGCATGCCGTCCTGCCGGGTGAGATTGTGGACATCACAGCGCGCGTCGAGAACTCCGGGGTGTTCCCCTTCGAGGGATCGATCGATATCGAGGTAGACAAGCTGTTCACCTGCACCTGTCCGGAGACCGGCGGGTGCTCGTGCATGAAGACCGCGGTGTTCGTGTCGGACGAGAACTTCCAGCTCGAGGCACGGGACAA
Organism: Candidatus Undinarchaeales archaeon; assembly: GCA_030753015.1. Taxonomy (GTDB): domain Archaea; phylum SpSt-1190; class SpSt-1190; order JASMDC01; family JASMDC01; genus JASMDC01. Next base: position 2,291 of record JASMDC010000011.1, on the reverse strand, counting down.
CCTGACGCTGACCAGCGACCCGCTCGAGGCGGACAGACAGGGGAACATCCGATTCCTGCGCCCCAAGGCCTCGGTCTCCACCTACGCGGGCGACAAGGTTGTCTCCGAGATCGGCGAGCTTGCAACGATGCTCGACGTGGGCGCCGTGCGCGACGGCTCCTTCATCCTCCTCCCCGAGAACACCACGGCCCGCGAGGCCTATCCGGGGGACACCGTGGCGGGCGTCGTGGTCGTCGAGGGCGAGGGCCAGCTCACCGTCACCCGGACCATCACCCATGACGGGAACATGCTCGACGGCACGAAGAGCGAGAGCACAGCGACCACGGGCTCCGAGGGGACGACAGAGCTCCACACACGGACGTACACCATACCGCCGTCGATGGACGGGGCCACGTTCGGGCTCCATGCGGAGGTCATCAACTCCACGGACCACGTCCTATTCCGCGACGTGCTCCACGCCGAGGCCGGGGACAATCCGTGCACCGGCTCCACCGTTACCCATGACTGCCTCGCCCACGATAATCCGAAGATCTACGCCGATGCGCGCCTTAAGGTCAGGGCGTTCGACCTCACGCTCACCTATGCGTTCTTCATCGACAGGGAGGACCGTCCAGTCAGCCGCTCGGGCGAACCGCTCGACGTGCGTGCGGCCATAGAGCTCCAGAACTGGCACCCGCGCCCGTTCTCGGGCGAGGTCGAGCTCTCGGTCGTCACCGAGGGCGGCGAGGTGCTCCATGCTGCCAACCACTCGGTCGAGCTTGCACCATACATCACGGCCGATATACTGGTACCGCAGGAGAGCGCGTCCCTGGTCTCGGATCCCGTCAACGTGCCGGCCGACACCACAACGCTCATAAGGATCGTCGCCCGTACCGACGACGGGACCGTGTGGCTCGACATGATCGTCCCCTCCGACCTGTTCCCCGAGTCGCGCCTGGTGGTCATGAAGCAGACCGAGTTCGGTGACATCGACATCGACGCGTCCATCGTGTACGGCGAATGCAAGCTCAAGGTGACGGCGAAGCGCTGCCTGGACACCTGCGAGCTGCACGTGGACAAGGACGTGTGCACAATCGAGCCCAAGGAGTGCGGGTGCATCCCCACCGTCGAGCGCATAGTGCCGCAGGCAGAATTGCCCGGGAGCGAAGTTACAGGGTGAGTACAGTGATGGCGATGATACCTCGTGATGCTGCTGTGCTGGCGATCATCGGATGCCTCCTCCTCCTTCCAGGATGCCTGCAGGGTGAGGACGTGGCGCCGGGTGCCGCACCCGCCACGACGAGCACGCCAGCAGCAACATTGAAGGCCGCAGGTGAGGACTGTCGCGAACATGCCGAGTGCACCTCGAACGCCTGCGACCACTACAAGGCGGACATGGGCCGGTGCGCTGCGTCCCCGTGCACGCCGGGCGACCGGACGGACAACAACAACCTCTTCTGCAACGGGGCCAGCGCGTGGGAGACCTCGATCAAGGACGGGGAGGCGTGCGAGGCAGACTACCAGTGCTTCGAACCGACGTGCTTCATGGTACCGACCTGCCAGCTCACCGACATACCGCGGACACGGGCGCTGTGCCGCGACGGCCGGTGCGTGCTGGAGGTTGGCGGTGATGGTTGCGGGCCCGAGGGCGGAGTGCGCGTGCTGCGCAAGGACCAGTACTCGGTGGCGGAGGACGGCACGTGCATGGAGAGCATGGCCCAGATGGAGCTGCCGACCGTTTGCGCCCCATGCGGGAACGGTGTGTGCGACGAGGAGCTGGAGTCGCCGTGCAACTGCCCTGAGGACTGCACGGGGACGGAGGAGGCTGCCGTCGAGTGGTATCTTGCATGCGGTTGCGGGTGTTGCGGTAATGAACCACAGCAGAAGTGCCTCTATCGATCCAAGGGGGACGACCTTTCAAAGATCATCGAAGAGGAAAAAAGAGTGGTCAATGAGCAGAATTGTGCCTTGATGGGCTGCAGCTTCGGTATCAATTATACCTACTGTGACTGATGCTCCGGTCCTCGCCTGTCCGGGGAACGGGTCGGTCCGGATATCATAGCATTTCAACATGGCATCCGAATGTCGGATAACAACCCGATGTGGATAAGCGTCTATTTTTTAAAGAACGTAACGTGGGGCCCGGATCAGGAGAATGGTCTTATACTACTTGTATAGGGTAATCCCTCCGCTCGACCCCCCACTAACTGTTTACCGTATCATTAAGGACACGACCGAATACCGGCACCTTTTAGAATTTTACCCCTGAGCTGAACGGCCTCGTTCTTGAAAACGCATAACGGAAACGTATA
>JASMDC010000117.1 GCA_030753015.1 Candidatus Undinarchaeales archaeon | reverse complement strand
GGAAGCTCGAATAAATGATTCCGAGTGTAAAGTCCTGATTACTCAGGACACGGGAGTAAGAGGAGAAAAGACAGATATCCCGATGAAGAGCAATGCCGATATAGCGTTACAGAAAACCCCTTCAATTGCAAAAACACTGGTTGTAAAGCGCACGGGAGCTGCTGTCGATATGCTGGATGGAAGGGATATATGGTGGCACGAAGCCCTCAGTTCGGCTAATTCTGCTTGTGCTCCCGAAGAAATGGATGCGGAAGATCCTCTCTTCATATTGTACACCAGTGGATCGACTGGAAAACCGAAAGGAGTTATGCACACCACAGGAGGATACATGGTCTATACCTCCACGACTCATCATTACATATTTGATTATCATCCTGGTGATATTTACTGGTGCACTGCCGATATCGGGTGGATCACGGGACATTCGTATATCATCTACGGGCCGATGGCAAATCGCGCCACAACAATGATGTATGAAGGAGTACCAAACTATCCGGATTA
>JASMDC010000116.1 GCA_030753015.1 Candidatus Undinarchaeales archaeon | reverse complement strand
TATTGACGGCGATGGTGACCTCGATGCTTTTGTGACTAATGCGTATAGTCAAGCCAACAAGGTCTGGCTTAATGACGGCAACGGTAGTTTCAGCGACAGCGGGCAGTCCCTGGGCAGTTCAATTAGCACTGGCATTTCCCTGGGGGACCTTGACGGCGATGGCGACCTCGATGCTTTCGTGGCTAACTATGATCATCAAGCCAACAAGGTCTGGCTGAATAACGGCAGCGGCAATTTCACCGACAGCGGGCAATCCCCGGGCAGTACACACAGCTGGGATGTCTCCCTGGGGGACCTTGACGGCGACGGTGACCTCGATGCTTTTGTCGTCAATTATAATCAAGCCAACAAGATCTGGCTCAATAACGGCAGCGGCACTTTTAGCGACAGCGGGCAGTCACTGGGCAGTTCGTCGAGTCGTGCTATCTCCCTGGGGGATGTTGACGGCGACGGTGACCTCGATGCTTTCATCGCTAATGGCGGTGATCAAGCCAACAAGGTGTGGCTGAATGAGGGTGTTCCACTATCTGGGGG
>JASMDC010000115.1 GCA_030753015.1 Candidatus Undinarchaeales archaeon | reverse complement strand
TCCAAGATTTTTTGAAAATATTTTCTGGACTTGGGGAGGACTGGAGGAGGACTGTGAACAACAGTCTGGGGCGGCGGTTAAGACGCATTGAAGACGCATTGAAGACGCATTGAAGACGCATTGAAGACGCATTGAAGACGCATTCACATCCTGCCACATCCTGGGGGGGCTGGGCCTGGGCAAAATCCCAAAATGTGAAAATCCTGGGGTCAAAATCGAGCAAACATAGGCAAGTCATATGTCGTTTTTGTGCAACGTTGCCGCTGGGCAACATACTCCAAAGTCGATTTTGGAGTCATCTGAGCCCCGGAATGTGATCCTGGCACCGGCGCTGACCCGTGCCTGCCATGGGGCTGCTACCGTCGCTGCTACCGCCGCTGCTACCGCCGCTGCTACCGTCGCTGCTACCGTCGCTGCTACCGCCGCTGCTACCGCCGCTGCTACCGTCGCTGCTACCGTCGCTGCTACCGCCGCTGCTACCGGGAGGGGGGGGGTTTACAACGAACTTGGCTGTTGACCAGGCCGATGGCGCCGTTGACCGGCGACATTTCGCA
>JASMDC010000114.1 GCA_030753015.1 Candidatus Undinarchaeales archaeon | reverse complement strand
AATACTCCTCGGCGTTCTTCGGTCCTTTCCGTGTGGCTGCCGACTCGGCTCCGCAGTTCGGGGATAGGCGAGGCTACCAGATGGACCCCGCCAATGCGAGGATGGCGCTGCGAGAGGTGGAGCAGGACATAGCGGAAGGGGCCGACATTGTGATGGTGAAGCCTGCGCTGTCCTATCTGGACGTCATCGCGCGGGTCAAGGACCGGTTCGACCACCCCGTTGCGGCATATAATGTCAGCGGCGAGTACTCCATGGTGAAGGCCGCGGCCGCCAGCGAGTGGGTTGACGAGCGGCGCGTTACGCTGGAAATCCTGACTTCGATAAAGCGCGCCGGCGCGGACCTGATCTTCAGCTACCACGCCAAGGCCGCGGCGAGGTGGCTTGCGGAGGAGGGGTAGACCGACCACGGGTCTCAGACCCTTTCGCATGGCCGTGGTGGAGCAACTGAAGGCCGAGGGTTCCACCCAGTGGTCTGGCCGGAGACAATACTCTGGAGTGCAACCAGACGCCCACTGAAGACGGGATGAATTCGGCTTCACATACTCGTGCTAGACAGGGGATC
>JASMDC010000113.1 GCA_030753015.1 Candidatus Undinarchaeales archaeon | reverse complement strand
GGGTAGGCCGGCTGGAGAACATCGAGCAGTTCCAGCTGTTCACCCCCACCCCCATGACCGCCTCCACGTGCATGTACTGGACCGGTAGGAATCCAGCCACCCTGGCGCCGGTGCCGGTGGTGCGCGACTACCACACCAAGAAGCGACTGAAGCGCATCCTGCTCGGGGCGCTGGGTACGGCGGGCGTCACCGCGCCGCGTAGCGCTCCAGCAGCGCGTCCAAGGCGAGGAGCTGCTGCTCCACGCGCTCGCAAAGCGACATCTCACGGTCGCCGTCCATCACGGCGCCCTCGACGGTGAAGGCGTCGACGCCGCGCGCGCGGCGCCAAGCGCATCCACATCTTCGACGGTAACGTCAAGGTCGTTGACGCGCCCCCAAAGGTCAAGAAGGCCAACGTGAAGAAGAAGGGCATCAAGCGCCTGTAGGTGCGATCCCGAACGTCAAAGGGGGCCGGTCAACGGCCCCCTCCTTGTTCTCTTATAGGGTGTGTGTCGGAGGTTTGCGACGCGTATAGCATTAGAAGAAACCCATCAAGGAAAGAAGCCCCGGACGGGCTTTGACCTTTCATTACCGTCCCTAA
>JASMDC010000112.1 GCA_030753015.1 Candidatus Undinarchaeales archaeon | reverse complement strand
ACACGACCTGGTGCGATACCTTGAATCCGCTGGGCAGGTTCAGACCAATGATGATGCGCTGGTCCTTCACATCCCCGTACCACATCCTCCGTGACTCGCCATTCGCGGTCTTGAACTTCCCGAAGAAGCTGAGGATAAAGGTCTCGCGGCTGGCCACGGACTTCTGGTCCCCGCACTTGCCCTCGGTGGCTATCTCGGAGAACTTGCAGCACATGTCATTACCGCTGCCGCTGAAGGTCGCACCGATGGTCTTGCTCATCATCGGGCGCTCACCGAGCTCGGGCGCCTCGGGGAGCTCGTAGACAACCTGGGCGGAGCCGAGGTCGCTCATGCGCACCACGGTGTTACCGGTGTTGCGCACAAGGAGGCACAGTGCCCCACCAAGCGAACATCCCTTCGAAGTGAGGTTCGCAGCCCACTTCGACTCTGGAGCTGCACCGTGGTAAGTGAGCACATCGTCATTTACCTTGGACCTGTCGTCGCAGCCTCTGTTACCTAGAATGGTGCAGTTGGATTCACACGCATACGCGGAGATGACCTGCAGCGTGCCCTGCTGGAAGCTGGTCATGATCTGCTTCTCTGCCTGTGTGGTAATCGTCTTCTGGATCTTCGTGATCCAGAGATAGGCCGCACCTGC
>JASMDC010000111.1 GCA_030753015.1 Candidatus Undinarchaeales archaeon | reverse complement strand
AGCACCAAGATTATAATGAGCACTTGCATAATCAGGGTTAATCCTTATTGCCTGCTTGTATGACTCAATCGCCTCTTTGTACTTGCCTGATTTGCCATAGGCAAGGCCGAGATTATGATGAGTCCATGCATCATCAGGGTCAATCCTTATTGCCTGCTTGAGTGACCCAATCGCCTCTTTCTGCATGCCTAATTCGGCATAGGCAACACCGAGAAAGAAATGAGCCAATGCATCATCAGGATTATTCCTTACTTCTTCTTTTGCATCTTCAATCGCTCCCGCGTATGATACTACCTGTGCAGAAGGTGCTAAAAGAAACACAAACGATATGATTAAGACGTGTAGTAAGTATTTTCTCATATGTATCCTTCTAATTAAATTAATAGAATAATATGGAGAGCTACTCTATCACCCTCTGACTTATTCTTCATCTTATTCTTCATCTTCCTCTTCTTCCTCTTCTTCCTCTTCTTGATCCTCCTCCTCTGGCTCTTCCAGAAGATGAGGATATTCATCTTCTACTTGGTCCAGTTCAGGGTCTAATTCTGCTTCATACAAAGTCTTTACCTTGGAAAGTTGTTCTATGTTTAAACCGATCACTTCACTCAGGTTGGCACCACTCAGGTCGGCTTGACTCAGGTCG
>JASMDC010000110.1 GCA_030753015.1 Candidatus Undinarchaeales archaeon | reverse complement strand
AAGAAGAAGAAGAAGAAGAAGGAGAAGAAGAAGAAGAAGAAGAAGAAGAAGAAGAAGAAGAAGAAGAAGAAGAAGAAGAAGAAGAAGAAGAAGAAGGATAGGAACATGTATTCTAAGATACAACACGTCATGACAAACGAGCCGAAATACCAAGATCTGGATTGCGCCGTATATTGTCGTGGTGTGTGAACAGAATCCACGATTTTGCGGTAGAGGTAGAGTGTGGTATCGTTCGTAAACACTGTGCGTTATTGGCAGGGATACAATGAACGATGAGGACTTATTGTGATGCCTAAAACTAGTGAATTCATAATGGTAATCAGGAAAAAATAACAAAACGTTAGTATGGTGCGTGATGTGTGAAGGCGGTGTTATGGCAGTGTTGATCGGTAGTAGTTGTAGTGGTAGATGCTATAGTTGTTATAGTCGTAGTCAGTCGTGGTCGAAGTAGTAGTCGTCGTAGTCGTTGTCGTAGTCGCTCTCGTCGGTGTCGTCGGTGTCGTCGGTGTCGAAGTCGCTATCGTCGGTGTCGAAGTCGGTGTCGAAGTCGGTGTCGAAGTCGGTGTCGAAGTCGCTGTCGTCGGTGTCGAAGTCGCTGTCGAAGTCGCTGTCGTCGGTGTCGAAGTCGGTGTCGAAGTCGGTGTCGAAGTCGCTATCGTC
>JASMDC010000010.1 GCA_030753015.1 Candidatus Undinarchaeales archaeon | reverse complement strand
TCTTCTTGTCGTTGAGCTTCGTCACAGCACAATCCCGAGGCGAAGCGCCCCGACGAAATAATTTCAGGACTCTACACCGCCCGGGGGATTCAAAACCTTAATATACTCCCTGGGGCGCTAACACTCGTGTAGGGGGACCTTGAGGTGGAAGAGCCCGGTAACGACGGTGAGGAGTCACGTGACGTTACTTTCTACTTCCTCTCCGACATCCATCTGGCTGACGGCGATCCCAACCACGAGAACACGACGGACCCCGATCAGCTGCATCGATTCCTCCATTATATCAGGGACACGCCCGACACCAAGTGCGTCATCGCCGGGGACGCGTTCGAGCTCTGGCAGGCCAACTTCAAGAAGATATACTCCGCCCACCACGACCTCGTGGAGGACCTGCTCGATCTCGTCGAGAAGGAGAAGGTCGTGTACACGATCGGCAACCATGACGGCGAGATCGCCACCGATATGCTCCTCTATTACGACGGTCCAGCCGACATCCAGAAGATCACCGGGCTGCTCAAGGACGAGTACCACGACGGGTACGGGTTCGAGTCGCTAGGGGCCCGTCAGATCGAGGTCGTCCACGGCGACATCTGGGACAAGTGGAACCATGGACCCCTGGAGTGGGTCGGTCGTGGGATCGCCTACATCGGTGGTCTAGTGGAGAAGGCCGGCTGGTACGACGTGGAGAAATATTTCGGGAAAGTGCAGCGGTTCCTCAAGAAATGGGGTAACAAACCCACACCCGGCGGCTCCGAGTACGTGGGCGACTACCAGGAGTACATCGATGGCGCCCTGGACTGGGTGCAGCGGTACGGTGAGGACGTGGTAATCTACGGCCACACCCACAATCCCCGCATCCTCCACTACGACGCCAAGGGCGAGAAGCTGCTCGAGGAGATCAAGGATTACAACGTGCCCATCGATGTGTCCAAGGACAAGTGGATCGCCAATACAGGCTCCCAGGTGAACGGCGCCACCGACGTCCTGGTCCTCCGCAACAACGTCCTGACCCTCAAGAAGCTCGAGGACGTGCTGCCCGAGGGCTACCGCGAGGGCGATGAGGCCCCGTCACCTGATTACTGATACCCGTGAGGATCAGCATCCCTTGTTTCGGAAGGGACGTGGCGCTGTCGTTGTGCACGAGGTGCTCCAGCTCTTCCTGAGGGGAAAAGGCACCGGGGACGGTTCTTGGGTTTTACATTCAGATCCGTGCCCAAATCCCGGCCAGCGCTCCATCGCAATCTAGATAAAGATTCACGCCCTCCCCGGCTCCGTGACCCGGCGACTGTTGCCCCTTCTTCTCATCGGGTTGTTGGTGCTCTACTCGGGGTGCATGGGTGGAGAGGATGCTGGAAAGGGAACACCATCCGTGTCCGTCGCTCCTCCCGAAGTGTCTCCTGAAGCGAACGGGTCCTCACCGGTGGTCACTGAGATACCAAAGTCACCGAACAAGCCCCTTTTGCGGGAGCAGCTCGATCCGTACCCGGACTTGAAGACCGCCCTTGACCCTGTTTGCGCCGAACCTCCCGTACCCGAGATGGAATGCCCTGAGGGAATGGCGTTCATCGATCAGTGCGGCGGGTTCTGTATCGACAAGTATGAGGCCCACGATGCCGGGGGCGGAGTGGCGGGCTCCGCACCGGGGACGCGGCCGTGGGTTGACATCAACTGGCACGATGCAAAGGCAGCGTGCGAGGCCGTTGGCAAGAGGCTGTGCAAGGATTTCGAGTGGATGGCGGCGTGCAACCTCGACGGGGATAAGTACTTCCTGACCGAGGAGGAAGAGAACGAGACGTACGGATGCCACACGAAGGGCTCGATCGGCTCAGACGAGACTGGTTTCCGCGCGAACTGCAGGTCCGCCGAGGGCGTCTTCGACATGATCGGTAACGTGTTCGAGTGGACGGACGCGCAGGTCCCCAGCGATACGTGGGGAGGCAGCAGTGAACCGGTTGGCACTGCACTTGGCGAGGACGGATCCAAGTACGGCGGCGACTGGGTATACCATGATTCTTCGTATATGAAGGAAGGCAACGTGTTCCTGCGCGGCGGCGACTGGTACAACTACGCGGGCGGCTCTCCAGGGTTCGGGTGCTTTTACCTGGGCCTGTACGGTGTGCCGTCGGACACATACCCTAGCTTCGGATTCCGTTGCTGTGTCGACGCCTGAGCGCGTCCAATCCATCACGGGCTTTTCGTATCGCCATACAGCATTCTGGTCATTGTAGGGTGTAATAATTATCCAATTTCTGAAATAATGTTAAAGCGCCGGGGAAGGGATTTGAACCCTTGTGGTGCAAGCACCACCAGATCTCGAGTCTGGCGCGTTAGCCTGGCTCCGCTACCCCGGCACGGGGATTCTTGGGCTGGTATGAATAGCTTTAAATGTTATCCACCGGAGTTGTGCTCGCGCGTGCGCCGGTAGTCCAGTCTGGTCCAGGACATTGGCCTTCCAAGCCAATGACTCGGGTTCAAATCCCGACCGGCGCACCATTTATTTACATATAAAAATATCATTAGAGCGTCTCCGTCATTCGGTTCCGGGAGAATCTAATTGATACGACGAGAGCAGTGCTTTTGTCCCCTAATGCGTGTTCAAATCGCGAGAGACCAAGCCGAGTTCCCGTTTATGTCACCGTGGGCATCTAGAGGAGCTTGACGAACTCCGCCACGGACAATCCCGCTGCCCGGATGATGGCCCGCAGCGTTCCGCGCGCGACCTCCGGGTGGTTCGGGACGGTGAGCGGTGGCCTGATGGAGTGGCGGAGGTGGACATGGCTCCCCTTCTGGTCGCGGACGTAGTACCCAAGCTTCCCGAGGGCCCGTATGACATCACGTCCCGAGAGGACGGGCAGCTTGGTCATATGGTGACCGACACCTGCCTCTCCAGCACACTAGCCTCCCTGCGGATCGGCAGGCCGTCCGCAGCGAGACTCTCCAGGTGCAGTTCGATGGCCTCCTTGACGTTCTCGAGCGCCTCCTCCTCGGTGTCGCCCTGGGAGATGCAGCCGGGAAGGGTCGGGACCGTCGCGACGAACGCCCCGTCCTCGTCCCGCTCTATCATGACCTTGAAGTTCATTTCCCTCACTCCTGACTGTATTGGATTCCCTCTATTGGATAGATACCGCTTGGCTGATATAAACCTTTCCTCGGACGAATCCTGCCGGTACATGTTCAGATTCAGGCCGGATACGTGGATGTCATGCCTTCTTTTTCCCGACAGCGATCCCGCCATCCACCATTTCATGGATTCCGTCTCGATACAATCAGACGGATAGCGATCCCCGCTCCCGTCTCCCCTCTCATTTGCCCGTAAATGTGGGCTTTGTTCCCGACCGGCGCACCATTCTTTCTACCGGACTGCAGATTCCGGATCGACACTACGAATAAGAACGATCACACGATAGATGCCACCAATGGCGAGGGCGGCCGGGAGAACAAGTATGTTGCCGTCAGCGGCGAGTGCCACAAGCAATGGCAGTACGATGTCGCCATGGAGGTCATTGACCGCATCAATCCTCGTCTGGAGAGCTTCAACCAGACCCATGAGCACCAAGTGTCATACGGGGACAAGTTCATCCCAACCCCCCCCCACCAACGCTACCTACACGCCCACGGACCTGGGCCCTTACGGGACCATCGGCGAGCCAATGGAAATGTAACGGGTCATCGATGAGGCACTGGACCTCCACGACGGCTCTATCGAGGAACAGCCTTGTGAGGCTCTGGTTCAATTACTCCTACGGTCGGATAGTGGGATCCTATGTGGAAAGAGCAACGTGATCGATCAGTCTTTTCGTTTCCAAACGTCCCGGAACAGCTTCGTTGGGGTTCCATTATTCTCTCGCTCTCTGAATTGCCACATCCATGACTGAGCGATTATCAGATTATCCAACATACCGATAGTTCCCCTTTGTTTATGCCTTAATTTACTTAGAAGCGCGGTCCACACCTTCGGATTCACTAGTGTTTGCCTTTTCATCTCGGACAACCAGAATTCAGAGGTCCAATGATAATCCTGTGTACCATCTTCATGATATTCAAGATCAAAGTAGTCGCTTCCACATTTCTTGAGCTGCCCTTCTACCGGATACCATCCTCCGAAATCCTCCTGGAGTACTTTTGCAAAATGGAAATCATCGGAGCCTCTGGAATGTGCTCTTGATCCCTTACAGATCTCATGTGGATCGACAGGTTGATTGAAATGAATCATCGTTGTTGCTAGGTAGCCTCCATGTCTGAGGATCCGATGACAGATCCCGAACATCTCTTCGTAGATCCGATCCTGTTTCCCATCGATCGCATCCTGCACCTGAACAAAATGCTCTACAGATCCGTTCGCGATCACTCCGTCAAATGCATGGTCCCAATCCTGTGGGATGTTCCGATAATTCATCAAATGTGCGTCCAGACCCTTATCCTTGTTCCTCTTGATTTGCTGCTTGGAAATGGTGATGCCCACCGCATGAGCTCCACGGTCCCTTGCAGCTTTCAATATCCTTCCGTTTCCGCAACCTATATCCAGGATATGGCTTCCTTTCCTGCATTTGATCTGATCCAACAGCCATTCTGCCTGGTTCCGTTGCGCATCCTCGTATGAACATGAGGGATTTCCAGAATACTTCCCATCCGTAAAATCCTCTACTCCTCCTGCCAAGGCAGCGTCCAATAGGTCGTAGCATGTTATTACGGTTTGAGATGTGTCCTGAAGATTATTCATTGCATTATTGCAGGTCCCAAACCAATATTAAGGTTGGTGAGGATCGAACCATCATTGCTGACGTGCCCCCTTCATTTGTCCCCTAATGTGCGCTCAGATCCCGACCGGCGATCCAGCTTATCTCTGATGCCCATCTCCACCAAGCCATTCGAGCATCCGGCCCACGAACGTGATGTACAGGTCGCCCACCTCGGTCCCGTCCAGCTCGACGCGCTCGGCGCCCCAGTCCACCAGCCCGCCCACCCAGTGGGGCGCGAGGTCCGTGGCCAAGGCGAGTGTCCTCCCTCGTCCGTGGTCGCCGACCACCAATAGTGGATGTTCCTGCTCCGCCAGGCGCACTCCCTCCACCCGGTCCTTTCCCACGGGCTCGATTCGCCGGGCCGTCAGCAGGACCTGGGCGCCGGCCTTGGGTTCGATTCTGTTGAATCCACAGATGGTGGGTGCATCATGCCACGGCAATCCCTCGATGAGGAAATGGTCCTGCGTCCTGACCATCTTGTACCCGTTGGGATCATTGACCCGGTCATCTACGGGGGAGCAGCGCACGGGCATCACGTCCTCGACGGGCGTCCCTCGGTACTCTCCCTTGGTACCGGTGAAGGACCACCACCCGCCGACCATCCCTAGGCCGCCGCCACGTTCCACGAAGTCCTTGAGCGCTTTCATCCGCTCCACGCCGAGCTCGACGGCGGGGACGTCGCTGAGCAGGACAGCGTCGAACGAATCGAGCCATGTGGACTTTGCTGGCATCGTCCCGAGCCCGTTCACGGGGATGTGCATGAAAAAGAACCCGCGGGCATCAATGACGGCGTGGATGTATCTGAAGGCCGATTCGGGCTCGCCGAGTACGAGGACGTTCATGCTCCGAGGAACGGCGCTGAAGCTTAAGTGTGTATTCCGGGCAGGTCGGCACCCGGACCAGCTACGCCCCGCCCTTGGCTCCCAGGAGCTCGTCCCTCAGCTTTGGTAGGAAGAGGCCCACGTCCGTGGTGATGCCGATGGCCTGGGCACTGCCCCGGTCCAGAAGCTTGGTGACAGAAGCCGGGTTGATGTCCACGCAGATGGTCTTGACGTGGGAGGGGATCATGTTGCCCACGGCGACGCTGTGGAGGAGCGTCGAGAGCATCAGCACCAGCCCGCATCCTTCCAGCGCCTTGCGCATGGCGTCCTGGGCCTCCATTACGTCGGTGATGACCTCTGGGAGAGGTCCGTCGTCCCTGATGGAGCCCGCGAGCACGAAGGGGACACCGGAGGTTATACAAGCATGCATCACGCCGTCCTTGACGAGCCCATGCTCCACCGCAGCGGCGATCGAGCCTTCGCGGCGGACCGTGTTGATGGCGATAAGGTGATGACGATGTCCACCCTCGTGGCAGAATGCACCCTTGAGGTCCACTCCCAGGGACGTTCCCATGAGAGCGACCTCGATGTCGTGCACCGCCAGCGCGTTCCCCGCAAAGAGGACGTCCACATAGCCCTCGCGCACGAGAGCGGCAAGTGCCTCGCGACCACCGGTGTGCACTACGGCAGGGCCTGCGACAACGACCAGCTTCTGGTCCCGGTCCTTGACGTCCCGGATCGCCTGGGCCACCTTCCCCACCAATGTCTCGGTGGGCTTCTCGGAGCTGGCTATCGACGACATGAACTCGAATACATCCGCCGATCGTGACCGCTCCGGGAGGTGGATCTTGATGCCATTGGAACTGACGACCACTCGGTCACCGACCTGGAGCTTTCCCATGGGTACGGTCCGCGCCTTCCCGTCGTCGACGACTATGATGCAGTCCATCTCGGTGCCCTCGACATGAACCCAGTCGTCCCCCAGATGCACCCAGGTCTGGTGATTGGTCGTGGAGTAGAAGTGCTCTGGAGCAACACCCGCCATCGTCACCTCGACCATCGATGCATCCTTAACGGTGGTCTCTGTGGCGCCCAGCTTCTGGAGCTCCTCCATGATGGCATGGAGCTTGTGGTCGTCCTCTGCTATCAGCCGCATCCGGGTGTAGCTGTGCTCGGTCTTGGAACGTCCTATCTTGAACTCGAGGATCTCGAACTCGCCGCCCAGGTCCATGATAGCCCCGAACACCCGGGAAAGGATGAGAGAGTCAATGATATGCCCGCGAAGCTCAAATACCGTCTCGACCATGTGATGCACCTGCCACCACGAGTATCATAGTCTTTTTATTATCTCCCTCCCGGCCTCGAGCGGCCTCCACATGGGCTCTGGGGCGACACAAACCCGCTCCTCGATGAAAATGCTGACGCTCACGCCGGATCGTATCGGGCGTACGGACCCTATTCGGGGAGCGCGAAGATGAAGTCCGGGCCCTTGAGCTTGTCCTCGGCCATGAGCGTGTACACGTCGCCCACGACACGCAGGTTCGGGTCACCTCGCTCCTCGGCGAGCTCGTAGGCACGCTCCTTCAACGTCGTGAACTTGGACGAGAGCTCGGCGTTCTTCTCATCGTAGAAGGCCTTGACCTCCTTGCTCGGCAGCACCTTTCGGAAGAGTGACTGCTCGCCATGCTTCTGCACAAGCTCTCGCCGGGTGCCGGCGACGTCGAGTTCGTGGGCGAGATTGTGCAGTTCCTGGAGGGCATCGTCCCGTTCGACACCGTAGTGGTCGTCCAGATTCTCCTTGAACGCCTTGGCCTCGCTCGCGGTCGCGTGATGGTAGTAGGTATCGGCCGCCATCCATGCGGCCAGGCCGAGGTAGAAGGGGCTCAGTCCGCCCGCCAGCCCGGCGTACGTCCACACGCCGGTGAAGAGGGCGTCCATGTTCCGCTTGAAGCCGTGCTGCTTAGCAAAATCGTCGAGGACGTCGTTGAACTGCTCGTTGGCCACATACGTTCCGCCCGCGGTGTGTACACCGACATGATAGTCATCCGCGTCGTCGATGGCGTCGTTGAGCTTGTCGAGCAGGACGTAGGTGTCGTTCTTGCCCACCAGCCGTTCGAGGAACGAGGTGCTCGCGGTCTCGGTGGTACATACGTACCGATTCGTTCCCGGGACCTCATAGAACTCGATGTCCATAGTTTCCTACCAGACCGCCTCTGCGCCCCTTGCCGCTATTTATACTTTTCTCCAGCGGGTCAATCCCCCGCTCACTCGGCGAATCCGAAGATGAGCGGGATCGAATGGCCCTTAGCGAGGTTGCTATAGGTGGAGGCAACGAGCTTGAGGTCGTCGTTGCCCGTCTCTCGGGCCAGCTCGAAGGAGCGATCCGTGAGCTGCGAGTAGGCTGCGGTGATCTCGTCGAGCTTCTGTGCCTGGAACTCCTTGAACTCCTTGTCGGGGAAGAGCTTGCGCCAGCCGCTCAGCTCGGTGAACCGGTCGTTTATCTCGTCGCGCTTGCCCTCGATGTCCAGCTCGGTGTAGAGCGAGCGCAGCTCGGCCAGGGCATCATTGGTCTCGACCTTCGTCTCGGGCACGTGCTCCTTGAACGACTTGATCTTGCTCGCTGTCTGATGCTCGAAGTAGGCGCTGGTTCCCATCCACGCCGTGATCGCAACGCCGATACCAGTGGCACCTCCCGATGCCTGGAGGAGACCGAACATCCCAGCGATGAAACCGTCGGAGTTCCGCTTGCCCTCGTAGGTCGACTGCAGTGATGCGAGATCCTCCTTGTAGCTCTCGAAGCTCTCGGTCTGGGCATCGGACGTGTGGAGGGTGATGCCGTATCCTTCCTCGCCCGCTATATCGTCGTTGAGTTTGGTGAACAGGTCATAGGTCTGGTTAATGCCGACGAAGCGTCCGAGGCCGGTCGTGTGGACCCTCTCGCTCGTGCAGACATAGTTCCCCGTGCCGGGTACTTCGTAGAAATCTATCTCCATGGGTATCTCCTTCCAGTGAGGGCAGCGCCGGGGTTCCGGTTATATATCTGGTCTTGGGGTGGAGCGAACCTCCGGCCAAATGCCAATAGAATATAAAATCAGTAGAGCATGGAAGAGGGGACCGACATGGAACGTACTGCACTCGATATCGAGGGCATGACCTGCGAGCACTGCCAGAAGCGCGTCCACAAAGCGCTCTCGGAGCTGGAGGGCGTGGGCGAGGTCGAGGTCGACCTTGAGAAACAGCAGGCCACCGTGGAGTACGATCCTGCAAATGCATCGCTCGATACAATGCGCGAGACCGTTGAGGAGGCCGGATACACGGTCAAGGGAGATCGAAAGGTCGAGCCGGAGCCACGACCTGAGCCCGAGGAAAAGAAGGAGAGTGAAGGCGAAGGGCTGAAGGTCATCCTGCCCATCACGGGCATGACGTGCGCGTCCTGCTCTTCCGCCGTGGAGAAGGCGCTGAACAAGGTCGACGGGGTCCGCATTGCCAGCGTCAATATCGCGACCGAGAAGGCCACAGTGGAGTATGATCCTGACGTTGTCACGGTGGAGGACCTGGAGGAGGCGGTCACCGACACCGGATACGGCGTCGAGCATAATGAATCAAAGATCATCGTCAACGTCGGAGGCATGACATGCGCCGCCTGCTCAGCTGCCATCGAGAAGTCATTGAACAAGGTGGACGGTGTCAGCGAGGCCAACGTCAACCTTGCATCCGAGAAGGCGACCATAACGTACGATTCCTCGACCACGGGGTATGCCGATTTCGCCAAGGCCATCTCCCACGCGGGCTACGAGGCCCTGAGTGTTGCGGACGAGGCCACACAGAAGGACGACGCTGTCGAGCGCGAGGAGCGGAAGATGGCCGACGCCTACCGCAAGATGGTGATCGCCTGGGCCTTCACCGGCCCCATAATGGCCTGGATGGTCCCCGAGATGGTGTGGGGGATCGCCTGGCCGTCCATGGCTGTGTTCGAGCTGGGGATGATCGTCCTGGCCATCCCGGTCCTCTTCTGGGTGGGTAGGGACACATACCGCTCGGCATTCGCCTCGGTGATCCACGGGAGCGCCAACATGGACGTCCTCATCGCGATGGGCACGGGAGCCTCGTTCATCACAGGTCCCATCAAGTACTTCATCCCCGTGGCAAGCTATGCGGGCGTGTCGGCCATGATCATGGCCATCCACCTCACGGGCCGGTACATCGAGACCTCTGCCAAGGGGCGCGCATCCCAGGCCATCCGCAAGCTTCTGGAGCTGGGTGCAAAGACCGCCCGCGTGCTCGTGGACGGTAAGGAGGTAGAGGTCCCCATGGAGCAGGTGTCCGTGGGCGACGTCATGGTGGTGCGACCGGGAGAGAAGATCCCCACCGACGGCATCGTCATCGAAGGCGAGAGCGCCGTGGACGAGTCCATGGCCACGGGCGAATCCATGCCCGTGAACAAGCGGGAGGGCAGCGAGTTGATCGGTGCGACGGTCAACCAGGAGGGACTCCTCAAGGTCAGGGCCACGAAGATCGGACGTGACACGTTCCTATCCCAGGTGATCAGGATGGTCGAGGAGGCCCAGGGCTCCAAGGTACCCATCCAGGAGTTCGCGGACAGGGTCACGGGAGTGTTCGTGCCCATCGTGATCGTGATGGCCGTCCTTACTTTCGTCGCATGGCTCACCGTCCCCAACCTCTTCAGGCCCCTGCTCGTCCAAGCACAGGAGTTCCTCCCGTGGGTGAATCCTGAGCTGGAGACCACGACCCTGGCCATCATCGCTACTGTGTCCGTCCTTGTCATCGCCTGCCCATGCGCATTGGGATTGGCGACGCCAACTGTTCTGATGGTCGGTACAGGGATCGGCGCCGAGAACGGCGTCCTCATCCGCCAGGGCGAAGCGATCCAGACCCTCAAGGACGTGCACACCGTCGTGTTCGACAAGACAGGCACCATCACGAAGGGCAGGCCGGAGCTGACCGATGTCGTCCCGGTAGATGACCAGGTGTCCGAGGACGAGGTGCTGAGGCTGTCCGCATCCGTCGAGCAGGGCAGTGAGCACCCGCTAGGCAGGTCCGTCGTCACCGGTGCCGAGGACAGGGAGCTTGAGCTCGCACAGCCTGCCGACTTCACGGCCATCCGCGGGAAAGGGGTGCAGGCGACCCTGGAGGGCCGCCGGGTGCTCGTGGGGAGCAGGCTCCTGATGCGCGAGAACGGCATCGATCCGAACCCGCTCGAGGAGGAGATGGCGCGGCTGGAGGGCGAGGGGAGGACCGCCATGCTCGTGGCCGACGAGGGGAAGCTCAAAGGGGTAGTGGCCGTGGCCGACACCCTGAAGGAGGACTCCATCAATGCCATCCGCGAGCTCGAGGAGCTCGGGCTCGAGACAGCGATGATCACGGGCGACAACAAGCGCACCGCCGCCGCCATCGCTCGGAAGGTGGGCATCAGCAGGGTGCTCTCAGAGGTGCTGCCCGACGGGAAGGTGGACGAGATACGACGGCTGCAGGAGGAGGTCGGCCAGGTGGCAATGGTGGGGGATGGGATCAATGACGCCCCCGCGCTCACCCAGGCCAACGTCGGGATCGCCATCGGGACCGGGACGGACATTGCCATCGAGGCGTCGGACGTGACGCTGGTGCGTGGAGACCTCTCCGGCGTTGTCACGGCCGTCAAGCTCAGCAGGGCCACGTTCACCAAGATCCGACAGAACCTCTTCTGGGCGTTCTTCTACAACGTGGTGATGATCCCTCTGGCCATCGGGGGACTGATGCACCCCGCACTGGCCGAGGTGGCCATGGCCACAAGCTCCATCACGGTGGTCACCAACGCGAACCTGCTCCGGCGTGTTGACATCGGGCCGTCCTACGGGAAGTAACCGGGAGCGGACGAACGGTGGATTACTTGTCCCGGAAGCGCCACTGATCCAAGAGGACCCGCAGCCACCCTGGGAGAAGTGCCTGGCGCAGCCAGAATCCGCCCCACCACCCGGTCTTGCGCTCGGACCAGGGGCGTTCGTCGTTGCTCATTCACTACCACCGACCTCTCGGGTGGCCTTCACCATGTTCTCGAGCTTCGCCCTGGCCACTTCGCGAGGGAACACACGCAGCCCGCAATCGGGATCGATGATGAGGTTCTCTGCGCCGAGCTTGGAGACCGCTGCCCGGATGCGCGTGACGATGGTGGGCACATCCTCCACGGTAGCATCGTCCGAGCGGATGCACCCGTATCCGACACGCTTCCCCGAGCCTTCGAGATCGTCCCGGCTAATGGCATCCAGCACCTGCGGCGAGGCAGCGAACTCGTGGTCGAGGATATTGACGTGCTCGAGCGCGAGGAAATCGCCCATGAGGTCGCTGACGTCCCCGCACACGTGCATGGCAACGGGCACCGCAAGCCCCTTGGCGATCGAATCGACCGCGGCCAGGCGTGCGGTGAGCTCGTCCACGCCGGTGGAGAAGAAAGGCTCGTCGATCTGGACGGCGACAGCACCGTTGGCGATCAGCTCCTCGGCCTCACGACGGAGCACCCGGGCGATATCGTGCACGAGCTGAAGGTCCCGCTCGTCCCGGTAGCCGTCGGCCACAGCACAGGAGAGGGCGATCGTGGACGGTCCTGTCAGGATGCCCTTGACCCGGGCCTGGTCCCCGGCGAACCTCTTGGCCATGAGCATGTCCCCGCGCGTGATCGACCGGGCGGGTGGTTCAATGGCGCCCACCACCGTGGTCCTCCCGTCGGCCACCTTCATCCCGGGGATGTGGGCGGAGAAGAGGGTGATCATGTCGGCGCGGACCTGGCCATCAGAGACCCAGTCGATACCTGCGGCCACCTGGCTCTCCACGGCTTCGCGGAGGGCACCCTCGAAGGGGTCCACGGGGCGTCCTGCATAGAACCCTGCCAGCGCCTCGGTGCGGTCGAGCCCTTCCTCGACCGGGAAGCTACCCACGACGGACGTGATCACGGCAGGAGCACGGGCCATTGAACTATAAGAATCTTGGGGTGCCGTGTAGCTTCATGACCTTGCGCGTGCTCTTCGTATGCTGGGCCAACGCCTGCCGGAGCCCGATGTCCCACGCCCTTGCGACGGGTCTGGTACGTGAGCGTGGTCTGGATGTCGAGGTGGACTCGGCGGCAGGGGTACATCCCGCGGCGTACACCTCGCCCGAGGCCGTGCGCGCCGTGGCGACATGCCATCCCGGCTGGGAGGAGGTCATCGATGGACGGGCACCACGGAGCATCCACGATGTCGAGGGCTCGCCCGAGGTCGTTGTTGTCCACGCCCCCGACGCTCTCATCCACTGCGAGGAACGCTTTCCGTCGAGCAACGTGCTCCCGCTCTACATCGAGGACCCTATCGGCCGAGGACAGGACCATTATGATGCATGCTGTCGCGAGCTCGAGGTGATAGTGTCCGGTGTGCTGGACGATATCAAGTCCGGGCGGCTTGCCTGATTCAGCGGGACTGACGCGCCACCCATGCCTCGATCGCCTTCGTGGAGCGGAGCATGGACTCGAGCGTTTTCTCGGTCAGCTCGGAACGCTTGAACTCTGTAAGTAGCTCGTTGAACGTCTTGTCCGTGTCCGTGATAAAGCTCTTGATGAGCTCCACCTGACGCTCTAGTTCCTCGGTCCGCTGGGCCAGGTCGCCACCGGTCCCGCCCCAGGCGCGGTTCCAATCGTCCCATTGCAGCCCCTGCACCTCGGTCCGGAGGCTCGCGGGGACGGGCCTTTCCATCTCCTTGATGTACACGAGGAAGTAGAGCTCAAGGACTATCCCGCCCTCCTTCTGGCGCACACGCTCCAGGAAGGCACGCTGGGCCGGGGTGAGGGTATACACGAACTCGACGTGGTTGGAGGGGATCTTCTTCTTGAGGGTGAAGCCCTCGCCATGCCACTGGTACGAGCCCAGGACGGTACCCCCGACAGAGAGGCGGATGATGGAACGCTGGAGGAAGAGGTCCCAGCCGGAGACATTGCTCACGACGCAAGAGAGGAGAAGGGCGGGATCGACCGTGTTGGGCGCCCGGTCGGCCACGACGCTCATCACCTGGATGTCTTCATCCCGAAGCTCGGACTGGAGGACCATGACGGGCCTCGCGCCGTTAAAGGATATAAGTCTTCGGCACGGCGATGCGGCCATGGCGCAAGGCGAGGACAGGGCGCAACGATACGTGGAGCGCTACCGCAGAGCAGGGTACGACGACGAGCGTATCCTCCGGGAGCTGGTCGATCAGGGGCTCGACGAGGGTGCCGTTAAGACCGCCTTGCGGAACGGTTCGCCCCCTGCGGCCTCTCGACGTGCCGGTACTGATAGCCCCGCCACGTCACCGCCCCAGGCGTCCGTCCCCCAGGGCAGCGGATGCATGTACCCGCCGTGCGGCAGATGCCACAAGGGATACCTACTCCCCTTCTTCATCAAGGACGGCACGAACTTCTACTCGTGCACCGAGTGCGGTGCGGTCTTCGGCCCTGCCAACATGGTCGACAGCCTCATCGGTTTCGAGGGCGATGTCACATCAGGCCGTGCCAAGATCAAGTACATGATACCCCCGTAGGGAGCGTTTCGTCATGCTAGATCCAGTCTGTGAGATCGCCCGTCGCCTGCGATCGCGGGTTCCGGAGGAGGACGAGAAGGAGAAGAAGAAGTTCTTCGTGTTCGGAGCCAAGCCCAAGGAGGAGGACGACGGCACCGCCAAGATCAAGAAGGCGTTCTGAGCGCGGCCGGAGTTTTATATACGATGAAGGGACCTTCTTCATTTTACCCCCCCGGGTGATGCACATGTCCGAACACCTTGAAGAGCTCATCATGCTCCTGGACCAGAAGCAGCGCCTTTTCGACAAGATGATATCCCTCAACGAGGACATCCGCGACGATGCCTTCGTGATGGAGCGGCGGCTCCGCCAGATGAGGACCTTCGACGCGGTCCTTCGCTGAGCTGTCCTGTAACACCATCTCGTTCGCGGCCCCTGTCACCCAGGGGCCGCTTCCCCCCTGCGGGGAGGGGCAAACGGTCTTATCGTAAGTTCGATTAGTACTGTCCATGGACACCGCCTCTCGATTGTCAGTCCCGCCCTGGAGCACGGGCATCACGGTAATCGACTCGCTCCTCGGAGGATTGCCGCGTGGTGCGATCACCCAGCTCCGCGGTCCGTCAGGCTCGGGAAAGACCGCCGTGTGCACGCTGCTGGCCGTCGCGGCAGCAAAAGAGGGCACTGTGGCCTACGTGGACGCCGACATGGCGTTCTCTAACGAGCGTGCCTCACAGTTGGGCGCAGGAACGCGTGAGCTCGACCGCATCCTCATCGGCAGGCCTCGTGACCTCATCGAGCAGGGATCCATGGTCCAGGAGGCCGGGGACATCGGGGACCTCGCCCTCATCGTCGTGGACTCGGCGGTATGCCACTACCGAACGCTCGCCCTCCGCGACCGGGACGAGGCGAACGCCCGTCTGGCCGAGCACATGTCACAACTGAGGCGACAGGCCGCCGAATCGGGTGTGCCCGTGGTCGTCACCAACCAAGTGTGGCGGGACCGTGAGACCGGAGAGCTCCAGCCCGTGGCCGGTGATATACTCGCCTACCGGTCCGGTTGCATAGTGGACATGCGCTGCAGCGGTGTCGGGACGGCCCGTCGGCGTCTGGTCGTGCGCAAGCATCCGTGCATCGCCGAGGGACGGTCAGTGGAGGCGACCATTGCACAGGACGGCGTGCATCCTTCCGCCCCGGGCATTCTGGAAAGGCTCCTGGGCACGCACGACGCGCGTCCCGATGAGCGGTTGGTCAAGGCCGCCCCGGGCTAGAACCATTCGCTCTCCTCGCCGTAGTGCACTACACGATGCTCGCGCGTGAGCAGCTCGGCGTGGGACTCGAAGTCCGCGTGCATGGCCTTGATCTCCTTGCACAGCTCGTCGCATGCGTAGGCGTACGCTGCTGCCTCGTTCTCCTTCCCCTCCCACCAGGCGATGAGCGCCTCGTACAGGAACTGGTATGCGAGCTTGAGGTACTCGCGCAGCACCCAGCCACGCTCGCCATGGGCCTCGCCCTCCACTATACGGCGTTCCACCTCGGCCAGCACCTCGGCATGGTCGTGGAACGCGTCCAGGATCCGCAGCCGGAGCAGGGGGATCTCCACACCGTTGACGATGGCGTAGAACTGGTAGACGAGCCCCATGATGAGCATGAGGATGCCGACGTTGAGAATGGGGACCAGTCCGCCCAGATTGAGAGCAGCGGCCGCTTGGGCCTCGGCCTCTGTGCAGCCCAAGCAGAAGAGCGGTTCGTTCACCAGGACGGAGTAGCCCATGAACAGCGCCCCCAGGATGATGGCTAACATCATGCCCTCGTAAGCCACGTCCGCGGCCAGCTGACGTCCCATGATGGAGAGGGTGCGGCCCAGCACCGACAGCGAGATGTCCGCGTAGGTCTCCCGCAGCTCCCAGTCGTTGACCTCGTCCTCCTCCAGTAGCCGGAAATGCTCGGACACCTCGACGAACCGCTCGGGGATCTTGATGAAGGGATCATGGGAGAAAAGGCGTGCCAGCCAGAACTCCAGCGCCCGGAGCGGATGGTCCGTGGGTCCCAGCGCAGAGAGGCGGAGGTGGTGGGAGAGCACGCGTGTGGCCTCGATGCGGTCGAGCGCTTCGTCGCGGATGGCCGTGTATGCCTCTGGAGGCACCACACGGGGGATGAGATGGAACCGGTGGAGCGTCATGATGACGCCGTACTCGAGACGGTCCTCGAGCAGGAGGAGCAGGAGGAGCAGGAACACTCCGATGAAGAGGATGCTCAGGTTCCGCAGGAGGAAGGTCTGGAAGGTATTTACGGTGTGCGCGGTGACCTCGGCGTCACCGGAGGTGATGATTCGGAAGAGGAGGAGTGCAAAGACGAGAGGTATGATCACGAAGGTGAGCACGGTGAGGCGGTCGATGCGCACGTGTACAAATGTACAACGATGGTTTAAATGCGTTGGGGGGGGAGGGCGGCCAACCCGGCGGGCCATAGCTTTAATAACGTTAATGCGACCCCCCTTGCCGACCGATCATGGCGACGGGAACCAAGGACCGCAAGAAGCTCAAGGAGCAGCTGGGCGAGCTCACCCATACCAAGCTCCTTGCCGCCCAGCAGCGCCAGTGGGACGAGTACCGCATCCAGGTCACGCCCTGGGAGCTTGCGACGTACTACGACCAGATCTAGGGAGGGTGCATGAATGGGTGAGACACCGGAACGGGTACGCGTGTTCGCCCCTGCCAGCGTCGCCAACGTCGGGCCCGGGTTCGACGTGTTCTCCCTGGCCATCGAGGGAATGGGTGATATCGTCGAGATGGAGCTCACCGACTCCACGACCGTCGCCGTCACCAATGATCCCTCACTGCCCGTCGATCCGGCGCGCAATACGGCCTCGGTCGCTGCCGCAAAGGTCGCCGAGTTCTGCGACGCCACCACCGGTTTCTCCATCCGGGTGACAAAGGGCATCCGGTCCTGCGGTGGGATGGGCTCCAGCGCCGCCAGTGCAGCGGCTGCTGCTGCGGGTGCCAACGCCCTCCTCGGCGGGATCCTCTCCCCCGACCAGGTAGTGGAGGCAGCTACCTATGGAGAGGCAGCGGTGGCCGGATTCCACGCCGACAATGTCGCTGCCAGCGTGCTGGGCGGGTTCTGTATCGTCCGGTACGAGCCTATCCGTGTGCGACGGTTCGACGTGGACCTCCCCCTCGCCCTCCTCGTCCCACCCTGCGAGGTACTGACCGCCGAGGCGCGGAAGGTCGTGCCCAACAGCGTCGACCGCGGTGACGCGGTGGCCAACATCGGCAACGCTGCGCTCATCGTGTTGGCGCTCAAGGAGGGGGACAACGAGCTGTTCAAGGAGGCTCTGGTGGACCGGCTCGCAGAACCCTACCGGACCACCCTCATTCCGGGATATGAGGAGCTGAAAAGGGAGCTCGCTGAACGCGGTGTCCCCGTCGCCATCAGCGGCGCGGGACCATCTGTGTTCGTCCCCTTCCCACCACTGCCGAACGAGCTAGAGGAGCTCGCGGCCCGGCTCATGGAGGCAGAGGTCGTGCGCACCAAGGTCGCGAACACGGGCGCGCTGGGATCGGTGGAACCATGCTGAGGTGCATCGCCTGTGACAGGGAAATCCCGGACGGTATCCGGTACACCTGCGACTGCGGCGGACTGCTGGAGGTGCGGTACGACCTGGCGGCCACCGGCGCCTCGAAAGAGGCCTTCGCCTCCCGTCCCCCCGGCGTATGGCGGTACCGTGAACTGCTCCCCGTCGCTCCCGATGTCACGCCCGTCTCCCTCGAGGAGGGGAACACCGGCCTCCACCGGTGCAAGCGTCTGGCCTCGGAGCTGGGTTCGGGCCCCCTCTGGATGAAGAACGAGGGAGAGAACCCCACCGGGAGCTTCAAGGACCGGGGCATGACCGTGGGGGTCACGGTCGCCCGGGAACTGGGGGCGTCGTTCGTGGGGTGCGCGTCAACCGGGAACACATCGGCGTCGCTGTCCGCGTACGCCGCTCGCAGCGGGATGCGTTGCCTGGTCATCCTCCCCGTGGAGAAGATCGCGAAGGGTAAGCTCTCACAGGCCATCGCCCACGGTGCCGAGATCATCGGTATCGAGGGCGGGTTCGACGTGGCCATGCGACTGATCAAGGAGGCCTGCGACCGCTACGACATCTACCTCCTCAACTCTCTCAATCCCTACCGACTGGAAGGTCAGAAGACGCTCGGGTTCGAGGTCGTCGAGGCGCTTGGATGGGAAGTGCCCGACTGGATCGTGCTGCCCGTGGGGAACGCGGGGAACATATCGGCCATCTGGAAGGGGCTCAAGGAGCTGAGGGAGCTGGGGATCATCGACCGCTTGCCCCGCATGGCCGGGGTGCAGGCCGCAGGCGCCGCCCCCATCGCAGCCATGGTCCGCGAGGGCCGGGACGATTTCGCGCCCGTTCTCGCACCCGAGACCCTGGCCACTGCCATCCGCATCGGCAATCCTGTGAACTGGCCAAAGGCCATTCGCGCTATCAAGGAATCTAACGGCACGGCTCTTGCGGTGTCGGACGAGTCCATCCTCTCGGCACAGCGACGGTTGGCCCGCCAGGAGGGCCTGTTCGTGGAGCCCGCTTCAGCCTCGCCCATCGCCGGGCTGGAAGCGCTACTCGAGGAGGGTACGATCGGTGCTGACGAGCGGGTGGTGTGCGTGACGACAGGAACTGGGCTCAAGGACCCCAACATCGTCATAGATCGCTATCCTGACCCCATCGTGCGGATCGATGCAGATATCGAGGAGATCGGGAAGGTGATCGCTCATGAACGAAGCTGAGATCGAGGTCGAGCTTAGGGACAGTCCCGGAGAGCTCGTGCGCATCCTGGAGGCGGTGGCCGCTGAACATGGGAACGTCGTGACCGTGGTGCATGACCGTGCACACATGGTGCGGGGCAGGGTACCGGTGCGCCTCCAGATCCAGGTCGAGCCCGGCCGCCTGGCCGCCATCGGCGAGCGTCTGGAAGAGCAGGGCATCACGGTGCGTGGTATCGAGCTGGGCCGCGACCACGGGAAACATGTCGTCATCATCGTGGGCCACGTGTTCCGCACGGACATCAAGAACACCATGGACATCGTTCGCGAGCCCGGTACCCTCATCCGGGGGGTGGACTCCCGGCTCACCGACGAGCGGTCGGTGTCCACCGTCAAGTTCGTTCTCCAGGGATCACCTGAGCAGCTAGAAGCTTCTCTGGACCTTCTCGCGCAGGTGTGCGAGCGCAAGGAGCTCCTTCTGGTAGGTGAGGCCCAATGAGCAGGGACGTGGTCATCGCAGGGTTCGGGACCGTGGGCCGTGCCGTGGCCCGGGCGATCTCGGTAAGCGCTCCGGACAAGGTGCGCATCGTCGGTGTGGCCAAGAGCACGGGGTGCCTATTCGACGCTTCGGGACTCGACGTGAGCGACCTCCTTGCCCGCCACGAGGCGGGCACCCTGCAGGAAGCACCTGTCTGGTGCGAATGGGACGTTCCACACCTCCTGGACGAGGCGAGAGCGTCGGTTCTCATGGACGCCACCCCTACCGACATAACGACCGGTGAGCCCGGGCTCACCAACATCCTCCACGGCATCGGATTGGGTATGGACGTGGTGGCCGCCACAAAAGGTCCGTTCGTCGCTGCCTTTACCCGTGTCATGGAAGCAGCCCGGGAGAAGGGTGTCGAGGTGCGGTACGAGGCAACGGTGGCTGGTGCCGTGCCCGTGTTCTCCATGGCTCGCTCCTGCATGCGTGGCGACCGGGTGCTCTCTGTGGACGGCATCCTCAACGGGACGTCGAACTACATCCTCTCCAAGATGGAGGAGACAGGCGCCTCCTTCGACCTCATCCTCGCCAAAGCACAGGAGCTCGGTTACGCCGAGGCGGATCCCACCGCCGACGTGGAGGGCGGCGACGCCGCCGCCAAGCTCGTCATCCTGGCCAACACGTTCTTCGGCGGACGCTGGAGCTATGAGGACGTAGCACGGGTCGGTATCTCGGCTGTCACTCCCGAGGCACTGGAGCTCGCGCGGGACGAGGGTTTCACCATCAAGCTCCTCGCTTCCGCATCTCCCGAGGGCCTCGAGGTGCGCCCGCAGCTCGTGCCCCGCGGCTCGGCCCTTGCGGTGCCCGGTGTGCTCAACGCCGTGAGGTTCCGAATGGAACGGGCCAAGGAACTGGTGCTCATCGGGAGGGGAGCGGGCGGGGACGAAACGGCCGCCGCCATGCTCAACGACCTGCTCACTCTGCCGGAACGAGCGTGAGGCCGGTCCGCCTCCACCAACCTCAAAAAGGTTACCGTCCATCCCAATGACCGTGGGCAGGTCATCTCGTGAACGACGAGCGATGGGCTTACTCGCCCTTGTGATGGCGGTCGCAGGTTTGTTCGCTTCCATCAGCCCGCCCGCGGCCCTCGGGGTGCTCGCGTCCCGGTGCGCCTTGGATCCGGACCCGATCGCGTGTCTTGACCATGTCCTCCGTCCTCTGGTCGGAGAGGCCCCGACCGCGTGGGGCCGTACATGCCAGGTGCTGGACCACGCAGGGCTGCGTCCCATCTGCGTGGACCGGTTCTCCCATGAAGCCGCCGGGAGGGTGGCAGCAGGACTATGGAACATCGAGGAAGGTATCACCGCTTGCACTGAAACTGCCAGCGACGATGTCCCTCGTGGAGAGTGTGCGTGCATGGTGTGGGACGTGGCGGACCGACCGTCCGCCGAGGCGACATCCGCGTGCGAACCACTGGGAGAGGCCAGGGACCGGTGCATGGAGTGCGCCTCGCGTGCAGTGCTCGAGCATGCTCACCCCGGCCAGGCAATCGATGTGTGCACGCGGGCAGGTCCGAAAGCAGATACCTGCCTTGAGACGGTCGCCTTCAGGCTCGCGGAGGGCCACCTCCAGCTCTCAATCGAGGCGTGCGACACCATCACCAACGCCACACGCAGACGGACATGTCGTCTCCGTATCGCTCCCGTCGTGGCCCGGTTCGCGGGACCCAACGCAACGATCGGTCTGTGCTCGGGGGACGCCCGGTGCCTCATGGCCGTGGCCCGGGGCAGCGTCCTTGCTGATCCCGGCGGCGCTGTCGATGTCTGCCTTCAGCTGGACGATGAGGATACGTGTCTCAGGACGGTAGCGAAGGCACAAGCCGACCATGATCCCCAGGGCGCACTGGACGTGTGCGCTATGCTCGACCTGATCGAGTCGCGCGACGCCTGCGTGCTCGAGACCATCACACGGATGCCGCCACGTGATCCCGCCCCCATCCTGGCCGGTGCATGGTCCCTCTCCGATCCCGAGGAGCGGGAGACCGCGATAGACCGCGCCTGGGCATCGTCCGACCTGGAGACGTACCTGCGCACCTGCGACCTCTCCGCCCGTGGTGACCAGCTCGAGCGCTGCCTGGCATCCCGCGCAGCACGAGTGTACTCCCCGGCCCCCGACGTCATGGCCGAGGCGTGCGATCTCACGACCACGCCTGCAGGACGCGATGCTTGCCTCTATGCGGTGGCGCGGCGCCTCCATCGTGACGGGAATTGCAAGGACATCGAGGACGCCGACCTCCAGAGGGTGTGTCGCGAGCGCACCGGCAAAACGACTTAAAGGATGGCGGTTGGCCGCGTGCCGGATGGCCTTTCGACACTGGGTGGGTAAGGTGCGACGCTTCTACCAATCCCATCTAAAGAAGGATTTCATCGCGTCCCAGCACGCCAGAAGAAAGGGTTCATGCCAGCGATGCGGACGATGCTGCAAGCTCGGTGTCTACTGCCCCTACCTCGTCGAGCTCGAGGACGGGGGAACCGGATGCTCCATCTACGAGCACAGACCGCTCCAATGCCGCGCCTTCCCGATCACCGGGACCGATCTCGAAGATGCTGGCTGCCCTGGGTTCTCTTTCGAGGAGTAGGGCGGGCCGTCAGTAGCCTCTGGGCTCGATGCTCGTGACTGCCATCCATTCCCTGAACCGCTGATCGTCGTACAGCAGGGGTGCGGTGTTCACGTCCGCCGGGAAGAAGGTGTAGAACACGAGCGGACAGTCGCCGGTGTTGGTTACCTCGATCCCTGCCGTCCCAGCACGGTGGGAGACGAAGAGCTCGTCCCGCTCCGGATCACCGGCAGCGACGTCGAGCCCTGCCACGGTGCCCTTCCCCGTGAACACGAAGAGGCCGTAGGCACCCTGTTCGCGGGACGTGTAGGTCTTCCCCGGCTCCAGCACGACCTCCTTGCCGCTCCACAGCCGTGTTCGGTCGGGATTGAACACCCATCGTTCCTCCACGACGCCCGCGACCGACGTTTCCTCGATGCGCTCGGGCTCGACGTGGAAGAGGTGCCAGATGTAGGGGCTCTCGGCCATCGCCCAGTCGATGTCCGCCATCGCAGCCTCCACGGCATCGTCCCCCCGGAGCAGGAGGTCGGGCTCGAACAGCTTGTCCTGGCCCCTGTGGTAGAGCTGGAGGAGCCTGAAGTCGTCGCGAGGCCGCTGGAGCTCGAACACGTAGCCTACGGGCGAGTGGGGCATCCCGGCGTACACGTGCCATCCGCTCCCCACCTTGAGCCGGAAGTGGGGCTGGAGATGAAGAATGCTGTCCGCCCGCTCTCCGCTCACGGCCTGCTCGAGGCACTGCCGTACGCGGTCGCGAGTGCCCCCGAAGAAACCCATGGCCAGATAGACGTCGTCCTGTCCGCGGATGGGCGGGTAGTAGTAGGCCTCGTCCTTTCGCGGATGGATGTGACAGTTGATACGGTCGTCGGGCCGTGAACCTATGTCGAGGATCTTTGCCAGCAGCTCGAAGATGGCCACGCCCGGCCCACCGTGGGCCGCCACGTAGTCGGCGCCTAGCATGATGTCGGCGTGTGCGCGTACGAGAGCGTCGAGCGTGCAGAGCGGGCTGCCGTCCTCATCGGCCACGGTGCTGAGCCCGTCCTCGCCAGAAGCTCCCTCCTGCTCGATGCGCGTGATGGAGAACAGCCAACGCTCGTCGACGAAGTTCCCCAGCTCGTCCACGGGCCTGCCGTCACCACGGTTCACGCCCGGGAACCTGCCACCGTCCCGGTAGAACCGGGCCTGGAAGTTGGGTACCATCCGCAGCACGCCACCGGTGCGTTCGATGTACGATGGGATGATCATGTCGGTGTCCGCGGCCATGGGACAGGATAGCGGGTGAAGGCTTAAGAGGGTTATTCCTCCGGCTCGCCCACCAGGTCCCGCTCGGCGTCCTCCACCGAGATGTTGAGGTCGACACCGGTCATGGCCTGGAACTCCTCGGCCCCCACTGCCTTGATGGCGTGGGCCAGTCCGAACCTGAACAAGAGATAGCCGAATGGATCGATGACGAACCCCTCGCATGCGGGGCATCCAAAGCAATGTGAGAAGTCCTTGTCGTGCCAGTCAACGTCGTCCACGTTCTCCAGAAGGAGCACGGCATCAGGGGACACGGCCACAATGCCCGCGCCCAGTTCCTCGACACACGCAAGGGTGGCCGCTCCGACGTCCCCCCGCAAGAGCGAGGTCAACTGGGTGCAGTCGATCCCGAGGTACGGCTTCACCTGGGGGCGCTGTTCCTGGAGCGCTCGGATGTGGCGTGCGGCCTCGTCCACGTCTCTTAGGGAGTTACTGGTGAGGACGGTGACGGCAGCCCCCCGCCGTCCCTTCCTGAGGAGCAGATCGAACCCGTGCTCCGGACCTGTGGTGCCCCCTTCCTGGCGCACCTCCCACTTCTCTTCCTGGAAGAACACGCCGATACGGTGTGCCAGCTGGGGCCGTGTCATGGGCGTTCCGTGACGGCATGCGGGCTGGGCGAGGTCGTTGAGGTAGAGGTCCTCCGATCCGTCCTTGCCGTCAGGCGGGTCCACCATCGGGGGCGGGATGTGGGGATACATTTATAGGCGTTTTGGCGAGGCGGCCAATCCGGAGCGGCACGATGATGAATATAAAATGGTGAACGCTCCCAGACACCGTATGGAGCCCAAACAGGTAGCGGCGATGGTGCTGCTCCTGGTCGTCGGCGTGGCAGGTCTTGCCTATACGCTCGACATGTCGTTGCGCGGAGCCGAACGGGAACCGAGCACGTGCTCTCGCCTTCGCCAGGCTCAAGAACGAATGCCTTGATGCAGCGGACTAGACCTCACTCCGTCGCCGCAGAGTACGATCCCAGTAGTCGGAAGTAGCTTGTGATCTCGCCGAGGTGGCCGATGGCGCGCTGGCAGCGCTCCTCTGCCATCGTCCCCTCGAAGTCCAGGTAGAACAGGTACTGCCAGGGTTGTCCTCGTAGGGGACGTGATTCGATCTTGGTGAGGTTGATGTCGCGCAGGGCGAACACCGAGAGTGCCTTGAACAGGGCCCCAGGCACGTCCTTCATGGCGAACACGATGGACGTCTTTGCATCGCTCTCGGGCACCTCTTCCTTCGGTGAAAGGACCAGGAACCGGGTGAGGTTCTCTCCCCAGTCCTCCATCCCCTCCTGGAGCACATCCATCTCCCAGTCCACGGCAGCCTGTCGGCTGGCGATGGCAGCACCGTCCGTGACGGCCTGCTCCTTGATGAAACGGACCGCGCCCGCGGTGTCGTAGGTCGGGAATGGCTCGGCTCCGATCTGGGTGATGGAACCCTCGCACTGGGCCAGCGCCTGGGGATGGGAATACACCCGCTTGATTTCCTTGAGTGTGACGCCGGGATTGACGATGAGACAGTGGATGATCCGCAGGTTCACCTCGCCCACTATGTGGAGGTTGTGACGCACCAGCAGGTCGTAGTTACGGTGGATCGAGCCGGCAAGGGAGTTCTCGATGGGGACGATCCCGTACACGCACTGCCCGTCGTGGACCGCTGCGAACACCTCCTCGAAGGATGGCAGCGGCACGGGCTTCACTCCGTTACCGAAGTACTTGATAGCTGCCGCCTCG
Organism: Candidatus Undinarchaeales archaeon; assembly: GCA_030753015.1. Classification (GTDB taxonomy): domain Archaea; phylum SpSt-1190; class SpSt-1190; order JASMDC01; family JASMDC01; genus JASMDC01. The sequence continues at coordinate 71,144 of JASMDC010000010.1, read as the reverse complement.
CTGAAGGCGCCGCGCTCGCCCTGGAAGGCAACGGAAACGGTCATGTCGATACCGATGAAGGTTGGGCCGGGTCGGATTTAAATGTGGATGGGGTGCAGATCTCCGCAACAGAGGGAACGGCGCCCGAAAGAGAAGGTTTATATGGCGGTCGTTCCGGCGCGGTATCCGTTGACCATGGAGTACGGCGACCATCTGTCCCTCACGGTCGAAGGGTACCTCGACGAGCACGCTTCCCTAGGTCTCGACGAAGTGAGCCTTTCAGCGGGGAACCATCGCCTGGTCATCAAGCGGCACGCTGACGAGGAGGGAAGGTACGTCTCCCCGGGCACTGATTTCTACGGTGTCATCCGTACTTCGTGCACCGAGGCGGACGGTCTCAAAGAAGAGGTGCGGAACGACATCCGCTCCGACACGGGCTATGCAACACTGGAGCACAAGGTTGAGGGATCCCACTTCGAGGCCCGGGTGTTCGGGATCTACGCACCCGACGGCTCGTTCGCCGGGATGGACGTCTACCTCGAGAACGCCGGGGCGTGCCTCCACGCAGCAATAGCGCCCGACACGCTCGACGTGTCCGTGGACGGCTTCACACCGAACGGTGATGATGCGTCCAACTACGCAGTCATCGACATCGACCGGGTGGACGACACGCTCGTGATCCGCCTGGACGACCGTATGGGCCAGAAGAGCTTCGAGTACAGCTACCAGCTCCACGGGGCGACCGCCCCCGAGGCGCTCGACCGACTGCTCGCTCCTTTTGATAGATGATACACCTGAGACGTTGACCTAGGCAGGGACGTCGTACCCTTCCGTCTCGTGGCCGATATATTCGGCGAAGTCCTCGTACGTCGACACCGAGCGGTCGAAGGGTCCGCCCTTGGCGTCGCGCTCGGCACGCTCGGTCAGTGCCTGGCTCGGATCGTCGGCGATCTCAGCCGCGTAGAGGGCCGCACCAACGTTGTTGTCCACGTGGTACTGGATATCCTCCTCGGGCGGATTGAACCGCTTGAAGGTGTTCCACCAACCACTGCCGCCCTTGTAGATCTCGAAGGTGAAGGCCATGACGCCTTTGTCCTCGTAGAGCCAATCGTCGGAGATGCCCGATGCCACGTAGAGGTCAGTGCACTTCTGAGCCACGTACTTCTCGTGGGGCTGGCGGTCCCGCATGTTCTCGGCGATGGACTTCAGCAGGTCGTGGTCCTCGGCCGGATCATTGGTGTACGCGGTGGGGTAGAGGATGAGTCCCGAGTATGAGTGGAACGACACGCTGGTGACGAAGTCATGCTTGTCCACAAGGTCCTTGATGGCCGCCGTCTCCGGCTCACTGAAGGGTGCTGGGCCGCGGTAGGTCTGGCTGCCGGGGCTGCCGCTGGAGCCGGAACCGCCCCAACCTCGCCCGAAGTTGCGATTGAGGTCCACGCCGTCGCCGGAGTCGACCGTGCCGCTGCCGTTGTTGTCACGGCAGTTACCGCGCCAGGACGAGTCGCCCGTCTCGGTGACCTCTTTTGCTACCTGCACGGCGCCGTCGGGGTTGACCACGGGCACCACCCAGATCTGGCGTGAGTCCACAAGACCGGTTACGTAGTCGTCGGTCCCGTAACCGTCGACGAGACGGTCGATGACACCCAGGCTCACCTCGGCCGAGATGACCTCGCGGGCGTGGGTCTGGCCCATGTACAGCACTTCAGGTTTGTCAGGATCCTCTACGTCCACGTCCTTGGAGATCTTGATAGCCTTGATCGGTCGACCGTAGGTGGAATAACCGATGGTCTCGATCCTGGCGATGTCCGGGTGCTCTGCAGCTACCCGCTCGATCTCCTCCATGGCCTCTTCATACGTATGATACGCTCCAAGGTTACCGTCCCGAATGTCCATCTCTCTGTACCCCTGTCGGTCGAGAGGTCCACCGACCCCTGTCCCGGTGAGAATTCTAGCACCTTAGCCGGTTTATATACATTTGCACGTCGATGGACGTAGGGCAGGGGCCCATCGACAGCGGTACGACTTGCGAGGTGGGCTCCTCTAGTCCTTCGAAGCGACTATCCTTCGCAGTCGGGCTCGCACTCGGCGCGGCGGTAGGCCTCGGCCGGGTCCTCGTCGGTCCCGCGGTACCCGGGGGTGAGCTCATTGAGCATGAAGTCGCCCGGTAAGCCGCCGAAGTATGGGTTGTCGTCCTCAGGCCAGTAGTCGGCCGGATCGCGGGGACCCTCGGGCGCGGGCGGCCCCTGGGCGTCCCGCTCTTCCCGCTCGATGAGCGCCTGGGACGGATCGTCAGCGATCTCTGCCGCGTAGAGGGCCGCGGGGACGACGTTGTCCACGTGGTACTGGATGCGGTCCTCGGGTGGATTGAACTGCTTGAATGTGTTCCACCAGCTGTTACCCCCCTTGTAGACCTCGAAGGTGAATGCGAGCACGCCCATGTCCTCGTAGAGCCAGTCGTCCGAGTCGCCGGACGCCACGTAGAGGTCCGAGGACTTCTCGGCTATGTATTTCTCGTAAGGCTGATGGTCGCGCATGTTCTCGGCGATCGATCTCAGGAGGTCCTCGTCCTTGGCCGGGGTCGTCGTGTACCCAAGTGGATAGAGGATGAGCCCCGAGTATGAGTGGAACGAGACCGAGGTGACGAAGTCGTGCTCCTCGGCAAGCTTCTTGATGGCGGCCGTCTCGGGCTCGCTGAATGGTGCCGGGCCGCGGTAGGTCTGGCTGCCGGGTGTCCCGCTGGAACCCTGGCCGCCCCAGTTGCGAGCCCAGTTGCGGTTGAGGTCGACACCGTCGCCGTCATCGACCTTCCCGTTGCCGTTGTTGTCACGACAATTACCGCGCCAGGACGAGTCGCCCCTCGCGGTGACGTCCTCTGCGACCTTCATGGAACCGTCCGGATTGACCACGGGCACGACCCAGATCTGGCGGGAGTCAACGAGACCGGTGACGTAGTCGTCGGTCCCGTATCCGTCGATGAGTCGGTCGACTACACCGAGGCTGGCCTCGGCCGAGATGACCTCACGAGCGTGGGTCTGGCCCATGTAGAGCACTTCGGGCTTGTCCGGATCCTCCACGTCCACGTCCTTGGATATCTTGATGGCCTTTATCGGTCTGCCGTAGGTGGAATAACCGATGGTCTCCACCCTGGCGATGTCAGGATTCTCGGCGGCGACCCGCTCGATCTCCTCCATCGCCTCCTCGTACGTGTGATACGCTCCAAGGTTCCCGTCCCGTATATCCATCTCGCACACCCCGTTCGGGCTTCATACCCGATGCCGGGGTCCAGCGGGTAAGGCTGTATATATACATTTTGAATCTGTGAGTCACTTTCGCACGGTCGGGGGGCGAAGCCTTTTTATGGATGCGCCGCATCACCCATGCTCGTGGACCAGGGCTCGGGGATCCCACGGGAGGTCGTGCTCCTAGCGACCGATATCGTCATCATATGGCTTTTCCTCCTCTATCTCTTCCTCCCCATCGTGTTCACCGGGACCGCGGGCTCCCTCTACTGCTCATGGCGTGATCCGGGCCCACAGTGCGAGTATGCCACCATCGTGCTCGCCGTGCTCTCGCCCTTCCTCATCCTGGCGTTCCTCGTGCTCAAGTACTATTTCCACGGCGTCAATCCCGATCTGGAGCGCCTGGCACGCAAGAACGAACGGGTCGAGAGGAAGACCAAGAAGAGGATCAGCCGCGCCGAGTGAAAAACCGTTTTATTCTTTTCGCTCCTGCTCTAACCTCGTGAGCACGGAAGGGGGCGAGCTGAAGCGGGAACTATCGCTCCTCGATCTCGTGTTCCTCGGCATGGGGGCCATCATCGGCTCGGGTATCTTTATGATCCCGGGCATCGCTGCTCGTTCAGCGGGACCCGCCTCGCTCTTCATCTGGGTTCTCGTCGGTGGTGGAGCCATCATCATGTCCCTCGTCATCGCCGAACTGGCGGCGTTCTTCCAGGACGCGGGAGGCCCCTATACATACGTGCGCAACGCCTTTGGGAACCTTCCCGGATTCGTGGTCGCCTGGCTCTCGTGCATCATCTCCTGGATCACGATCTCCATGCTCGTGTCGGCGGCAACGGAGTACCTGAGCTTCGTGCTCCCCTTCAACGATCTGTCCAAGGTGGTGTTCAATATCGTGCTGCTGGCCGTGCTCGTGAAGGTGAACACTGCAGGTGTCCGCTCGGGAGCATTGCTCCAGAGCTTCCTGTCCGGATTCGCGCTCCTTGTGCTCGCGGGGCTCGCGGCTGTCGGGGCCAGTCAAGTTGAGGTCACCAACCTCGTGGCAATCCCCGACCTCACCTCTGCCACGATCATCGCCACCATCCTCATCATCATCGAGCCGTTCATCGGGTGGGAAGCGGTCACCTTCCTGGGCGAGGAGGCGGCAGATCCGACGATGATGCCAAAAGCGATCATCATCACCACCGTGGGCGTCACCATCGTGTATTTTCTTGTGTCCTTCACCGCTCTCGGAGTGGTCCCCTCAGCTGAGCTCGGTGAAAGTCACGCTCCCCTCTCGCTCATGGCTAAAGAGATCCTCGGACCCACCATAGGCAGCCTTGGATCAAACTTCATGGCCCTCGCCGCCTTCCTCATCATGGTGGGCACGGCCAACTCATGGGTGCTATCATCCTCGCGCCTTCCGTACTCCATGGCGCGGCGGGGCCACTTCCCCTCCCTGCTCGCCGAGCTGAACGATGCGGACGTCCCCTACGCTGCCATCTACCTCCAGTTCATCATCTCCTCGGTGTTCCTTGCCTGGGGCAAGTACGAGGCGTTGCTCCACCTCCTTGTCCCTCTGGCGCTCATCCTCTACCTATCGGTGACCGCGGCCCACCCCGTCATAGTCCGACGGTTCGGACGCGTTCCGGGCTACCGTCCGGCCATCCCGATAGTGGTGTCGATCGTGTGCGCTGCCCTTTCCCTGGGTGCGCTGACCCTGGTGCACGTCCCCGAGCTGGTGATGGCTGCGGGCGTAATCCTTTCGGGCGTCGCCCTCTTTGCAGGCCGGCGAGGGTATCTTTATATCAGTGGTGAGACCATGGAAGAAGACATGCGAGACGAAGGTGCTGCAGCACCGGCAACTGTGACAAAGAGAGATACGCCAAAGGAGCCGCCTAAAGAGGAAAAGAGCGGTGGTTTCGGAGACGGTAGCACCTCGTTCTGGCTCTTTCTGGTGCTCGGCGTGGGAGCTATATTGGGCATCGGCCTCGCCATCGGGTTCATGTTCGCGTCCAGTGATTCGAACATGGGGCTCCAGGTCATCGTGGGTATCGTCGAGGTCGCGGCCATCATCCCCCTTGTGCTCCTGCTGTTCTACTTCGTCTACGAGCTCGAACTGACGGAGTTCAAGCGCATCAAGGAGCGTTTCATGGAGCTCGAGCTGATATTCGAGAAGATCGAGGAGCAGTACGTCCAGGAAGAGAAGATACTGGAGAAGGAGGTCATCTTCCTCAAGGACGAGGAGAACATGCTCCACGAGGAGATAACCGAGTTGAAAGAGACGGTGAACGAGCTCAAGAACCTTCTTGTCGTCGAGCAATCGCTCAAGCACGATGTCGAGCGCATCGCCGAGGAAGAGGTCATCCTGGAGCATGAGGCCGCAGAGCTCATCAAGGGAGAACGGGAGCTCAACCGCGAGGTGCGGTTGATCTCGGCCGAGGAGAAGGAGCTCAAGTCAGAGATCGGCGACCTGCGCGAGGCCATCGACATGCTCCACAAGGAACTTCGGGATATGCGCCAAGAGCGCAATAAACGCTAGGTCCTCACGATCATTCGTGACCCGATTCATTCCATGACCTCCATTTCGCCCATCCTGAGGCTTTAGGGGCGATATCAAAGATCCATCTGCGAACATAACTACCGAAAGAAGAATGCAGATAGAGTGAGGGATATGCGCCATATGTCATATACCCTCCCCCAGCAGGAGATTATGCGCACCCGGGGTTCGCATATGCATTAGTTATCAGAAAGCGGTATACTGGCGTGATGAGGATTAATTGCGATACATTGATATACTTGTAATGCATTGTAATACATAGTGAGTGTCATGACCACAACGGTTTCAATACGACTTCCTGATGAAATCGTCGAGGAATTAGATAGCATGGCCTCCTCCCTCGAGCGCTCGAAGACCTTTATCATACGCAAGGCTATCGAATCCTATCTCCAGGAATATGTCGATTATCTTATCGCTCTCGATAGGCTTCGCGACAAGGATGATGAGATCATTTCAAGTGATGAGATGAGGGAAAGGCTTGGCCTCTAAGATCGAGTATAAGGCATCGGTCTTCAAGGACCTGAAACACATCGATAAGAAAGCTGCCAAGAGAGTCCTTGATTCACTTGAGAAAGCGTTGAGCGAAGACCCCAACAGCGGCAAGCCCCTTCATGGCCAATTCAAAGGCTTGTTCAAGTTTGTCGTCGGCAAGTATCGTGTGATCTACACGAAGACCAATGACGGAGTACTCATACTCAAGATCAGACATCGAGAGAAGGTCTATAAATAAACGACGAGCCGCCTTCTGATAACAGGGGGTTATGCGACGTCGCTTTTTCCTCCAAATAAATGTAAGAGGCACACATAAGTTATCGCCCCTATAGCCCCAGATGACCTCCATTTGTGAGTCCGAATTACCCCGATCGGCCCACGCCGCAATAATGCATATTATACGGCGTCATTTCGGGCGTCCAGGGTGTTGATTGATTTATAATGATATAGTAATCAGTTTGGAAACGTATTATCCATAGCGTCAAGAATCGGTTGACGGTAGTGAAGTAATCGGACTAATTCTGAGATTGATACGTTGTTGGCAAATGCCGCACTAGATACATAAAAGTAAGCATAAAAAGAAAATATATTTAAGGATATATGCTTACTTAAAAGTATGATTAAAGAGCGGATCTCCGCTGACGATGTCATCGCCTTTTTACGGGATCACAAGGTGCTCCTGGCGTCACAGCTGGCTGAGCATTTCGACTGCTCGAAAGGCACGATCTGGAGGAAGCTCGAGGGCACAGGTTATCTGACGAGCTTCAACCGGAACGGCAGCGTGCTCACGCTGCCGGACATCCCTGAATGGGACGAGCATGACCTCTGGGAGTACCAGGGAGTTCGCTTTTCCCGCTGGGGCAACCTCTCCGAGACCATCGTCCACTTCATCGAGAACAGCGACGCAGGAGTCACAGCGAAGGAGCTCAAACAGCGCCTCCACGACAACATCCATCACCACCTGTCCTCGTGTGTGGGAAAAGGGCGGCTCTATCGCGAGGGCGCCCGTAAGTCGGCCGTCTACTACAGCATGAATAGCCGGAAACGGCGTGTGCAGATGAAGAGACGCGGCTCCGAACTCAGGACGCGGGTTGGCCGTCCGCCGGGCCTGACGAAGGGGAAGATCATCGATGTGCTTGCGCTCGCTATCAAGCACCGGGCGACCTCGGTGGAGGAGCTCATGCCCCTCGTGCGTTCCAAGGGAATGAATGTGAACGAGCGTGGAGTTCGCTGGATCATCCATGAGTACGATATCAAAAAAAAGGGCTTTCGCTCCGGGTCCTAGCCGAGGTCCGTGCTGCCGAATCCGAGCTGATCGACCGGGCGCAGCTGCTGGGCGACGAGCCTCCCGTCATCGACTTCTACCCTGAGCCCGAGCTCGTCGATGACGACCGCTTCTGGGAGCTTTGCGTGCTCAAGACCACGACGCGCACGATGCACACGGTCCGGTACGGGAGCTTCGTCGCCCGGATCGTCCATCTTTACGACCCGAAGTACAAGCTGGAGCGCGGGCATGTGCTGGAGTACACCTCCTGCGAACTCCGTCGCCTGACGCGCGGCAAGGCGCGGTTCACGATGGACGTGGTGTGCGCCGTCGGTATGATGCGATATTTGGAGAATCGGTCGCGGGAGGACACCTGTGGTGAGATGCGGTGGCGGCATGGGGTGCCGTTGTCGGCGGGCACCGTCAGCAACCACGCACTCGAGTTCCTCGCCAGGTTCGAGCTGTACCACCGCCGGCACTTCGGCCGGCTGGTGGAGGCCATGGACAAGAACGGTGGCTACGTGCTTGGCGCGGACGGGACGGGCGACGGTGGCAGTGACCGCATCCTACTGCTGATGGACCTCCTCACGGGCTGGGCGCTCTCCTGCGGCCCGATACCGTCGGAGAGCAGTAAGCACATCGGTCCGTACTTCGAGGACATCAAGGAGCGGGCGGGCACGCCGCTCGCCTTCGTCAGGGACATGGGGCTCGGACTGCGCAAGGCGGGCGAACGCGTGTTCCCGGATCTTCCGACCCGGGAGTGCAACTATCACTTCCTCCGTGATGTCGGCGAGGATGTGATGGAGGACACCTACATGAAGCTCAGAAAGGCCATGATCGACCTCAGGATCAGACCCGACCTCGACAGGCGGCGCAAGGAGATCGGCGCCGAGGCCGCGGAGCGGGACGTCGACCTGAGGGCCACCATGTGCGCCCTCAAGGGGGGTGCGCCTGTGGAGGACGACGGGACGGTCGTCCTGGCAGAGACCTATCACCTCGTGTCGTGGATCCTCAACTACCGTGAGGACGCGCACGGGCTCCGGTTCCCCTACAGCATTCCCTGGGCGGACCTCTACCGAAGATGCCGGCAGGCGCAGGGGGCCGCATCGATGATCGCACGGACGGCGGAGCGGGCAGGACTCGACACGGGGGACATCGAGACGGTGCGCAGGATCGTCGAGCGCCCATTCAACAGCAGGGAGAGCAGGTCGGCTGACACACTAGGACGACGGCTTGCGGACGCCTACGAGCTCTTCTCTGAGCTGAGAGGGGTCCTCAGGATGAGCGAGGACAAGGGCGACATACCCCGGGACCAGCTCCTCGTGTCGGACGAGGAGGCGACGGTGATGGAACGTGAGCTGGCGGCGCTCAGGGACAGGCTCGAGAAAGTCAGGAAGGAGCGTACCATCACTCCCGAGGAAGAGGTCGTTCTTTATCACATCAAGAAGCACTGGAAAGGTCTCGTGGTGCCGAACATCACCGTGAACGTGGACGGGAAGACGAAGAACATTGCCGTGCCGCGGGCTGTAAGCCTTCTCGATACCAGGTTCGGACGGGTCAAGACCGGCATCAGGAAGCGGACGGGAAGGAAGGACACCGGTTACGAGTTGAACAGATACGGGGTGCTCCTGTGCCTCGTCCAGAACCTCCACTCCGACGAGTACGTGAAGACTATGTTCGGCTCGATCGATCGCATGCCCGAGGAGCTCGGTACCATCCCGAAGGACGAAGTGGACAGGCTGACAGCAGAGTTCAAGGATGCACGGTGCAGATACGACGTCACGAGGGCTAGGGGGGAGGGTGAGTTCGAGACGTTCAAGGAAGTCTGTAGAAGGGTGCTCAAGGATGTTGAATCACACATAATTATTTCACATCTCAATCGACCGCTATTGGCAGGCCAGATGGCTCTGGCCCCAACCGATTCTTGACGCTATGGCGTATTATTATTTTAACTGCTTACTATATCATAATAAGACCCGAGCGCATAACCAGGGGACCCATCCTCTCCTGCCTCCGCGCCAGCACCACCCTCACCACGCTGATAGAACAGGGAAGGCTTCATCGAAAGGGCTCACGGTGGTCGGCCGTTTACCTCAGCAAGGACCCGGAGAAGAGAAGGTCACAGGAGCGAACGCCCCGAAAGCGCGAAGGGGCGCATCAGTCGAAGACCGCGGACATTAGCGTCCAAGAACTGCTCGCCGCCGTCTGGCGCCACGAGATGACCGCAGAGGAAGCGGCAAGCACGCTGCGTCCGGAGAAAAGGACCGCCGGTCGAGCTCACGATCATTCGTGACCCGATAATTCCCGGAAGGCGTCCAGCGTCCTGTGCTCCAGCACATCGGCAGTGACCAGGTCCAGCAGTGCTATCTGGATCGCGTCGTTCTCATCGATGTACTGGGGCGCGGGTATGCTCACGACGAGGTCCCGGAAGAGCCCTGTGAGCTCGTCGTAATCGATCTGGATGGTCACCTCGTTGTTCCGCCAACCCTCGCCCCGCTCGCTCCACGATCGTCTGAACACGTGGTGATGGAGGTCCCATGTCGACTCCTGAACGAGCATCTCCCGGGTGCTGAGGAACGACTTGAGCGCATCATTGTCATATGGTGCGTTGAGCTTCACGCGAGCATGCAGCCCTTTCTCCCGTCGTTTCTCGATGGGTCGGATGATGTTGAAGAAGATGGATGCCAGACCGACCCACACCAGCACCGTGAGCCCGAGCCATGCCACCGGGTTCTCACTGGCGACGGAGCTGAACACCGTGTTCTCGTAATCGCCCGAGAGCGTCTTGAGTATGTCGAAGGCCAGTGAGCCCGCGAGGATGAGCTGGAGCATGTTGATGGCCACGCTGGTGCGCTGGGACGAGCGGCTCATAGTCTCCATCTGGACGATGTTCTCCTGGAGGTTCTCGTTAAGGTGGCGCATCTGACGCTCGCCGATGGTTGAGGCCAGCTCCTTCACGCCGCTCACCTCCTTCTGGAGACCCACGAGGGTGCGGCCGATACCACGTGTCCGGTGTCCGGTGAGATCGAGCGTATTGCCGATGTCGAGCAGGCTAAGCAGACGCGAGACGCCCGGGTGGACTATCTCTGCGGCCCGTCGCTCCCGCAGCTCCCTCCACTCGCTACTGAGCGCCTCCAACGCGTCCTCCATGTACCGCAGACATTCCCCGATGGCCAGGAGCTGGTCGGTCATCTGGGAGAGCGAGTGCTGTGCCTCCGACACACGCTGGATGTCGAGCTCGGAGACATCCTCCGTGAGACGACGCGTCTCGCGCATCTCGTCCCAGAGCGCACCCACCCGTGCGTGGATGTTACGCTGGAATATGTCGAGGGCCTGGAGGCCGTTGAACAGCGAGAGCACCTCCTCGTACCTCGTCGGTTCCGGGGACACCAGGATTATGCCCTTGGTCCCCAGGAAGACGGCTTCGCCATCGCTCAGGGATTCTGCCTTGTGCACGTTCTCGATGACCTGGTTGATCTCGCCCTTGAGGCGCCGTTCGGTCAGGTAGTCCGCGGGGGACTTGCGTTTGGGCGTCATCCGCTCCGCGATGATTGTCACGAACTTGTTCCGTTCGTTGGGGTTCTCGAAGAACACCGTATCAAGGACGTCCCGCTGGAACACCGAGAGCATGGTCTCGATCATCGTTGACGTGTCGAGCACGATGTCGGCCACGACCCGAGACATGTGGTCCAGTGATTGTCGCTTCTTGCGCTTCTCGACCTGCTCCAGGATCAGACCGTAGATGATGCGCCCGGTCCAGTCCACGTGCACTCCGAACTCCTCCACCTGGTGCACGGTCTCGGGGTAGAACACCTTGGCATGGAAGCGTATGTAGCTCGCAGGATCGTGGTCCTGCATCTGGAGCTTGGTGAGGACAGGCCCCGTCACCAGTGTGTGGAGCCTGTTGGGGACGTCCATCGTCGTCGTGTAGAGGGAATCATTGACCTCCTTCACAGCTTCGAGCCCGTCCGTGAGCGATAGGATCTGGTTCCTCCCGCACGGGATCCACTCGGTCACCAGGATACGTGGGTTCTCGAGGAACACGAGCTCTTCGAGCTCATCGATGATCTCCATGCTCAGCTCTCACCCCCCGTCGATCCCACACCCAGCACTCGAGGTAAATAGGGCCGTGCGACGTACGCTACGTCCTCGATATTGAACAGACCGATGTGCTCCGTGCTCTCGCAGTCCTTGCAGAAGTAGAACGCTTCACTGGACGTCACCCGCACCTCCCGGGCGCTCTCGCAACGCAGGCACGAGATGAGGTCTATGATGGTCTTCCGGTCCTCTTCGGGGAAGTCGGCCACGACGGCGGCCCCCTCGACACTGGAACGGTAAGCTTTCGAAGGGACGTGCTCTGTGGCGGTTATGCGGAGCTTGTCGACCAGGCCCGCCTCCCGCAGCTCGATGAGGTCGTGCTCCCCCTCCTGGCTGATATTGATGAAACGCCTAATCCCATGGACGAACACAGATGTGGGCGAGTAGTCCCAGTCGAACACCTTCTTGACGATACCGTCGTACATCAGCGCACGCAGCGGCAGGTCCTTGAGCCATACCTGGGAACCATCGTCCCGTGGAGCCGTGTATGTATGGATGAGTATCAGCAGACGTCGTTGCTCTTGAGTGAGCTGTAGGTCCATGTGCACTGACTCCGGAGTACTTCTTGCTTTTTCAAGCTTCACCCATTGACCCCCGGGGAAGGTTCATAAGGAGGGCTACCCAGGCAAGCTTCCGTGGCCCCGAAGCCGCACAGTCACATCCCCGAACGCTGGACCATAGTGATCGCCGCCATCGCCATACAGCTCTGTCTCGGTGTCGTCTATGCCTGGAGCCCTATCAAGAGCATGCTCACCACGGGATTCGGCTGGGGCCATACCGCGGCATCCCTGCCATTCTCGGTCGCCCTCGCGGTCAATGCAGCGGTCATGGTGTACGCCGGCAGGTGGCAGGACAAGGTCGGACCACGGCGCGTGGCCACTGCGGGCGGTATCCTCTACGGCCTCGGCTACCTCCTCGCCAGCCTGGGTCATCCCCCCACTCTCGCCTGGCTCGTGACCACCTACGGTATCATCGGCGGTGCAGGTATCGGGCTCGCTTATGTTTGCCCGATCGCCGCCCTGGTGAAATGGTTCCCGGACAAGCGGGGGCTCATCTCGGGTCTTGCCGTCGCGGGATTCGGTGCTGGCGCGTTCATCTTCTCCAAGCTCATCCCCATGCTCGCGACATCGCCGGACCCGGGGCTATACACAGTGTTCCTCTGGTTCGGTGCGATCTTTCTGGTGGTCGTGACCTTGGGCGCCCAGTTCCTCCGCAATCCCCCCGAGGGCTACCGTCCCGAGGGATGGGTGCCGACGCCGCGCGAGGCCGCGGCACACGCCGCTCCGGACGTCCCCTGGCGCCAGATGCTCCGCACACGGCTGTTCTGGCTGCTCTGGGCGATGTTCTTCATCGGGGCCACTGCAGGCCTCATGACGATCGGCCACATCAAGGGCTTCTCCCAGGAGGTCCTGGAGGCACAGGGTGTCACGGACGCAGCGGGCAAGGCCCTCACCATCGTGGGGATGCTCTCCGTGTTCAATGCCCTTGGCCGAATCGTGTGGGGCGCCGCTTCCGACAGGCTCGGAAGGCCCTCTGCCATGGGCCTCATGTTCCTGCTCCAGGCAGGGGCCATGGTCGCCCTCACCCTGACCTCGTCCTACTATACCGTCCTTGCGGCCGCCTGCCTGGTGGGCTTCAACTTCGGAGGTAACTTCGCTCTCTTCCCCTCCGCCACAGCAGACCTATTCGGGACCAAGAACCTAGGCGTGAACTACGGCTGGGTGATCACCGCCTACGGGATGGCGGGGGTCGCGGGCCCTATGCTCGGCGGCTGGGTCAAAGACACCTTGCTCGTCTACGACAGGGCGTTCTTGGCGGCCGGCGGACTGTGCGTGATGGGATCCGTCCTGGCGCAGGCCGTTCCGAGCCATGTCAGCGAGGTAACATCGGAAGGTCCGGATTAGAATAGGTTAGCACTTCGAATTCCAAGTAATATGGATTAGGCATTCTCCAAAGATTCATCGCCCCCCAAATCAACATTTTTAAAGGTGACAGGGCGGTTTCGTGCTGTAGCTGATCCCATGTCAAGAGAGACTACTACGAACCGATGGAACATAGTCATAGCCGCTATCGCGATCCAGCTATGCCTGGGCGTGATCTACGCCTGGAGCCCCATCAAGAGCCTGCTCACAACGGGTTTCGGATGGAGCCACCAGGATGCATCGCTGCCCTTCTCCGTGGGCCTTGCCACCTTCGCGGTGGTCATGGTGCTCGCAGGCCGCTGGCAGGACAAGGCCGGACCACGCAAGGTCGCCACGGTAGGTGGTATCCTGTACGGTATCGGTTACATCCTCGCCAGTCAGGGCGTACCCCCGACGACCGGTTGGATCGTGCTCACCTATGGTATCATCGGTGGCGCTGGTATCGGCCTCGCCTACGTGTGCCCAATCGCCGCCCTCGTGAAGTGGTTCCCCGACAAGCGGGGGCTCATCTCGGGTCTTGCCGTCGCGGGCTTCGGTGCTGGCGCGTACATCTTTTCCAAGCTCATCCCCGTGATCGCGACTGCACCCGAGCCGGGCCTGTACAACGTGTTCCTCTACTTTGGTATCACCTTCCTTGTGGTGGTCACACTGGCCGCACAGATGCTCCAGAACCCGCCCGAGGGCTACAAGCCCGAGGGATGGGAGCCGCCTGCTGCCAAGGCGGGCGGCCCCTCCTCGTACAACTACGAGTGGGGAGAGATGCTGGGCACCAAGCAGTTCTGGCTGCTCTGGTTCATGTTCATCATAGGGGCCACCGCCGGCCTCATGACCATCGGCCACATCAAAGGCTTCTCTCAGGATATCCTCACCGCAGGGAACATCGCCGATGCCGGTGGCAAGGCAATCACCATCGTGGGGATGCTCTCCATCTTCAATGGACTTGGCCGCATCGTGTGGGGCGCTGCCTCCGACAAGATCGGTCGCGCAAAGGCCATGATGATCATGTTCCTGCTCCAGGCAGGGGCCATGTTCGGCCTCACCCAGGTGACCGGTTACTATGCCATCATGGGCGTGGCCTGCCTCGTGGGCTTCAACTTCGGGGGCAACTTCGCCCTCTTCCCGTCCGCTACCGCCGATTTCTTCGGCACCAAGAACATCGGCATCAACTACGGCTGGGTGTTCACGTCCTACGGTGTGGCCGGCATCTTCGGCCCCATGCTCGGAGGCTATGTAAAAGACACCCTTCAGGTGTACGACCAGGCCTTCCTCATCGCTGCCGGTCTGTGCGTGGTGGCGGCCCTCCTGGCCCTCATCACCAATGCTCCTGCGGGCAAGGAGCCTGAGAAGGAAGAAGAAGAGGAAGAGGAGAAGTCGGCCAAGAAGGTGCCCGAGAAGAAGGAAAAGGAAGAGGAACCTGAGAAGGAAGAAGAAGATAAGAAGGACGAGGAGAAGTAACGACCTCGTCACCGGAAAGGTCGGGGGTGTCCTTCGCTCCCGGTCACCCTTCTTTTACACGTCGTCCGCACGCAATATCGCTGCGCGGACGGAACCTGCCAGGACGTCACCGATGCGAGCTGCCGTCCGTGGGAGCTCCTCCTCCTGACGGAGGCTTATGTCAACCTCGACGAGCACGGCATTGAGACCGCCCGGATTCTTCCGCCCGTGGTGTGCTGACACGAAGCAACCCTCAAGGTCCTCTCCCTCGGGGACAGGCTCCCCGGAGAGCCTGAAGCCCGCTTTGGCGAAGGCATCCCAGAGCGTGGGCACGGTGTACGCTACAGGGTAGACGAGCTCGAGCTTGGCCGATACGCCATGCAGGGTTCCCAGCTCGATCTGGGCGTCGCTGGCAAGATGTGTCCCGTGAAGGTCGATGAGGAACGCGTTCTCCACGAGGTTCGGCCCGAACCGCTCCCGGATATCTCCGATGTACTCTGCTATCGTGTCATGGAAACCGTCGAACACGCGTTTAGCTCGTCGTATCCCATCCTCCGGCACGCCCGCGGCCTCGTATCCGCGGAGATTGTGGTCCCAGCTCCTGTTGATGTCCAGGTCCCGCCTGCTCGCCATGGTGATGACCGTGAAGGGGATCACCTCATGCTTGGCCATCCGCGCCCTCACCAGCTCCCCGAGCTGGAACGTGTTCACATCCATGTCGGTGAAGTATTCCCAGTCCCCAGGGATATTCGGGTCCCCACGCCGTCCATCGATGCCGGGGATGGGTGTCGTGCCGCCGTGCGGTACAGTTAGGATGACGGGGCTGTCCCCCTGTCCGAATCGTAGTAACCGCTCACGGTCCTCCTTGAGATCTCGCACCATCTCTCTCTCGCCAGGTGAGTGCAGGAAGTGCGATTGGGCTTAAATAAGCTACGGCTCCGCGCCGGTCCGTCCGGACATTATCTGTCGATGACGTCCTCGATGCTTGTCACGTGCACGCGGACCGTCGGCCTGCCCCGCTCACCGTCGATATGGGTGACCGTTCCGTCGATCTCGTACACGTCGATGGGTGTGCGCACCTTCAGCTGCTCGAAAGCACCGTAGTGGGAGCCGTTGTTGAACAGTCGCTCCGCTGCGTTCTGCTTCTCGAGCTGCCGGTCCATTGTCTTGCAGGAGTCGTAGATCGCATCGGACACGAGGTAGATGTCCCTTTCACGGTCGCTGTTCTCGATGAGCTCTTCTAGCATGTTCGCCATGCAGTGACGGGCGTCGCCACCGGTGATGACGAGGTCAGAGTAGCGTGAGAGGATATCGTTGCGGTACGACGCGCTGGGAAAGACGCTCGCGAGCTGTCGTTCCGATTCGACCTTTCCGGTGTTGAACTCGGACTTGTAAGGACCGTGAACGTAGGCCTCCTCGAGGTTAGGATCATGGTGAGGGTAGAGGAGTACGCCGTCTTTTACCGGTGTGGCCTGGTAGAACTGGTACGCTTCCGAGTACACGGCCCCGGCGCCCACGTAGCACTCGTCATGATGGAGGCCGATGCCGAACGTCGTATCCCCGAGCTCCATGGCGAGTGAATGAGATCAGCCATCTGCCCGTTATATATTTTATCACGGGGAAGTGATAACTTTTTGGGGCGCCGGACCAAAGCAGATTAAACCGTTTGCTTCCCCTCCGTTGGTGTGGGAATGCCGACCAGCGGGGACGAGACCACGGACAGGCAGATAAGGACCATCGTTGCAGTGGTCACGCTCCTTCTCGTCCACCATTCCATCGGCGCCCGTGTGTGGGACGGCCGCATCGGTCCCGATGATACATCCCTGCTAATGATAAAGGTCGCCCACGGCCTCGGGGCCGCGGTCCTTTCAGCTGGTGCCCTGTTCATGGGGCTGGCCGCAGCACTCGGTACGGGCCCTGCAAGGATGCTCGGGTCGGTGCGACGGTTGCGAAGGACCTGGACCGCGCTTGCGAGCCTGTTCATCGCGATGGCCCTTGTGGGAGTCATTTGGCCCATCGACTTCGAAATCATCCGCTCATTGCTGGAGGCCTCGCCCCTGGCCGACAAGGTCATCGAGGAGACCGAGGATGGCGGGTTCACGCTCTCGTACATCTTCCTGTTCCTCAACAACTTCGGGATGTCCTCCTTCTCGTTCACGCTCCCGGGCCTGATGCTCTACCTTGTCGCCCGTTTCTTTCATTGGCTTCGTCCCATGTCAGAGCGTGGGTGGCTCGCTTATGTCGCTGTCGCCCTGATGGCCGCTGCCGCCTGCTTCATGCCCCTGATGTCGATGGTGGTCAACGGATATGTCGTCGGTTCTGTCGTTGCTGGGGACGAGGACCTTCCTTTCCCCATGACCATCCCCCTGCTCGTACCACACGGCGTGCTCGAGCTCCCCGGTATATTCCTGATTGCCGCCGTGTTCGTGACCTTGTGGCGTACACTATTCTGGCTGCTGGTCGATAAGGACGCTACAGAGGGTCCCCGTGACGTCGCGGCCCGCCTCGCCCCCGCCTATCTCTGCGCTTTCGTGATTCTCTTCACGGCCGCCATCGTCGAGGTCGAGGCCACGGAGTACATCTTCCATATAATCTTCTAGTTGTCCGTGCGTCGCGGACTGTCGCTGGCAATAGGTTTTTACCTCTTTGGGCGTGTGCTCGTATCGATGACGACAGTGGCCATTGTGGGCGACGAAGGCGTGGGCGTATCAACACTCGCTGGGAGGCTCGGAAAGAAGGGGACCGACTCGGACATCACCTTCTACAACCTCGTAAAGGGCGATAGTGTGTTCACCTTCGTTGACGTGAAGAAGTACCCGGAATCGATCAAGAGTCTGGTCCAGGCGGTGAACATGGCCGATATCGTCATCGTATGCGTCCCATCCTCCGGCCTCACGGCCCGGACCGGCGAGTGCATCGTAGCGATGGACCTGCTCGAGAAGCAGCGCGGTCTGATCGTCCTCACCCGTGCGGACGAGTCCTTCCCCGTGGCCCTGACGGAGCTGGCCGACAATGTCTCCACGGTCGTTAAGGGGACGTCCATGGAGGATTGGGGAATCGTCCCGGTCTCATCCACAACCTTCTCCGGGATGGACCTGCTCCACGAGCGCCTTGCCGAGCTGACTGTCGTGGCCAAGGAGGACCGTGCCAAGCTCATCGATGGCCCCGCACGGGTCATTGTGGACCACTTCTTCACGGTAAAAGGCGTCGGGTGCGTCATCCTCGGTCACGTGGACCGTGGTGTGGTCGCCAAGCGTGACGCGATGACGGTCTACCCCCCGGAGTTCGGTGTCGAGATACGCTCCATCCAATGCAATGACGAGGATGTGGACAAGGCCCCTGCCGGGACGCGTGTGGGCCTATGCCTCAAGGGCGGCCGGGCCAAGGACTTCGACCGGGGGTATCTCATCTCGGCGCAGGAGAGCATCGGTAACAAGTTCGAGATTGAAACACGGCTCTCACCCTTCACATCCAGGCTCGCTCTACGCGATACGGTCCACCTGTTCGTCGGTCTCCAGTCCTCGCCTGCCACCGTGGCACGTATCGTGGTCGATGGGAAGGAGACGGACAAGGCGCCTCCTGGCAGCACGTGCACGGTCACGCTGACGACCGCAAGAGAGCTCGCCTATCGTGCTGACGACAGGTTCCTCATAGCACAGCTCAATGATCCGAAGCAGCGCCTCGTAGCTGGCGGTATCCTCACCAAAGGTTAGCAGCTAGCCCACTCGGTCCCCGAGAACCCACGGTCATAGGAATCCTGACAACTGTCGGAGGGATTACTTCTTCGGAAGGCGGCCTATACGCCCTCGGCGTAGACCTCGGCGATGTTGACGATGACCTCGACAGCCTTCTCCATGGACCGGACCGGGATGTACTCGAGCTTCCCGTGGTAGTTGTGGCCACCGGTGAACACGTTCGGACAGGGCAGCCCCATGAACGAGAGGCGAGCGCCATCGGTCCCGCCTCGGATCGGAACGATCTCGGGATCCACACCGGCCCGTCGGTAGGCCACTGCTGCGTTCTCGGTGGCCTCGGGGTGCTGGTCAAGCACCTCTTTCATGTTCTTGTAGGAGTCGGTGATTGTGAGCTCTATGGTGCCGGCACCGTACACGACGTTGAGGAAGTCGGCGTACAGCTGGAGCTGGTCCTTCCGTTCCTCGAACTTCGCGGCGTCATGGTCCCTGACGAGGTACTTGAGCGTCCCCTCGGATTCATCGGCCTTCATATCGTAGAGGTGGAAGAAGCCCTCCCTGTCACGGGTGGTTGCGGGCGTCTCGTCAGCGGGCAGCATTTGTGAGAGCTCACCGGCGATGAGAGCGGCGTTCTTCATCTTCCCGTAGGCGTCACCAGGGTGGACGTTCACGCCATTGATGGTGTACACGGCAGTAGCGGCGTTGAAGTTCTCGTTCTCCAGCTCGCCGAGGCGGCCGCCGTCGATGGTGTAGGCCACGTCGGCTCCGAAGGCCGCCACGTCGAAGTGGTCGGTCCCTTGGCCGATCTCCTCGTCCGGTGTGAACCCGATGCGGATGTCCCCGTGCTTGATCTCCGGGTGGGCGAGCAGGTACTCCACAGCGGTCATGGTCTCGGCGATACCGGCCTTGTCGTCTGCGCCTAGGAGCGTGGTACCGTCGGCGGTTATTATGTCCTGGCCAACGTAGTTTGCGAGGTCCGGGTTGTCGGCCTCGGTGATGACCACTGACGGATCGCCGGGCAGCACGATATCACCACCCTGATAATCGCGGTGCACGATGGGATTCACGTCCTTGCCTGATGCTCCGTCGGATGTATCCATGTGAGCAAGCAATCCCACGACAGGGACTGCGGAGTTGTCAGCGAGATTGCCCGACAGCGTGGCGAACACGTAGCCGTTCGCGTCCATAGCGGCATCGGTGAGGCCCAGTCCATGCAGTTCGTCCACCAGCTTCTGCCCCAGCACCCTCTGCCCGGGGGTGCTCGGGAAGGTATCAGACCCCTCGTCCGAGGTAGTCTCCACCTTGACATAATCCAGGAACCGATCGATCAGGTCGCGCATGGTATATCACCGTCTGACTGACAGCCGGATTCGGCAGGTAAAGCGGTATAAATAGTTAATCACTGGTGGGCGTATCCTCGTGACACGCTATAGTGCGACACATCTTGGCACTTCCATGGGCACATTAGGAGCGACCGTAACGTATTGGTGATGCCCCTTCAGCATCCAGCGACACTCAGTATCACGCTATGGTGCGACACATGGTGCCCTTCCCGGGACACGAAGGATTAGGTTTAGAGAGCGTACCCGTCCGGCATATCGCGGTAGTGATCGATGATTTCGGCCACGCCCGCACCAGCGTGTGCCGTCGCCTTGTAGTCGACCGGGAAATCAAGGTCTCGACCGTTCCCCACCTGACCAGCGTACCCACCGTGCTCCTTGGCAAAGGTGAATAGCGGGACATCGTTCTCGCTATCGCCGAGAGCGAGAGCAACTGGTATCTCACCCTCATGCTCGGTAAAGTACCGGTCCAGTCCGTCGTACTTGGTCACCGGGGAGATGCCTACACCGGTGGCCCAGGTCTGCACCTTGAGCCCGTAAGGTGAGAACTCTTCCCTGAGCTCTTTGGCGATGCTGTCGCGTCGCTCGATATCGTCGCCGGTGATGTACCCGAGGGATCCGCCCCAGTTGAAAGTGGACCCTCCGCAGATCTCCTCGAACCGGGGGTGGAGCTCGGCCACGAGGTCCCGGACCTCATCGGTCACGAGGTAGATGCTCTCGGTCACCTCACCGTTCTCAAGGGTGTGGAACTCGGCCGCCGACTGGGTGGCGATGAAGTCGACGTACTGGAGCATTTCAGTGGCACCGGTCTCCTCGAGGCAGTCAAGAACGTGGTCAACACCTGCCCCGGTGACGATCCCTACACGTCGTCCTTCCTCGTGCTCTCGGCGGAAGGCCTCGACGACCTCGGGATCTATCTTGCCCTCGTGGTATATCGTGCCGTCGAAGTCACTAAGCACGATATCATACCCGGCGTCCACGAGGACGCCGAGCCCCAGAGGCTCTATAAAAACGTTTTCTTTCCGTTATGAACGACCGTGTGGTGTCAACCCTAGAAAAACACGCCGGTTTTTAAGCCCTGCAAGCCTATCAATCTGGTATGGGAGCCCGAGTACGACCGTTCCATTTCCTATTGATCTTGGCACTGATATGCAGCCAGGGACTTGCCGCAGTGTCCGTCAACGAGGCCATCGCGGGAATAGGTGACGACACGGTGATCGTCGTCTGGGGCGCATCCGCCCACGCTGATGACGAGACCGCTGCAAAGGCCCTGGAGAAGGGTTTGCGTGCCGCAGGCTTCGACGCCATCTCGTCCGCTGATGACCAGTTGACGCCATGGAGCCGGCAGGAGGCCCATCTCATCGTAGTGGGCGGGCCCGCCGTCAACAGCTTCGCCCGAGAGCTCAGGCTCACCAAGTGGGACTTCTGTGCAGGTCGAACCTGGCCTTGTACAGAGCCGCGGGCCGTGGTGCGCGCGTACAAGAACAGGCTCTCCGATAATCGTTACGCGATCGTCGTGGCCGGTTGGGGCCGGGACCAGACCGCGCTCTGTACCGACCTGCTCGCCCGGTTCAAGGAGCACACGACGGAACTGGCCGCCCATGCCGTGGACATCAAGGGTACGACCGCCACGACGCTCATCCCTGCCACCGACCACCGGGTCATGCTCGTCACCACTGATACACTCTACGCTGGAGGGAGCGCGGCCGCTACGGTCACCGTCACAGATGAGAAAGGGGGCCCTGTCCCGGACACCCCTATCACCCTCCTCCTCCTCAACAAGGACGACGAACCCCCCTCCATGGTCTACGAGGGGAAGACCGGTACCGACGGCCACGTGCTCGCTCCCTTCACCGTCCCTGATGTGCCCGAGGGCGGTTACCGACTCATAATCGAGTCCGGCCCGGACCACCTGACCGGCGACGTTTCCATCAAGGTCGGACGCCTGCTGTTCATCGAGACGGACAAGCCGATCTACAAGCCGGGACAGACGATCCGCGGCCGCGTGCTGGTGCTCGATGCCGAGCTTCGCCCCGTGTCAGCACCCCTCGAGGTGAGCGTCCAGGACGCGAAGGGCATCAAGGTCTTCAAGAAGGTGGACACGTCCTCCGGCTGGGGCTCTTTGTCCTTCGACCTCCCACTGGCCACCGAGCTCAACCTTGGCACCTGGAAGGTCACGGCGACATCGGGCGACGCCGAGGCGACGGTGGACGTGCGCGTGGAGAAGTACGTGCTCCCCAAGTTCAAGATCGAGGTCGACATGGAGAAGGAATGGGTGCTCGTCGACGAGAAGGTTAAGGGCTCGGTGTCAGGAAATTACTTCTTTGGCAAGCCCGTGAAGGGGACGGCCGAGATCGTAGCGTCGGTGTACCGCGGGGTGTGGGAGGAGTACGCTACATACACCGCCGAGCTCGATGATGAGGGGAACACCGAGTTCGATCTCGCTGCCGCTGGTTTCGCTGCAGGGACCGTGGGCGCCGGAGGGGCGGGCTCGCTGATGCTCAACATCACCGTCACCGACACGGGCGACCACGAGGAGAAGGAATCCCGTCTTCTGAAGGTCGTCGAGTCGCCGCTGGTCATCCAGCTCATCGCCGAGAGCCCGACGATCAAGCCCGGGCTGCCCTTTGACCTCCTGGTCATCACCAAAACGCCCGATGGCGTGCCCGTGGATGCGGAAGTTGTCCTGTCGACCGCCTTCAGCGACGACATGTGGAGCGAGGGGACATCAACGGATCGGACGGTCGAGACGAAGAACGGTATGGCCCTTGTGACCTACACGCCCCCCAACACTACTCAGAAGGGATCGGTATCCGCTGCGGCCCAGGGGACCACCGCCTCGCTCGACCTCACACTGGCCTACTCGCCAAGCTCCTCGTTCATCCATCTTGCCCAGAAGACCAGAGGCGTTATCGGGATCGGAACGCTGTTCGAGGCCGAGGCCCACGCCACCTTCCCGGGCACGACATTCTACGACGTCGTAGCCGGAGGGCGCACGGTGTTCTCGGGTGCGAGCGACGGTAACGCTATCTCCTTCGCCGTCACGCCCACCATGGCACCGTCGGCCAAGATCGTGGCCTATCGCATCAATCCCGATAGCGAAGTGGCCGCAGACACACTGCCCTTCGATGTTGAGCTGAAGCTCCCGGTAGAGCTCACCGCTGAATTCGACAAGGATGAGGCGGCACCGGGGGACACGGTCACTGTGTCCTTCGACGCCCAGCGCAGGTCCGAGATAGGGTTCGCCATCGTGGACGAATCGGTGTTCGCCCTCAGCGAGGGTCGCCTCAATCTCCGCCAGGTGTTCGACGAGCTGGAGCGGCGGTTCATGGAGCCGTCCGCCGAGGCACATCCGAAGCCCGATATCAATCGGTGGGGGCCATCGTACAAACCCCCGCAGGGCGCGTGGGAGACGCTGGAGGAGGCAGGGCTGATAGTTCTCGCCTCGGACGACCTCGTGGTGCCACGCACGCAGGAGGCCGATATCGGTATGCGCGGGGGCATGGCGCCCGGTGGTCTCTTCGAGGAGGCGATGGAATTCGACATGGTCGAAAAAGCGGTCATGGCGGTTCCAAAGAGGATGATGGCAGCAGCGCCCATGGAAAAGAAGACGCAGGCAGCCGACGATAGCGACGGCCAGGAGCTCGCCGAGGTCGAGCGAGTGCGCCAGTTCTTCCCGGAGACGTGGATGTGGGTGCCTGACTTGGAGACCGCAGACGACGGAACGGCCACCATGTCGCTCTCGGTACCAGACTCCATCACCACATGGAGGCTCCACGCGGTATCCTCGTCGTCAGCAGGTCTCGGCATCGCAGAGGGGAGCCTGAAGGTGTTCCAGGAGTTCTTTGCGGATCCCGACCTCCCATACGCGGTCATCCGCGGCGAGGAGTTCCCGGTCAAGGTCCAGGTGTACAACTACCTGGGTGTGCCCCAGAAGGTCCAGGTGACGCTGGAGGGCGGCGACTGGTACGACCTGGTGTCCGGCGCGGACGCCGAGGTGGAGGTCGAGCCCAGTGGCGTCCGGTCCGTCACGTACGTCATCCGGCCCACGAAGGTCGGCACCAGGAAGGTGCGCATCACGGCCAGGGGCCCGAACAAGGCCGACGCGGTCGTAAAGACCCTCATCGTGGATCCCGAGGGCACCCGTCGCGAGTCGGTGGAGAACGCGATGCTCTCGGCCGGCCAGCGCACCGACGTTGACGTGTCCATGCCCGTCGATCTCGTCCCAGACTCGGACAAGGTGCTCGTGCACGTAACGCCTAGCCTGGCCGCCCAGGCGATCACCGGTGTCGAGAACCTCCTAACCCTCCCCACCGGATGCGGCGAGCAGACCATGATCAGGATGGCGCCTAACACGGAGATGCTCCGCTACCTCAAGCAAAGCGACCAGCTCACTCCCGAGATCCGCGCCAAGTCGGAGTTCCTCATGCAGACGGGGTACCAACGGGAGCTGACCTTCCAGCGAACTGACGGCTCATTCTCCGCCTTCGGTAACTCAGATCCCGAGGGGAGCCTGTGGCTGACCGCCTTCGTCCTTATGACCTTCAGCGGTGCCCGCGAGCTCATGACCATCGACGAGGGCGTGATGGACCGCACCGCCGACTGGATCGTGAGCCACCAGGGTGCCGATGGCTCATGGGCACCTGTCGGGTTCCTCTGTCATAAGGACCTCTCCGGCGGCCTCTCCGGCACCTTCGGCCTCACGGCCTACACCGTGCTCGCCCTCTCCGACTACGGCCGAGCACCCTCTGGTGTGCTCGACAAAGCGCGCTCCTATCTGGAGGCCGAACTCGACAGCGCGAAGAGCGACGCGTACGCCCTTTCCATCGCCGGGCTCGCCCTCAACAGGCTAGCCTCGCCCGATGCCGAGCGGGCAGCCGACATGGTCCTCGACCTCTCCCAGGTGGGGGAGAAGGGGACGTCGTTCGGTGCGCCCGTGACCGAGGGCAAGGACCTGCACGTCCAGCCCGCGACCGTGGCCGTGGAGACCGCTTCGTACGCTGCCATCCTCCTCATGGAGCTCAAGCGTCCCGAGGCCGCCGGCATCGTCAAGTGGATACACTCGCAGCGCAACAGCCGCGGCGGGTACGGCTCCACCCAGGACACGGTGATGGCCTTCAAGACACTCATGCTCGCCGCTCGCTCACAAGCCCGGGAGGTCGATCTCAGCGTCAGGGTGCTCGCGGACGGGACCGAGGTGGCCGCTCTGGATGTTAATCAGGACAACTTCGACGTGCTCCAGACCGTTGAGGTCCCCAGCGGCACGGCCACGGTCTCGCTCGTGGGCGACGGTTCCGGCGAGGTGTCCACCCAGGTCGTCAGTATCTGGCATGAGCCCGCCCTGCTCGAGGCCGCACCGACGCCGGACCTCGACCTTCAGGTCACTTATGACACGGCCGATGTGGCCGTCTCCGCCCTCATCGACGTGGACGTGTCGGTGACGTACCGCGGCTCGGGTTCCTCCACAGGTATGCTCCTTGTGGACGTCGCTGTGCCCACGGGATTCGCTGCCAATCCCGGTTCACTCGACACGCTCTTGGAGGATGGCACCATCATGCGGTTCGAGACGGCCGGGCGCAAGATCGTACTGTACATCGACGACCTGCCCAGAGATAAGGAGCTCGCCCTCTCCTTCAAGATGATGTCGCTCTTTCCGGTGAAGGCCAAGATCCCGGTGAGCAAGGCCTACGCCTACTACAACCCGGCGATAACGGCAGAAAGTGCGGCCGGTGAGGTCACCGTTGCGGGATAGAGGTCCGTAGAGCGGCCGTACGTAGGATGGGGGTGCCGTGCGTAACCCTACGATCCAATGCTGCTTTATAAATCATTGAGACTTAAGTAGTCGTACTGTAAAGGATAAATACTACGCAGGAGGTAATGTATACATGAAGAGGGGACGCCTCTTGGTACTGGGAGTTCTTATACTTCTACTCCTACGACCGGCCCTCGCCGCCTACACCCTCATCGAGACCGCCAGCGACACGTCCTCAGGCGATATCCAGATCCTCAAGGTGGCCAAGACGCCCCTGGGGCCCGGCGAGCCGGACACCATCGTCATGGCCGGGCACATATTAGCTCCCGCGGGGACCAAGGACAAGGCGTTCATCTTCTTCGCTAACGAGGCCGATCCCTCCACGACCGTCAAGTCGCTGATGAACTGGGACCTGTTAGGACGGGGCTACCAGTTCACTGATATGGAGGTCGTGGACCTCGACGGCGACGACCTCAAGGAGATCGTCGTGACGGCCAACTTCAACTACAACACCACCGATCCGACGAACGTCACATCCCAGGTGATCGTGTTCAACCGTGAGCTCAACATGGTCAAGCAGCTGAACTGGACGCATGACGGACGCATGACCTACGCGACCGCCCTCCATGTCGCCGACATCGAGATCTCGAGCACAACCCTTGAGATCCTGGTCGGGGGATTCTACCTCCCTGTGGCGGCCGATGAGAAGCGGCCTTTCCTCAAGATCCTCACCAAGGACCTCGAGCTCTTCGACGGCAGCATTCCCGTCACGACCTGGGACGAGAACACCACGGTCTCGGACCTCGATGTCAAGAATCTCTACGAGGAGGCCATCGGAACCAAGGAGGTCGTCGTGGCCCTGAGCAACGGAGTGACCTCGAAGCTGGTGATCCTCCAGCGCGGGCTTCAGGCCTTCGACGAGATCAAATCGGTCACCGATCCCAGTTGGACCGATATCCGCAGGATCGTCGCCGCCGACATCATCGACAATGACGGCCCCATCGGGACCGATTACGGGTTCAAGGAGATCATCCTGGGCATCCAGGACCAGAACGTGCTCGTCACGGACATCACAAAGTACGCAGCCACGGGTACCCCTCTCACCCCCGTGACCGACATCGCTCCGCTCTCCATCGCCACATTCGGCGACCTCATCCCCGGTGCGATCTCCTCCGATGAGATCGAGCTCGTGGCAGGTGGCGGTAAGCCCGGTGAAGGTGGCAAGGTCGTGCTGCTCGACAAGGACCTCAACGAGCTGGCGACGCGTACGTGGCCCGGCGAACGGATCGCCTCCATCGCACTTGGCAGCCACGGCGACCTCCTGGTGGGCGTCCTTGGGAACAACAACTCCACCATCTCCCTGCTCCGCTACCCGGGAGCGCCCAACATCACTATCAGCGACATCCCGGACAGTGTCACGGCCGACCAGGACGTCGATATCGATGTTAAGGCGGGTGACGCCCTCGCTCTTACGAGCGCCGTGTTCGAACACAACGCGACTGGTGAGTTCAAGAACGTCACCGAGGACCTATCGGGGAAGAGCGGGCTCGTCGACATCACGTTCACCATCGCCCAGGCCAATCTCACGGCAGGGACCTATATCACGGCACGGGCATGGGTCATCAACGAGGGCGGCCGCTGGAACGTCACCGACAACAGCACGTTCCAGGCGCTCGGCCTCAATGGTACCATCAACGTCACCGTGCGCCCGATCGAGCCGATCACCGACCGTACTGCGATGATCTATGCCGATTACAAAAGCAAGCACATAGCATCATGCTCCGGCCGACTGGTGTACGAGAACGGTACCAAGGGTCCCGTGCTGGACATGCTCGAAAGCGGCAAGAAGCAGGGCTCGGCCTACCTTTCCTTCAGCATCACCGACACGGGCAATATCACCGCGAAGGTCAACTGCTCCAGCGATTACGACTCGGTCACCAATACGACGGTGTTCGTGCGGGACCAGGATCCGCCGACGTTTGATCTTGCCGTGTCCGGCAATCTCACTGTCAACGCTACGTCCGTCGCCGACGCCTACCTCCCCGTGGAGCGGTGCGCCGTGACCATCAACAGCTCTACGCCCCTCTCGTCCATGCTCGAGGGCAACGCGTCCATCGAGTCGCCCAACGCATCGGTTTCCTGGATCCTGAACCTCCCACCAGGCAACCAGACGATCAAGGTGTGCTGTCGCGATACCCTGGAGAACGAAGGGTGCGTCAACACCACGGCACTGATCGAGGCCCCCGATGTATCGGCGACGCCAACTCCTGTTCCAAACGCCACCGTCACGCCCAACGCTACTCTCACGCCCAATGCAACGGTCGCCCCCAATGCCACAATCTCGCCCAATGCAACGGTCGCCCCCAATGCGACCGCAACACCAACGACCAAGCCCAATGCCACCGTCACACCATCGGCCTCGACGACACCGAAGCCCACGGTCAAGCCCAGCACCACACCCACATCCGGACCGAGTCCCACCCCTGATACGAGCGTGGACCCGTCCGCCTCACCCGGCGCCAGTACCACACCGGAGCCCACGAAGAAGCCATCAGGTGATGTGAACGAGACAATGGTCGAGGAGGTTGAGTACAAGCTCTCTGAGGCCAAGAGCCGGATCGGGAAGGTGGAGGACGAGGACGGCCGTCTCGAGATCCAGAAGATGATCAACGAGGCCGAAGAGCAGTACTTCGAAGGCGAGTACGATACGGCCCTCGCCACCATCAACAAGGTGATTGCGCGGCAGAACGACTTCATCGTCGCTAACACCATCAAGCCGGCCACGGTAGAGCTCTCCACGCTCCAGAAGGTCGTCAGGTTCTCCGTCGTGTTCGTACTCCTCGGATCCTTACTTGGTGTGGTCGGCTATATGGCTTACATGCGCGAGGCGGGAGTGGCTAACGCGTTCCAGGCCAAGCTCGCCCAGGCTGGAGGAGGGGGGCAAGCAGGAGCTGCGCCGAAGCCGGGGATGCAGCAACAACCGGGGATGCAGCAGCAGCAACCAGGGATGCAGGGACGCCCCCAGACCGGCTACTACCAGCGAGGCTACCAGCAGCAGCAGTACGGCCAGCGCTATCCCCAACAACAGCAGCAAGCTGGCATGGGCCAACAGCAACAACAACCGGGTCAGCAGCAACAACAACCGGGTCAGCAGCAACAACAACCGGGTCAGCAGCAACAACAAGCTGGCATGGGCCAACAGCAACAACAGCCGGGTCAGCAACAGAGGCGACGTTATCCCCAGCAGTGAGCCCCGGGGACGTTCTGTGCGGGTATTCTGGAGAAAGAGGCACGATTCGGCCTTTTTTTGCGAAAAAAAGGAAATTCTTATAAATTGGAATCTGTTTGTGAAAGCCGGTGAGATTATGTCAGAACTGCCTTTCGCTGCCGTTGCGCGCCTTATGAAGAACGCTGGCGCCAAGCGCGTCGCTGTTAGCGGCGTTCAGGCCCTGCAAGAGATCCTCGAGGAGTATGCCATGGAGGTCGCCGACCAGGCGAACCAGATCGCCCGGCACAGCGGCCGCAAGACCGTTATGGCCAAGGACATCAAGCTGGCCCTCCGGACCTGATAATCCCGATAGGACCAGGTGTATCGATAGCGGGGTCGCAGGACGACCCCGCTATGACTACTTTCTCAGAATAGCGGCACGGCCCCACCATAACACCTTAATACATACATGACCATCCGTCAACCATGGAGGCCGAGGAGGTGCCCGCATACGTTGACCACCGCCTGCTGAAGCGGGGCACCATCGAGGACCGGCTCTACCAGCGCAGCATCACGGCCAGCTGCAAGCACGGCAACACGCTGGTCATCCTCCCGACCGCCCTTGGGAAAACGGTCATCAGCCTCATGGTCGCCGTGGAGCGTCTCGATCAATACCCATGGGGTAAAGTGCTCGTGCTCGCTCCCACCGTGCCCCTGGTCGACCAGCACCGGCGCTCCTTCACCCAGTTCCTGAACAGTGACGTCCCCGTGGAGGCCGTTGGTATGCTCACCGGCAGGGTTCCCCAGGCGGTCCGTCGTATCGTGTGGGACGCGTCCAGGGTGGTCTTCGCCACACCGCAGACGGTGCGCAATGACCTACGGACCGGTCGGTACGACCTTTCCAACTGTGTACTGGTCGTGTTCGACGAGGCACATCGTGCCCGGGCCAGCTATGCCTACACCGAGATCGCCCGACGCTACATAGAGACCTGCTCCGATCCTCGCGTCCTGGGCCTGACGGCATCCCCCGGCAGCACCCGTGAGCGTATCCAGGACCTGTGTGACGCACTTTCCATCGAGACCATAGAGTTCCGCTCCGACGAGGACGAGGACGTGGCCCCCTACATCCAGTCTATTGAGAAACGGTACCATCATGTCGACCTCCCTCGCCACTACGAGCACTTGGCGGACCTCATCCGTTCACTGCTGGATGACGTGATCGTACGTCTTCGCCGGCTGGATGTGCTCGGACCGCCCCGCGGCAAGGACGGCCGCGTCACCAAAGGCGAGATCCTGGAGCTGGGACGCAAGCTCCAAGCGCGGCTGGCCGCGGGGGAGACGGGTCCCGTGTACTGGCAGCTTGGGCTCCAGGCCACGGCCATGTCGCTCATGCATGCACTCGAGGTGCTCACCACACAGGACATCACGGTGCTCGTACGCTTCCTTGGGGAGGTGGGGCGCAAGACCTCCAAGACGGCACAGCGCCTCTGCCAGGACCCCCGCTTCAAGGAGCTCGTGGCCCTGGCCAAGCGGTGGGAGCACATCCCCCATCCCAAGCTCGGTGCGCTGGCAGGTCTCGTGGAGCAGGAGCTGGCAAACGAACCGGCCTCTCGCATCATCGTGTTCGCCCAGTTCAGGGACACGGTCGATCGCATCGTCGAGGCCCTGGCAGACGTGCCCGGTGCACGCGCCATCCGTTTCGTTGGCCAGGCGAGCCGCGAGGGCTCCGCCGGTCTATCTCAGAACGAGCAGGCCGAGCGGATCCAACAGTTCGCTGCCGGCGAGCACAACGTGCTGGTCGCAACGTCCATCGCGGAGGAAGGACTGGACATCCCAGCTGTGAACCGGGTGGTGTTCTACGAGCCCATCCCCTCGGAGATCAGGCTCATCCAGCGAAGGGGCCGCACCGGCCGGAAGCACTCGGGCGCGGTGGACATCCTACTCAGCCGAGGGACGGTGGACGTCGCGTATGCCTGGGCCAGCCAGGGACGGGAGCGCCGGATGAAGGGCATCGTCTCCCGGCTGTATGGTGAACTGGACCTCAAGCTCGAGCGGTCGCCCATCTCCGAGCCACCTGGGTGGACCGTGCGGGAGCGGGATGCACGGTTCCGGCTGAAGAGCGGTACACGGCCCTCCGCACGGGACGCACCATCGGGACCTGCAGACGCTTTGCGCGAGGAGCCCGAGCAGGTGGGCCCCGCCATGAACCGTGTTGTTCATTGGGTGATGATCCATCTCCACCGAAATGGTGGTGAAGTGGGGCTCGACGAACTCATCGCGGCCGCCGAGGGCAAGGGCATCCCCGAGGGCGTGCTATCAAAGGCCGTGGAGCGACTGTCTGTCGAGGGGATGGTGTACCGCCCGTCCCCCGACCGCATTGCTATGCTCTAAGTCCCTTTAGAGGTCGCACTCGCGTCCGTGCTCGCGCAGCCAGGCGACCTTCTCCTTGTAGTCGGGCACCACCCGCTCCACGAGCTGCCAGAACTTCCGATCGTGCTTGCGTACCTTCAGATGGGCGAGCTCATGGACTATGACGTACTCCAGCACGTCCGGGGGCGCCATGAGGAGCCGGGTGGAGAGGTTGATGTTCCCACGTGAGGAACACGAGCCCCATCGGGAGCGCTGGTGCTTGAGGCGGACCTGGTTCACTTTCGCCTGGAAGTGCTCCCGATTGAGCCGGTCGACGAGGTCCCTCACCCGGGGTAGGTGCCGGTCCGCCAGCAGGCGGCTTACCACCGTGGCGCTTCGCGTTCTGAGCTCGTCCGTCGGGAGACGCCAGGGGTGGTGTAGATGTAGCTCGTTCCCGCGTATCCGGCCTGAGGACGTACGCCGCTCCTCGAGGTTGAGGCGGACAACGTACTCCTCACCGGCCGCACGCAGCACGTGGCCGTCGTGGTACTCTCGTCCGCGCCGTGGGGCGAACCGCTCGGGCTCCCTGGTGATGCGTTCGACGGCCCAAGCCCGGAGCTCCACTAGATGCCACTCCTTGTCTGCCCGGGGCATCCACCGCGGCATCCGGATGCTCACCCCCTGCTTCCCCACGGACACACGGCAGTTGCGGCGGCTCTCAAGATGGATGCGGACCGCGTAGGTCCTGCCTTCCACAACGATGGGCTCCGTGTGCATGGGAGGTATCACCAGGTGTGGATAATTAGAGGACGTCAGTGATTATATTGGTTTGGGTGCGCCAGGCCTGCGGCGACCACACCTTTAAATACCTGCAACGACTTCCGGGATAGCGGCCATGATCCTTACCAGGCTCAAGGAACAGCGTAGGCTCAAGGACATGCTTGGTGACGCCACGTCCGTCCTTGTCGTCGCGTGCAACGCGTGCACCGCCGTGCACCGCACCGGAGGCACAAAGGAGGCCGAGGCCCTCGCCGAGTCACTGACCACCGACGAGGACAAGCTCACCATCGATGTCACCGCCGTTCCCCGGCAGTGCGATCTCGCTCTCGTTGGGGACCGCCTCGAGCCTGGCAAGCACCAGCTCATCCTCTCGACGGCCTGTGGGGCAGGCCTCCAGGCACTGGCGACCGCTTTCCCCGACCACATAGTCCTGCCGGCAGCGGACACCATGCTCATCGGGTACAAGGGCGAGGAGGAGGATACGGTGCTCGAGGGCTGTCATGCCTGCGGTGACTGCTTCGTGGACCGCACGGCCGGGCTTTGCCCACTGGCCCGGTGTCCCAAGGGCTTGCTCAATGGCCCCTGCGGCGGCCAGGTCGACGGCATGTGCGAGGTCGATGTACAGGCAATTCCTTGTGTCTGGGTGCTCATCTGGCGCCGGCTGTCAGCGCTCGGACGTGCAGGACAGCTGTTGCGTGTGGAGCCACCACGGGATTGGCGGTCCGAACGTCACCCGCGCACGGGGGTCGAGGGCATATGAGCGCTGAGAAATCCCTGGACAGCGCCCTCTCCGTCGCCCTTGCCGAGGGTACGTTCACGTTCACAGGGGAGCTGGAGCCCGCTCGCTCCACCGACGTCGCCCGGCTCATCAAGGCGGCCAGGAAGGTCAAAGGCTCGGTTGTGGCGTGCAACGTCCCCGACAACTGCCAGTCCATGGGGCGCCTGAGCAGCATCGCAGCGTCCCACATCATCGAACGCGAGACCGGGGTCGAGACGGTATGTCACCTCCGGTGCTCGGACCGCAACCGGCTGGCGCTCCAGTCGGACCTCCTGGGCGCATGGGCCCTGGGACTGCGCAACGTCCTGGCCATCACCGGCGACCACACGTCCCTGGGCGACCTCCCGGGCACCATGCCGGTATACGACCTGGACTCGACCCAGCTCGTGGACATGATTTCCCGCATGGATGAGGAAGGGTGCGATCTGGAGGGAAATCCCATCGAGGGGCCGCCCCGGCTCTTCGTGGGCGTTGCTGCCAATCCAAACGCCGATCCCCTTGAGCCCGAGGTCCTCAAGCTGGTGCGCAAGCAGATTGCGGGCGCACGGTTCGCCCAGACACAGGCGGTGTTCGACATGGAGACCGTCGACCGGTTCCTGGATATGGCACGCGACAAGGGTGTCACCATCCCAATCCTCATCGGCCTGCTCCCCCTGCGCTCCTTCGCCGCTGCTGAGGGGTTCGATGCCTGCGTACCGGGCGTGTCCATCCCCGAGGAGCTCATGGACCGGCTGCGCACAGCCCGCAACCTCACCCGTGACCAGCAACATCAGGCCTACGATGCGATCAACCTCGAGTTCTTCGGCGACCTGCTGGCCGACATCCGCAAGACCAAGGCAGCTGGTGCCCACATCATGGCCGTCGGTTACGAGGATATGATAGTCCGCCTCATCGAGGCAGCGGGCGTTTAGGATCCCTTCGACGAGAGGGTCGAAAGCCTTATCGGATAGGGGCCGTCGATGTCCTCCAGTATGGTTCGTACGTCGTATCGTTCACGGTACGCATCGCACACCGCCGGGATCCGCCAGTACACTTTTGCCGGTCCAAGCTCTCCGGGATCACAATAGAAGTTCTCGTGGAGGATAGCGCACTCGCCCCTTGCAAGGATGTCGTCCACGTCATCGAAGCGCTCGAAGTAGACGGCCCGGCGCTTCCATATCCAGTTGATGAACACAGGTGTCGGCGCAACGATGACGCACTGCGGCCTGATCTCACGATGCGCTAGGGCGAACTCCAACTCGCGAACGACGTAGTCCCTGCATCCCTGGCCGGGGCAGGAGGTCAGGAGCGAGAGCGAGCTGGCCACCATGACAAGCGCCACGAGGGCCACGAAGCGGTCGCTCCCCCCACCCATGAACTTCCTCAGTGCGTCCACACCGGCCGCCGCGAGCAGGACGATGGGGAAGTACCCCTGGAGCATATGGCGGTCCTGGTCCCAGATATCCATGGGCCAGTCGTGGAGAGCATAGAGCATGACGAAGGGCACCAGCCAAGCCAGGAGAAGGAGGCGTGAGCGGTCTCGGGGCGCCTGCCACAGGGCGATGAGCGCGAGCGCAGTTAGGAGGAGGGGGTGGTGGTCCTTGCCGAGCCACAGGGGGACGGAGGCGCGCACGCTCCGAGCAAGAACGGTGATCGAGGTCGTAAAGGGCGTGGCGTCGTCCACGTTGACCGATGAGAAGTATGCGAGCAGGAAGGACGACACAAGCACCACCGTGAGCACAGCCGGTCCGCGTGCTCCTCTCGTCCTCCTGAGGAGCAGGGCGAGGGGTACGATGAGCAGCACGTTCTCGTACCGGACGGTCACCGCGAGGATGAAGGTCACGGCGGCGAGGTACTGCGTCCGCCTGCTAGGTGTATGTGCGGCGGCCAGGCCCGCGAGCATGGCCAGGCCACCGAAGAAGAGCGACATAGACTCCGTGGCGGCGCAGGTGGAGTACCTGATGTGTAGGGGGAGCACCGTCAGGAACACAGCGGCGGTTAGAGGCGACCACCGTTCGCCAGGGAACAGGGTGGCGGCGAGGAGCCAGGCCAGGGCCACCGAGGCGACCGATGCGGCCAGTGTCAGATACATGGCCGTGCGCTCGGAGATGCCCGCGAGCGAGAACGCGAACGCCTGGAGCACCGTGAACCCTATCTTGTTGTTGGGCGATATGGCAGGCTGAAGACAGTGCTCGATGGTGCCCCGGACACAGACCGAGGCCTGTCCGTCCAGGAGGATGGACCGGGCGTTGGCCATGTATTCCCATTCATCGAAATAGACACGGTGTTGGAAGGGATCGGCCATGGGATGGACCCGCAGCGCCAGGGCCACCGCCAGCACGAGCAGGAGCGCCCCGATCTCGCGTTTCGATCGACGCGGGATCAAGGTGGCTAGCTCGCGCCGGGCGGCGAGCACCAGCACAGGCAGAAGGAGGAGGCAGACCGAGGTCAGCAGGGTCTCGAGATGACTGCTCCTGAACTGCGCGATTAAGGCCACCAGTGACTGCATGGCGTGGCGCAGGGAGCGCCCAAGCTTTATATGTCCTCACGGGCCGCGTGCGCGGTAGCGTCAACCGAACCTGAACTTCTTCCGCACGGGCTTGGTGACCTTCCACGTGCACTTCAGACCCTTGGGGAACACCACAATGTCGCCAGCGCCGAAGGTGACCGCTCCATCGTCGGACGTGACGGTGACCTCGCCCTCGAAGAGGTAGCAGGTCTCGCGGTCGGTGTACTCCCAGGAGAACTCGGACACGGCGCACTCCCAGGTGCCCCAGACGTCGATGCCTAGCTCTTTGAGCTCGCCCTCACCCGGTTTGCGGATCTCGATGACCACGGGCGTCAGGAGGGGGATGAGGATTAAATCGTTACGCCCCAACCGCCGCCACCCGGCGTCCTTACCACCAGTTGGTCGCCGAGCGAGACCGATACGCTGGCCCGGCCGCCGAGCCGCTCCTCGGTGCCGTCCGCACGGATCAGGAGGTTCTCTCCGGTGGCACCGTCCCCGCCGCCTGCGAGCCCGTAGGGCGCGACCTGTCGACGCTCGGAGAGGATGGACACACGACATGGCACCAGGAACCGCAGCCTTCGGACGACTCCGTCGCCGCCCCGGTACCGCCCACCGCCCCCCGATCCCCGGCGGATGGAGAACGCCTCCACACGTACCTCGGGATACCGCTGCTCCAGCACCTCGGGATCAGTGATGCGCGTGTTGGTCATATGGGTGTGGACCGCGCTGGCACCGTTGAACCCGGGTCCGGCCCCCGCTCCGCCGGCGATGGTCTCGTAGTAGCCGTACTCACCGTCCTCGGGGCCGAAGGTGAGGTTGTTCATGGTGCCCTGGCTGGCCGCCACGGTCCCAAGCGCCCGATAGAGCACGTCCACCACGCGCTGGGAGGTCTCCACGTTCCCGCCGGCCACCGCCGCCCCCGGTCGGGGATTGAGCACGCACTCCTCGGGGATGCGGACCGACAGCGGGCGCAGGCATCCCTCGTTGAGAGGTACATCCTCGTCCACCAGGGTGCGGAACACGTAGAGCACCGCGGCCATCGCCACTGCCGGCGGTGCGTTGAGGTTACCCGGATGCTGTGGCCCGGTCCCATCGAAGTCCACTACCGCCTCGTCACCGTCGACTGTGACGGTCACGTGTAGCACAGTGCCATCATCGAGCCGGTCCGTAGCGGTATGCGCGCCGTCAGGGAGCCTGCCGATGGCGCGTCGCATGACCTGGTCAGCGTGGGCGAGCACGTGGCCCATGTAGGCCTGGACCGTCCCCAGCCCGTGGTCGGCCACCAGGCGCTGCAGTTCACGTACACCCGTTGCGTTCGCCGCCACCTGTGCCCTGAGGTCGGACAGGCGCTCGCGGAGGTTGCGTGCAGGGTACGGCCCCGACGAAAGGAGCCCGGTGATGCCCTCCTCGTCGAACCGTCCCTCGGCCACGAGTCGGAAGCACTCGATGACCACGCCCTCGTGCTCCAGGCAGGTAGCGTCCGGCGGCATGGATCCGGGAGTCGTCCCTCCGATGTCCGCGTGATGTCCCCGGCTGGCCACGAGGAAGAGTAGCTGCCCGTTCCCGGCGAACACGGGCGTGACCACCGTGACGTCCGGGAGGTGCGAGCCACCGTGGAAGGGATCGTTGGTGACGTACACGTCACCCGGCCCCATAGTGGTGCCAACGGCCGCCAGCACGTTACGCACGGACGCGCCCATGGCCCCCAGGTGGACGGGGATGTGGTGGGCGCTGGCTACCATCCCTCCCTCTGCGTCGAACACCGCGCAGGAGAAGTCTAGCCGCTCCTTGATGTTCACCGAGTGGGCCGTCCGCTGGAGCGCGCTCCCCATCTGCTCCGCTGCCGAGGCGAACAGGTTGGAGAACACCTCCAAGAGCACCGGATCGCACGCAGTCCCCTCCTCTCCGCGCGGGGGGCGTTCCACCTGGTACAGCTCAACGTGTCCCC
Source organism: Candidatus Undinarchaeales archaeon (assembly GCA_030753015.1). Classification (GTDB taxonomy): domain Archaea; phylum SpSt-1190; class SpSt-1190; order JASMDC01; family JASMDC01; genus JASMDC01. The sequence goes on along the minus strand of JASMDC010000010.1, from coordinate 33,839 downwards.
GGGCGTTCACCGATGCCGCGAAGTCGGGTTCCACGACGATGGTCGACGTGTCCTCCACCATGATGGCCGGGCCGTGGAGCGTGTCGCCGGGCCGCAGGTCGTCCCGCCGGTAGACGGGCGCGTCATACCAGATGCCCCGGAAGCAGGAGCGAGCGACCTCAAGCGCGTCGTCCGGTCCCAGCTCACGGCGGACCTGTTCTCTCTCGGGCTCAGCGGGCTTGGGCCGCTCACCCACCGCTTCCACCCGGAGGGTGACCAGCTCGAGCCGGTCGACCGGTGGCTCGAAGCTGTAGTGGCGCCGATAGGCAGCGGAGAAGGTATCCCGACACGCGTCGATCCCGTCGTAGGGTACGGTCTCGCTGGTGTCGGCGCCCCGGGGACGAACGTCGGCGAACCGCCGGATCGTGGTCCAGTCCGGTCTGATGCCGTCGGCCGCCACGCGTTCGGTGAGCACCAGCTCCATGTCCGCGAAGGCCTCCTCAATGGCCTGGGCCGAAGCGTCCTCCAAGGGGAGGAGCACGGCCCTCGCGTCCTCGTGGAGCACGTCCGCCAGGAGCATCCCGTAGGCCGAGAGTACCCCCGCCAGCGGGTGGAGCACGATCCGGTCCATCCCCAGCTCGCGGGCGATCGCACAGGCGTGCTGCGCCCCGGCGCCGCCGAAGCACATGAGCACGTGGTCACGGGGATCGAACCCCTTGGCCACCGAGATGGACTTGATGGGTCGCACCATGTTCTCGTTGGCGATGCGTAGGTACCCCTCGGCCACCTCCTCGGGGCTCATCCGACGCCCCGTGGCCCGATGGACCTCCTCGGCGCGCTCGGCGAACTGCTTGCGGACGATGTCCGGATCGAGGGGCATGTCGTGCCCCGGGCCGAACACCATAGGGAAGTGGTGGGGGAGGATGCGGCCGAGCATGAGGTTGGCGTCCGTCACGGTGAGTGGCCCCCCGTTGCGGTAGCAGGTCGGTCCAGGATCGGCGCCGGCGCTATCGGGGCCCACCGACAGGCGCGTACCGTCGAAGTGCAGGACGGACCCGCCGCCCGCCGCCACTGTCACAACGTTCACCATGGGCGCGTGGATGCGTACCCCCGCGGTCTCTGTCTCGTACACCTTCTCGCACCGGCCCCCCTCGTATCGGGAGACGTCGGTGGAAGTACCGCCCATGTCGAACCCGATGACCCGCTCGATGCCCAAGGACACAGCGACCTGGGAAGCTGCGATCACACCACCTGCGGGTCCCGAGATGATCGCGTCCTTGCCGGTGAAGCTCCCGGCGTCCACCAGGCCCCCGCTGGAGCGCATGAACCGTAGCGGGACGTCACCGGTGTCCCGTCGCACCCGCTCTACGTACCGACGCAGCACGGGATTGAGGTAAGCGTCGACGACGGTGGTATCGCCCCGGCCCACCATCTTCTGGACCCGCATTGTGGCCGAGGAGAGGGACACCTGCTCGAATCCGAGCCTGCGGGCCACCTGGCCGACCGTCCGTTCGTGGGCGTCGTCGCGGTAGCTGTTGAGCAGGACCACCGCCAAGGACCGGACACCCCGGTCGAGGACACCCCGCAGCTCCCGCTCGACCTGTTCGGGGTCCAGGGGGGCGAGCTCCGTACCGTCAGCGGCCATACGCCCGTCCAGCTCGACCACGTCCTCGTAGAGCGGTCGTGGCTTGCGTATGTCCAGGGCGAAGATGTCCGGCCGTGCCTGATGTCCGATGGCCAGCGCATCGCCGAACCCACGGGACGCGACCAGGCACACACGGGCCCCTGTCCTCTCGAGGAGGGCGTTGGTGCCCACGGTCGTACCCATGGAGATGGACTCGATCAGGTCAGCAGGGACGGGCTCATCAGGTCCCAGACCAAGGATGGACCGGACGGCGAACACCGCAGCGTCGCCGTAACGTCCCGGGTCCTCGGACAGGAGCTTCTCGGTCACGAGCGTGCCGTCGGGGGCAACCGCCACCACGTCGGTGAAGGTGCCTCCACGGTCGATACCGAAGGTCCAGCGACCATCACCCATGCACTCGCTTATAGGGCGGCAGTACATAAATAACAGTCCCTGCGGTTCAATCCCCATCACGGGCCATCGCGGCGGCCGGTACCGGCGAGGGCATGCGCGATGACGGGACGTCGGGGATGGTCACCCTGCTGCTTCGTGTCACCAGGATGCCCGCGATAATGACGATGAGGCCTGTTACAGCGGAGGGGGGGATGGGCTCGTTCAGGAGCAATCGGATCCATACGAGCGAGAGGAAGGGCGTGAGGAATGTCATGTTGGACATCGAGGCCGTGTCTCCGTTTGAAAGCGCGTACAGCCAGAGGCTATAGCCGATGGCGTAGCATGCGACCCCCATCCACGCGAGGCCCAGGAGCGTGCTCGAACCAGGCAGAAGGAACCCTTCCGGGACGAGCACCAGAACAGTGGGGACGGTGAAGCTGAGATAGAATATGAAAGACCACGCCATGGCGCACACCTTGTCGTCATCCCGCCTCTTGCCGATGGCCGAGAACAGTCCGTAGCACACCGCGGCAGCGGCGGCCATGAGCGGGCCTGTGAACCGTTCCAGGGACAGCGCGGACAGATCGCCCCCCGTGGCGATGACCATCACGCCGGCGAGGCTCATGGCAAGTCCCGTGACCGCCCGACGTCCAGGCCGCTCCTTGAGGAGGATCGCGGTCCACAACACCGTCATGATCGGCCAGAGGTACTGGACCAAGCTGACCACAACCACAGGGGCAATGTCGAGCGCGTTGTAGTAGAGCATGCAGTAGCCGTAGCTGCCCAGAAGGCCCATGAGGGCGAACACTGACAGGTCGTCCCTCCCGTATGAGAGGAACCGCTGTGTCCTCCCGGTGAGCACTACCAGCGCGAGGTTGCCGGCCACGGCGAACAGGGCCACGTAGAACATGACAAGGTAGGAGGGCAGGTCCGACATGAGGAGCTTGACAGCGGCAGCGGCCGTGCTCCAGACAGTGATAGTGGCAAGAACTGCGACGTACGCGCTCGTCTCTCGGTCCATGACCACCATCCCGCGGGATGCACCTACGGTCACAGAATATTTAACCCGATCCTTGGGGTATGAGGGGCTAGCTCACCAGAGAGAGGTCCCGCACAAGCAACGGGGGCGCCACCACATGGGATATCTGGCGCACCTCGCTCCCCACGGCCTCCACGGTACCGAGCATGTCGTACATGTTGCCCGAGAGTATGGCGTCCCTTACTGCGTGGACCACCTCACCGTCCTTCACCAGGAACCCGGCGAGGACGTGGAGCGAGAAGTCGCCGCTGGAGGCGTTCGCGGTGAACCCGCCCATGGGCAGCTCGATGTGGAGCCCGTCGCCCATCTCGCCCAGAAGGTCCTCCGTGGAGAGGGTGCCGGGGGCGATCACGAGGTTGTTGGGGTGGATCGAGGGCCGTATCGAGAGCGACGAGCAGTTACCGGTACTTGCCACGCCACCGCGGGTCGCGGTATAGTTATCGTGGAGAAAGCCTTTGAGCACGCCCTTCGTCACGAGCGGGGTCGTGCAGGAAGGCGTTCCCTCCGCGTCGAACAGCTGGGACACGAGTCCGCTGGGAAGGAGCCCGTCATCGGTGATGGTCACCGTCGGCGACGCCACGGCCTCGCCCACGCGGTCAGCCAGGGGGGAACCGCCCCGCTGGACCACATCACCGTTGATCGCTGGGGCCAGGAGGTTGGAGACCAGCTCGGTGACGGTGTGGTGGCCCAGGACCGCGTTGAACCGTCCCGACTCTACCTTCTTGGGCTTCAGGCTGGCCAGGGTCAGGTCGCGCACCTGCCGGCCCAGCGACTCGACATCGATGTCCAGTGCTCGCGAGCTGTCGTAATCCCACACGTTCACTGTCCCGCCAGCGAGCACCAGGGCGGCAGACCACATGGTGGCCTTCTCCTCGGCCCGGACTCCCGCCGAGTTGCCGAATGCCGATGTCGACATGGACGTCGATATGGCGGCCTCCTCTACCTCGAGCTTGGGTGACGCGGCGGCGTCCATGAGAGCACGCAATTTATCGGCCAGGTCGTCGGGGCCCAGGTCGGCGACCTTCCGGTCGAACAGCCCGGGCACCTTCGGCAGCTTCGTGGCCTCAGTGACGCCTGGGAAGTGCTCGTCCACGTTGGAGAGCCGCAGGGCCTCTAGGGCGTTGCGCACTGTGATCCCGGCCTCCCCACCGACGCTCCGGGCGTACCCGACACGACCGCCGTCGCCGGCCCGCACATCGATGACTATCTTCTCGCCGCTCTCTGCGTTGCGGATACTCTCCCGCTCGGTCGAGAGGGTCGTCGATCCCGTCGTTGCGACGGCCACCTCGAAGAAGGGTGTGTCCAGGCGCCGGATTATCTCGTCGACGAGCTCAGACGGACCCACCGACGCGCACCTCCTCCACCCTGATATGTGGCCCGCCCAGGTCCACGGGCACGTGCTGGCCCTGCTTGCCGCAGGCGCCCGGCTTGTGCACCAAACGCATGTCCTTCCCCACGCGGCTGACATGGAGAAGCGTCTCGCGTACCTGGCCGGTCATGGCAGCGTCCCGAAGCGGCTCGCCCAACTCACCGTTCTCGATGAGCTGGCCTTCCTTGCTCTTGAACAGGAACTCGCCCGAGGTGGTGTTCACCACGCCACCGTACTCGCCGCGCATGTACACACCGCGCTTGATGCCCTCGAAGAGCTCCTCGAGGTCGTGGTCACCACCCGACATATGGGTGTTGCTCATGCGGACGATGGGCGGTTGTGCGTACGAACCGGACCGCCCGTGACCATTTGGAGCGACACCCAAACGCGACGCGCTCTCCCTTGAGTGCATGAACCCGATGAGCGTACCGCCCTCGATGAGCACGGTGCGTACACCGGCAATACCCTCGCAGTCGAATGCGTAGTGGCCGTAACCAGGGAGGGTGGGATCGTCAGCGATGGTCACCAGGTCGCTCCCCACCGCAGTGCCCTCACGTCCGGCGAACGCCGATGTACCGGCCAGGATGTGGTCCGCCTCGCATGCGTGGCCCACGGCCTCGTGCACGAACACGCCCACGAGCTCCGGGTTCATCACCACGGGGAACGTGCCCCCGGGCGCGGGCTTGGCGTCCAGCAGGCGCAGGACCCTTTCCGCCGCGTCCACTGCGAGCGCTTCGGCCCCCCCTCTACGCGCCACCTCGAATCCGCCCACGTCGGCGTGACCGTCCGTGGTCTCCTGGATAAGGTCGCCACACCGGCCCTTCACCACCGAGCGGAAGAAGAGACGCTGGATGGCGGTCTCCACGTCAGAACCGGCGGTGTCGATGTACGTGCGCTCGACATGGGTGTCCTTGTAGAGCGAGGACGTGGTCCTAATAGCGTCATCGATGTAGCAGGCCTTCTCCATCCGGGAAACGAGGTCCTTCTTCTCCTCCAGGGACACATCACGCACATCCTCCACCCAGGGTGTGCTGTGTCGGACCTTCCGTGCGGGGATCTCGTCCATAGAGACCGTGACCGTGTTGAACCGTGCCGACGCCTTCGCCAGACGGAGCGCGCGCTCCGCGGCATCGGCCAGCTGGTCCTCTGCGTTCACCGAGGCGAAGCCCCAGCATCCGTCCACGAGGACCCGGACACCGAACCCCTCGCTCTCGAGCGTGCCCAGGGTGAGCACCTGTCGGTCCTTCGCTTCTACGAAGGACGAGTGCACCCGGGAACGTCCCACGTCGGCGAAGTCGCACCGGCCTTCGAGCTTGCGGAGCACGCCTTCCATGGTCACCTACCTGCCGGGCATCTCCTCGCGCGCCCACGCCACGAAAGCGGCCAGCGCACGTCGTCGGTGGGACACGGCGTTCTTCTCCTCGACAGGCATCTGGGCAAAGGTCCTGCTCTCGCCCTCCGTGATGAAGATGGGATCGTACCCGAACCCACCGTCGCCGAGGGGTGCATGATTGATGGTACCGGGGACAGCGCCTGCGAACGCCTTTGGATCACCGCCGGGCTCGCAGAAGCCCACTGCGCACCGGAACTCGGCGTACCGGTCGTCCACACCTTCCATGAGACGGAGCACGCCGGTGACGTCGACGGTGTTGAGCACGTACTTGGAGTAGGTGCCTGGGAACCACTTGAGAGCCCGTATGAACAATCCCGTGTCCTCGACGATCACCGGACCACCGAGCTTGTCGGCCACGTACCGTGCACCGTCCAGAGCGACGTCCTCGACCGACGGGCTGCGGACCTCAGGATAGTCGATGGCGACCCGCTCGACCTCCCAGCCCAGTACGGCCAGGATACCACGGGCCTCGGCGACCTTGTGCTCGTTCGATGTAGCGAACTGTACCCGCATCCTGTGAGGCTCGCGGCACGTAAAGACTTAAGCGTTTGGTCGGGGCGGGCGCGGGTTGGGTAACGTTTTATTTGTTACAGTCCTTTCCAAGACCGAGCGACCATGGGTACCATGTCTCAGACCATGATGAACGTGTTGAAGCTTCTGGGCCTCGTCCTGACGCTCCTGGTCCTCCTTTCGATGGAGAGGAGCCTGGCGGGCGTCACCACCCTCCTACCAGTGCAGTACTCAAGCATCGTTGCCGCGTTCGCGAGCCTCTTCTTCGTTGAGCTCCTCTTGTCATCGATAGCCCTCATCGCGATATTCATCTTCACCTATAGCGAGTTCACGGATTCCATGAAGGGCTCCCTCATGAATCTGATCAGCCTCCTGTTCTATGTTGGGTTGTTCCTGCGCGCATCGCTCTTCCTCCTCATGAACGGGCTGAGCGGTATCCTCCTCATCACGTACCTGGTAGCACTGGTGCTGCTGATACTGGCGAGCCTGTCGATTGTGACCTTTGGGAAGGGTCCCGTCGTGCTCGTGGTCCGCGCGTTCATCATCGCGCTGACGGTCATCTCCCTCCTGCTCCTGCTGCTGAACCTGCTGCTATGAGCGTCCGGGAAAGGACTCCTTAAATACGATAAGAACCACTTACTCCTTGACATGGATTTCATCATCCTGTTCACCTTCATCCTCTTCTTCTCCCTAGTTGGTCCATCGGTCTTCAAGCGGATGGGAATCCCCTACGCCGTCGCCCTCATCCTCCTAGGCTACGTTCTGGGCCCCCACGGGATGCAGGCGATCCCCATCGACAAGTCCCTCCACGACTTCTCGATCATCGGCCTTCTGTTCCTGATGTTCTCGGCAGGTCTCGAGATAAAGATGGACGTCGTCAGGAAGGTGGGCCGCTCGGCGCTGATCATCTCGTTCTTCAACGGCCTGATACCGTTCTTCGTGGGCATGTGGATAGCCGGTGGCCTTGGCCTCGAGTATCCTGCGAACTACCTCCTGGGCGTGCTCTTCGTCTCATCGTCCGTGGGCATCGTGGTACCCACTCTCATCGAGCTGGGCGTGTTCAAGACCGAGCTGGGGCGCCTGGTCATCTCATCGGTCGTGCTCCAGGACATACTGAGCCTCGTGGGGCTCACGTTCATCCTCCAGACCGTCGCGGACACTGGCAAGGTCACCGATCCCTACTCCTATTTCCTGCTCATCTCTGCATTCCTCTTCACCGTGCTGTACTTCGTGCCCAAGCTCACCAAGAAGTACATCACCTCGTTCAGCGAGGAGGACGAGGACGTCTTCGAGCGGAAGTTCCGGTTCATCTTCATCACCCTCCTCTTCGTCACGTTCATCGCCGAGGTCTTCGGACTTCACCTCATCATCGCCGCCTTCATCACGGGTATCGCCTGCTCGGCCGCGGTCGATAAGAGGATGGAGGAGAAGTTCAACACCGTCGGGTACGGCGTTTTCGTGCCCATATTCTTCTTCTTCATCGGGATGGAGACCGACTTCTCCGTGATCCTGTCCTCCGACAGCATCCGGATCCCGGCGCTCATCATCACAGGCCTCATCCTCTCCAAGATCATCAGCGGCTTCATAGGCGCCATGTTCGCTGGCAGGGAGATCATCGAATCGTTCGCCGTGGGCTCGGCGACCATCCCCCAGCTGTCCACCACGCTCGCCACAGCACAGCTCGGACGCGAAGTGGGGATCTTCTCCGAGGACATGCTAACGTCCATCGTCATACTCTCGCTGGTGACAACCTCCCTATCTCCGGTCCTCGTCCGCTACTTCCTCAGGATGCAGAAGGAGTACCGGGATATCGAGGAGCGACACAAGAAAGAGGACCTGGACGACATCATGCACAGCAGACTCATCTACTACGGGAAGAAGCATCTGCTCAAGAAGTCCAAGCTGATGTGATCGGTTCCTGGCATCCCTTCCACCATTCGGAACGTGATCGGTTTTTCCGTGTTGATCGTTAAGGAGTTCAATAAATGATATAGTATATAGTTAACAAAAAGTATTTAAACTATAACTGCATACTATATCATTATGAGACGTGAGCGCATCACCAAAGGAGATGTCATCAACTGCCTCCACGCCAACACAGCCCTCACAGCTACCGAGCTCGCCGCACGCTTCCACTGCGCAAAGGTCACCGTCTTCCGCAAGCTCGCAGGGACAGGGTACCTTCGCAGCTACAACCGCAACGGCACTGTCCTCGCTCACCTCGACGACGCCGAGTTCGACGAGAACGGCCTCTGGGAGCACAACGGCGCGCGCTTCTCCCGGTGGCGCGACCTCTTTGCCACCATCACCGCCCTGGTCGACGCAAGCGAGACAGGGCTTACTGCGGGCGAGCTCACCGATCTCCTCGGCAGCAGTCATATCCACCACCACCTCACATCGCTGGTCGAACAGGATAAACTCCACCGACAGGGTGCGAGAAGGGCAGCAGTGTACTACAGCGCAGAACCCGGACAACGAGAAACACAGGATCGGACGCCTCTGAAGCGCCTAGCGAAGTCTCGGATTAAAGCCACGGACATGCCCCTCCAAGGCCTGCTCACTGCCGTCTGGCAGCACGACCTCACCGTGGAGGAAGCTATCAGGACGCTTGAGGTCGGGTAACGACCACCTGTCTGATGGACCGGTCCTACTCAGGCACCAGGACTACCTCGAGGATCGTCATCTCGTCTTTCTCGACAACTATATCGGACTTCTGCCATGTCTTGTAGTCGGGCATGGTGACCGTTCCCGTGAAGGGCCCATCCTTCAATGAGACGTCGAACTGGAACCAGCCCTTGACGTTCGAGAACATTGTGTCGTTGGAGCCGGTGGACGAGGCGAATGTGACGGCCGCACCCGGGAGCGGTTCCCCGGCACTGTCGGTCACGTTGCCCGCGATGATCCCGACCCCGACCTTCTTGGTCTTATCGTCATCTCTTCCCCCGGTACATCCGGCGATGGCAGCGAGCGCGAGGATGAGTATGAGCGAGGATGCAAGTGCACGTTCTGCACGTATCATTGTGCACAGGTCATGCTGTCCAAATTATATATATGGTTCGGAAGGTGGACGCCCCTGCCTCACCATAACCTTTTTATGCATTCTACGGGTGGTCCTTGGTATGGCCGACCTCCCGCCCGTTCATCCCATCGATTTCCGGTACGGACGCGAGCACATGCGGACCGTGTTCACCCCGGACCGACGCCTCCGGGCGCTGCTCGACGTAGAGGTGGCGCTCGTCCGTGCGCATGCCGAGGTGGGTACCATCCCGAGGAAGGACGCTGACGCGATCGCCATCGCTGCTGGGAAGGTCACCGTAAAGCGCGTCGAGGAGATCGAGCGCGAGACGCGACACGACGTCGTGGCCCTTGTTCGTGCCCTGTCCGATGCGGCGGGCGACGCCGGCCGGTGGGTGCACCTGGGAGCGACCTCGAGCGACATCCTCGACACGGCCACGGCCCTCCAGCTGACGGAGGCGTGCGACATCATCGGCGACGACCTGGCACGACTGGAGAGCGTGCTCCTCGAGCGGGCCCGGCGGAACCGGGACCTGGTGTGCGTGGGCCGCACCCACGGTCAGCACGCCGTCCCCACTACTTACGGTCTGCGTTTCGCCGTGTGGGCCTGCGAGGTCCGCCGTCACCGGGAGCGCCTCGAGCAGTGCCGGAAGCGGTTGCTCGTTGGCCAGATGACCGGTGCCGTGGGCACACAGGCCGCCCTGGGACCCGATGCCCGGCGCATCCAGGAGCTCATGATGGAGCGGTTGGGGCTGGAACCGGTGCTTGTGTCCACTCAAGTGGTCCAGCGGGACCGGTACGCCGAATTCTTTCTCCTCTGTTCCCAGGTAGCGGCCACACTGGACAAGATGTGTGTCGCGATCAGGACGCTCCAGCGCACCGAGATCGGCGAGGTGGCCGAGCCCACGGGCGAGAGGCAGGTGGGGAGCTCCGCCATGCCGCAGAAGCGCAACCCCATCCACGCAGAGAGGGTGTGCGGTCTGGCCCGTGTGGTGCGGGCGCTGGGTTGCTCGTCGCTGGAGAACGTCCCCCTCTGGGACGAGCGCGACCTCACCAATTCGTCTCCGGAGCGGGTAATCATCCCGGAGTGCTGCGTGCTCCTTGACTACATCCTCGACCTTACGACCGGAGTGCTCGCCGGTCTCACCATCGACAAGACGGCCGTGAAGCGTAACCTCGCACTTACCGGTGGACGCAACATGGCGGAGGCGGTGATGACCGCCCTCGTCGACAAGGGCATGGACCGGCAGGGTGCGCACGAGCTGGTGCGCCTGGCGGCTAAGGACAAGGGCGACTTCACCGACGCTGTTGTGGAACGGGCCAGCGGCGCCATCAGCAAGGACGAGGTGAAGGCCGCTCTCAGGCCAGAGTCGTACATCGGCACCGCAAGCGAACAGGTGGACCGCGTGCTTGAGGTCCTGGGTGAGGACCTGTGAGACTGCTCGCTATCGCTGACCTCCACGGCTACATGCTCGGTCTCCGCAACATCCTCGAGGCCGTGTCACTGGACAAGATCGACCTGGTGCTATTCGCCGGCGACATCACAAACTTCGGCCCTGTCTCCGAGCTGGAGGAGGCCATGGCCGCACTGGGCGACAAGCAGGTCCTCGCTGTCCCGGGCAACTGCGACCTCGGGGACGTCATCCGGGCCCTCGACGGGAGCGCATGGGGCATCAACGGGAGGTCGGTCGCGGTGAAGGGGATCACATTCGCCGGTACTGGCGGGGGGCATCCCGACCTGGGGACCATCCTCCAGGCTGCCAGCGATAGGGACGGGCCTCTGGTGCTCGTGACCCACGCTCCCCCGAGCGGTACGGGCGCCGCCCTGCTCCCCAACGGCCAGGACATCGGCTCTGACGAGGTGCACCGCGCCATCTCGCAGCTCTCTCCGACCCTTGTCGTGTGCGGCCACGTTCACGAGTCGCCGGGACGGTTCCAGCTCGGGGACACGGTGGTCGTCAACCCCGGCCCTGCTCAGGACGGCAGGTACGCCCTCATCAAGCTCGGGCGAAAGGGCATGGTTTCGTCGGTCTCGCTCGGACGGACCGGAGGGTGGTAGGATGCAGATCGCGGTGATCGGTGGCGAGGACGCCGACGAACGGGCCCTGCGCCTGGCCCGCCAGTTGGGGAAGGAGATCGCCAGGCAGGGGCACATTCTGGTGTGCGGCGGCCGAGGTGGCGTCATGGCCGCAGCTGCCCAGGGAGCCAAGGAGGCCGATGGACTGGTCGTTGGCATCCTCCCCGGCGAGGACGACAGCGACGCAAACGCCTTCCTCGACGTGAAGGTGCGCACGGGCATCGGGTTCGCCCGGAACGCCTGCGTAGCGCTCTCCGGGGATGCCGTCATCGCCGTAGGCGGCGGGTGCGGCACACTCTCTGAGATAGGCCTTGCCTGGGCTTACGGCAAGCGCATCGTGGCCCTGATCACCTCGGGTGGGTGGGCCGAGCGCATGGGTGGTGAGCGCATCGACGACCGGCGGGACGACTACGTCCTGGCCGCAAAGACACCGAAGGAGGCCGTCGAACTGGCGACCCTGCTGGCCGCTGACGATTGAACCGCGGCCGGCTGGAAAGGTATAAATTGTTTTGACCGGTTCGCGCTTCTCTTGGGACCCATGGAAGGCATCACGTTCGCAGACTGCTCAACGATCAACGACGTGCTCGAGGTGCTCACCGACAAGGGAGCGGACGCCCGCTGCGTCGCCGGCGGCACCGACCTCTATCTCCTCATGCAGAAGGGCACCGTCACCGCCACCACGCTCATCGACCTTACGGCCGTGGACAGCCTGCGGTACGTCAAGCGGGACGGCGACGTCTTCCGAATCGGGGCGACCGCCCGGCTGACGGACGTACTGAACTCCAAGGAGCTGCAGGACCACTGCCCCATCCTCACCGACATCATCGCCGAGATGGCATCGCCCCTCATCCGCAACCGGGGCACACTGGCCGGCAACATCGCATACGCCACGCCTGCCGCCGACACGGCACCGCCGCTGATGGTGCTCGAAGCACGCGTCAAGCTCCTCTCCAAGACTGGAGAGCGTGAGATGTCCCTCGACGAGTACTTCATCGGGAACCGGAAGACGGCCATCCGTCCCGACGAGCTGCTGGCAGAGGTCATCGTCCCTGTCCCGCCGCCCGGGTTCGTCCAGGAGGCTCGTAAGCTGGGCCGCCGCAAGGCATTGTGCTGCTCGGTGACGTCCGTGGCCGCGGGGCTCGCGGTGATGGACGGTCTGGTCGTTTCCGCCCGTGTCGCCATGGGCTCCGTCGCTCCCACACCGGTCCGCGCTGCTGCCACCGAGGAGGCACTTGAGGGCGCCGACCTGCGCGCGTGCGCTCACGACGCCGCATCCGCCATTGACCTCATCTCCAGCGCCGAGGAGCGCATCCAGCAGGACGCGTGCCCCATCTGTGACGTCCGCGGCTCCGACGAGTACCGGCGCACCATGGTTGCCGCCCTCATCCGCGACATCCTCAGAAAGGCCATCGCCGCCCAGGGAGGTGAGGTCTGATGGCGTTCACGTTCACCGTCAACGGCCGTGACCACCTCGTCGACCCGCCCGGAGAGACCCGGCTCCTGGACATGCTCCGCGGGCTGGGGTACACCGGCGTCAAGGAGGGCTGCTCCAGCGGCGAGTGCGGTGCCTGCACTGTGCTCCTCGACGGCGAGCCTGTGTGCTCCTGCCTCATCTTCGCTCACCAGGCCCGCGCTCGCGAGGTCACCACCATCGAGGGCGTGGCCGGCGACGAGCGGCTCCACCCGATCCAGCAGGCCTTCATCGACGTTGGGGCCGTCCAGTGCGGCTTCTGCACGCCCGGCGTGATCCTCTCGTCGCTGGCGCTGCTCAGGTGCAATCCCGACCCCTCCGAGAAGGACGTTCGCGAGGCGCTCTCGGGCAACCTCTGCAGGTGCACCGGCTACGTCAAGATCGTCGAGGCGGTGCTCGAGGCAGCCAAGCGCCTCAAGAAGGGAGGTGGTCGCTGATGGTGGTCGGACGTCCCATCCCGCGGATAGACGCCATGGAGAAGGTCACCGGGAAGGCCCGGTTCGCCGACGACGTGTCGTTCCCCGGCATGCTCCATGCCAAGGTGCTGCGTAGTACCCGGGCCTCCGCCCGCATCCTGCGTCTCGACGTCTCGAAGGCACGCACGCTCGATGGCGTCGAGGTGGTCATCACCGCCAACGACATCCCCGGCAAGAACGCCTGTCACGTGGTCGAGGACGACCAGCCGTTCCTCGCTGACGGCATCGTCCGCTACCATGGCGAGGCCATCGCTGTGGTGGCCGCCCGGACCAGGGCCATCGCCGAGAAGGCGGTAAGCCTCATCATCGTCGAGTACGAGGACCTGCCCGGCGTGTTCCACCCAATCGAGGCCATGAACGACGACGCGCACCAGGTGCAGGAGGAGCGTAACAACATAATCTCGCACTTCCGCGTCGTTAAAGGCGACGCTGCAAAGGCCATGGGAACGGCCGACATCATCGTGGAGGGCGAGTATTCCACCAACTACCAGGAGCACGCTTACATCGAGCCCCAGGGTGCCACCGTGGTCCCCAACGCCGACGGCTCGGTGACCGTGTACACAACGTGCCAGTGCCCGTTCTACGTGCAGACCGGCGTGGCCCAGGGCCTCGGGCTCCCGCTAGCGAAGGTCAGGATCATCCAGACCGTCACCGGCGGTGGGTTCGGCGGGAAGGAGGACTACCCCTCGCTGCTCTCCGGGTTCGCCGGGTTCGCAGCGGTGGCCACCGGCCGCCCCGTCAAGCTCATCTACACCCGGGAGGAGGACCTCGCGGTCACCTCCAAGCGCCACCCGTCCGTGTCGCGGTTCAGGACCGGTGTGATGAAGGACGGCACCATCGTGGCCCAGGAGGTCGAGTACATCCTCGACGCAGGGGCGTACGTCACTCTCACCGGTGTCGTGCTTTTCCGCGGGAACGCTCATGCCATCGGTGCCTACGACGTGCCCAACGTCAAGGTCGACAGCTACGGCGTGCTCACCAACCGGGTGCCCTGCGGCGCGTTCCGCGGGTTCGGCTCGCCCCAGATCATCTTCGCTGGCGAGACCCACATGGACGCCGTCGCGGACAGGCTGGGCATGGACCCGCTCGAGCTGCGCAGGAAGAACGCGCTCGGCCTGGGCAAGCGCACCATGACCGACCACCTCATCGAGGAGTCGTGCGGTTTCGCCGAGTGCATCGACGAGGCCACCCTGGCAAGCGAATGGGAGGCGAAGCGGCGCGAGTACGACGCGCAGCCCCTGGACGTCCACAAGCGGCGCGGTATCGGATGCGCCACAATCTACTACGGCGTCGGCCTCGGCGCTACTGGCAAGGTGCTCGATAAATCGGGCGCGCTGGTCCAGGTCCACGCCGACGGATCGGTGCTGGTAGCGGTCGGTACGACCGACATGGGCCAGGGCCACAAGACAGTGATGGCGCAGTTCGCCGCCGAAGAGTTGGGCATCGACGTCGACCGGATCACCGTGATCGAGGTGGACACCGCTCTGGTCCCCGACTCCGGACCGACGGTGGCATCCCGCTCCACCATGATGTCGGGCCGGGCCGTCATGGACGGCTGCCGCCAGATCAGGGAACGTATGGCCAAGCTCGCCTGCCAGAAGCTGGGATGCGATGAGGTCGAGTTCGCCGAGGGACAGGTCACGCCGAAAAGCGGCGGCGAGGGCATGGCCTTCGACGCGTTGTCCCTGCAGTGCTGGCTGGAGCTGGTGCACCTGGCCGCCTCGGGCTTCTTCCGGACGCCTGCCACCACCTGGGACGAGGAGACCGGCCTGGGAGATGTCTACGTGACGTACTCGTGGGCCACCGATATCGTCGAGGTCGAGGTGGATATGGAGACCGGCGAGGTCACCGTCCTGTCCATCGTGGCCGCCCACGACGTGGGCCGGGCAATCAATCCCATGGCCGTCGAGGGTCAGATCGAGGGCGGTGCGGTCCAGGGCATGGGGTACGCCATGATGGAGGATCTGGTGTCCGAGAACGGCGTCATCCTCAACCCCGGTCTCAACGACTACCTCATACCGACAACCAAGGACGCGCCGGCCATCACCCCGATCATCGTGGAGCACCCCTACTCCAAGGGGCCTCACGGCGCCAAGGGCATCGGCGAACCCTCGCTCATGGCCGCACCGGCGGCGGTGACGAACGCCATCGCCCACGCCATCGGTGCCAGGGTGAACGACCTGCCCGTGACCCAGGAGCGCATCGTCCGGGCCATCAAGGGCCGGTAGGCGACGATCGTGGGACGGACGGGCATCGTCTGGGCAGTGGTGCTCGCAGCCGGAGCATCCACCAGGATGGGCTGCAACAAGCTGTTGGCCCCCCTGGACGGCATCCCCATCATCCGCCGGGTGGTCGGTGCCTGCACAAGCTCATCCATCGACGGCACGGTGGTGGTGCTGGGCTGCCGCCCCGACCAGCTGATTCCGCTCGTCCGTGACGAGGAGGTGGACTGGGTGGTCAACGAGGACTGGGAACGGGGGATGCTCTCAACCTTCCAGCGGGGGGTGCGTCACGTGCTCACGCACATCCCCGAGCCGGGCGCCGTGCTCATGGTGCTGGGTGACGTGCCCCTCATCGACGCTGCCTGCATCGACACGCTGGTGGCGGCATGGTACAAGAGCGATGCGCTCCTCGCGGTCCCGGTCCATGAAGGCAGACGGGGACACCCGCTACTGGTGGACGGCTCCCTACTGGACGAGGTCATAGAGCTGGGCGAAAAGGAGTCAATGCGGGACCTTACGGGCCGCCATGTCGATGACCTCCTCGAGGTGGAGCTTCCGCAGAGCACGCTGGTCGATGTCGACTACCCCAAGGACCTGGAGAGGGCCGAGGGGCTCGCCCGCTCGGAGTGAGCGGGGATAGTGGGGGAGGGGTTCCAGCCCTCCCCCGTTCCCGTACCGTGTCCCGCAATCCCCCCGTTCCCCGGGCCCGGCTCATACGTGCTGAGAGAGGGTCGAGATCATGACCTCCAGTGAGCCTGACGTCGGATAGGAGCTTGCGAGCATGTCCGAAAAGAGGTGGGACGCTGTGTCCGCCCCGTACTTCTTGAGCGTGGTCGCCACCGTCTTGCGCTCGGCGCCCACGTCTTGAGGATACATACCGGTGAAAAATTGAGGAATACTTTAAACTATACTGGCCTATTCGTACCTAGATTTATTAAACTTGTCCCATTTAGGACTCCACATGGCGAGCATCCAGGAAAAGGTGCGCATCTGGCTTGCGAAGAAGCCGTCCCTCGTGGAGGCCGTGGGGCAGGGCGTGGTGAACTTCAGCTCCCTGGCCCGGCTGGCCCAGGAGGATGTCGGCGGGAGCTTCGAGGCGGTGAAGAAGGCGGTCATCCGGCAGGCCGAGACCGTGCGGGCCGAGCGACGACAGCGACGCCAGAAGGTGGAAGCTCTGCTGCGCAGCTCGCGGTTCGAGATCAGCAGCGGTATGGCCGTGGTGCTCACCAATGACGAGCCGGACCTCCCGGTGCTCGCCCACACCCGGACCTCGCACGGGTGGACCTCCATCTTGCGCGAGAGCGACATGCCCCGCAGGTGGCTCAGCGTCCCCATGTCGAACCAAGTGCGCACAGGCCAGGTGCTCATCGCCCTGTACTCCGGGATGGAGCTCGAGGACACGCCATTCGTGCTCTCTTACCTGCTCTCGGCCCTGGAGCGCGAGGGTATCAACATCACCGAGTTCGTCTCCTGCCGGGAGGACACGCTCTTCGTGGTTGACGAGGTGGACGGGCCCGCGGCGCACCGGGTGCTCTCTGGTCTTATCAGGGGCTAGGGCCGGCATCCCCGCCGACGACGCCGAGCCGGATGGCAGCGTCCAGCAGCAAGGCCACCAGTAGCAGGATGAGGCCGATCGTCTGCACCACGAGGAAGGCATGCAGCGACACCAGTGACCGGAAATCGCTACCGGCCATCGACGAGGCCGCCGCTGACAGGTCGCCCTCGAGCGCTGATGTGCTCTTGCCCACCTTGCGCACCCTGCTGCTCACTTGGGCTATGTCCGCTGCCAGTGTGCTCATCCCGGGGAGCGTTCGTGCTGTTCCCTCCAGGTCTTTCAGTTTCTTGGCGACCTCATCCATGGCTGCGGTAATGGCGGACGAGGTCTGTGCGGCGCTATCGAACGAGGCTGCGACCTCACCCAGATCGGGGACGGCCACGGTGATGGCCAGGAGACGCACGAGCGCGTAGCCCTCGACGAGGAGGGCGAGGCCGGCGATGAGGAGCACGGCGCGGGCGAGGCGGTCGTCAGGTGTGGATGTGGGGACCTTGGTGTCTAACGTCCGATCCACATCACGGAACGTTGTCGACGGGACCTGCGTTGAAGGCTTACGCAATCCCTTCGTGGCCTTCCGTGCCCCCTTCTTCGACGCAGCCTTCTTAGCAGCCATTATGAAATTTTCCAAAATTGGAAAATCTTAAAAACATGTGGTGTGCCGCCAGGCCTGATGGAGCTGTCGGAGACCGACCAAGCGTTCGTGGCACTCATCACGAGGATCGGCCAGGCCATCGGGTATCCCGGGGACGGCGCCACCGTGTACGCCATCCTCTTCGCCGCCGATGAGCCCCTCTCACAGGAGGATCTTGCCGAGCTCACGGGTTTCTCCGTCCCCAAGGTGTCCAAGATCCTGTCGGGGATGGGCGATTTCGTGGACGTGGAACGGGTCAAGGTCCCCGGTGACCGGCGCGGCTACTATGTGTGCCGCCATGCCCTCACCGATCTCATGACACCCATCCACTTCAGGACCATTCCCACTATCAACATCGCCATCGTGCACCTCAAGGAGGTACGGGGCGCCTATGACAAGGATGGTGACGAGCGGATGTACGGCCACATCGATGAGCTCATCGACAAGGCAGTCGCGCTCCTGGCCGTGCTCGAACGTATGAGCCGCCAGGATCCCCGGGAGATCCTTCGGACCATCGAGGCCGGAGAGAAGGCATTATCGAACGAGAACTAAACTGATTGAGAGAAGAAAGGAGTGACCTACAATGGAACGAGAGAACCTATTGATACTGACCCTCGTGCTCTGCGCGATACTCATCGCTCCGTTCGGCCTCGCTGCCGCCGGCAAGGACTACGGTGCCGTTTCGGTGACAAAGGTGTCCACCGATCCGACCGTACTCAATCCGGGCATGCCCATGACCCTCAAGCTCAAGCTGACGTTCAGCGGCGACAAAGCTCTGGAGGACCTAACCCTGGCAGTGGATCCCAAGTATCCCTTCTCAGTTCGTGAGGGGCACCCGAGTGTCGAGGTCATCGGCGATGTCGTCGGCCGCCCGGTCATCTACAAGGACTTCTACCTCGACGTTGACGAGGGGGCCCAGGAGGGTACCTACAAGCTCGACATCATCACCTGCCACCCCACCTGTGAGGAGCTGCGCGAGGAGACCGAGCTGACCCTCGAGATCGAAGCGGATCCGCTCGTGGTCATCGCCAGCACCACCCTCCCGGACACGATCTCGTCGGGGACCGCGATCGAGGTGCGCATCAGTATGCGGAACGCCGGCAAGGGCGTCGCCGAGAACGTGCGCGCGACTGTGGCGACGACGCCCGAGGGCTCCGAGGACACCACGCTCTTCTCGCTTCGCGGGACGGGGGACGTGTTCGCCCTCGGCGACGTGCTGCCCGGCCGTCTTGCCTACATCGATCTCGTGCTCCAGACCAGCGCCCGTGCATCGGGCTTCTACACTCTCCCCATCACCATCGAGGACGACAGCGGTTCGACCAATCCAACGCTCCAGCTCGGTCTGCACGTCGACAAGACCGAGCCGGTTGTCGAGCTCGCTGTGATCGAGGGCCTTGACACCTTCACGCCCGGCGAGACCAAGGACCTCGTCTTCGTCCTCCGCAACGCCGGTAGCGCCGAGGCCAAGAACGTGCGCCTCTCGCTCACCCGGGTGAGCGCGTACCAGAGCCAGGGGCAGGGCTTCGGTGGCTCAGGTGCAGCCCAAGCGATAATGGCGGATCCCACCATGGCCATGGTGGCCTCCGCGGCCCAGATGGTGGGCTCAGTGAACCTTCCCGTGACCGTGGACGGCGTCATCCCGCTGGGCTCGTCGCAGTACCTCGTCCGGGAGCTGGCCGCCGATGCCCAGGCACGACTTCCCATCCAGGTCTACGCTGCGCCCAAGACGCCCGAGGGCGCCTACCAGCTGACCGCCGCGCTCACCTACGAGGACGCGCTGGGGACCGCAAACTCCGCCGAGTCCATCATCGGCCTCTCCGTCCAGGGAATGCCCGAGCTCCGCCTGGGCGATACGTCCGTGGACCCTGAGAAGGTGCGACCCGGTGACGACGACGTGCTCCTCTCCCTCGACATCAACAACGTGGGCACGGGGATGGCCAAGAACGTCGTGGCCGTAGCTACTTCCGACGCCCTGGATTTCGGCGGCAACCGTCGCTCTGTGCTGGGCAACGTAGCCAAGGACACCAGCAGCTCCGCCCAGTTCAGGTTCGACGTGCCTGAGGACACGAAACCGGGCGATTACCTCGTCACCGTTGACCTGACGTTCACCGACACCGCAGGAGCGGCCCTCACCGGCCAGCAGACCTACACCCTCATCGTCAACGAGAAGCCCAGGCTCTCCATCTCCACCCTCGAGGTCACCGTCGCCGGGCGCAAGGTCTCGGCGCTGAAGCTTGGCGATGAGTTCAAGATGACCATCGAGGTCATGAACACCGGCAGCGAAGAGGCCGAGTCCGCGTCAATCAAGGCCATCGTCGAGGGCGACGTTCCCTTCGTGTTCGAGACCAAGAGCGACTACCTTTCCACTATCCCCCCGGGCGTATCGAGGACAGGTATTCTCGACGGACGCATCGAGAGCGACGGCACACCCAAGGAATACGCCCTTACTTTCGAGATCAGGGCCGTGGGCGACCGGGATATCGGTGACTCCAACGTATACGTGTTCGAGGACTCCAAGGAGGTCACCATCACAGATGGTGGCAGGCAAGTGGCCGGTGAAGAGGCGCCCCTCAGCTCACAGCTGGGTCCCATCGCAGCGGTCGTCCTCTTGGTCGGTGGCCTCGTGTACTACGTGACGCGTAAACCGAACGACACCGTCGAGAAGAAGTAGTCTCGTCCGAGGACGGTCACCGACCATGGTCGCGAAGAAGGTCTTGCGATGGCTGGGACGCCAGATCTACCGTCATCCGTACATCGTGGTGGCAGTGTTCCTCATCGCGACCGGGATCGTCTACTCCCACGCCATCAAGCTCAAGCTCGAGACCGATATGAGAAAGTTCATGCCCGAGGACCTGGACGTGCTCCAGACCATGCAGTTCATCTCCAACGAGTACGGGACACAGGACACGGTCATCCTCCTGCTAGAGCTGGACGACACCGTTGATGAGCCCGATGCAGTGCGTGACATGCGCGACCCGCGGGTGTTGGCGTTCACGAAGGCGCTTGACGAGCGGCTGGAGGACGTGAAGGAGCTGTCGTCGACGGACTCTGCCGCAAAGACCATCACCCAGAAACATCGCCCATTCCCCACGACCATAGAGGGATCAATCGCGCTCCACGACCAGATGGGCTCTTTGGATCGTTTCTACAACAAGGCCTACACCCGTTCCGTCTTGTTCGGTTTCGGCGCCGTGAGCGTCGACGCGCGGCGGCTCGGACTGTTCGAGGACAGCGTCAGGGACGCCATCCGGTTCGCCCGGCCTCCCCTGGGGATCCGCGTCGAGATCACGGGCCGACCATCGATGATGCGCGTGATGATGATCGTGCTGGTGGGCGGTGCCCGCGACTCCATCGGGTACAGCCTCCTCCTAGTCTTCATCACACTCTACCTCTACTTCCGCTCCGGGAGCACCGCCGCCATCCCCATGCTCCCAATCATCCTCTCGGTCATCTGGACCGCCGGGTTCATGGAGATGCTGGACATCCCGCTCTCCACCATCACCGTGGGGATCGGCGCCATGCTCATCGGCATCGGGATCGACTACGGTATCCACGTGGTCCACAGATACCTGGAGGAGCGTGAGGAGGGGAAGAGCGTGGAAGAGGCCGTGGAGGAGACCCTGTCCGACCTGGGGATGGCGGTCCTGGCCACCGCCACAACCACCATGGCTGGCTTCCTGGCCATGAGGATGGGTCGGATGCCCGGCATCCAGGACCTGGGGACCGTCCTCGCCCTGGGCATATTCTTCAGCATGCTCTCGTCGCTGGTGCTCCTTGTAGCACTACTGGTCATCACCGAGAAAGGCCGCAAGGGGCCCGTGGAGGTGGTCCGGGTCCAGTCCCTGGACCGGTTCTTCGTGTTCGTGGGTACGCTGGTGGAGTCCTGGCCCGCGACCACCATGCTCGTACTCCTTGTTTTCACGGTGTTCATGGCCAACGGGGCCCAGTATGTCAAGACGCTCACGGACATGTCCGCAGATTCCCCCAGGAGCCTTTCCGTGGTCCGCTCCATGGACTCCTTTAAGAACGAATTCGGGGGTGCCGAGTCGGCTTTCATCGTGTTCCAGCTCAACGACGTGGCGCCCGCTCCCGACTCGCTCGTCGACCGGGAGTTCCTCAAGGAGCTCCACTTGCTCTCCCAGTTCATCGCCCGCGAGGAGCACGTGGACAGCGTGGGCGATCCTTGGGAGGCGTTCCAGAATCAGCGCATACCTGGGCGTGAGCGCATCCCCTACGACGAGCGAGAGCTCCTCGAGGCTGTGGAGGACCGGGGGAAGCTCGGACGCTACTACAACAAGAAGCGCGATATCCTACTCATGTCCGTTAGCACGAGCATAGGTAACGAGCAGACCTTGAACGAAAAGTTCATGAGCGCCATCGAACGCGATGTCGAGGAGATGGACATCCCCTCGCACGTCACCGTTGCTTACAGCGGCGGCCCTGCGTTCGGCCGCATCATCGGCAAGCTCATCGGCGGCGACATGGCGCGGACCACCATGTGGGGGCTCATCTTCGTCATGGTCATCGTGTTCCTGATCTACCGCTCGCCGGCCCTGGCCCTTGTGTGCCTGGCGCCAATGATGATCAGCATGGTGTGGGTGCGGGGCGTCATGGGGTACGCGGGCATACACATGACCATGGCGACGTCGAGCGTGTTCAGCATGATCATGGGCCTTGGCATCGACTTCTCCCTACATCTTGCCCACCGATATCACGGGCTGCGAAAGACGCTGCCCTCCTCCGAGGCCATGGCCCAGACCTACCGCTCGGTGGGGAGCGCTATTACAGTAACTACAATCACCACAATCATGGGATTCATGGCCATGACCATCGGGGACAATCCGGGCATGGACCGCATGGGGCTCACCCTCTCCATCGGCGTGACGTCTGCCCTCATCGGGGCGCTGATGATCGTGCCACCCATCACCGTGCTGGAGGAGAGGTTCGCCGCTTGGCTGAAGACCTATGCTGATGAACAGGAGGGTTCCTTCGGCCAGGTGCTATGTCGCATAATGGGGTCCGCGTTGGAGCCGGCCTAGTCGTCCAAGACGAGCAGCCACCGTCCGGACACCAAGCTCGCGATCCCCAGCGCCAGCGAAGGGATGGTCTCGATGAGCGCATTATTGCCCCAGGGCTGTGGTAGGAGCTCGATGAGGGGCACGGTGACGAGGGCTATCGCCCCCAGCACCCCCATGGTCCGTGCATGCCCGTCCTCACCCGAATCGTTCAGCCCCTTCGCAAGTGCGAGCAGCGATGCGGGGATGAGCACGAAGAAGAGCACAGCGGCATAATCGTGTCTAACGCCGAGCGAGATGGGGAACAGTCCTACTCCGAACAGAGCCACCATGTCCAGTACCAGGAGGACGAGCCCTCGCTTGCCCCAGGGTGTGTCCAGCCCCGGAAATCCCCAAAGTCCGCCGACGAGCCCGATGCCCAGCAGTGAGGCGAGCATGACGCCGTTGTTGAACAGGTGAGCTGCGGTGAATGGGCCGAACAGGGTCACTGCCTCACCATCGCGCCCCCCCAGGTCGCTCAGCCAGGTCTCGGTCCAGCTGAACCAGGGTGAGGCATTGGTGGCGAACAGGATGCAGATGAAGGCGACCGCGAACGCTGCTATGCCACAGTACCCGGCGAGTCGTACGTTGACGAGGGGACGACGAGGCATATCCGGATAACATGAAGGACAAGCCTTTTGAACCTGGCGGTGGGGGGCCGGTTACCCGATCCCCCGCACATTCTATCCCTTGATGGCCGTGAACTCCAAGCTCACTACCGAGTCGTCGAGTCCCTTGAGGTCCTCCTGTGTCAGCTCCAGGTCACGAATCACGGCCTGGGCAGTGGGATCGTTGAGCATAGAGGAGATCGGGAAGACTTTCTCCTGGATGACCTCGATTCTCCCGAACCCGGCCGCATTCACCTTTTCAAGGTATTCGTCCTTGAGCACCGCCCCGTTATAGAGCTATACCTCATCGTTCTTGATCTTGGATACGAGGGTGTTCCACTCGTCGCGGGAGAGGGTGCAGAGGTTCCCCTCCTCGCCGATTCGCACTTCGTGCTCGTCGATCTCGATGACGGGACAGCAGCCGTCGTTGCACAGGTTGATGATTCTGGTCATGGTATCACATCCGTTCTCACATGTTCTGCTCTCGTGTACTATCGGACCCTATGTACGAAACAGCTTAAAAACAAGACGGTGAAACCGGTTTCAACGGACCGACGCCAGCACATCAAACCTATAACTCTGACCGTCCGTTCCCGGTTCCATGAGCGATAAGGAGCAGGTCATCATCACGATCGTTGGTAAGGACAGGACGGGCATCGTGGCCGGTATCACCAACGTGCTGGCACAGCAGGCGGTGAACATCGAGGACCTGAACTCCACGATCATGCAGGATTATTTTGCGATGATCGTGCTAGCCGACATCGCCAGCTCGGACCTGAGCCTCTCCGAGCTGAAGAAGGAGCTTGAGAGAGAGGCCGAGCGGCTGGGCGTCAAGGTGTACATCCAGCACCACGACATCTTCGAGTTCATGCACCGGATCTAGGAGGCGGTCACCATGTACAGACCCGAAGAGATCATGGAGACCATCGAGATGATCAGCGTCCAGAACCTGGACGTGCGCACTGTCACCATGGGCATCAACGTAATGGACTGCGCCGATCCGGACCTTGATGCCCTATGCTCCAAGATCAAGGAGAAGGTGCTCCGCTATGCCGGCAATCTGGTGGGCACCGCCGACGGCGTCGCCGAGCGGTACGGCATCCCCATCGTCAACAAGCGCGTCTCGCTCACGCCCATCTCCTTCCTCCTGGCACCGCTCAAGGACGCCGATCCGGAGGAGGCCGGCTGCGCTGTTGCCAAGGCCATGGACGATGTGGCCAAGCGTGTGGGGATCGATTTCATAGGTGGCTACTCGGCATTGGTCGAAAAGGGATTCACGGACGCCGATCGCATGCTGCTCGAGAGCCTTCCAGCCGCCCTCGCGTCCACTGAACGGGTGTGCTCGTCGGTGAACGTGGCCAGCACCCGGGCAGGCATCAACATGGACGCCGTGCTCCGCATCGGTGCGCTCATCAAGGACATAGCTGCGCGGACCGCTGACAGCGGCGGCATCGGGTGCGCCAAGCTCGTCGTGTTCGCCAACGCTCCTTCCGACAATCCCTTCATGGCGGGCGCGTTCCACGGTGCAGAGGAGCCCGAGGCGGTAGTGAGCGTGGGCATCTCCGGTCCCGGAACCGTCAAGGCCGCCCTCGACAAGCTGAAGGGCAGGAGCCTGGGAACCGTCGCGGAAGAGGTCAAACGCACGGCCTTCAAGATCACTCGTGTCGGCGAGCTCATCGGCCGCGAGATGGCCAGGCGCCTGGACGTGGAGTTCGGCATCATCGACATCTCCCTGGCCCCCAGCCCTACGCGCGGTGACAGTGTGGGCGAGATACTTGAGACCATGGGCCTGCAACGGGCGGGCGCTCCCGGCAGCACTGCAGCGCTCGCGCTGCTCACCGACGCCGTGAAGAAGGGCGGGGCCATGGCCACCAGCTACGTGGGCGGGCTCTCCGGGGCCTTCATCCCGGTGTGCGAGGACCCGGGTCTGGTCGAGGCCGTGGCAGAAGGTGCCCTCACCCTGGAGAAGCTCGAGGCCATGACCGCAGTGTGCTCGGTGGGCCTGGACATGATCGCCGTCCCCGGCGACACTCCTGCAGAGACCCTGTCTGCGATCATCGCCGACGAGGCGGCCATCGGGGTCATCAACAACAAGACCACTGCGAGCCGGCTCATCCCCGTACCCGGGAAGAAGGCGGGCGAGATGGTCTCCTTCGGCGGTCTGCTCGGTGGCTCCACTATCATGCCGGTCTCACAGTTCGGTTCCAAGGCGTTCATCGCCCGGGGCGGACGCATCCCGGCCCCAGTGAAGAGCCTGCGGAACTGAAGCAGCGTCGTTCTCGAGTTGCCTTCCGGAGCTGTAACCACTCGCAGGTGACACTCCCAAGGGAACCTATATAAGGTCCATACGGTTCGAGGTTGACTGATCGCATGGAAATCGACGCAGCTTACATCGATGGCATGGTGGCCCGCGGAGCCCACTATGATACCGTTCGCGATACACTTGATGCTTACGTTAAGGATAACGAGCCTGGCTTCTTCGCCAAGCACTTCAAGGACGCCGAAGCCCCCTCCTATAGCTCCGGCCCTTCCTACTTCGTACAGCGCGCCGTTATCACAACCGACGATACAGGCATGCACGAGGCGCTCCTGAAGGAGTTCGACACCGCCTACAGACGCGACTCCCACTCCAACTGCGCCACGGTAGAGCTCGACGGCACCTACGCCGGCAAGCCCACGCATACCGACACCCAGAGGCTCTCCGAGGTCGCCGAGGTGGCCAAGAACTACCTCAAGGGCATGGACAGCTTCTCTCCCGATATCCCCTACCAGCGTGCCCTCATCGAGTACGGCGATAACGAGTCCCTGGAAGAGGCCGCTGCGGGCTTCGCCGACGCAGGGATCAATGCCCGGATCGACCCATACTCGCACAAGGACGGCGGGATGCTCCTCATCGGAATGAAATAGAGAACCTTTCACACCAGCAGGCGGGCGGGCTCCCCCCGGATCCGTCCGTCCCCATTCCATCAACTACCATGTCGAGCGCTCCATGAGATGAGCATGGGGACCCTCATGCAGCACCACCGCACAGTGACACCCCCGAGGGCAGGTTTATTAAGGTTGCCTAAATCCCGCGCCCTTGATACTCATGTACCTAGAAGTCGGAGATATCGACCGGATGGTCGACAAGGTCTGCAACTACGATCACGTCCGCGACACCCTCGAACAGTACGGGAAGGACCACGAGCCCGGGCTGCTGACACTGACCTTCCTGGGCAGGGAGTCTCCTTCCTTTGAGCTCAAGCACGTCTACAGCCTCGACTACGCCGTGGTCACCACTGCGGACGAAGGTGTCATGGACCACCTCTGGCAGACCTACACCGTGCACCGCAGCAGGAACCCTGGCTCCGACATCGCTTCCATCTACCTTGACAGGGATCGGATCGGTGATCCCACGCACGAGGACACCCAGCAGCTCGCCAAGGTCGCCGAGGTCACCAAGGAGCACCTGGGTAACCTAGAGGCCTTCTTCCCCGACATGTCCAGGGGCATGGTCACGCTCGACTACGGCTACAACAGCAGCGCGGACGAGGCGGTGCTGGCATTCGCCGAGGAGGGATTTGCAGTCCGGCTCGTACGCTACGAGGGCGAGGACCGCTGCAGTGTGCTGGTGGGCCTCACCCCGCCGCTCACGTGGAGCTGAGCGTCGCAAACGTCAGACTGGGCAGCTGCCATTAAATGCGGCCCGACTGTTACTACCGCTTGATGACAAGGTTTATATACCGCCTGTTGAGCTAGGTTATCCCATGGACGCGGAAGTCATTCTCCATTTCTACGGTGCCACCGATGAATACAACCAGCGGAACGAGGACATCGAGAGCACCCTGGAAGAGCTGAACAAGAGCTATGACATCGAGACCCAGCACAACACCTTGATGGCCCAGCACGTAGGCGCGTACGGTCGCGAGGTGATCCTGCGAGGGTCCCAGGAGGACCTGTTGGAGGCCACAGGCTACATCGTCACCGAGATGAAGGATAACGGCCATCCCCTGCCCGCGAACAAGATCATCGACCCGTTCCATCCAATCGCCGCCTACAAGGGCTTCAGGCTCTCGTCCTATGTACTGGCCAAGGAGGAGGGGCTCACGGGCCACCTGGACGTGGCTTACGCCGACAAGGAGGCCGAGGCCAAGATGGAGGACCTCTCCGTCTACGCCACCGAGCTGGCCGAAAAGCACGGCATCACCGCCAAGGTCAAGGAGCGCATCAAGGTCTACCCCGTCGCTGCCCCCGTACCGGTAGCGCCCCCGTCGGAGGTCACTGGGTTCTACTTCAGCCTGGACGGCGACGTCAACGATATCGAAGGCGCTACGCGTGAGCTGCGGGAGAAGTTCGAGGACAAACCGGACTACTTCGGCGACATCCTCCACCCGATCAGGAGCTTCAGGGGAAAGAACGTTGCACGTGTCATCGAGCTAGAACGGGAGGAATGAACCATGGACGCCGAGGTCATCCTCAACTACAACATCATGGGGCTTGACCAGGAAGCGTACGACACCCTTGACCGCGACCTCGACAGCGCGCTGGAAGACGCGTGCGGATCCTACGATATCGAGGTGAAGCAGCAGGACGTGCTCCTGCCGTACACCGGGTTCTCCGACCGCAAGGTCATCATCCGGGGCAGTGAGCAGGACGTCTTGGAGGCCACTCAGTACCTGGTGAACGAGACGAAGGCCAAGGGCTACGACATGCCGCTGAACTCGCCGTTCGACATCTGCCATCCCATCGCTGCCTGGAAAGGATTCAGGTTATCCTCATACGTGCTCGACAAGGAGAAGGGCGCTGACGTCTTCCTCGACGCGGGATTCAACGACGAGAACGCAGAGGCCAGGATGGAGGAGCTGGGCACCTACGCTGTCGGGCTCGCCGAGAAGCACGGCATCAAGGCGAAGGCCCAAGAGCGGTACGAGCCCGCCTATGGCGGCTACCCGGCCGTCCCGCCCCCGTCGAAGGTCAATGGCTTCTGGCTCAGCCTGGACGGGCCCATCGACGGCGTGGAGTCGGCCCTGCGCGAGGCCCGGGAGCACTTCGACGAGAAGCCCGAATACCTCAGCGACCCGCTCCACCCGTTCAAGAGCTTTCGGGGAAAGAACGTCGCCAAGGTCGTGGAGCTCGAGGACCGGGAATAGATCCGGGAACGCTATACTGAGCTTTAATCGTGACACTATTTGTCAGTCGTCAGACCAAAAGTTCGGTATAAAAAGTACCCACCAAGCCCATGCCGGTCATGGAAGCAGAAGCCCTTTTCGAGTTCTATGGTGATCCCGGCAGCGAAGGCTATGATGCTCGCTCCGAGGTCATCGATCAGGCACTGACCGATATCGGCTCCACGTACGACGTCACTACACAGCATGACCCACTATGGGCACGACACGTGGGCGAATACGGCCGCGGTGTGATCCTCCAGGGGTCCGAGAAGGACGTACTGGCGGCCACCGAGTACCTCGTTCAGGAGACCAAGGAGCACGGTCTTCCGTTAAACCCGGCCATCGACCCGGGTCACCCCATAGCTGCGTGGAAGGGCTTCCGGCTCTCCTCGTACGTGATCGCAAAAGAGGCGGACCTGGACGGCCATCTGGATGTCGCCTACCGGACCGACATGCCCGAGGGCACGCTGGACGAGCTCACCGCGTACGCCACCGAGCTCTCCGAGAAGCATGGTATCGAGGTCAAGGCCCATGAGCACGTCCAAACGTACGCCGGCGGTTACCCAGGTGTAGTGATCCCCTCCGAGACGGTCGGTTTCTACCTCAGCATGGACGGGAACGTCAACGGCATCGAGGGTGCCCTGCGTGAGGCAAAGGAGAAGTTCGACGGGACACCCCAGTACATGAGCGATCAGTTCCACCCTATCCTGAGCTTCAGGGGAAAGAACGTCGCCCGGGCCGTCGACCTCGAAGAGCGGGAGTGACCGCAAGAGAACGGGGGCAGGTCCCTTTCCGGGACGCTGCCCCCATCCCTTTCTTTTCCTAGTACACGTGGATGTACTCGGGCTCGAGCTTCTTGTCCATCTCCTGGTCGATGACCTTGGCCAACCGCTCGATGCCATCCCAGATCTGCTCGTTGGACGAGTGGGAGAAGTTCAGGCGCATGGTGTTCGAGCCCGATCCGTCGGGGTAGAACGCCTGGCCCACCACGTAGGCCACGTTGTTGGCAACCGCCTTGGGGAACATGTCGCGGGTGTTGACCGAGTGGGGCAGCCGCACCCAGATGAACAGCCCGCCCTCGGGCGTGTTCCACTGGGCCACTTCGGGGAAGTGCTCGGCCATGGCGGCGAGCATGGCGTCGCGCTTCTCCTTGTAGAGGCGCTTGATCTCCGTGATGTGTGGGAAGAGGAGGTCGTGGTGGATTGCCTCGTACACGACGTACTGGCCGAAGGTGTTCGAGCAGAGGTCCACCGCCTGCTTGGCCAGCGTCATCTTGTTGAGGAGCTCGGCCGGACCGCAGGTCCAGGCGATGCGGAACCCGGGCGCCAGGATCTTCGAGAAGGTGCCCAGGTACACGACACGGTCCTCGGTGTCCCGTGCCTTGATCGGGAGCACTGTATCGCCTTCAAACCGGAGCAGGCCGTACGGGTCGTCCTCTACGAGGAGCAGGTCATAGCGGCACATCAGCTCGTAGATCTCCTTGCGTCGTTCGCGGGGGATGGTCACGCCCGAGGGGTTCTGGAACGTGGGGACGAGGTAGACGAACTTAGGCAGCTTCTTGTTGCGCGCCATCCACTCCAGCTTGTCCTCGAGCAGGTCGACGCGGATGCCCTGGTCATCGAGCGGGATGCACTCGATGTTGGCCTGCTGAGCCAGGATAGTGGACATGAGGCCGATGTAGGTGGGCGCTGCGGTGAGCACGGTGTCGCCCGGATCGAGTAGCACCTTGCTCAGGAGGTAGAGCGCCTCCTGCGAGCCGGTAGTGACGGCCATATTGTGGATGCCCGTGGTCACGTCGAAGTTCTGCTGCATCCCGTGAACCAGGGCGAGCCGCAGCTTGTTGTGACCCTCAGTGGTGCCGTACTGGAGCGCCTCCCGGGCGTGGCGGTCCATGACGTGGTCGACCATCTTGTGGATGTTGTCCATGGGGAAAGCGTCCGGATTGGGCAGTCCCCCGGCGAAGGATATGATCCCCTGACGCTGGGTGAGCTTGAGGAGCTCCCGGATCTCGGATCCCTTCATCATCCGTGCGGAACGCGAGAAGAGGCTTTCAAGGGTCTGCATTGTATCTCCCGGACGCCGCCAGCAATCAAGTCCTTTTATATCCACCATATAAAGCGGCGCGTGCTGTGACAGCGCACGCGTGGTCATATGGTGCACGGTTCGTCCGGGCCCCACGCGGGGGAGGACGACGTACGAGACAGGACGGTCCGGGCCCACAGTACACGATATGGCCGTCGTGGGCTAAGTGCCTTCGTTACGACCGCCAGTAGTATTAGGCGGTACCGTCGCCGAACCGTAAAAGCTCCTTGCCCGAGCCCGTCAGGGCGTCCGGGGGCACCATGTTGCGCCCGTCGACGATGACCTTGGCCCACGCCTCGCGGTAGGGGAACGTGAAGAACTGGGTGTGCTCCGTGGCTACCAGGAGAGCGTCCGCTTTCAGCGCCTCGCCCACACCCACCGGCCTGCCGTGCTCGGCGACCACTGCCTCAGGCACCCAAGGATCGTGGATGTGCACCCTGGCACCGCGCTTGTTGAGCATGTCCGCGATGATGAGGGCGCCGCTCTCGCGCGTGTCGTCGGTGTTCCCCTTGAACGCCAGCCCCAGCATGCACACGGTGGTGCCCGCAAGCCCCTTGCCCGTCTTTTTTAGGCCCTGCTCCAGCAGGTCGACCAAGTGGCCGGGGACCCACTCGTTGAGCTTGCGGCCCGCCATGATGGTGTTCTTGGTCTCGAGGTCCTTGATGGGCTCGGCCACGTAGTAAGTGTCCTCGGGGAGGCAGTGCCCGCCGACCATTCCGGGCTGGAAGATGCGGGTCTTTAGGTTGGTGTTGGCCGCCGCGATGACCTGGTACACGCTCAGTCCCTTCTTCTCGCAATACACGGCGAACGCGTTGGCGATGGAGATGTTGCAGTCGCGGTAGGCGTTCTCGAAGATCTTGCTCGCTTCGGTGATCCGCGGGTCGTCGAAGAGGTACACCGGCGAACCCAGGCTGTCGAACAGGGCCTTGGCGACCTTCCCAGCCTCCGGATCGCGGGTACCGGCGGTGCGTGGGATGTCCTGGAACTCCTTGAGCGCACGGCCCTCGGCGATACGCTCCTGCATATGCACCATGCCGAACTCGTGGTCGGTGAGGGAGTGGACGATGGCCTCGGCCTCGTCGGTAGCACCCACGGGGACGGTCGACTTGTTGATGATGATGTGGCCACTCTCGTCGAGCGATCCGCCGATGGCGCGGGCCACGGCGAGCACAGGCTCGTAGGAGTCGGCGAAGGTGGGGACCGAGATGATGTGGACCTTCGACTCACGTACGGCCCCCTCAGCGTCCAGGGTGGCGCGGTATTTACCTGCGGCGAGCGCCTCCTTCAGGTAGTCGTCCACGGTAGCAAGCTCGGGCAGCTCCACGGTCTCCTGGGTGAGGACGGGGATGCCGTCGGTGATGCGGTAGGTGCGCAGGCAGGTCGGACAGAACACCACGCCCCCGTACACGAAGAGCTCGATGCCGTCGATGACGCACTTGTGCTCCGACCGCTCGGCGCCCTGCTCGAGGAGAGAGTTGGGATCCTTCTCGTCCACGGGCGACTCACCTCGGTTGAGGCGGTCCACCTTGGAGGCGTCGATATCGACACCGATGACCCGCACGCCCCGCTTCGCCAGCAGCGCCGCCAGTGGAATGCCCACATAGCCCTGGCCGTGGATGGAGACAGCGTAGGTGCCGTCGAGGATACCTTTGATGAGCGCGTCCGTATCGATCGTCATGTAGCGCGGGCAGCGCATTCATACTTTTAAGCCCTACGGGGTGGCGCGCCGCTGTCGTCGGGACGCACGCTGCTCCTCGCGCCGCAGCTCGCGCTGTCGCTCCTCCAGCCCTTTCATCTCCTCAGCCTGGCGCCGGACCACGGCGTCCCGGACCTCACGGAGGTTGCCGCCCTGTACCGGATAGGTGCCGCCGGACGAGAACGTGAGGGTGCCGTCGAGCGACCACCGCAGCATGTGCGGCTTGATGGTCACCCGGGTCCCGATCTCCTCCATGGAATGATTGAGACCCTCATGCGTTATGTACGGACGGGGGGCGGCGTGCCGCTATTTTTTTAGTCAAGTACCCCCCATTAAAATGGGGGGCTTGCAGCTAGACAGAGGTCCCGCATGATGCGAGACCAAGCCTGCCGCGATGGGCACCTTGACAGTAGCCCGTGCAGCGATATTGATCGCAGCGATGTGGTCTGCGGAGCCAGCGAACCCGCAGGTCACGCACTGGAACCAAGCGCGGAACGGTCTGTTCTCCCTGCACACGCAACCGCAGATGGGACACTCCTGCGATGTGTACTCGGGTTTGACCGCTTCGATGGGGACGCCCGCGAGCTTGGCCTTGTACTCGATGAAGAAGCGGAGCTGGAAGAACGACCAGCTCATGTGGCGGCGACGCTGCGCCTTCCGAACCGTTGTCCTGCCGCGAATGCCTCCGAGGTCTTCGAGGGCGATGGCACGGCGAGTGTCCTTGGCTTTCGCCACCAGACGCTTCGAGATGATATGATTGGTATTGCGACGGAAACGATTCTCCCTACCGGAGAGCTTCCTGAGATGCCGCTTGGCACTCTTGGTCCCTTTCCGTTGGAGGGCTGCCTTGAGCCTGTCCGTCTTGACGCGGACGGTATCGACATCCTTCCCGCTGTACGAGTCACCGTCGCTGTCGACGGAGAGGTTATTGAGTCCGAGGTCCACGCCGAGCGCACCGACGGCATCGAACTCGTCTGCCTCGGGCGAGTCCACCACGACAGCGAGATAGAACGTGCCCTTGCGATAGATGAGGTCTGCCTGACCACGGATGTGGTTCTTCAGCCTCGGCTCTTGGTACTCACCGATGCGGATGGGGATGATCTCCCGCCCTCCGAGCGTCAGGAGGGATACCTTGGCAAGCCCCTTCCACGACATGATGCGTTGGTCGTAGACCATCCCTCCCATCGTCCGGAATGTCGGCTTGATGTGTTTGTCCCGTTTGTAGACCTCACAGACCTTCGAGATGGCGCGGACGGCCATCTGCGCAGAGAGGCCGAACCTTTCCCTGACCTCATGATAGATCTCATGTTGGAGCCGGATCTTGTTGGCGATGTGGAGTTTGAACGCGACACCTGCGATGAAGTTGCACGCTTCGTTGAACCGCTCCATCGTGCCGAGGAGCTTGTTGTGCTGCTCGATCGTGGTGTCGAGCTTGACGACGAGCGTTTGCTCCATGATCGTATGTTATGCTTTTCTGGTCTTTTATCGCTTTGGGGGG
>JASMDC010000109.1 GCA_030753015.1 Candidatus Undinarchaeales archaeon | reverse complement strand
TAAAGATTACCAGAGACGAGGCATTACAGAGATACACCAAGGAAAATGAAAAAGTAAAAATAAAATATGCAGCCCTTAACGCAAGAGATTTTATCAGTGATGTTAAGGTTGAGGAAGACGAAATCAGATCTTTTTACGATAAGCACACTGAAGCCTTTCCGAGTGTTGAAGAAGGAAGATGGGGTTATAAAGAACCTGAGAAGGTTAAGATAGAATATGTGATAACAAAGAATGCCGCAGTAGAAAGAGAGATTAATGCTACTATTACTGATGAAGCAATGCGTAATTATTACGAAGAGAAAAAAGACCTTATGTTCAGAACGGAAGACGAAGAAGAAGAAGAAGAAGAAGAAGAAGAAGAAGAAGAAGAAGAAGAGAAGATTCAGAGGAGGCTTCTGTAATAAAATTCAAGCCATTTAAAGAAGTGAAGGAACAAATTAAAAATAATATATTATTAAAAGAGTATGAAGCCACGATTAACAAACAGATTGCTGATGCGGATGAAGAAATATACGAAATGATTGACAAGGAGGAGTTTATCAGCTTTCCTGATCTTGCGGAGAAACATGATCTGATGTATGTTATCCCAACAAACCGGAAGAATGGAACAAACTATTTTGCAAAAGATGAGTTAATCGAAGTGATGATAGATCTTCCGGAATTTCCCCAGCAGGTA
>JASMDC010000108.1 GCA_030753015.1 Candidatus Undinarchaeales archaeon | reverse complement strand
AAAAAATTAAAACTGTAAGTCCCGCTCTATATGATATAGCACCAACAAAATTGGCAGAATTCGGTATAAAAAAGAATACAGATATGGTTGGAGGGCCAATCTTTTAAATAAACTGAAAAAGTCAAACAATTTGAGACGTAAATTGTCAAAGTTATATATGAAAATTTGAAATGAAAAATTCTTCATACCATGAACTTAATTCCGTAATGTCGTGTGCTTTCGAAATATATGTGATGATATATTACAAGAAAGGAGCGGTATAAATGTCAGCTTCCAAAATTAAGATTGATAAAGAATTGCTGAAAAAAGCCAGGGAGTATGCTGCAAAAGCTGGATATACATCCGTTGAAGAATTTGTAAGTCATATTATCGAAAAGGAAATATCAAAAGCAGAAGAAACCGAATCAGAAGAAGAAGAAGAAGAAGAAGAAGAAGAAGAAGAAGTAAAGAAGAGACTCCAGGGACTTGGGTATATATCTTAGAGCGGCCAAAGGCCGCATACAATTTTACGATTTATAAATAAAAGAAACATCGGAATAGTTTCTGAGGCTTTTCAATCGAAAGTAGCTTTATTAACCGGGTTAATAATACAAAAAAATGAATTATATTAATTATATATTAAATTCTTTGTTTGATGTATTCTTTTACCCATTCAGGTCTGTTGATTCAATATACGGCCTATGTGCTATATCTCTTCTAACAGCAATCATTGCCCTTCCTATCTTCAAATATACATCCAATCAGGAGGGGATCAAGAGAGTAAAGGCGAGGATCATGGGTCATCTTTTAGAGTTAAGGCTCTATAAGGATGATATAAGGATTGTTATCTCAGCACAGATAAACATACTG
>JASMDC010000107.1 GCA_030753015.1 Candidatus Undinarchaeales archaeon | reverse complement strand
ACATCGCCTTCCTCATACGCAGCCAGTATGTTTCTGGAATTACCAAAAAACAAAACCAGCGAAAATATGGCTACCGCCAAAAAGCATATATTATAACGATCTGTAAATTTCTTCATTTCTAACACCCTCCTATATTTGAGTTAAATTCCTTTGTGTTACTAAAGAATCAGTTTGTTTACTAAAACATAAGTAAAAACAAAATTTTAAAGTAATTCTGCTTAATTAAGAAATGTAATATAGAGTGAGCACTCTATTTATAATTCAAATGCTACAGTAATTTTGCATTTTTGACTTGAACGCAAGTCAGCAAAGCCATATCTTATAACAAATAAATTTGAACTTTTCAAATATAATTTGCCTTTATCTTAAGAAATCTTTGATTCGGTAATCGAGGAATAACTCTTCTTCCTCTTCTTCCTCTTCTTCCTCTTCTTCCTCTTCTTCCTCTTCTTCCTCTTCTTCCGGCTCCGACTCATCTGCTTGTTGTTTAAGCATCTCCTCCGGAAGATTCAACAGTAAGTCCTTTAATGCCAAAATTGGAAAGGTATCAAAATCATCATCCTGTTTTCTGTAAGTATAGCTATACAAATAGATATAAATATTATCAACTAATAATTTATTTGTAATTTAGCCCTTATAAATTTCACATTTGACAAAATGTCAATTGTAACTTTGCCATTCAAAATTTTTGAAGACACAATGTCAAAAGGCAAAATAAGACAATTTTGTATAAATAACATATACACTGCACCATCTTAGGAAACATAGCTCAGCATGTGTAATCTAATGCTGGATTTCTTATATGATAAACAATTTCTGTACATTTTATTAAAGAGCCTCTCCTACTGCAATATTCACTT
>JASMDC010000106.1 GCA_030753015.1 Candidatus Undinarchaeales archaeon | reverse complement strand
GGCTGGCCGAAAAAAGCTTTGTAAAAGTGTATAGGCACGCGTCAAGAATGCGCACAAGGTGTGGAAAACTTAGGTTTGACAAGTCCTATAGTAAAAGTGCAGGTGCATAGAAAAGCATCGGAAAAGTGCGTAAAAGTGGGCTGCTGCTGCTGCTGCCGCTGCTGATGCTGCTGCTTTGTAAAGGTGCGTAGACACGTGACAGAATGCGCATAAGGTGTGGAACACTTAGGTTTGACAAGTCCTATAGTAAAAGTGCAAGTGCACAGAAAAGCATCGGAAAAGTGCGTTTAAGTGGGCTGCTGCTGCTGCCGCTGCTGCTGCTGCTGCTTTCGAAAAGTGTGTAGACACGTGTCGGAATGCGCACAAGGTGTGGAAAACTCAGGTTTGACAAGTCCTATAGTAACAGTGCAGGTGCATAGAAAAGCAGCGGCAAAGTGCTGCTGCTGCTGCCGCTGCTGCTGC
This sequence comes from Candidatus Undinarchaeales archaeon, assembly GCA_030753015.1. Taxonomy (GTDB): domain Archaea; phylum SpSt-1190; class SpSt-1190; order JASMDC01; family JASMDC01; genus JASMDC01. Next base: position 429 of record JASMDC010000106.1, on the reverse strand, counting down.
AGCTGCTTTGTAAAAGTGTGTAGACACGCGTCGGAATGCGCACAAGGTGTGGAAAACTTAGGTTTGACAAGTCCTATAGTAAAAGTGCAAGTGCATAGGAAAGCATCGGAAAAGTGCGTAAAAGTGGGCTGCTGCTGCTGCCGCTGATGCTGCTGCTTTGTAAAAGTGTGTAGACAAGTGTCAGAATGCGCACAAGGTGTGGAAAACTTAGGTTTGACAAGTCCTATAGTAAAAGTGCAAGTGCACAGAAAAGCATCGGAAAAGCGCGTAAAAGTGGGCTGCTGCTGCTGCTGCCGCTGCTGCCGCCGCTGCTGTGTAAAAGTGCGTAGACACGTGTCAGGATGCACACAAGGTGTGGAAAACTTAGGTTTGTCAAGTCCTATAGTAAAAGTGCAGGTGCATAGAAAACCATGGGCAAAAGCTCTCCAG
>JASMDC010000105.1 GCA_030753015.1 Candidatus Undinarchaeales archaeon | reverse complement strand
CGCAGGCGCAACGGTCACCGCTGGGTCCGCTCCCACCGCATGCACCGAGGATGACGGGACCGTCGGCACCTACTGGTGTGCCGTATCGCCCGACCAAGACAACGGCTCCAACGACGTCAGCATTACTAAGGATGGGTACGTCAAGCACACCACCGGCGACACGGATGACCGGGCCAACGACGCGGCCGCCCAAAGCACCGTGACGGTGAGCGATGTCAAGTACGGGTACAAGACCAACGTCAGCGACGAGAAGGGCAATCTCTTCACCAGCGGAACGGTCGTCACCACGGGCGACGGATTCGGGACCACGTGCATCCAGGAGGGGAGCACCAATACGTATCACTGCCCAGTACCCCTGGCCGACACCGGCCTGGACATCAAGGTGGTGAAGGACAACCTGTTCTCCGACACGTCCAACAACTTCACCACCGACCGTACCGCCCATACCGATACCCAGGTATTCTCCAACACCACCACCCGGCTGTTCTGGTTCAACGTAGAGGTCCGTGATGAGTTTGATCATCTGCTCCCCGGCGCGAACCTCACGGCGGGCAAGGAGTACGACAACTCATGCAAAGAGCCGGATACACCCAACGGGACGTACTACTGCGCCGTTCCCCTGAGCAACGTGGACGGGAACGTGAAGGTAGCGCGGCCCGGGTACGTGACCCAGGTGTTCCAGTACTCGTACGCGAACAGCTCCGCGGATAATATCGAGACGGTCAACGCCACGGGCGTGAAATACACCGTGCGGATGGTCCTTCACGACCAGCTGAACGCCACGGTATCGCTGAACGGTACGTCCGGCAAGAGCGAGGTCGCGGCCGTTTCAGGCACGCCGGCCATACGGTACAGCAACGGACATGCCTACATCGCGGCAACAGGCAACGACACCTATCGCATCACGCAAGCGGGCTACTTGACGACGACAT
>JASMDC010000104.1 GCA_030753015.1 Candidatus Undinarchaeales archaeon | reverse complement strand
GTGTAGAGTCCTGAAATTATTTCGTCGGGGCGCTTCGCCTCGGGATTGTGCTGTGACGAAGCTCAACGACAAGAAGATACGATGGTTATGTCGACATGTTGTCGATATTGGAGATAAGACTACACGAGATGTATCAGACATATACGATATCACAATGCGAAGAGCTCAGCAATTGTTAAAATTCTATAACGAATATGGACAATATCCTACGCTCAACATGAAGCGTAGGCCGAGAACCCACCTTACAGAGGAACAGAAATGCATCATTGTGGAGGCACACAATGAGTGTTTCCTTGGTGCTCGACTTCTGCGGTACCACATCAAAAGGCATTATGGGGTGAACATACCGCAGAACAAGATCCACAAGCACCTCTTGGAGGTTGGCTTGGCTAAGACAGATCCAAAGAAGCAGAAGAAGAGGAAGCGTTGTAGATACGAGAGAAAACATAGCCTCTCCTTGGTCCATGCGGACTGGTTGGACCACGATGGGAGCCAGGTGATCGCCTATGAAGACGATGCCTCTCGCAGGGTCATTTCCATCGGGGAGTTCATCAGTGCGACCACAGAGAATGCCATACAGGTGCTGAAGGAGGCCGAAGCGTTAGCTACCAACTACTGCGGGTGCATCCTTGCCATCAATACCGATAGGGGAACGCAGTTCTATGCAAGTGGTGGTGAAAAGAAGAAGAAGGGCATCAGCCAGTTTGAACGGTACCTCAAGGATCAGGGCATCAAGCACATCCCATCAAGACGGAACAACCCTCAGACCAATGGGAAGATCGAACGATGGTTCCAAGAGTACTTAAAACACAGGCACAGATTCGATACAGCTCAGGAGTTCATGGAATGGTACAACAACCGGATCCATGGAGCCCTCAAACTCGAATGGGGCGAAACGCCAAATGAGGCATTCATGAGGAAAATGAGAGCAGAGAGCCTCATTGGCATGTTCTTCAAGAGCTTTGGAAGGGAGGACTGAACTACATGGTTATTTGCGACAAGAGTCCAGGAAAGCTCGAGCGAAAAAATATCCGGACTCTACA
>JASMDC010000103.1 GCA_030753015.1 Candidatus Undinarchaeales archaeon | reverse complement strand
AGCGCAGGGGCTGTGACGCTACCAATATCAATACCAACTCCAAGTCACAGATCTCACGACACAACCTCTACAAGTGCACCGTCTACGACGACGTGACCTACTACCTGTTCAAACCAGGCGTGACATCGCCAACGACGTCCGGTAGCAAGAACGTATGGACGAAGTCGATGACGTGCCCCGCGAGCTGCTCCGGCAACACCTACCAGGTCGACTGTGGCGGAGTGGGTATCGACGAGAATGCGCTGTGCAATACCGCTCACGGTTACGGCTACTACTCGCTCAATGCCTACTTCAATCACAAAGGCTACTCATGCGTGAACGGCAAACCCCTGAAGTTCACAACAAGCTGGTCGGACAACACCAACCTCAAGGTGTTCTCATGCTCCCTCACAGCGTCTGCCAAGATATCGTTCTACGTGGGCGGCCACTACTTCGTCAAGAACAAGGCCATGACCTGCCCCAAGACGTTCTCGCACAATCCGAGCAAGAAAGACGCAGCGGAACACGCATGCACCTACACCGCCTGGACACCGCCCGCGGGTACATTTGTCACCGTCGGTGGCCAGAAACGCTACTGCGAGAAGGAGGGCGACTATAATACGAAGGTCGAGTACACCTTCTCGGGCAAGAACTGGGACGGCTCAGGTCTCCACGGCGGTTCCCACCTAAAGGAGAGCTGGACGAACACCCAGTACAACGTCAACTGGGACGGGCACTCGGGCACCTACTGCAATCCCACCTGTATCAGCGACAGGACCACCGGCGCCCACGACAACGGTATCGCCTGGAACATCGGCGGTGAGACAGCCTCCTCCACATGCTGCGGGGACGACAACAACGAATGGTACCGCACGTGCGAGACGAACGAGGACACCAAGAACGCGTGCAATGGCGACAATAAGGCCTGCTGCAGCGCGCGCTACGACTGCGTGTCCAACGGTGCGTGCTACAACAACGGCTGGCAGGGTGATGCGGACGGTGACAAGGCACAAGAGAAATGCGTCGACGGGGCATGGAAGGATGTTGTGGAGTACGCACAGGTTCGCATCTATCACGAGACGGTCGGGCACATCCAGACCCAGAACAACGTGGCGTGCACGACCACTTGTCCTTCCGGTACAGGTGCCTACGCCCCGCGCTATCAGGAATGCTCCTGGACGTACTCGAGCTCGACATGCAAGATCCCCGGCAAGTACCAGGCTGAGACCACTGTCGCCCACAACCGACCCAACTGCGATGGTTCGGCAATGGCACCCAGCTCGTCATCGGCGGTCGCCAAGCACGACCTGTTCACCTGCAACATCAACGACAA
>JASMDC010000102.1 GCA_030753015.1 Candidatus Undinarchaeales archaeon | reverse complement strand
ACACCGGACACCGTCCCGGTCACCTGCGAGGACGTGTGGGAACCGCGGGTGGTACCGCCGGTCACCGTGTACGACTCCTGGACGTACCCGTCCTTACCGGGCGAGGCGATGATGGTCTGGTCGCTGTGGGTGAGGGTGGTCGGACAGTACCAGGTGCCGCTATAGAGGGTACAGCCGTCGGTCCCGGACGCGTCGCCCACCGACAGGGACGAGAGCGAACCGGTGAGGTCGGTACCCGGTCCCTCGGCGGCGACACTGGTGATCTTGTACGCGTACTTCACTCCGGAAACCGTTCCCGAGCGCTGTGCGTCGGTGTGCGCGCTCCTGGTCGACGCTCCCGAGAGGGTGAAGCTCTCCTCGACATACCCGTCCAGCACCGGCCGGGCCACGAGCGCACCGTTGGAGTTGGTGAGGGTGACGGGACAGTACCAGGTGGAACCGCTACGCGTGCAGGTGTCCCTTCCGGTGTCATCGCCCGCCGAGAGCGAGCTCAACGATGTGAGGATGGACGTGCCGGGTCCCTCGAGCGTGATGGCGGTGACCTTGTAGGCGAACTGGATGCTTGACACCGTGAATGCGTTCACATCATCGTTGTACCAGCGGTTCGATCCATCACTGATGATCTCCATGAGAACGTACCCGTCCTTGGTCACCCTGAGGTCGATCCTTCCTCCGGAACCGCAGTTCGATGTGCCCGTGGGCTGGGCCTGGACGATGCCGGATCCGTCGGTCGTGGGATCACCGGTGAGTTGGTCGTACGAGCCGTCACAATTCACCTCAACGGTGGCACCTTGAAGAGCGGTACCGAGCTCGGTGGTGACAGTGACCTTCACGTCCCCGTTGGCGCCTGTGGCCAGGACGAGGAGGAGTATGAGTGTCAGGACCTCCATCCGTCCTCCGGTACGCCTATCGGCCACCATAGTGTCGCGCCTCGTGCTGAGCGGAAGGTCCATCGAGGCAGACCTTCCTCTAACTACTAGTAGTAATTCTGGTTGTGTTGGTTTATTTAGGTGCCGAAAACGCACTGGGACCTTTTTTTTTCCGGGAATGGTCCCTCAGGGGGCGACTATGGCGCCACCGGCCTCATCCTCATCGTCCACCGACCGTCGGTCCACTGCCTCCTCGACCTCCTCCGCCTCGACGCCGGCCATCGTCAGCAGGTAGCGGAGCCAGTCCATCTCGACGGAATGGTAGCGCTCCAGGAATCGCACGGTCCACAATATCCGTTCCTCGTACGGAGTGTCGAGCGAGAGGTCCGAGTGCATGGCGTCATGGAGGGCCTCCGCCCTGAGGTCCATGTGATTGACGAGCTGCTTGAGCACGTCCTCCTCGGG
>JASMDC010000101.1:189-1400 GCA_030753015.1 Candidatus Undinarchaeales archaeon | reverse complement strand
TGCTTTGTTGCATAACCTCGACGTTTGCCCCCTCTCCCTACCCCATCACTACGCTCCCGCCCCTGCCCGGGCATAGTCGCACATCCACTGATACACCCAGAACTTGATCCTCGCTTGGTTGAGGATGCTCTTTTCGTTCCTCTCCCGGATCCCCTCACCGAACTTGCGCTTGACGGCTGAGAATATACCCTCCGTACCCGGCCACCGCATCCCGTACCCTTTCTTCTTGGCCCACTTCTTGTAGCCGTACTTCTTATACAGCTTCAGCTCTCGATTCCTTGGTTCACATTCACCGAAGACGGCGTTCTTCGGCAGCTTGATTATAGGCTCGATACCGTGCTCGTCGAGGAACTCGAAGAGCTCCTTCTTGTCGAATCCTCCATCGCCGTAGAACTTGTCGACATCCACGCCCTCCTCGATGAGTTCCTCGATCATCACCGTGGCAGCGTCCGGTTCCGAGGAGGGATCGAAGATCGTCACATCGATGCCGAGGAGGTTTTTCGTCTTGCGGTCTGCGATGATCGTGACCCTGGCCCACACCCTGTGCTTCTTGCCATACTTCTGGCGGAGATACTCGCCGCCATCGATGAGCTGTAGGCCGGTCCCGTCGGAGGCGACCTCGATGGGGCCGTCGGCGGGAATGTTGAATGTGGTGTCCAATCGCCGCAATCTCCTGCACACGGTCGTATGGTCATCGAACTTCGGGAGGAGCCCGAACTTAGTGAGCTTCCTCGTGATGCCCTCGACCCCACGGAGATCCACGAACTGGTGCCACACACCTTGGAGCTTGATGAGCGATTCTGGGAAGCGAAAGGGTGCGCCGTTCTTGCCTTCGTTCATGGTGGCGAGCTCCGCATCCCATGATCGTACCCAGTCGAGGTCCAGATAGAACTCCCCTCTGCGGACGAGTTCCTCATCGTAGGCCTTCCAGTCTCGCGGGTATGTACGCTTCGGACCCCACCGCTCTGTCTGTGTCATGTGTTATCACCGTCAAATAACTGCATATATCAGCAGTTATCTATTTAAAACATTCATCCCACACCATCAGTATCATGCCCGAGGCCATGTTGATCGCGTTCAATCTGCCACGGAAGGAGATGGGTATCAGCGTCGCCGAAGCCAGCAAGATCTACCGCGAGCTGTATGGCTACAACAGCCACTCATTCTACGGCAAGTACAATCGCAAGATCGGAGGACTCCTGGATGAGCTA
>JASMDC010000101.1:0-179 GCA_030753015.1 Candidatus Undinarchaeales archaeon | reverse complement strand
TAGGTGGCGTCCTCAAGCTGTCACGGTCACAGGTTCTCTTGGTCAGGAAAGAGGAAGGTGAACGGGTGGTGGATTTCCTGAGACAGAGAAGGGCGAATGTGTTCAACTGGGTGGTCGACCTGACTGTCGAAGAGGACAAGGGATTGGAGCCGAGAAAAGGTTAGTTATGCAACAAAGCA
>JASMDC010000100.1 GCA_030753015.1 Candidatus Undinarchaeales archaeon | reverse complement strand
CTCGCCGCCGGCCGCACACAGCACACCGACTCACCTCTTGCGGTCACCGTTACCGACATGCCCTTCGCGCAGAAGCTGGTAATCACCACCGAGGCCATCAGCGCAGCGTTCACCGGGGCCGCCGTCACCGCCGGTAGCGGAGCAACGGCCTGTGTCGAGGACGACACCATCGCCGGGATCTACTGGTGCACCGTGCCTTCCAACCAGGATACCGGGAGCAACGACATCGCCATCACCAAGGACGGTTTCGTGAAGCACGTCACCGGGGATACAGTGGACCGGACGGACGCTGGGACAACCCAGGGCACCGTCACCATCGACGATGTCAAGTACGCTCACAAGGTCACGGTGACCGACGAGCTCGGGACGATGTTGACCAGTGGTATGACCGTCACTACAGGCGGTTCCTACGGGACGACCTGTGTGCAGTCGGGCACAACCAACACGTTCTATTGTCCGGTCCCCCTGAGCGACACGGACATCGCGATAAAGGTGGAGAAGGACGGATACGTCACCCACACGGCCGACAGCTTCGCCGAGGACCGGGACAGCGAGACCGATGCCCAGGGGACCAAGGCGGTCACCACGGTGCGCTATGCCGTCAAGGTCAGCGTGGACGATGCCGCTGCTGAGAACAACGCGGTCACCGGAGCAACCGTCAGGACGGGGGATTCGCTCGGCGTCACATGCGTCGAGCCTGGAGCGCCCGACAGTACCTATTACTGTGCAGTTCCCCTGGCACACACGGCCACCGACGTCGAGCTGGCCAAGGACGGGTACGTCACCAAGAGCTTCGCCAGCGCATGGACCGACCGGACCCACGCCGCCGATGCCCAGCTGACGGTAACCGGTGCCGACCTCCAGCACGGGTTCAGGCTCACCGTCTCGAACTACACTGGAACGCCCCTCACCGAGAACCTCACCGTCTCGAGCGGCGACGGTTTCGGTGTCACATGCGACCAGGACGGCTCGACGAACGTATTCCACTGCCCTATCCCCCTGGCCCATACTGGCGTACGGATCAAAGTGGTCCAGAACGGCGAGATCGTCGACAAGCTCCACAGGTTCGCCGTGGACCGCACCGCTGCCAACGATACTCAAGGATTCAAGGCTGTCGTCGCGGGTCTCGTCTGGTACCGTGTCGACGTGCGCGAGGAGGTCGGCACCCTTCTCCCCGCAGCAACGGTGAGCACTGGCGACTCATGGGGCGTGGTGTGCTCGGAGCCGGACATGCCCAACGGTACGTACTACTGTCCGCTGGCCGTGAACGAGACGAACACGGACCTCAGGGTCCAGCGCAGCGGGTACGTGACCACCGTATACACCAAGGCGCTGGGCAACGGGACCGCGCCCGAGGCGGAGTGGGGGGAGTTCAACGCCACGGGCGTGAAGTACACGGTGCGGATGGTCCTTCACGACACATTGAACACCACGGTATCGCTGAACGGTACGGCGGACAAGAGCGAGGTCGCTGCAGTGTCGGGGACGCCGGCCATACGGTACAACAACGGACATGCCTACATCGCGGCAACAGGCAACGACACCTATCGCATCACGCAAGCGGGCTACTTGACGACGACAT